>CAUJHZ010000061.1 GCA_963205185.1 Planctomycetota bacterium | reverse complement strand
CCGAGGTCGGGACGATCTGCCGACCGGCCAACGACGCCCCGCCGCGCGGCGGGGCGTCGTTGTCACTGGCACAGTCATACTCGAATCAGACCACAGAGGAAAGATACAAGGTCGGGACCGCTGCTTTGAGCGCGGCCCGGCGTTTGAGAGCCGACGCGCAGCGAGTAGGTCAGGTGCAACCTGACAGTACGACGCGAAACGGAGCCTCGGCGAGCGCTAATCCTTCGTCGCCCCGCGCGGCCGCGCGTCCGTCAGGTCCTGAGTTGACCTGGTGCCTCGCGGATTCGGCCGGTTCAAGTCGATCGGCGGCGCTCAAGCCGCAGATGCGCCGCGGTCCCTGGCTTCGCGGAGAATGGCGTCAAGTGAAGCCAGGCCGCCACTCACCGAGTTGCACGCCCTCAGCACGTGCAGTTCGTAAAGCATGTCGTCCGTCGGATAATCAGCTCGGAACATCTGCTCGAGAAGGCGCAACTGCTCGGTGCTGATCCCAGCCGCTCGGGCAGCAGCCGGATAATCGAAATAAAGCGGCTCGCCGTTCACAGCGGATTCTAGGCTTCAAACCTCTGGTGGAGCGACGATTTCGATGGACTGAAGTCCCTGCTCCGCGTTGATTGCGTTTACCGCCGCCCGCCGCCTCCGATTGACCAAGTGTCGGAAATTCCAGGAAACGAGTACTTCACACTGCGTCAAAACGGCCGCTGCCACATGGAGGGCGTCGATGACGACTGACTCTCCGAAAACTGCCGCATCCACGTATCTCCGGGCCAGTGATCTCATCTCGCTCGTGAGTGGATGAATCATGATCTGCGGAAGAAGGCGCAACATCTCACCACGGCGGGAATCATCCCGTGTGCCGACGATTTCGATTCGAATCGCCTCGCTCGAGCAGATCTCAAACTCGTCCAGACGCAACCAGAAGTCACGGGTCATCTGTGCCCTCTCTGGATGCCGAAGATCATCGAGGGCGCTGATCACCGAAGTGTCGAGGTACACTCTCTGCTTCATCGTTTGCTAATCGTACTGCACGTGCGATCCGAAATCTGCAACCTAAGCCATCTGCTCCCACAACTTGTCCAATCGCTGCGGCGAGACTTTCTCGGCTGTGCCGAGGTCTTGCGCGAACATCGACACGCGCAACTCCTCGATGAGCCAGCGATACTCGACCAGCCGAGGATCGATCGGCTGATTCGGATCGCGCCTGGCCATGGCCTGCGCGAGCCGGGCGCGGTGCACCTCGATCACCTGGCGATGCTGGGCGTCGCGCTGCATCCCCGCGCCGCTGAGGCGCTCGAGCCGGCGCTGCATCGCCGCCACGTAGCGCGGAATGTGCCGCAATCGCTCGAGCGGCGTGACGCGCAGGAACTCGGCGGGCAGCAGCTCTGAGAGTTGCGTTTTGAGATCATCGACGATCGCCTTCCACGCAGCCGGCGCCGGCTTGTCGAGCCGCAGGTGCACCTCGTGCCGGGCGGCAAGGATGGGCTCGACGAGCGAGCAGATGCTGAACATCGCCTCACCGATGCGCACCCAGCCGTCGTCGAGCCGCGCATCAAATCGCTCGCGGCTTCGCGGTATCTCGCCGTCTCCAAGAAACGCCTGCTGGGCCGCGGTCTCGATGATCTGCTCGTGCAGCAGTTTGGTCGGGCCGAGCGAGGTATAGAGCAGTTTGAGCCGGTTGAGTTGCGGCATGGATTTCAACTGGTGCGCCAACTCATCGTGCGCAGCGATGACGTACAGCCGGCGGATCCCCAGCCGGCTCGCCGCCAGCGCCGCCGCGGCAGTGTCAAGAATCGTCAGCCGCACCGAAGCGCCATCATCCACCACGGCCGGATACGCCGTCACCGTCATGCCGCCGCGCTTGATCTCGATCGACTCGGCCAGCGCGCCAAAGTCCCACGTCGTGATGCCGGTGCGCGAATAGCGCTGGTCGCTCATCGACTGCAGTTGTGAGCGCACCTTGCCTGCGAGGTCGCGGCGGAGCTGTTCGAGATCGCGCCCTTCGCCGATCACGTGGCCGCGCCGATCGACGATGCGGAAGTTCATGAGCAGATGTCGATCGAGCTTGTCCATCTGGAAGTCGGACGGCCTGATGGGGATGCCGCGCAGGCTGTGCAGCGCCTCGCCCAGCGCGGCTTCGAGCGGCCGCCCGTCCGGCTTGAGGCTCTCCGCGCAGACGCCTGCGAACTCGGCCGCAGGCAGAAACGCCGTGCGCGTGTTCTTGGGCAGCGACTTGATCAGCGCCGTCATCTTCTCCAGCCGCATGCCGGGCACGAGCCAGGTGAACGGCGCGGGATCGATCTCGTGCAGCGCTTCGACGGGGATGATCGCCGTCACGCCGTCGTCGGGCGCGCCGGGGTCGTGAACGTAGCGCAGCGACAGCGTGAGTTCGCCGACCGTCATGCGATCGGGGAAGTCGGCGGCGCTTCGCTCAATCTGAACGAGATCTTCGCGCGTCATGTGCAGCAGGCGCGGCTTGCTTCGCTGGGCCTCTTTCCACCATTTGTCGAAGGCAGCTCCGCTGAACACGTCAGGCGGCAGACGCTGGTCGTAGAACGCGAAGCGCTGGTGCACATCGACGAGCACATCGCGCTTGCGCACCTTGCTTTCGACCTTCTCAACCTCTGCGACCAGTTGCCGGTTGTGCTCGAAGAACGGCGCCTGGGTGCGCCACTGCCCCTCCACCAGCGCGTGATGGATAAACAGCTCGCGCGAGGCCTTGGGCTCGATCGGGCCGTAATGCACCCGCCGGCCCGACGCGATGTCAAGGCCGTACAGCGACACGCGCTCGGCTGCCGTCACCTGCGCGCTGCCTTCGTTCCACATCGGCTCCGAGTAATGCTTCTTCACGAGGTGCTCGGCCAGAGTCTCGATCCACTGCGGCTGGATCTTCGCCACACATCGAGCGTACAGCCGCGTCGTCTCGACGATCTCGGCGGCCATGATCCACGCCGGACTCTTCCTGAACTGGCCCGAGCCGGGAAAGATGAAAAACTTCGTGCCGTGCGCGCCGGTGTATTCGTGCCCGTCGGTGCGCAGGCCGATGTTGCTCAGCAGGCCCGACAAAACCGCTCGGTGCACCGTGTCGTAGGCGGCGGGCTCAGAATTCAGACGGAGTTTGCTCTCAAGAGAGAGTTCGCGCAGTTGCGTGTGGATGTCGTGCCACTCGCGCATGCGCATGAAGTTGACGTAGTTCTGCCGGCACCAGTGGCGGGCTTTGCTGTGCGACAGCCGCCTCGCTTCGTCGTGATACGCGCGCCAGAGATTGACAAACGCGAGAAAGTCCGAGTCTTCGTGCGCGAAGCGCGCGTGGGCCGCGTCCGCCTTCTCCTGCTGGTCATGCGGCCGCTCGCGCGGATCGGGTATGGAGAGCGCCGCGGCGATGATGAGCACTTCGGCCAGGCAGTGCTCGCGATCGGCCTGCAGGATCATCCGCCCCAGCCGCGGGTCGATCGGCAGACGCGCCAGCTCGCGCCCGAGTTCGGTCAGCTCATTGTGCGCATCGACGGCGCCGAGTTCGCGCAGCGTGTGATAGCCGTCGCGGATCATCCGTGCCGTCGGCCGCTCGATGAATGGGAATCGCTCGACATCCCCCAGCCGCAGCGCCTTCATCTGCAGGATCACGCTGGCGAGGTTGGTGCGCAGAATCTCCGGCTCGGTGAATTCCGGGCGTGCGGCAAAGTCCGATTCCGAATACAGCCGCACGCAGACGCCCGGCCCGATGCGGCCGCAGCGACCCTTGCGCTGCTCGGCGCTCGCCTGCGAGATCGCCTCGATCGGCAGGCGCTGCACCTTGGTGCGCGTGCTGTAGCGGCTGATGCGCGCGTTGCCGGGATCGACCACGCACGAGATGCCCGGCACCGTCACCGACGTCTCCGCCACGTTCGTCGCCAGCACGACGCGCCGCTGCTGGTGCGGCTGGAAGATGCGATTCTGCTCGGCGCCGCTCAACCGCGAATACAGCGGCAGCACATCCACGCCGCGCGACGCCTGGTGCCGCAGCGCCTTGGCCGCCTCGCGGATTTCACGCTCGCCGCTGAGAAACACGAGGATGTCGCCGCGCTCGCGCCGGATAAGTTCATCCACAGCGCCCACCGTCGCGTCGATCAGGTCCGGCGCCTCCTGCTCATCAGTCTCGGCAACCGGCGGCTCGTAGCGCACCTCCACCGGATACGTCCGCCCCGACACCTCGATGATCGGCGCCTCGTCAAAGTGCGCGCTGAAACGCTGCGGGTCGATCGTCGCCGAGGTGATGATGACCTTCAGATCGGGCCGGCGCGGCAGCAATTGCTTGATGTACCCCAGAAGAAAGTCGATGTTCAGGCTGCGCTCGTGCGCTTCGTCGATGATGATCGTGTCGTACGCATTGAGAAGCCGGTCGCTGGGCGTTTCGGCGAGCAGGATGCCGTCGGTCATGATCTTGATGAGCGTGTTCTCGCTCGTCTGGTCGCCGAAGCGGATCTTGTAGCCGACCTGCTTTCCCAGCGGCACGCGAAGTTCATCCGCGATCCGCGCCGCCACCGTCCGCGCCGCGACGCGCCGCGGCTGAGTGTGGCCGATCGTGCCCGTGATGCCTCGCCCCAGTTCAAGGCAGATCTTGGGCAGTTGCGTCGTCTTTCCCGAGCCCGTCTCGCCGCAGAGCACGACCACCTGATTGAGCCCGATGGCCTCGGCGATCTCATCGCGCCTCTGGACCACCGGCAGCTCGGGCGGATATGTGATGCGCGGCAAAGCACTACGGCGAGCCGCAACCCGATCCATCGACTTGCGGATATCCGCTTCCAGCGCGGCGAGCGAATCACCCGGCCGCCGCGCCGCCGCGCCGCGTCCGCGCTGCGAACGCCTCTGCGCCTGCCCGCCCAGCGCGCGCAACCGCTGCATGAGGCGATGCCGATCGCTGATCATGCACTGGTCAATCAGTTGGTCGAGCGCGATGCCCGGCTGCGGCGTCATGAGGGTGGCTTCCAAAAATAGCCGCAGATTGTAAGGGTGCATCCCGCGCCACGCGCCGTGCAGTGAACCGGCCACTCCGGCGCGTACCATCGTCATGTAACGCTCAATTCGACGGGAGGATGAGATGCAGCAGCGCCCATTCGGCAACACCGGCCTCAACGTCTCCGCCATCGGCTTCGGCGGAGCGGCCATCTGGCACGCGCCCGGCGAGAAAGGCGGCGTGGGCGACCGCGACGTGCAGGCCCTGCTCAACGCCATGCTCGACTCGGGCGTCACGCTCATCGACACCGCCGGGATGTACGGCCTCTCCGAAGAGCGCATCGGCAAGGCCATCGCCAGCCGGCGCGATGAATTCGTCCTCAGCAGCAAGTGCGGCTACGACCGCGACATGAACGAAGACTGGTCGCCCGGCGCCATCACCACAGGCATCGACCGCTCGCTCCAGCTGCTCAAGACCGACCGCATCGACATCATGCACCTGCACTCGTGCGGCCTGGATGTGCTTCGGCAGGGCGACGCCATCGACGCGCTGGATCGCGCCGTCGAGGCCGGCAAGATCCGCTGCGCAGCCTACAGCGGCGATAACGAAGCACTGCTCTGGGCCATCGACTCGGGCCGCTTCGCCAGCATCCAGACTTCGCTGAACATCTGCGATCAGTCCTGCCTCGACCGCGCCCTGCCGCACTGCAAGGCCAGGGGCCTGGGCGTCATCATCAAGCGCCCGCTGGCCAACGCCTTCTGGCGCTTCGACGAGCAGCCCGCCGGCGAATACTGCGAGGAATACTGGAAGCGCGCCCGAGCGATGAAACTCGAACCCGAACCGCTCGCCTGGGATGAACTCTTCCTGCGCTTTGCCGCATTCCAGCCGGGCGTGAGCAGCATCATCATCGGCACCCGCCGCGCCGACCACTTCCTGCGCAACGTGCAACTGCTCGATAAGGGCCCGCTGCCCGCCGAGCAGGTCGAGTCGCTGCGCCAACTGTTCAAACAACACGACCGCGGCTGGGTCGGGCAGATCTGATCCGCCGCTGGGTTTGCCGTTGTTACAGCGCTGTTGCGCGCCTGCATGCCGTTCGAGCGTATATCTACTGTGGGCGGGAACCGATTCGCTCGCCGCAGGAGATTGACGCATGCAGACCACGCCCGGCTCTACCGCACGCCTGATAACCACCCTCCTCACCCTCCTCGGCCTGTTCGCCGTCCCGGCCAGCGCCCAGGACCAGCAGATCGAGATCATCATCCGCTCCAGCCTCGGCAGCGCGACCCAGGTCGTCGTGCCCCAGGCCCGCAGTTTCAACGTCGTGCGCCCGGGCGATCCAATTCTCATCGAAAAGGTCGATGCAAAAGTCCGCATCCTCGATTCCACCGCGACGACCACGCTCGAAGTGTCGCTGCGCAACACCTCATCGGCCCAGGCCGAGGCGGTGCTGCTGCTGCCGGTGCCCGATGGCGCCGTCGTCGGCTCGTTCCTCTTCGAGGGCGCCTCCGCCGAGCCCACCGCTCAGGTCATGCGCCGCGACGAAGCCCGCCGCCTCTACGACGCCATCGTGGCCAAGGTCCGCGACCCCGCACTGCTCGAATTCGCCGGCTACAACCTCGTCCGCTCAAGCGTCTTTCCCGTCCCCGCCGGCGGCACGCAGAAGGTCCGCCTCACCTACGAGCATCTGCTCAGCGTCGATGGCCCGCGCGTCGATTACATCCTGCCCCGCAGCGAGTCGCTCGACCGCCGGCATCCCTGGAACGTGCAGGTGGACATGCAGTCGCGTCAGCCCATCTCCATGGTCTATTCCCCCAGCCACACGCTCGAGACCAAGCGCGTGTCGCCCAATCACTTCAGCGCCGGCATCGCACCCGGCAGCGTGGCCGATCCCGGATCATTTCGCCTGTCCTATCTGCGCGAGCAGCAGGGCGTTACCGCTTCGCTCTACGCGTATCCCGATCCCAAGATCGAAGGCGGCTACTTCCTGCTCGTCGCCGGCCTGCCCGGCGAATCCAAAGACCAGCGCCCAGGCATCAAGCGCGAAGTCACGCTCGTCATCGACCGCAGCGGCTCCATGGCCGGGCCGAAGATGGACCAGGCCAAGGCCGCGGCATTGCAGGTGCTCGAAGGCCTGGAAGACGGCGAAGCGTTCAACATCATCGACTTCTCCACGACCGTCTCGCTCTTCTCGAACCAACCCGTCGAAAAGAACAGCAAGAGCGCCGCGGCCGCCCGCGTCTACCTCGACATGATGCGCGCCGGCGGGGGGACCAACATACACGACGCCCTCGTCGAGGCGCTCAAGACGCATGAATCGACTGAAGGCCGCCTGCCCATCGTGCTCTTCCTCACCGATGGCCTGCCGACCGTCGGCCGGACTTCAGAAGTGGACATCCGCGCCCTGGCGGACAAGGGCAACCCCCAGCACCGCCGCATCTTTACCTTCGGCGTGGGCAACGACGTCAACGTCCCGCTGCTCGATCGCCTTTCCGACGCCACCCGCGCCGTGTCCGTCTACGTTCAGCCCGATGAAGATGTCGAACTCAAAGTCGCGCAGACCTTCCGCCGCCTGTCCGGCCCCGTCCTTGCCAACGCGAATCTCGACACGATCGATGATCAGGGTCAGGAGACCACCGGCGCCGCGGTTCGCGAACTCATTCCCTCGGCGCTGCCCGATCTGTTCGACGGCGATCAACTCATCGTGCTTGGCCAGTATCGCCAGCCCGGGGCCAACGCTTCGCCGCTGCACTTCCGTTTGACGGGCGATTTCCTCGGCGAGCAGAAGACCTTCGAGTTCGAGTTCGATCTGGGCAGCGCCACGACGCGCAACGCCTTTGTGCCGCGGCTGTGGGCCAGCCGGCGCATCGCGTATCTCGTCGATCAGATCCGCCAGGCCGGCGCTGCGTCGGTCGGCAGCATCACCAACAACACGCCGGTGTTCGAAGATCCGCGCTACCGCGAACTGGCCGAGGAGATTCTCCGCCTGTCTACGGAGTTCGGCATCCTTACGGAGTACACGGCGTTCCTCGCCACCGAGGGCACCGATCTCTCCGATTGGAACAACCTCCAGGCGAACTGCAATACAAACCTCGACACCCGCGCCGTTCAGCAGCGCTGGGGCCAGAGCGCCGTCAACCAGGGCGTCAACTTCAACGAGCAGAAGCTCCAGGCGAAACTGAATTACCAGAACCAGTACGTGGATGACAAACTCAATCGCGTGGAGATCTCCGCTGTGCAGCAGGTCTGCGACCGCGCGTTCTTCAAGCGGGACAACTGCTGGATCGATTCGCAACTCATCACGCCCAGCGAAACTCCCGGCGAAGCCATCACGCCTGATGAGACCGTGCAGTTCGGCAGCCCCGAACACATCGCCATCCTCCAGGCGCTCATCACCCAGAACCGCCAGGGCGTACTCTCGCTCGACGGCGACATCATGCTCCGTTACGAAGGCCGCAACATCCTCGTGCGAAACAGCCCGAATCCGTAATCACGCAACCATCCGATCGTCATCCAAGGAGAACTCCATGAACTTCCTTCGTGCTTCATCACTTGCCGCAGTATCCGCATCCGCCCTCGCGCTCGCCGCGCCGCCTCCGCAGACGGCCCAGGAGCAGATTCTCCCTCTGGGCGAAGGCCAGGTCTTCATTCTCGAAGGCGTCGGAGCGCTCCCGCCGTTCGTGGTTCAGCCGCGCGAGGCCGCTCGCCGCACCGTCGAACTGGCCATCTGTCTCGACACGAGCGGCAGCATGGATGGCCTCATCGAAGCGGCCAAACTCAAACTCTGGGACATTGTCAACGATCTCGCGCTGGCTACGCCCACGCCGCGCCTGCGCGTGGCGCTGCTCACGTACGGCAACGACGGCCACATCGCCGAAGACGGCTGGGTGAGAATCGACTGCCCCTTCACCGAAGACCTCGATGAGGTTTCGCGCCAACTGTTCGCGCTGCGCACCAACGGCGGCACCGAACTCGTTGGCCGCGTCCTGCGCGAAGCCGGCGAGCAACTCGACTGGACGCCCTCTGACAGCACCCTCAAACTCGTCGTCGTCGCCGGCAATGAATCCGCCGACCAGGACCAGCAGTTCCGCTACCCCGACGTGTGCAAGAGTCTCATTTCGCGCGGCGTGATGGTCAACGCCATCTACTGCGGCAACCCGGCCGATCAGATCGCGCCGGGCTGGCGCGAAGTCGCCCTGCTCGCCGACGGCCACTACGCCGCCATTGACCACAACAACGGCAACATCGTCATCGCATCTCCCTTTGATGACAAACTCGCCGAACTGAGCAGCGCGATCAACGAAACGTACATCCCCTACGGCGCTGCGGGCGAGCAGGGCAAAATGAACCAGGCCCAGCAGGACGCCAACGCCCAGTCGCTCAACACCGCCACCGCGGCCCAGCGCTGCTCGACCAAGGGCGGCGGCCTCTACTGGAACGCCGGTTGGGATCTCGTCGACGCCTGCAAAGCCGAGGATTTCAAACTCGCCGAGATCAAGGATGAAGAACTGCCCGAAGCGATGCGCGGCATGACACTCGAGCAGAAGCAGGCCCGCATCGCCGAGGTGAACACCAAGCGCGAAGCGATCCAGAAGGAGATTGCCGACTACAGCGCCAAGCGCCAGGCCTATGTCAACGAAGAAATGAAAAAGCACCAGAGCGATGCCGACCGCTCGTTCGACGCGGCTCTGCGTGGAGCGATCCGCGCTCAGGCGCAGGCCAAGGGTTTCCAGTTCAAGCCGGATCCCGCGCTCGAACAGCCGGCGGCGGAACAGCCGCAGGACGACCAGGCCCAACTCAAGGTTGAGGATTGCTGATCGTGCCAGTGACCCCTTTCGTTCGGGAGCCTTCCCCCCGAACACTTTGCGGCGTGGCGCCGGTGCGGCGCCACGCCGCTGCCGCGCCCGCAGCCCATCGCCATGCGGTATGATCCCTGGCCCGAGGATTGAGTCGTGACGCAGCAGACCATCCTGGTAGTCGAAGATGACACGGCGATCCGGCGCGGCCTCGTCGATGCGCTGCGCTACGCCGGCTACGGAGTGCTGGAAGCCGCCGACGGCCGGCGCGGCGCGGCGATGGCCGTCGAATCCAGCATCGATCTCGTCCTGCTCGACGTCATGCTGCCCGGCCGCGACGGCTACAGCATCCTCGATGACCTCCGCGCCGCCCGTCCCACCTTGCCCGTCATCATGGTGACCGCGCGCGGCAGCGAAGATGATCGCGTGCGCGGCCTCGTCAGTGGCGCCGATGACTACGTCATCAAGCCCTTCAGCGCCCGCGAACTGCTCGCGCGCGTCGAGGCCGTGCTCCGCCGCAGCCCCGAGCGCCCCAGCGACGTGCAGAGCCTGCGCCTGGGAAACATGATCGTCCGGCTGGACCGCTGCGAAGTCGTGCAGGCCGGCGCCTGCTGCGCCACGCTCTCGCAGCGCGAAGCCGGCATTCTGCGCTACCTCGCCGCCAACGCCGGCCGCATCATCACCCGCGATGAACTGCTCCACCGCGTGTGGGGTATCGACCCGCGCGGCGTCGAGACGCGCACCGTTGACATGCACGTCGCCCGCCTGCGCGACAAACTCGCCGTGAATGAGCACGACACCGAGATGATCGCCACTGTGCGCGGCAAGGGATACATGCTCAGCAGTGAAGTGGAGATCGAGCCGCGATGAGCAGGCGACCTGGTGCATGGTGGAAGTGGTTTGCGCTCGGCGCTGCGCTGGTCGTCATCGCCCTGGCGTGGGTGACTTCGGCGGTGCTCGCGCTCGAACGCTCGGAGTTCCAGGCCCGCGCCGACGCCCGCCGGCAGGAAGTCCTGCGCCTGGCGCTGTGGCGGATGGACTCCTGGCTCGGCCCGCGCCTGGCGCGCGAAGCGGCTCGGCCATACTTTGAATACCTGTCCTACTACCCGCAGGAACGCGCCTACACCCGCATGCTCACGCCCATCGACGAAGGCGCGGTGCTCACGCCTTCGCCGCTGCTCACGTTCCGCGAGCCGATCATCACGCTGCACTTCCAGATCGATGCGCAGGGACGGCTCAGTTCGCCGCAGGTGCCTACGAGCAATCATCGCGACCTCGCCGAATCGACCGTTCTCACTTCCGAGCAGATACTCGGCTGCAATACCGTGCTCGACCGCATCGCGCATCTGATCCATCTCGACGACCTCCGCGCCCGCGTGATCGATGCCGAGTCGGCGCTGGCGATGACGCCCGAGCCTCCGCCCGCGCAGGTGTTTCAGATGCAGGAGGATGTCGGCGCCGACTACCAGAAAGCGCAGATCAACTGGTCGAACATCGAACAGGTCAAGCGGGCCGCGCGCAGCATCGAGAGCAACGAAGCGTACCAGGCCGGCGCGCAGCAACTCGATGCGAGCCCGCCGCGCCAGACCGCGGATATCGGCTCGCTCGCTCCGCCGCCGGTCTTCACGAAGTCCGATGCGGTGCACGTCGGCCCGTTCGTCCCGCTGTGGGTCGGCGATGCCGCGTCGCAACCTGAACTCATCTACCTCCGGTCGATCCGCGCCGGCGGACAGCAGCATTTGCAGGGCTTTCTGGTTGATTGGCCGCGCCTTCGCGCCACGCTTATCGAAGAAGTCGCCGATCTCATGCCCGAAGCCGACGTCGTGCCGCGCCTCGACGTTGGCGATGACGGCGACGCGGCGCCGCTGGTCAATCTCGCCACCGTCCCCGCCGGCGTGCAGGGCGTGCCCGCCATCGCCGCCAGCGCTGCCGGCCTGACGCCCACCCGCCTGGCGCTGGTCATCGTCTGGGCCGTCGTGCTGCTGGCGCTGAGCGTCGGCGGAATGATGCTCCACGCCAGCCTGCTCTACGGCCGGCGCCGCAGCGACTTCGCCTCCGCCGTCACCCACGAGCTTCGTACGCCGCTGACCACCTTTCGTCTCTACTCCGAGATGCTTGCCGATGACATGGTGCCCGACGCGGCCCGGCGGCGCGAATACCTCGAAACCCTGCGCAGCGAGTCATCGCGCCTGGCGCGGCTCGTCGAAAACGTCCTCGCGTACGCCCGGCTCGAAGAGGGCCGCCAGCACACTTCGCCGCAACCCGTCAAGGTGCAGGCGCTGCTCGACGAGATCGGGCCGCTGCTCCAGCGCCAGTGCAATGAACATGGCATGCAACTGAGCCTCTCCAGCGAACTGGGCCCCGAGCAGGTCGTCCACGTCGATCGTGACAGCGTCAGCCGCATCCTCACCAACCTTGTCGATAACGCGTGCAAATACGCCAACGGCAACGACCCGCGCCGGATCGACCTCTTGCTCAAGCGAGGCGGCGATCGCGTGCTCATCTGCGTGCGCGACCACGGCCCGGGCATCGACGGCGAAACGGCGCGGCGGCTGTTTGCCCCCTTCCAGCGCGGCAAGCGCGCCACTAAAGAAGCATCCGCCGGCGTCGGCCTGGGCCTGGCGCTGTGCCGCAGCCTCGCCCGCGACATGGGAGGCGACCTGCGGCTCGACCCGGCCACGATGCGCGGCCAGGGCGCGTGCTTCGTGCTCGAAGTGCCCATCCATCCGCCCGCCGCGTGAGCGCCGAATCCCTCGGGCGACAGTACCGATTCAGGTGCTGCCCGACCGCCTGCCCGCAATGAGCCTCGACTACCATCGTCCATGCCTTCACCCGTCGTGGTTGATACTCCAGGCGCTGCCGCCGCGCCGCCGGCCGCCGTCGGCGCTGTGATTGAGCCCGCCGTCGGCCCCGCCGCCGCCCCCATAGCGGCCCCGGCCGCCGCGCCTGGCATCGTCCCGGCCCCCGCGGCGCCCGCTGGCATCACCCTCGTTACCCAGCGCCTCTCCATCCTCGTCATCGCCCACGTCATCGTCGATTGCTTCTCCATGACGGTGATCCCGCTGCTGAGCGTGCTGGAGGGGCGCATCACCATCAGCCAGGGGCAAGGGGCGCTGCTGCTGGCCGTCGGTTCGCTGTGCAGCGGGCTCATTCAGCCCGTCGTCGCCGCGGCGAGCGATCGCTACAACACCCGCATCTTCGGTCCGCTGGGCCTGCTCGGCGCCGCGCTGGCCCTGTCGATGCTCGGCTTTGTAACGACCTATTCGCAACTGCTCATCCTCCAGGCGATCGCCACGGCCGGCATCGGCGCGTTCCACCCCGTGGGCGCTTCGGCCATGGGCCAACTCTCCGGCCGGCGCCGATCCATGGGAGTGGCCGTCTTCTTCACCGGCGGCATGATCGGCTCGACCACCGGCAGCCTGCTCGTGCCCTGGCTCAACGAGTCTTTCGGCCTGCGATCGCTCATCTGGTTCATCGTGCCCGGCTTTCTGGGCGCGATGGCCCTCTGGCTCGCCGTGGGCGCCATCCCGCACCGCCACGTGCAGGCCGGCGACCGCGCTGCCGCCCTCTCGCCCGAGCAGGTCCGCCGCCGCTGGACCTCCGTCGCCATCCTGTACGCCGGCAACATCGCCCGCTTCACCGTCAACCAGGCGCTGGTCACGTTGGTGGTGCGCTGGGCCGAGTCGGTCACGCTCAGCGCCAGCGGGGCGGCGGTGCTCGATGCTTCGCTGCGCGAATCGTCGGCGATCCTCAACGGCCGCATGCAGGCGGCGATGTCGATCGGCATGGGCATCGGCGGCTTGCTGGGCGCCTTCGTCGTCCGGCCCGGCAAAGAGAAGCCCATCCTCGTCGGCTCGGCGATCATCGGCGTGCCTGCCATCATCTGCTTCCCGCTTGCCTCGCCGTGGGTCGCGATCGCGTTGGCCATCTGCGCCGGCGTCGGATTCGCGTCGGCCACGCCGGTGTCGATCGCCGTGGCCCAGCGCCTGCTGCCGCATCGCACGAGCTTCGCCTCGAGCCTGATGATGGGCGGCGCGTGGGTCTTCGCGGCCAGCGGCCCGCTGCTGGCCCAGGCGCTGATCGATGGTCTCGGCTTGTTCGGAGCGTTCATCACGATTGCGATTCTTCTCGCCGCGGCCGGGGCGCTGACGGTGCTGCTGTCTTCGGCCCTGCTGCTCGAGACGGCGATGGAGTGAGGGGGCGAGGCATCAACGAGCCCGAAGCGCAAGCAAGGCGAAAGCGCCCTTCGCCACGGGGCATCGAGGGATCGTGGATCGGCTTCACTGCTCAACGGTCTCCTTTCTCCTTTCTCGGCGCTTCGCCGCGCGTCATCACCTGATACCGATTCGCGTGCGCTGGTGTGCGCGGCGGGCGTTGATTCGGCGACGCGAGTGCGGGTCTGCGGCGCGGCGTGGCGAGGGGCCATGCAAGGATTATGCCGCGTGGCGCGGGCGGCAGGGGCGAAATGGAAAAAACTTCGAGGCAATCCGCATGCCAGCACGGGCGCGCACCGGGTTAAGCGCCAGCCATGCGCGCGGGAGCGCTTCCGTGCGGGGGTTTTCGTGCAGGGCCGCGCGCGCGGCGGCGCACATGTAGCCCAGCGCGCCAAATTGAGGCGCACTTTGAGCGATTTTCATCGATTTTGATTTGTCTGAGGGGGGTGGCCGCGCCTTTTAATCCGTTTTTCTGCGTTTCTGGAAAGTCAGCGCACAAGTTGCACGCACCCCCTGGCGCCGGCGCGCGCGGGGCCGGAATCTTCACCACAAAGGGCTCGAAGGGCACAAAGGGGCACGAAGAGATGAGGCCGCGAAGGGGTGAGGCGGTGAGGCGGTGATGGGATGACGGGAAGGCAGGAGGCACTCGGGGAAGTCGGGCTCATGCGGAGGCGCGGAGACCGCAGACGGGGGAAGCTCGCGCGAAGAGTCGCGATGGCGTAAAGGGCGGGCTGCCTGATGCCCCATGTGAGGCGCCTGTCTCGTCGCCGACACCCTGGGCTCAACGAGGGTCAAAAAGAGAACAGCCTCGCGGCCGCGTGTAGAGCCTTTTGCCTGATCGGGGCGGTTTTTCACTTGACGCCGTGGTCGTTCGATCGCATAATCAAGCAGGCCTACCTGTCCGAAGTCCCACGCGCCGCGTGGGGTACCTACTAGGACCGGCGGGCCTTTTTTTCGTTTTGCCCTTCAATGACTTCTTGCGACGATCTCGGCGCTTGGCCGCGCTTCACGCCGCGAGCCGCAATCCTTCCCCGACAATCGTGCTGCGCGGCGTGGCCGTTGGGCCGGACTGTTTTCGGGCGTTGAACCAGAACGCGCCGAGCCACACCTTGCTCCCCGCCGGCACTTCCCAGGGCAGTTCAAACTCAAAGAGCGGCCGGGCCGTGAGCATCGCAAACCTCCACTGGCCCGCATCGGCCGGAAAGGTCTGCCCGACGTGATAGAGGATGACCGCGCCCTCGACGCCATCGGGCTTGCCGCGCCGCTCTGAGTGGTCGACGTCGCGCAGCCGCACTTTGATCGCCCGCCCCGCCACGCCGAGGATGTGCATATCCGGCGGGCTCGCCGGCGGGCCGACCCGCGATCGATGCCGATCCACCGGCTGCAGCCCGAGGCCGGTGCGCTGCCCGTCGGTCAGGTTTGGATTCGCCTGGATGAGGCGCACCAGTTCCCACGCCCCGCCCGGCCCGTCGAGCAGATTGAGCCGCGCATCGTTCTTGATGAGAATGTTGGTCCGCGAGTTCGACTCGGGCTTGCGGGCGATGGTGTAGGCGCTGGCGTATGCGCTCTGCAAGGCCGCGAAGCTCGCCGCCTGCGCCGGAGTCAGGCCATACACCCCCGGCGCGGCCGAAATCATGGCGGCAAAGTTCCGGGACCAATTGAGCAAGTCACTATCCCGGCGCGGCGGAAAGAGAGGTACTGGCATGATGACGCTTGCCTCTTGTGGCCATGCAATCCACCACCCGCCTTCGGCGCGACAGGGGTCTGAATCCAGCCCGGAGTGAGAAAAACGCCCAATACCTGCCAATTCGGCGCGTATTCGCGCTTGCGGCATGCTCCCGAGACCCGCGGCATGCTGCCGAGGCGGTGGGGAGGATGGCGAGACCGCGGGGATGCTGCCCAAAGCGCCGGGATGCTGCCGCCAGCGCCGGCATAATGCCAAGACTCTGGGAATGCTGCCGAGCGGACCGGCATGCTGTCGAGATCACAGGGAGCATGGCGACAGGCAGCGCGGATTCGGGATGAACGTCCGTGCCGTCGTCTCGAATGGCAGGTTTCTATCGCGGATAGCCGCCCCGAAGGAACCGGGCGAGCCGGGTCCGTAGACGCTCCAAGTCCCGCGTCTGGCACTCCCACACCACGAGCACGCGCCACCCCTCGCGCCGGAGGGCTCGCATGGCGCGCCGGTCACGCTCGGTATTCCGCTTCAACTTCGGGAGCCAATAGCCGCGATTCGACTTCGGGAGGCGGGCGCCGCGCGGGCATCGGTGTTGATGCCAGTAGCACCCGTGAACGAACACTACGGCCCGGAGCCGGGGAAACGTCAAGTCGGGCGAACCGGGCAAGTCCCGTCGCTTGAGACGGAAGCGGAAACCAAGAGAATGGGCGACGGAACGGACGATCCGCTCGGGCTTGGTATCGTGGGAGCGGACGCCCTGCATCGCCCGGCGTCGCGCTCCGGGCGAGAGGTTGTCCACGTCATTCCTCCTCTTCCTCCGCGCCGCCTAGCGCGGTGGGAACTTCGATGAGGAGCGAACCATCCGTCTCTACTTCGGAGACTCTCGCGTTGTACGTTCGGAGGAGGTTGCCCCACGTCCGCACGACCCGATCCGCCGTGAACTCTGCCAACTCTGAGAGGTTCTGTCCGACGAATGACTCGACGGACTCCACCGCCACCCGCCCGGCTATCCTTTCGAACTCCAGCGCATAGCGGGCGCGATCGACGTTCGTCTCATCCACGATGAGAAACGCTGCGAGTCCATCGCGGAGATTCTTCGCGCAGCGCGCGGCGTGCGCCTTGCTCGGGGCTACGGTGACGTGAAAGGCTGTTTCGCCTACTTGGAAGTCGCCAGCGCGTCCGCCTTGATCATCCGCGGCGCTGTACGAGAAGTTCGGGATGGTCTTATCCGGGAAGCGAATCGCCAACTTTGCGCCGACAAGGTGCTGCGCAACCGCCCCGGTTTGCTGACGCTCGCCCGCCTTGGCGAGTATTTCCGCCACCATGAACCGAGCGGGCTTCCGTGAATCGAACTCGAACCGGATGCGCTCCAGGCGGTAGTAGGCATCTAACGAACCCACGAGCACCCCTTGCATCTTGTCGATTGCGGCGCTGCGTTCCTTCTCGTCGAGTTTGTCAAGCCCGGCGGCGCTCATCGCCCCGAGCAACTCGCGCACGGGCTTGTTGTTGCCGCGATTCGTCCGCCCACCTTCGCTCGGAAACTCCCGCTTCTCTCCGAACCGAACGAGCACTTTCCGAAGCGACGAAAGGCTCATGCCGGAGATTTGCGCCCCGCCCTCCGCGAGGTGGTCTTGAAGTCGGAGGGCGCACTTGTCGCGGAGCCGTTCGAGTACGATCAACGCCGCGGCGATTGTTCCTTTCGCTGGACGCCCGCCGTACTGCTTCATCGACTTGAGCCCCTTGTACCACGTTTCGAAGTGGGCGAGCACGTCCGAAGGCTTGGCCATCATTCATGCTCCCACGACGGTGGCGCGACTCAACCCCGGGCGCACGGAGGCGAGAGCCGGGTTCAAGTAGTGTTCCGCAATCCACGAGATAGCCGGGACGCACACCGCGTCTCCGAATCCGAAGAATGCTTGATTGTCGGGTACTCCGATGTTGAACTCATCGGCACCCATGAGCCGTGCGCACTCGCGAGGCGTGAGGAGGCGAGCGGCGTACCGCCCGTATCCCGCCTTGAAGAGGATCTGTCGACCGCTCCCGCCCTTCGGGGTGCGAAGGCATCCGGCAATGCCGTCCGTGCGGAGTTCGCCCATCGACCGCTTTTCTCCGTTCGGCTGCATCCGCACGCGACGGAAGACGGTCGCGTAGGACCATCGGCGCTTCGCAATCATCGCGTCCGCCGTCGTGCGGTGGCGCTCGGAAAACTGGTTGTAGAGGTAGACCGCGCGATCGCGGCTCCACCACTCGGGAGCATCGTCGGGGAGGTTTTCCAGAATATCTGGTAGGAGCCGCTCCGACCGCTCGGGTGGGTTGGGCAAGTCGCGGAGTTGCCAACGGATGCCGGGATGATCCGCAATGAATTTGCGGAGGAGCATCGGGCGGATGCGCGACACCGGCGCGGATTCCATCGCATCCCCGTTCGGGATCATCGACCCGACCACGAAGAGGCGAGGACGGCTCTGAGGCACAAACCATCGCGCATCGAGTACGAATGAATCTATCGCGTAGCCAAGTTCATTGAGAGCTTCCATTGCCGCCCGGAAGTCCGCTCCGCCGTGGGAGGTGAGGAACCCGACCACGTTCTCCAGCATGACAAGCGGAGGACGACGCGAGTGCATGCCCCGGATGGCGGAGATAAACCCCCAGAAAGCGGATGAATGCTCTCCTTTGAAGCCGAGCCGAGCGCCGGCAATGGATAGATCGGTGCACGGGAATGAGGCGGTGGCCAATTCCACATCAGGAAGCCTTGATCCATCGATGCTGTGAACATCGCCGAGGTGGAAGTGCTCATCGGCGTCCCCGAAGTGGGCTTGGTACATCGCCAGTTTCTCGGGGTCTATATCGTTGGCATAGGCGAGGTTCCAGCCTTCCGCCTCCAAGCCCATCCGAACGAGGCCGATACCGGCGAAGAATTCTGCGAACCTGCGTGCGGTTCGCCCGTCACGGATCTTGAGGCGCTGGTGCTCAGACTTCGCATCAAAGGGGAGCACGCGGAAGCGCCTGGTGCCGATGCGCTCTATTGCGATGGTGTCGCCGGGCTTGATGCCGTGCCGCGCGAAGAACTCACCCACCCATGCGCGCTTGCGGAAAAATGTCCGCGGTTTGCCGGTTCGTGCGTCAGTGGGAATGTCTGTGAACACCGGCTCCGTGAGCCCCGCCACGTCCAGACGTACCGGCTTGGCTATGCCCGCTTTAGCGGTTGACGGGCCGAATGCATCGGCGGGGAAAAAGTCGGTGTGCCCGGTCAAGTAGAGGTGATGCTCCCGGAGATTGGCGGCGCTAACGCACACCAGTCGCTTTCGATCCCCAACTCTTCCGCTCATTCTCGACTCCCGTTCGACTCAAGGGATTCTATCTGCAAGATTGCCGGGAGAGAGCGCATCTCACCGCGCGGCGCGATCGAATTCCTCTCCCGCGAAGCGGTCTTGATCGCGAGCCGTTGCATTTCCACGGCAGACGGCCCCCCATCACTCCGTGATGACGGTGATGCGGCGGATCTTCTGGCGGCGGACGAGTTGGGCGAGGCTGGTCAGGGCCGACACGGCCTCGCGGATCACCAGTTCATCCATCTTGGAGATGTGGCCGTCGCTGATGGCGGCGATGGCTTCAGCGCATTCGCGCACCGCGTTGATGGATGCCGCTTCGATGGTTTCCTCGCGGATGAAGTAGCCGCCCATCTCCTGGCAGATGAGATCGAGGATGCGGTCGCCGACGTCGGGGTCGCAGCACGAGAGGCTCTTGATGAGGCGGTCGATGGGGTTGGGCTGAGCGCCGCTGAGGATGCGGTTGACCTGTCGGGTGGACAGGCCCATGCCGGCCGCGAAGCGCTTGACGCCGACGCTGTCGACGAGGGTGCGGAAGGCGTGGGCGGGGACGTCGAGGTGTTCGAGTTGTTCGGCTGATTCGAGCGGTTCGGGCATGGTTGGTGCGGCGGCAGGAGGTGGTTGTGGATAAGTCAGCATGCTTGATAGCGGGCGGGAGGCGATGGATCAAGCGCGGCTGCGCCGAGAGAGGGGAGAGGAGAAAGGAGAGAGAGGAGAGAAGCGCAGCGCCCAGGCATGGCTATGGCTGGGCATTGGGCGGTGAGGTCCGGCTGCTGTTGATATTGCGGCCAAAGGGTCGAGTATTGTGGGCATGAGCGTTCCCTGGGCGATACTGCGGCAGATTGCGTGTCATCCGACGCGGGTGATGATGGTCGATGACCAGCGGTCGTGGCGGGGGATCGATGTGCTGGTGGGGGCGCTGCACGTGGCCGCGGAGGTGGAGCGCGTGAGCGAGGCGCGGCACGTGGGGATCATGCTGCCCACGGGCGGGCTGTTTCCGATGGCGGCGCTGGGGGTGTGGATGCTCGGGCGGACGGTGGTGCCGCTGAACTATCTGCTCAAGGGCAGCGACCTGCAGTACGTGGTGGATGATTCGGAGATCGACACGATCGTGACGGTCGGTCCGATGCTGGAGTTTGTGGGCGAGGCGCCGCGCGGGCCGCGGCTGGTGCGGCTGGATGCGATGAACTTCAAGCAGATGCCGGCGCTGCGCTGGCCGCGCTGGGTGGGCAGCGATGAGCTGGCGGTGCTGCTGTATACATCGGGCACGAGCGGCAAGCCCAAGGGGGTGATGCTGTCGCACGGCAACATCGCGGCGAACATCCAGCAGTGCATGGAGTGGGTGGATTTCACCGAGCGCGATGTGATCCTGGGCGTGCTGCCGCAGTTTCATGTTTTCGGGTTGACGGCGCTGACGCTGCTGCCGTTGACGCACGGGCTGAAGGTGATTTTCACGGCGCGGTTCATGCCGCGCAAGATCGTGCAGTTGATGAAGCGGCACCGGCCGACGGCGTTCATGGGTATTGCATCGATGTACGCGGCGCTGCTGAACGTGAAGGAGCAGACGGCGGAGGACTGGAGCAGCCTGCGGTTTGTGGTGTCGGGCGGCGAGCCGCTGCCGGACGCGGTGTCGCAGGCGTTTCGCGAGCGGCTGAACGTGGTGCTCAACGAAGGTTTCGGCATGACGGAGACGAGCGCGGTGAGCCACTGGTGCCGGCCGAGCGAGACGCGGCGGCACAGCGTGGGCCGGGCCCTGCCGCGCATCGAAGTGAAGATCGTGGACAGCAGCGGGCGGCGGGTGGGCGTGAACGAAGATGGGGAGCTGCGCCTGCGCGGGCCGAACATGATGCAGGGGTATTTCAAACTGCCGCAGGAGACGGCGGCGGCGTTTGATGAAGAGGGCTTTTTGCGCACGGGCGACATGGCGCGCGAAGATGAAGACGGGTTTCTTTATATCACCGGGCGCATCAAGGAGATGATGATCATCGGCGGGGAGAACGTGTTTCCGCGCGAGATCGAGGAGGTGCTCAACAAGCACGAGAGCGTGGCGGCGAGCGCGGTGATCGGCGTGCGCGATGAGTCGCGCGGCGAGGCGCCGGTGGCGTTTGTCGAGCTGGTGGAGGGGGCGGCATTTGACGAGGTGGCGCTGCGGTCGCACTGCAGGAAGTGGCTGGCGCAGTACAAGGTGCCGCGCGATGTGTACGCGCTGGAGAAGCTGCCGCGCAATCCGACGGGCAAGATCATGCGTCGGGAGCTGCGCGTGCCGGAGGCGGCGGGGGATTGAGCGCGGGCGCCTGGGTGCGCTGCGGAGCCGGCGCGCTCGGGCGCCGGAGAGGCTGCGGGCAAGTTCTGGGCGCGTGGGCGCGGTCGTTATTCGATCAACTCAACGTTGCTGGTCTGGCAGGTGGTGAGGTCGAGGAGCTGGAGGTAGCCGCCGCAGGCGCCGGGGCCGGTGTAGGTGTTGATGGTTCGCGAGCCGTTCTCGCCGGCGCCGCCATGGAAGACGACCTGGATGAGGTGGCTGCCCAGGCCCAGGCTGACGCCGCCGCAGGGTCCGCCTTCGGCGATGCGGAAGGCGCCAGTCTCGCGGGCGTAGACGAGCACGACCTCGCCGGATGGCGTGGCGTTGGACCATGAAAGCTGGGCATAGCCGCCGCCTGGGCAGGTGGCGGTGAAGGACAGATCGAGGCTGCCGGCAATTCCGGCCTCGCTGACCGCGGCGAATGGGTCGTCGGTGGGCTGGGCGGTGGGCTGGGTGGTGGCGGGTTGGGCGGTGGCGGCCAAGAGTCCGGTCGGCTGGGCGGAGATGTCGAGGCCGGCGGTCAGTTGGGTGGCGTTCTGTTCGAGCTGGACCCAGTGGTACAGCAGGCCGGGCACGGCGAGGTCGGTGACGAGCGACCCGACAATGGCGAACAACTTGAAGGTGGACTGGCTCATGGGGCTGCTCCTTTTCAAGCAGGATTCATGAGAACGGTAAAGCTGCCCGGCGGCGGCGGCGGTAGGCGAAGGTCTGATCGACCCGGTGGGGTGCAGCGGTTCGGCAGGCGTGCGGGTGGGGGGCGCAAACAGCAGGCGCAGGCGGGGCGGCGGGGCGAAACACGGTGGGCACATGGGGTTTAGGGTCAAGCCAGTATCGCCTCGCGGTAGCACGGAGCGTGCGCGGCGTTAACCTAACTGCCGGCGGTTCGCTTCCGCCCTCGCCCGGCTACCCGGCATCGCCCCGTTTCGGAGACCTGCCATGCGCTTCAATCCTCTGCGTGCTCTGCGACCGCCTAAGGACCTGGCGGCCAAGGTGGCGTCGGTGCCTTATGACGTGGTGAACCGCGAAGAGGCGGCGGCGCTGGCGGAGGGCAACCCGATCAGCTTCCTGCACGTGTGCCGGCCGGACATCGACCTGCCGGCGGAGATGGATCCGCACGACGATCGCATCTACGCGAAGGGGCGCGAGAATCTTGAGCGCTTCGTCGCCGAGGGCACGCTGGTGCGCGATGAGACGCCCAGCGTGTACGTCTATCGCCTGGTGATGGGCGGCAAGGCGCAGACGGGCATCGTCGGCTGCGTGCACATCGACGACTACGAGCACGACTTCATCAAGAAGCACGAGAAGACGCGGCGCGACAAGGAAGATGACCGCACGCGGCACGTGCTGGAGATGAACGCCAATGCCGAGCCGGTGTTCCTGACGTATAAGGATGAGCCCGCGCTGGGGCGGCTGATTGCAGAGGCGACTCAGGGTCCGGCGCTGTACGACTTCACGGCGGCCGACGGCGTTCAGCACACCATGTGGAAGGCGGCGGCTCCGCTGGAGTTTGTCAAGGCGTTCGGCCGCGTGCCGCATGTATACGTGGCCGACGGCCACCACCGCTGCGCCAGCGCGTGGCGCGCCGGCAAGCAGTTGCGCGAAGCGAACGCGGAGCACACGGGCAACGAAGAGTACAACTGGTTCCTGGCGGTGCTGTTCCCGGCGTCGGAGGTGCGCATCCTGCCCTACAACCGGCTCGTGAAAGACCTCAACGGGCAGACGCCGGCGCAGGTGCTGGCCCGATTGCGCGAAGTCGGCAGGGTGAGCGAAGCGGACAAGGGCGCGCCGCCGGGGCCGGGCTCGGTGGGTATCTATCTCGACCAGCGCTGGTACCTGCTGGAGATCAACGAAAAGAGCATCGACCGGGCTGATCCGATCGAGTCGCTTGACGTGGCGCTGCTCGAATCGCGCGTGCTCGGGCCGATCCTGGGCATCGGCGACATCCGCAGCGATCCGCGCATCGATTTTGTCGGCGGCATTCGCGGCACAGCCGAACTCGAGAAGCGCATCAAGAGCGGCGAGATGGCTGTCGGCTTTGCCATGTACCCGACGACGGTGGAGCAGTTGATTGCGGTGTCGGACGCAGGGCGGATCATGCCCCCAAAGAGCACGTGGTTCGAGCCCAAACTCCGCAGCGGACTGCTCGTGCATACACTCGATTGAGCAGAGAAGAGGATGCAGCTGGCCAGTTTACGAGGCGGGGTGAATCATGAAGGTGCTGATAGCGGAGAAGTTCGAGAAAGTCGGCGTCGATGGCCTCAAGGAACTCGGCTGCGAGGTCATTCACAACCCCGATGTGCCGGCTGAAGATCTGCCGGCGATGATGCGCGAGATCGAGCCTGATGTGCTCATCGTGCGCGGCAAGAAGGTCTCGGGCGATGCGATCAAGGCGGGCACGCGGCTGGGGCTGATCATCCGGGCCGGCGCGGGCTACGACAGCATCGACGTGAAGACCGCGTCGAGCATGGGTGTGTTCGTGGCGAACTGCCCGGGCAAGAATTCGATTGCCGTGGCCGAACTCGTGATGGGACTGATCTGCTCGTGCGATCGCCGCATCCCTGATCAGACGGCGGATCTGCGCGCGGGCAAGTGGAACAAGAAGGAATACGGCAAGGCGCGCGGGCTGCATGGGCGCACGCTGGGCATCGTCGGTCTCGGACAGATCGGCCGGGAGATCATGAAGCGGGCCCAGGCGTTCGGCATGAAGGTCGTGGCGTGGTCGCGCAACCTGACGACGGAGGAGGCCGAGTCGCTGGGCATCGGATATTGCGCCACGCCGCTGGAGGTCGCGCGGCTGGCCGACGTGGTGTCGATCAACGTGGCGGCGACCGCTGACACGGAGAACCTCGTCAACGCCGAGTTCCTCGACGCCATGAAGCCGGGCGCGTATCTCATCAACACCTCGCGCGGCAAGGTGGTCGATGAGCAGGCGCTGCTGGCCGCGATCGAAAAGAAAGGCCTGCGCTGCGGGCTGGATGTCTACCGCGGCGAGCCGGGCAGCCCCACGGGCGAGTTCAAGAGCGAACTGGCCCAGCACCACGGCGTATATGGCACGCACCACATCGGGGCTTCGACCGATCAGGCGCAGATCGCCATCGCGCACGAAGTCATCCGCATCATGAGCTGCTTTATCGCGGAGCACGACGTGCACAACTGCGTCAACCTCCACGCGGCCAGCCCGGCCACGCACGTGCTCTCGGTGCGGCACCGCAACCGGCCCGGCGTGCTTTCGCACGTGTTCCGCGCCATCGCGGAGGAATCGATTAACGTCGAAGAGGTCGAGAACATCAACTACCACGGCGGCGAGGCGACGTGCGCGCGGGTGCACCTGGTCGGGTGCCCGAATGAATCGACGCTGCAGCGCATCCGCACCGGCAACGAGAACATCATCAGCGTCACGCTCCGGCCGATCGCCAAGGGCTGAACGGGCGGCGCGGCAGGCGGCTTTCGAACGAAGGATTGGTGAGTCATGAGCGATCGAATCTACAACTTCAGCGCAGGTCCGGCGGTTCTTCCCGAAGAGGTCCTCAAGCAGACGCAGAAGGATCTGTGGAACCTCGCGGGCTCGGGCGTCGGGCTGATCGAGCACAGCCACCGCGGCAAGGCGTTCACGAAAGTGATCGAGGAAGCCGAGGCCGACTGCCGCGAGATCGCGGGCATTTCGAGCAAGTACAAGGTGCTGTTCCTGCAGGGGGGAGCGTCGCTGCAGTTTGCGATGGTGCCCATGAACCTGCTGGGCAAGCACGCCACGGCGGACTACATCCTCACCGGCACGTGGTCGAAGAAGGCGGTGGAAGAGGCCAAGATGTTCGGCAACGCGCATGTCGCCGCGTCGAGCAAGCCGACCAACTTCGATCGCATTCCAGCCGCCGGCGACATCCACTACTCGGCCCGGCCCGCGTACGTGCACTTCACCTCCAACAACACGATCTTCGGCACGCAGTGGAAGAGCGAGCCCGACGTGCCGCCGGGCGCGCCGCTCATCTGCGACGCGAGCAGCGACATCTTCTCGCGGCCGATCGACGTTTCGAAGTACGCGCTGATCTACGCGGGCGCGCAGAAGAACCTGGGCCCGTCGGGCGCGGTGCTGGTGATCATCCGCGACGACATGCTCAAGAGCGTGCGCGATGACATTCCGACGATGCTCAGGTACAGCACGCACGCCGAGAACAACTCGCTCTACAACACGCCCAATACGTTCGGCATCTATGTGATGGGCCAGTCGTTCAAGTGGATCAGGCAGATCGGCGGGCTCAAGGCCATGGCCGAGCGCAACGAGGCCAAGGCGAAGATCATCTACGACTGCATCGACAACAGCGATTTCTTCAAGGGCACCGCGCAGCCCGACAGCCGCTCGCTCATGAACATCTGCTTCCGCGCGCCCAGCGAGGCGCTGGAGGAGAAGTTCATCTCCGAAGCCAAGGCGGCGGGCTTTGACGGGCTCAAGGGGCACCGTTCGGTCGGCGGCATGCGCGCGAGCACCTACAACGCCCTGCCGCCCGAGGCGTGCGCCAAACTCGTCGAATTCATGAAGCAGTTCGAGATGGCCAACCGTTGATCGATTTCAGTCCCCTCTGAGCGGCGCGGCAGCAGGAGAGATCCGCCTCATGATGTCCACCACAGCAGAGTACGCCTTGCGCATCATCATCGTGCTGGCCGAGGCGACCGATCGCGACGGCGGCGTGCTGACCGCCGTGGACGTGGCGCGCGAGACCAAGGTCCCGGCGGACTACGCGGTCAAGGTCCTGCAGGCGCTGGGGCGGGCGAAACTCGTCAGCGGCCGGCGCGGCCGCGGCGGGGGATTCCGCCTCATGTGCGATCCCAAGGAGATGACGCTGCTCGAGGTGGTCAACGCGATCGACCCGCTGCCGCGCATCCGCGCGTGCCCGCTCGATCGCGCGGCTCACCAGACGCACCTGTGCCCGCTGCACAGCGAGATGGACAACATCATGGCGGAAATGGAGCGGCGGCTCGAAGCGATGACCATCCAGGATGTCATCGACGGCGCCCCCGGCGGCGTGCTGTGCAGGGAAGACAAACTCGTCAAAGTGACGGTGGCCGCGAAGCGGTGAATTCATTCAGGCCGAAGGCCTGTTCGTCAGTAGCCGGGGGTCCAAGGAGCGCAGCGAGCGCGACCCCCGGGACGCAGTCCCGGAACTGATCTGGACCCTGAAAGGGTCCTCGTGACGCAGCGACTTCAGTCCC
Source organism: Planctomycetota bacterium (assembly GCA_963205185.1). GTDB lineage: Bacteria > Planctomycetota > Phycisphaerae > Phycisphaerales > UBA5793 > UBA5793. Next base: position 138,415 of record CAUJHZ010000061.1, on the reverse strand, counting down.
AGATGTACTGCTCATCCCACTCGATGCCATGCTTGCGGAGAAAGGCGCGCACTTCGTCCTTGAAATCAACCGTGGCGTGATGCTCCTTCTGCCGGGCGAGATAGGCGCGCGTCGATTCGACGCCTGATTCACCGATCGAGAAGGCGAAGTAGCCGTCCTGCCACCCGAGCCACCGGCCGCCGCGCTCGCCCATCCACTTCGATGAATCGCGCTTGATGTTGAGCAGGAGATCGGAAACTGAAAGCGTCTTGGCCAGGCTCACCAACAGATGAACATGATCCGCCGTGCCGCCGATATCGAGCAGTGGTGAATTCGACCCGCGGCAGATGCCGCCGATGTACGAGTACAACGCTGATTCATCTGCAGCCTGAATTGTCGGTTGACGATCCTTCGTTGAAAACACGATGTGCACGAGCAACTTCGTGAAGGTGGAGGCCATGCCCACACGGTAGGCAACGACGACCCTTTCAGGGTCGCATCAGGCTTTTGGATTTGCCGGGGGTCGCGCTCGCCTTGCTCGCTGGACCCCCGGCTACGTACGTTCAGGCCTTCGGCCTGAGAGGCAACGAATCGCAACGCACTCTGGAATTCCCGTTCATGTTCCCCGCGTATCATGCCTCCAATGGCACGCGAGCGCATGGTGACTTCGGAACGGCTCGACTCGGAAGAGGAGCGGCTCAACTGGTCGCTGCGCCCCACCGTCCTTGACGACTACATCGGCCAGCCCCAACTCGTGCAGCGCCTGCGCATCGCCATTCAGGCCGCCAAGCAGCGCGGCGAGCCGCTTGAACACATCCTCCTCCACGGCCCGCCGGGACTGGGCAAGACCACGCTCGCGCACGTGATCGGCCACGAGATGGGCGGCCAGGTCCACCTCACCTCCGGCCCCGCACTCACGCGCGCCGGCGATCTCGTCGGCCCGCTCACCAAACTCAAGCGCGGCGACATCCTCTTCGTCGATGAGATCCACCGCCTGCCCGCCGCCGTCGAAGAGTACATCTACCCCGCGATGGAAGACTTCCGCATCGACGTCTCCGTCGATTCGGGCATGCATGCGCGCTCGATCACGCTCAACGTCGAGCCGTTCTGCCTCATCGGCGCCACGACGCGCGCGGGCCTCGTGTCCGGCCCGCTGCGCAGCCGCTTTGGCATGACGCACCACCTCGAGTTCTACAGCGATGAAGACCTGCACACCATCGCGCGGCGTTCGGCGCGCCTGCTTGAGATGCGCTGCGACAGCGACGCCACCCTCGCGTTGCCCGCGCGCCGCAGCCGCGGCACGCCACGCATCGTCAACCGCCTGCTCCGCCGCATCCGCGACTACGCGCAGGTGCACAACGACGGCCTGGTGAACGCCGAGATCGTCGCCGAGGCGCTCACGCTCGAAGGCATCGACGCGTGCGGACTCGATCCGCTCGATCGCAAATATCTCAAAGTGCTCGGCAGCACCTTCCAGGGCGGCCCGGCCGGCATCGAAGCCATCGCCGCCACGATGAGCGAAGAGTCCGACACGCTCGAAGAAGTCGTCGAACCGTACCTTCTTCAATGCGGCTATCTCACGCGCACCCGCCGCGGCCGGCAACTCACGCAGCAGGGCGCGGCTCACGTCGGCGTGACCATCGCCAGCGCCGCCACCGAAACTCCGCTGTTCGAGTCGTAGCGCAACTTGTGTCGCCGCCCTTGTTGTGAGTCGAGCCGTTCCGAGGTGACACGGCGCTCGCGTGCCATTGGTGGCATGATACGCGGGGAACGAAGCCGCCGCGCGGCTGGGGGTTCTCCTATCATTGCCGGCATGTCCGGCGAGGCTGGAAATCTTGTCTATCTCGAGACCTTCGGGTGCCAGATGAATGAACTGGACTCGGAACTGGTCACGACGCAACTGCGTGCGCTGGGGTACCGCTTCACGCCGGATGCAGATGAGGCGGGCGTGATCCTGTACAACACGTGCTCGGTGCGCGAGCAGGCGGAGCAGAAGGTGTGGTCGCGCCTCGGGCTGATGAAGGCCCGCAAGAAGCGGCAGCCGGATCTGCTGCTGGGCGTGCTGGGCTGCATGGCCGAGCGCGACGGGCGCGACATGCTGCGCAAGTTTCCGCACGTCGATCTGCTGTGCGGGCCCGGCGAACTCGACAAACTGCCGCTGCTGCTGCGCAACGCGAGCACGACCAGCGAGCCGGCGATCGCGCTGCAGGGCAACACCTCGCGGCGCTCGGGGACGCTGGCCGCGGCCGAAGACACGCTCGAACTGCTCGATCTCTCGCGCAGTTTTGCGCCGCAGGACCAGCGCTCGGCGGGGCGCAGCGCGTATGTCCGCATCACGCGCGGCTGCAACAAGTTCTGCACCTACTGCGTCGTGCCCTTCACGCGCGGCGCCGAGATGCATCGCCCTCCCGATCACATCGTGAGCGAATGCCGCGCGCTCGTCGAGCGCGGCGTGGTCGAGATCACGCTGCTCGGTCAGACGGTGAATCACTACCGCTTCGAACACGACGCGGCGGTGACGCTCGATGGCGTGGTGCAGTCGCAGAAGGGACGCTCGTTCACCGGCGGACACGATCGCGACCCGCTGGCGGGCCACCGCGTGACGACGTTTGCGAATCTGCTGCGGCGGATCCACGACGAGGTGCCGCAACTGCGACGGCTGCGCTTCGTGACGAGTTACCCGCGCGATTTTGGCAATGATGTGCTCGAGACCATCCGCGACTGCCCGCGCATCTGCCGCTACATCCACGTGCCGGTGCAGTCGGGCTCGAACCGCATCCTCGAAGCGATGAATCGCGGCTACACCGTCGAGGAATACCGCGACTTCATCGAGCGGATCCGCGAATATCTTCCAGACGCGATGATCGCCAGCGACGTGATTGTCGGGTTCCCCGGCGAGACGGAAGCAGACTTTGAGGCGACGGCGGAGCTGATGCGCTGGGCGCAGTTCAAGAACTGCTTCGTGTTCAAGTATTCGCCGCGACCCGGCACGCCGGCGTATGACCGTCTGCCCGACGATGTGCCCGACGAGGTCAAGCGGCAGCGCAACAACGCGCTGCTGCAGGTGCAGGGCGCGATCTCGCACGCCATTCACACGGCCCAGATCGGCCGCACGCTCGATGTGTTCGTCGAAGGCATGTCCACCGTGCAGGCGCGGCGCGAGCCCGTGCCGGCCGGCGCGCGCGGCGCGGTCGGCCTGACGCTCAACGGGCGGGCCCTCGCGGAGGACGACGGCGACTGTTCAACAGGCTGCTGCACGGCCGCGCCGCCCATGGAGTGGGATGAGTCGCCGACGGTGCAACTCAGCGGGCGAACGGATGGCGATCTCATCACGGTCTTCGACGTGCCGCGCGAGCAGGCGGCGTCGCTGGTCGGCCAGATCGTGCCCGTGCTCGTCGAAGAGTCGCGCACGCTGACGCTCAAGGGGCGGCTGGCGCGCTGAGCATGTTGCGCCGGACGATGCGAGGGCGCAAGCGTGCAGCGGTGGGTTTGGGCTGGTGATTGCGCTGCGCTTTACGCTGCTAATCCGCCTTCACCGTCCGCTTCGTGCGGCGGCCATTCGTCATCGGGCAGGTGGCGGTGGTGGACGTGAATGACGTGGGCCAGTTGCCGCGTAAACACTGCCGAGAGCGAGCGGAGCATTTTGACGTGGTCGGCGGCGAAGGGCGCGTTGACGTCGCGCCAGAGCATGAAGATGGCGATGCACTCGCCGTCGTGCTGGCAGGCGAAGGTGAGCAGGTGCGAATCGACGAGAAACGCCGCGTCGTCGCCCATCCAGTCGGTCAGCGACGTGTTGTCGATGAACTCGAGCAGTTCGCGCTCTTCGAGCATGAGCGGCGTGATGACGTCGGCAAGGTGCTCGAGCAGGAAGTTGCCCGTGTCCTTGGAGCAGTCGTAGTTGATGTAGGCGCCGAGGGTGAAGTCATCGCCGGCTGAGGGCAGGAAGACGGCTGCGTTCGTCGGACCGAGTTTTCGCAGCAGGTATTCGAGCGTGGTGCGGAGCAGTTCCTCGACGTCGAGTTCCTGGCGGATGACGGCGGCGAACTCGGTCACGGCAGTGACGTTGGAGATCTGGTCCGTCAGCTCCTGGTAGGCGTGCACCAGGTCGTTGCAGAGCGAATCGACCTGGTTGGTGACGTCGATGCGCGTCGTGTTCATGCGCTTGCAGATGCGCTTGAGCTGATCGAATCGCTCCTGCTGCTGGCGCTGGCGCTGGCAGCGGGCCACGGCCTCAAGCAGCCGCACGCGCAGGTCGGCTTCGTCGAGCGGGCTGGTGAGGCAGTCTACGGCGCCCTGGCGCATCGCCTGCACGGCCAGCTGGAAGTCCCCCGTTGCGCAGAGGACGACGAGGCTGGCCGCAGCCCGCGCTTCGCGCAGGCGAAACGCGGCGTCCTCGATATCAGTGACCGAGCGCGCCGCGAGCAGCACGGCGTCGCACTGGCCCAGGTCGGGCCGCTGCGCCGCTTCGGCGAGGTCCGCAGCCGACGCGATGAGTACGCCCGTGCCGGCAACGGCGCGCTGCGCTGCTGTAGCGGTGGCGGCGTCGGCGTCGATGACCAGCAGGCGGCCGGATGACACCGTGCCCGCAGGCTGGTGAGCCGGAGAATCGACCTGCATCGGTTTGCTGCGAGCCTTTTTCACGGCGAATGTCTCCTGGCCCGGCGGCACGAAGGCGAGCCGTGGCCGAGGGTGATGCGAAATGGGATGCGGATGCCCGTCATGCCGCCTGCGTCTCCTCCGGCCGCAGCGCGGCTGGGCGCGGAGCGGGAGTGTGCTCGTCGTCGGGAACGCGCCAGGACTTGAGCACGATTCGCGCGGTTGTTCCGACTTCGGGTTGCGATTCGAATTCGATCGAGCCGCCGTTGGCCGCAATGAGCCGCTGGGCGCGCGAGAGGCCGAGGCCGGGCTGGCGGCCGGCCGGCTTGACCGAGAAGAACGGATCGAACGCGTGATTGAGGGTGTGGGCGTTCATGCCCTGGCCGTCGTCCTTGACGGCGATGATCAGCCGCTGGTCGCGTGGCTCGACGAGCACCTGCACATCCACGAAGTGCTTGGGCTGCGCCTCGCTGGCGTTGACGATGAGTTCGACCAGCGCGCTGCTCACCTGATCGGCGTCGAGATGCGCATCGGGCAGGCCGGACGCCAGCCGCACCGAGATCGGCGCGCGCTTGCCGACGCGCTCCTGCGCGGCCTTGACGGCCCGGCTGACGAGGTCGCTGATCGCGACCCGGGCGGGCTCGGGACGCGGCGGCTCGGTGAACAGGTGCAGGCTGGTGATGAGGTCGCTGAGGCGCTGGGCCTGCTCGGCGATCTGCTCGGCCATGCGGCGGTCGCGCGGGTTCTCCAACTGGCTGGCCAGCACCTGCGAGCGCCCTGAGATCACGCACAGCGGGTTGTTCATCTCGTGGGCGGCGCCGGCGGCCATTTCACCCAGCGACGCCAGCGCCTGGCTGCGCGCAAGTTTGGCCTGCGTCTCGGTGAGGATGCGGTTCGACTCGGCCAATTGCTCGCCCAGCTGCCGGGCGCCCTCGTGCTGGCGGGCGGCGGCGATGGCGCTGGCCCAGGTCTCGCACAGCGCCAGCATCTGCGTGCGCGACAAGCCCATCTTGCGCACCGGCCGGTCGTGCAGCAGCACCGCCGACACGCCCCAGGCGCTGCGCAGCGGCAGGAGGCGCACGTTGCGGATGTCGGATGCGTCGCCGATCGATTCGCTCAGCGCCGGCAGCAGGCCCATCATTCCGACGGACACCTGCAGTTCGTCCGAGAGCGTATCGAGATCGAGCCCCGCAGCGGGCGCCTCGATGGTCTGGGCGCGCAGCAGGCGCCCGTCGCAGGAGAACTGGCCGATCTGCCACGCGTCCGAGCGCGCCGAGGCGTAGAGCATGGCGTAGAAGCCGCGGCCGAACTCCTTGGCGGCCGAGGCGACGACGTTGCCGCACACCGCGACGATGGACTGGCCGGGGGTGGCCTGCTGATGGAAGTCGATGATGCCGCGCATCACCTGTTCGCTGCGATGAGCCGACTGCGAGCGGTGCTCGAGCGCTTCGTTGATGCGGCCCAGCGCGTGATTGGCGCGGGCGATGGAGGCGAGGAAGAGCCCTTCGGGCGGCGTCTCGGAGAGGCCGAGTATCTCGCAGCGGGCGGCGGTCTCGACGTGCACAGCGCTGCCGACTTCGGCCGCGTCCTTCTGCGTCACGCCGACGTGCTTGCACAACGTCGCGAGATCGTCGGCGAAGACGTGATTGCCCGAGAAGCCCAGGTGCTGCTTGCGCACGAGATGGTCGGCGAGCGTGACGAGCGCGATCATGCCCTCGTGCGGCAGGTCGGGCAGCGACTCGACCGGCTGGCCGTGCAGCCACATGACGTCCTGGATGATGTGCGGCAGGTTCCACTGCTCGGCGAGGCGCTTGCCGGTGGTGTGGTGGTCGAGGCCGATGACGCGGCGCTCCATCTCGGCGATGTTGCCCTGGCGCTGCTCGGTGAGTTCGACGACGCGCTCGTAGCCGCGCGGGAGCAGGCGCTCGAGCGCGAGTTTGCCCAGGTCATGCAGCAGGCCGCAGACGAAGGCCTCGTCTGGCGCGATGCGCCGCTCGGGGCCGCGCCGCTTGGCGAGCATTTCGGCGGCGACGGCCACGGCGATGCTGTGCATCCAGAAGCCGGCGCTGTCAAACGGCCGGCCGGGCGCGGTGTCGTCAATGTCCAGGCCGCGCTGCGGAGTCGAGCGCGTGCTTTCGAACAGGTTGTAGATCTCAACGGAGAGCACCGCGTTGCGGATGGCTTCGAAACCCAGCATCACCACGGCCCGGTCCACCGTCGTGATGCGCGCCCCCAGGCCCGTTTCCGAACGGCGGCAGAGGCTGAGCACCTTGGCGGTGATCGACGGGTCGGATTCGATGATCTTGACGATGTCGCCGACTTCGCTCTCGTCGTCGGAGGTGAGCGAGAGCAGGCGCATGGCGATGGCCGAGAGGGTCGGCAGCGTGTGCAGCTGCTGGAGGATCACCTCGACGCGGTCGGAGCGCGTGCTTTGCGGAGCCACGTTCATGGCTGAAAGATCGGCCTTTGCGGCCAGCCGGGTAAGGTCGGCGGACCGGGAAAGGGGCGAAGCGGTCCGATTATGGCGAAGCCGCCGGGCGATCCTTAAAGGCGCCGCCCTGGCGGGTCGATCTTGCCGAATGGCGCAAGGCCTGCGCTCGTGGATGACGCTGAAGGGCGGTTGGGGCTCGGGTCGATAATCACGCAGACCGGCACCTCGATTGCTGGCTGAGCGCAAGCGCCCGCCGCCACTGCGCGCCCCCAGTCGGCGGGCAGGCGGCTCGAATCTCCTGGGAGACGGGACATGACCGGCATTTCAACCAGCGTCGGACTCATCAGCGGCATCGACACCGGCGCGCTCATCGAGCAGTTGCTGGCCGTCGAATCCCGCCCCAAGGTGCTTGCCCTCAACCGCCAGGCCCAGTTGCAGGCGGAGCAGTCGGCATTTCTGGGCCTCAACAGCCTGCTGCTGGCGCTCCAGTCCGCCTCGGCCAAGTTCGGCAAGGAGAAGACGTTCGATCTCAAGTCCGCTACGAGCAGCAACGAATCGGTGCTCAAGGCGACGGCGACCGCATCCGCCCAACCGGGAACGTATACGTTTCTCGTGGACCAGCTCGTCTCGACGAACCAGTACCTCTCGACGGGATTTGCCGATCGCGACGCCACCGCGCTGAACCTGACGAGCCTCTCGTTCGAATACGGCAAAGGCCGGCTCGAGACGGACACGGCGCTGGCCGGGCTGAACAACGGCAACGGCGTCAGCCGGGGCAAGATCAAGATCACCGACTCTTCGGGCGCCGTGGCGACCGTTGACCTCTCGCGCGTCGTGTCGATTCAGGATGTGCTCGACGCGATCAATGCCGACGAGACGATCAACGTTACGGCAAAGATCAGCAGCGACGGCTCCGGGTTGACGGTCACTGATAACGCCGGCGGCGGCGGCTCGCTGAAGATTGAAGATGCCACGGGCTACACGACGGCCACGTCGCTGGGAATCGCCGGCACCGCGGTGGGCGAGATCGTCGGTACGCAGATCAACTCCATCGGCCTCAACACGCGCCTGGCTACGCTCAACGACGGCAACGGGGTGTTGATCAATTCCGGGCTCGATCTGACGGACTTCAACATCCAGACCGCCGACGGCACGATTTACGAGATCAAACTCGGCAAGATCACGTCGGGCGAGGACACGCTCGAAGCCGTCACAACGCTGCAGGGCGTGAAGGACCGCATCGAGTCGCAAACCAGCGGCGCCGTGACGATGGACATCAGCGCCGACGGGCTGAGCATCGAATTGACGGACAACACCACAGGCGGTTCGACCTTCCAGGTGCTTGCCGGCACGGCCGGGGCCACGCAGGGCGCGATCGACCTGGGCATCTTCAAGTCGGCCGATCCGGGGACGCCGACGGTCATCGGCGGCGATCAGATCAAGGCCGGTTTGAACTCCGTGCTCACGCGGAGCCTCAACGGCGGCAGCGGGCTGAGCGGCGGCACGACGCTGGAGATCACCGACCGCGCGGGCAACTTCGACACCATCACGCTTGATCCGAACTCGTCGATGAGCGACATCATCGACGCCATCAACGCTTCGGCGACGCTCAACGTGACCGCTTCTCTCAACGCTGCCGGCAACGGGCTGCTCATCACCGACACGGTTGGCGGCGGGAGCAATCTCATCATCGGCGGCGATGCAGCCGGGGCGCTGGGCATCGAGACCGACCCGGCCGGCGTGGCCAGCGACACGGTGCAGGGCACAAACCTGCAACTGCAGTACGTCGCCGGCTCGACGCTGCTCACCAACATGAACTACGGCCGGGGCATCGGCAAGGGCTCGTTCCGGATCACCGATGGCGTGGGTGAAGATGCGGTGATCGACATCGATTCGGACTCCAAGACCCTGCAGGACGTCATTGCCGAGATCAACTCCAAGGGCCTGGCGGTCAACGCACGGGTGAACGACACGGGCGACGGCCTGCTCATCGAGAACACCTCCGACAACCCGTTCGCGCCGATCGAGATCGAGAGCGTGACCGGCTCGACCGCCAAGGATCTCAATATCCTCGGCGCCGCGGAGGACGTGGCGGACAACAACTTCATCAACGGTTCGTACGAACAGACGCTCGAACTCGAGGCAACGGACACGCTTGATGATCTGATTACGAAGCTGAACAACGCCGGCTTCAACGTTTCGGCGTCGCTGATCAACAATGGCACGGGCGAGAAGCCGTATTACCTTTCGCTCACCAGCAAGATTTCCGGCACCGCGGGCGATCTGATCATCGACACGGGCGGCGTGGACCTGGGGCTGACCGAACTCAACAAGGCGCAGGATGCGGTCGTGTTCTTCGGCTCGGAGGATCCCGCGCGGGCGGTGCTCGTGACGAGCACGAAAAACACGCTCGACAACGTGGTGACGGGCGTGACGATCGACCTCAAATCGGCCAACGAGACGCCGGTAACGCTCACGATCACCGAAGACACCACCAAGCAGATCGAGTCGGTGAAATCGTGGATCACGGCGTTCAACGCGGTGATTTCGCGCATCAACGACCTGGGCAGTTACGACTCCGAAACCGAAGAGAGGGGCGTGCTGCTGGGCAACTCGACGATCGCAAGCGTCGAATCGCAGTTGTACCGCACGGTGCAGGGCAGCGCGCTGGGGGTGGACACGTCGTACCAGAACCTGGCGCAGATCGGCATCAACGTCGGCGCCGGCGGCAAACTTGTGCTCGACGAAGAGACGCTGCGCGAGGCGCTGACGAGCGATCCTGACGCCGTGGCGAATGTCTTTGCCGCCCGCAAGCTTGCGGACGATCAGTCGATCGACCTGGGCAACGGGATTTCGTACGAGTCTTCGGAGCCGATCTTCGAGTCGCTGGGCGTGGTCGAGCGGCTCAACGAACTCGTTAAGGGCATGACCGATTCGATCGACGGCACCATGACCGTCGTGCGCAAAAACTACGACACGCTCATCGAGATTCAAAAGAAGCGGATCGAAGCGTTCGACGTGCGGCTCGAAGCGCGGCGCGAGCAACTCACGAGGCAGTTTGCCGCGATGGAGAACGCTTTGGCGTCGCTGCAGCAGCAGCAATCGGCGCTGGGGGCGATTCGACCCGTGGCATAACCTCGCGCGGACGCCTTATGCGGACGTTGGCGGCAACGTGAACGCGGCGCGGCCGACTGACCGATCTGATGGGATCTATGAACGACCAGGCCAACGCCTATCTCCGCCAGCGCGTCTTCTCGGCCACGCCCGAGGAATTGCGGCTCATGCTGCTCGAAGGCGCCCTGCGCTTCGCCCGCCAGGGGGCCGACGGCCTGCGCGAGCGCAACTTCGAGAAGAGCTACCAGGGCATTCACCAGTGCCAGGACATCCTGATGGAGCTGATCAACGCGCTGCGGCCTGAGGTGGCGCCGGATCTGTGCCGGCGCCTGGCCGCGCTGTACACCTACATGTACCGCCGGCTCATGGAAGCCAGTTCGCAGCGCGACGCCGACATCGTCGATGAAGTGATCAAACTCCTCGACTACGAGCGCGAGACGTGGGTCATGGCGATGGAGAAGCTGCGCCAGGAGCGAGCCGGGGAGAAGGCCGCCGGTTCGGGGCAGCGGCAGGCGCCCCAGCGCGGGCCGGCTGAGGATCGCGTCGCCGGGCTGTCCATCAGCGTGCAAGGCTGACGCCGCGACCCGGCGCTCAAGTCGCCGCCTGGTCGAACAGGTTCGCCCACTGGATCACGAGGTTTTCGAACACCTGCGACAGATTGAGGTGCGAGTCGAGTTGGCGCTCGGCTTCGTGCACCAGTTCGATGGCGCGCAGATGCGGCTCGACGTCGCCGCCGGCCGTGATCGCGCCGCCCAGCAGCGCTGCGATCTCGCGCGCCAGCAGGATGAAGACAAAGTCGGCCGCTTCGCGGTTGCCTGACTCCTTGCTGGCGTTGGGATTCTCCTTCTGCCGGGCCGTGGCGTAGGCGTCGATGAGTTTCGCGATCGTGGAACCCATCTCCGCCGGATACCCCCCGGACTGCAGGTCGCGGATCATCGGCGCCAGCATCTCATGCCACTCGAAGAGCCCGTTGCGGACGGCCTGCGTCGCCAGGCCGGGCGAGCCTTGCGCGAAGTGCACGAGCCAGCGCTGCTGCGCCGCCGGGAGATCGAAGCCTGCGGCGGCGATCCACTTGCCCATGGCCTCATCATCCAGCGGGCCGAACGCCACGCGCTGGCAGCGGCTGCGGATGGTGGGCAGCAGTTCATCCTCGTGGGAGGTAATGAGAATGAGTACGGTGCCCGGCGGCGGCTCTTCGAGCGTCTTGAGCAGGATGTTCTGGCCGTTTTCATCGAGCAATTCGGCTTCGTCGATGATGAACACCTTCGAAGCGCGCGAAGCGCTGTTGTGGCCGGAGCGCGAAGCGGGCTCGACGATGAACTCGCGCACCACTTCGGCGGGGATGTTGGTCTGCTTGCCGCGGCGGGTGCGCGCATCGCTCACATACGACGACAGGCCCCGGTGGACTACGTGAAGATCAGGATGCGTGCCCGCGGCGATGAGGCGCGCCGTGCGGCCCAGCGGGTCGGCGTCGATCACGCCGGCCAGATTCGGCGCTGCGCCAGGATCGAGCAGGATCGCGGCCAGCGCCTCGGCCGTCGTCCGCTTGCCCACGCCGGCCGGGCCGTGGAAGATCCAGGCGTGATGCAGGCGCCCGGCCTGCAGCGCTGCCTGCAGAGTCTCGATGGCGCGGCTGTGGCCGAGGATGTGCTGCATCAGCGCTGCTCCTGCGGGCCGCGACGCGTGAGGTGCGCCAGGCGGAAGTTGAGATAGACAAAGCCCAGCGCGCCCAGCGTGCAGATGATGGCCCAGAAGAGGAAACAGTATTCCCCCAGCAGCGGGATGACGCCGTGATCCGTCGGGAAACCCGCGTAGAGCCACATGCCCACGTAACCGCTGATGAGCCCGCGCACGCCCGTGAGCGTGACGTGGATGGTCATGTAGGTGCTGGCCCGTTCGCTGGTGGCGAAGTCGTTGTGGCCGAGGTTCCAGGCGAGTTCGCCGCCGGCCACGCCCACGCCGCGCACCGCCAGCCCGGCGGCGAGCAGAGCAATCGAGTCATTCATCACCGCCGCGAAGACCAGGAACTGGGCGATCACGAACGTCCAGCCGTGGATCGCGCGGTAGCGGATGATGTGGCAGCGGCCCAGCAGGCGCGACCAGATGGGAATGAACACCGGCATGAGCGCCAGCGGCAGTGAGTTGAGCAGCAGCAGCGAGCCCATGTAGGAAAGATGAAACTGCTCATCGACGATCTTGATGAGCGGGCCGTCCATGGCGAGATTGGAGATGCCCAGAACGAACATGCAGACCATGAAGCCGCGATAAGCGGCATCGTCGCGCATGATGACGATCATCTCGTTGAGCGTGCCGGCCCATTCCGCCAGCAGGCCGGCCAGGGCGCCGCCGGGCGGGTGCTCGCGCGGCGCCAGAGTCGGCCGAATGAGAAACGGATGCCGCAGGCGCAAGCGCGAAAAGAACCACACGCCCGCGAGGCCGAAGAGCACCGCGGCGCCGTAGACGAAATGAAAGCTGTCGCGGTCGATGTCCATCAGCGCGCCCAGCAGCAGCGCCGTGAGCGAGACGAGCATGGTCTGGATGAGAATGAGCCGTCCGGTGATGGCGCCGCGTTCGTGGCGGCGGTAGTTGGCGCGCCAGAGCACGGCGCGCAGCGTGATCACGCCGGTCATGAGCAGGCGGGCGAGCACGGCCAGCAGCGTGAAGAGATAGAGACCCGCCTCGGAGCGCGGAAGCAGGGCGATGCACGCGACCAGCGCCACCACGCCCAGTTGCAGCATGAGCAGGTTGTGCAGCGTGCGGCGACCGTTGGCCAGGCGGGCCCAGATGAGGCTCGACATGTTGCAGAACGCCGGGGCGGCGGCGAGGGTGGCGATGATCCAGTCGGGCGTGTTGTCGAACGCCTTCTTGGCGAGAATGCCGGTGACGGCTCCCTCGAACATTGCCGCGGTAACCGGCCAGGTGCACACGGCGAGCAGTTCGTGCCGGTAGTTGCGGCGCGCCATGGGGTGCAGCGAAGATGGGCTCAGCGAGCCAAGCACGACCGCCGACAGTAGGCGCGGCGGCGGGGTTCATGGTGGGCTGCCGACGGCGATGCAGGTCAAATCCTGTGGCCTCCGGCCCCGATCGGCCGTAGCGTTGTGCATGCCCTGTCTCGTGGGACTCATCGCGATCTTCGCCCCGCGCGTGGCCATCGTGCTGATTGTGATCTTTTCGGACTGGCTGGGCGATCAGTACGACACCGTGCTGTGGCCGTTTCTGGGGTTCCTCTTCATGCCCTTCACAACCCTGGCGTGCGCCTGGGCGCACGATGCGGGCAACGGCACGGTCAGTGGTGGCTGGATCGTGCTGATCGTCATCGCGGTGCTCGTCGATCTCGGCTCGCTGGGCGGCGGCGGCTCAAGCGTCCGCTCGAAGCGCAAGGTCTACATCCGGTCGGATTGAGCGCGGGCACGTGCGCGGCGACCGCGGACATCTGGCAATACGGTGCCGTGGTCCAGAGGTCGGGTCGCCGCGGCGACCGACCGGCGGGCCAGGCAGATGCGCGGCGGGAGTTCAAAGTGATTCGCACGCGACGCGCGCCGTCGCGTGGCCTGCGCTCGCAGAGCCTCGCTTGACCACGGCACCCCGGGTTGGCCACGCCACCCCGCTACGTGCTCGTCTTTCCGGGACAACCGTACCGGAAATGCGTGAACATGACCAGCACATAGCCGATCGCGAGCAACCCGGTGACGGCGGTAGCGGCGTAATAAACTGCAGGAATGTCGGTGTCCAGGCAGGCCTGTGTCGGATCACTGGGCAGGTAGTACACATTCACGCTTGATCCAACTGGAAACTTTGCAGGCAATTGCGACCACTCTGTGGCCGTCATGCTGCCCGGAAGAATCGAGACGCGAGAGGATTCAAAGGCATCGCCACTGATGTCGTAGGCATACTGCACTTCATACTTCGGCATTCCGCGGTAAGTCCCAGGGTATGCGGTGTGCGAAGTGATCCAACCGTCGGTCCGGCTCAGATTGGATCTGATGTGCAGCGCCTTGAAGAACGGCCAGATCACGACCACGCCCATGATCGCGATCAGCACGGGCAACACCACCACGAACGCAGCAGCGTTGAGATGACTCGGAGATGATGCGTCCTTGTCCCGTTCTTGATCCTCGCTCGACTCTTCCGACAAGCCGGATTTGGTGGGCGCAAGCTGGCGGGTTCGTTTCATGTCATGACTGCCGTGACTGTCGCTCGTAAGGCGGCGCTGGTCCGCGTCCGCGGGTCGTGCCTGACTGGTCGAACACTGTCGCGAGGGATTAGTTCTCGGGAGGCAAGATCGGAACGCTACCGGGATTCCTCGACGAAACCGGAAGTGCTCCAAATGCCCGGTACTCTGCTATGGTGCCAATGAACAACCATTGAGTAGACGGCAACTGGCCTGTGGATTGGCCGTCTATGGCGTCTGGAGGGACTTCTACATCAACTGGGAATGCGCCAACTTGATCCGCATGGATGTCCGCCACGTCGCTTACTACCGGTATGCTTGTGCCGCTATGAGTAGTGACCTCATAGCGTGTCCATCCTTTGGGCAGTGACCATGGAAGCGTCGTGCGTCCGCCCTTGGGAATGTCGATCGTTAATGTTCGGTCATGTATTGGGGCTTGTGTACTTCCCGAGGCAAACGTAATCGCAATCGGGCCGCGGTAGCCATCGGGAACATTGTATATGATGGTTATGGCATTATCGAAGGCTATGACACGCATAACAAGCACCGCAGCGATAACAGTAACGAGCATCGCGATCGCGGCCAGTGAAAGACATCCTGCTTTGCTCATGCGCTTAGACTCCGTCTAGTAACTTGACCCCGGAGGTAGAAGATCGGATGGCGTCAGTCCCCATACGCGCGCGGCGAGTGGTTTTCGCCGTGGCAACTCAGGAAGCACTGGCCGGCGAAGCGGCCCTGGTCGATGAATTCGAGGCGGCCCGAGGACGGGTCGGGGAAGACGATCGACAGGTCGAAGTTGATCAGGTTGCTGTTGTTCATCGTGCTGCCCTGCGAGGAGATGCCGTGCGCATCGTGACAGGTGGAGCAGGTGGTGCGCTCATCGACGATGTGCTTTCGGTGCGTGGGGAACGACTCGTCGCCGAGGATGCTGTTGCGTTCGTGGCAGTGGTAGCACAGCGCGTAACTCGTCGCGCTCTCGCTCGTGTAGTCGATCATCGAATACGGGCGCGCGAGCAGCGGCGCGTGGCTTGAGCCGTGCACGCCGTCGGGCCCGCCGCCGCCGCTGCGGGTCCCGGCGTCGGAGTTGTGGCAGTCGTAGCAGTAGATCATGCTCGCCGTGGTCCACTCGGGCCGCAGGCTCGGCACGTCGTTGTTGCGGCCGGGTGCGGCGACGGGGTGATAGGACACGGCGGTGAAGTCGAACTTGTAACGCAGGTTGTCCGTCGTTACTTGCCGCGTCACGACCGGCGCCATCGCGCTGCGGTCCGCGTGGCACTTGAAGCAGACTTCGTACTCGAACTGCGCGACGGGGATGATGGCGCCGGTGAGCGTGATGCCGCTTGCATCGCCGAAGTTCAGCGGGGCCCGAGGGGCCGACGCGCCGCCATGCTTCATCGTGTGCGGCTCGTGGCAGTCGGTGCAGGTGACGTCAAAGGGAATCGGCTCGCTCGGATCGATGTCGCGGTTGGTGTCGTGCACGCTGAGTTTGTGCAGGTCGGGGCTGATGTTGGGCGCATTGGGGATGGTGCCGTCGTGGCAGTCCATGCACGATTCGGTGATGTTCGTGCCGCGCAGGAGATAGGGCCCGCTGGCGGCGGTGTGGGGCGTGTGGCAGGAACTGCAGTTGCTGTGGCCGAGGATGTCGGTCGAGTCGATCTGATGGCAGGCGCGGCAGAGGTTGGAATCCTCGTTGTGCATGACGAGGAAATCGCCCAGCGCATTGTTGTGCGGATCGTGGCACGTCGTGCACTGCATCTCCTGGTTGGCGTCGAGGCGCACCTCCGGCGGCAGATTGGCCGGCAGTTTCAGGTGCTGGTCCTGCGCCGCCAGGGCCGAGGTGTAGCGGAACGAGACGGGATGATCATCGGAAAGATCGGTGCCCAGGTTGGAGCCGCCCGGCGGCATGACGGTGATGCCGCTGCGCATGACAATCGGACTGGGGCGCGAGAGCACGGCTCCGAGCGCGATCGTGCCGTCGTGACATGACAGGCACATCTTCGAATCGCCCGTCGGCTGGCCGGGCTCGGCGTCGAGCGCGCGGCTCGTGTAGGGCGTGTAGGCATCAAGCGGCATCGAGCGGTTCCACAGCGGCACGACCGGCGAAGCGTGATGCGGCGTGTGGCAGAAGATGCACACTTGCTCTTCGGCCGCGGCGCGAACATCGCCCGGCCCGCTGGCGGAGAGGTTATGTACGGAATCGACGACGCTCTGCTGCTGCGCCGCCGCAGCCGATGCCACGATCAGACCGCCGGCCAGCGCGATGAGATTGAGCATGAAGCGAGGCCGTCGTGATTCGTCTGTCTGCGCTGCGCTCGCGTGGCCGGCGCTCCCAAAGCGTCGCTTCGACCACGGCACCCGCCGTGATTCGTGTGGCAGCACTTCGCTCGCGTGGCCGGCGCTCCCAGAGCGTCGCTTCGACCACGGCACCCGTCGTGATTCGTGTGGCAGCACTTCGCTCGCGTGGCCGGCGCTCCCAAAGCGTCGCTTGGACCACGGCACCGTTGCGATTTTCAGACAGGTTCTGAGAGAATCAGGGGGCCGTTTCATGGCGTCGCTCCCTTGGGCGCAGGGCCTGGTCCGGCGTTGGGGCCGGTGTCCGGCGCGTCGGTCTGGCTCTGAGCCGGCGGGCGGTAGTCGAAGACCTGCACCCTTCGATTGTACGTGTCGGCGATCCACAGCCGGTCGCTCTCGTCGATGCAGATTCCCGCGGGCAGCCAGAACTCGCCGGGCCCGCGCCCCTCGCGCCCGAAGGCCATGAGAAGTTGGCCGGCGCTGGAATAGACCTGCACCGCTTCGAATTGTGCATCGATGACGTAGAGGTGGTCGGTGCTGTCCACAGCGATGCCCTTTGGGCGCGAGAAGTAGCCGGGCAGGTCGCCCCGGCTGCCGATCTGCAGTCGCGGCGCGAGATCGGGGCCGAACTGCTGAATGCGGCAGTTGAGTGCGTCGGTGACGTAGAGCCGCCCCTGATGGTCGATGACTACGTCAGTGGGGAAGTTGAATGAGCCGGGCGCCGTGCCGCGCGAGCCGAGCGTGGCGAGCAGTTCGCCGCCGGGGCCAAAGATGGCGACGCGATGCGCGCCGGCGTCGGCGACGAAGAGGCGCTGGCCCTGCTCGTCGAACGACAGGCCGCAGGGGCGGATGAGATGGCCCAGACCCCACATGCCGATGCTCCGGCCGGTTGAGTCGAACAGCCACACCACACCTGTGGATGAATCGGCCACGAACAGGCGGCCGTCACCGGCGCGGGCGAGGCCGACGGGCGTGATGAAGGTGTCGGGCGCGGGAGGCATCCACTGCTCGTACTTGCGCTTGTCGAGGTCGAAGACGTGCACGACCCGCGCGGCCGTGTCCGCCACGTACAGGCGCCGCTGGTCATCGAACTCAACGGCCATGGGGCTGACGAGGCCGAGAATCGGCTTCTTTCCTGCGAAGAGTTCGCGCAGGGCTTCGCCGAACGGTTTGGCGGCCTTGAGATCAGCGGTGGTGGCAATCTGACCCACGTAGTGGATGCGCGGCTCATCGGGGGGATTGGGCCAACTGAGCGGCACCGCCAGCGGGGGGAAGAGTTCGCCCGCGGGCTTGGCGCAACCCGCCGCCAGCAGCAGCGTCGCGACGAGCAAAGTCGCCGCGCCGCAGTAGCGTGCGGTGCTGCAGGCGATCGAGTTGGAGCCGCGCGCGATTGCCGGCATGTGGCCCTCAGAAGGTCCTGCGGAAGCCGACCTCGACGCTCTGCGCCAGCCGTTCTTCCGCGGAGGAATCGAAGATCGAATTGCGTCCCGAGACATAGATCTCCGTCTGGCGGTAGCGCCAGTTCAAGTTTATTCGCTGCTCGAAGCCCTGGGTGTGGCCCTGCAGATCGTCGCGCTCATCGCGCCACACGAGCTGGGCGTTGAGGCGCAACTGGTTGGTCAACTGCTGGTTCCATGACGCCGTAACCGTGGCGAGATCGACGTGGTTGTCGAGCGATGGGTAATCGATCATCTGGTAGCTGCCCAGGAGGCTCAGCGAAGAAAATCGGCCCAGCGTGTGCACGTAGCGGGCTTCGAAGCGCGTGGCGTCGAACGGGGAGATGACGCTGTCATAGGTTTCGTATTCGGCATTGAGCGAAAGCGGTCCGGTGAAGTAGTCGGCGCCGAGAATGAGGTCGCGCGAGTCATCGAGGATGAACTCGCTGGGCCGGGGGCTGTCGATGCTCGCGTCGCGCTGCAGGTAGCGCATGTACAGGCCCAGGCCGTTGAGCAATCCGTCGTTGATGCTGTATCGGGCGCTGAAGCCCAGGCCGGTGGTGGTGACGGTGTTGGCCGGCTCAGGGCCGATGGTGTAGTCGATGAGCACGGTCTGGCCATCGACGATGCCGCCGCCGATCACGCGCCTGATCTCGACGCGGTCGAAGAACACGCTGAGGGTGTAATCGAGACCTTCGTCGTAGAAGGTGAGGCCGCTGATGTCGGTGATGACGATCGAGTCGGGCAGGATGTTCTGCCTGGCGATGGTGATGGGGGCGGGGTCGTTAAAGGTGCGCGACTCGTCGAAGATGCGCAGCGGCGTGCCGCGCGGCCCGTTGGCGCGGACATTCTCGCTGACGCTCGCCGAGGCCGTGAAGATCCCGTAGGGTACTTTCTTGGTGTAGTCGAAGGTCACGTCGCCGTAGTACTCGTCGCTGGTGAATCCGTCGGTGTTGAGGGTGGAGGCGCCGATGTTGGCGCTGGTGACGAGACTGCCGTAGAGGCGGTGGCGGACATTGAAGTTGCCGCGCAGGAAGTCCTGGTTGGAGTCGGCGCGAGACTGGTTCTCGTAGAAGAGGTCGTAGCGGGTCTGGAGCGTGTCGCTGTGATAGAGCCTCAGCGATTCGTCGAGGCTGATGCGGCTGAGTTGCGAGTCGCCGCTCTGATCGAACCAGCGGAGTTGCGATCGCAGGCTGTCGCGGTCGCCAAAGTCGAGCACGTGCAGGGCGGTGGCGTCGTGGCGGATGAAATCCTGAGCCTGCCGGCCGGCGCCGGACTGCTGGATCGAATCGAGCGTGTAGTCGAGGCTCAGCGTCTGCCGGTCGGCGACGCGGATGTTGCTGTGCAGGTCGAAGGTGTCCTGCACGACTCCGAGATCGGTCTGTCCGCCTGCATCGGTCTGCTCCTGATCGCGATGGAAGAACTGGATCGTGGTCGGGGCGCGGTCGTTGACGAACTGCACGATGCCGCCGTGCTCGGTCAGCGTGGAGTCGAGCGAAGGCCCGAAGAGGCGGTCGATGTTCGTTTGCGTGCGGCGGGAGTAGAGCGTGACGGGCATCGACGACTGGCCGAGGATGAAAGCGCGAAAGTCGTAGTTGGTGTCGAGAGTGGTCGTGTCTTCGCTGAGATTGAGAGCGGGGCTGTCGAGGGTCGTGTGGTCGAGTTGCAGGCCGCCGATGAACGAGAGTTGAATGAAGTTGGGATGGACGATGTAGGCGTCGGCCGAGAACTGAACGCTCGGGCGGATGACCTCTTCGGTCTCGCGGGTGGTCGGCTCGCCGGGGCGCTTGCGCTCATCGGTTCGGTAACGGTACAGGAACTCGAGCGCCGTGCGGAAGCGCTGAATGACGAAGGACTCTAACTGCTCGTTGCGTTCGCCGACGACGATGGGTCCGCCTTCCTCGGGCGGGGCGGGGTCTTGCGCGAGTGCGGCGGCGGCGACGCCAAAGGCGGCCGCTGCGGCGGTGGCCGCGGCGCCGGCGCGATGCTGGACGCCGCGCGACTTCATGAGCCGGCCTCGGGTTCATCCGCGGCGGCGGCGGGCGCTTCTTGCTCGGCCGGCTGATCCTCCGGGGGCGCCTCGGGCGCGATCGGCGCATGCAGGAAGTAGGGCAATGCGCTGCCGTGGCCCGAGTGGCAGGTGAGGCAATCCACGGTGAGATCGGCGTGCTCGGGCGCGCCGCTGGCCTGGACCTCCGCTCCGATGTGGCACTCGAGGCACAGCGTCGGGCTGGCGCGCTTGAGCAGATGCGCGTAGCGCGATTCGTGGGCTTCATGACACGCGAGACACTCGCCGGCCGCGACGGGGCCGTGCATGATCGGATGCTCGGTGGGCTTGCCCTCGTGGCACTTGAGGCAGACGTTGGAGGTCACGCCGGAGTAGCCTTCGAGCGACATGGTGAACTTGCCGACTTCACCGTGGCAGTCGCTGCACTGCTCGTTGGCAAACGGGGCGTGAGTGACCACGGAGATGGCGACGCGGCTGCCGTCGGCCTCGAGCGCGGTCGGGCGCATTGACTCGGGCAGCGGGACATCGTCAAAGAAGATGCTCAGCGTGCGGTAGCGCTCCTCGGGCGTGCCGCAACTCCACAGGGCGAGGACGGCCAGCGCGAGGGTCCAGCCGGCTGCGCGGTATCCATGACCGGTCGATCGATTCGCCATCGATCACGCTTCCCTCACGGTTTCAGATCTGGAGGCAGCTCGTCAGGAGTGACTTCGGGTTTGTCGCCTTCGGCCTTGTCGGCATCCTCGACTCCCAGGTTGATATCGGCCTGACTGGCCCGGATTGCCTCAACAGTCACGCCCGGTCTGAGTTGCCCGAAAGCGTAGACAGAGACCTTGTCGTCGCCGAACTGATTGGTGACGAGCACGAGGTACTGCGCTTCGAAGTCGGGATGGATGTAGGGCTTGAAGAGATCCATGTCGCCGTAGTGAATCGTGATTCCGGCGGGGAGGAACATCGCGCCCGGGTGCGACCCGGCCGCGCCGAAGAAAGTCAGGATGTAGCCCTCGGGGTTGAAGAGCTGCACATTCTGGAACGAAGCGTCTACGACGTAGATCATGCCCTCTTTGTCCACGGCGATGTGCTTGGGCCGCACGAACGAGCCGATGTTGTTGGTGATGACGCCAAAGCCCAGAAGGAACTCGCCTTCGGGGCTGAACTTCTGCAGGCGGCATCGGATGACGTCGGTGACGTAGACGTTGCCCTCGGCATCGACCTCGATGCCCAGCGGGCGGACGAACTGGCCGTCGTCGTCTCCGGGCTCGCCGAACGAGCCGAGGTGATCGCCGGTGCGGCGGTCGAAGATCTCGACGCACTGGCCGACAAAGTTGCTGACAAAGAGGCGATCGCCGAAGACGGCCAGGCCCGCCGGCTGCAGGTCCTTCATGCCGATGGTCCGGACGAAGCGCTCGTCGGCGTCGAAGACGAAGACGAGATTGCGGCCGAGGTCGGCGACGTACTTCGTGCCGTCGTCGGAGATGGCGATGTCGGTGGGGCGGACGAGGATCTCCCGGCCCGTGGTTCCCATGATGCGCGTCTGCTTCTTGCGCAGATCGAAAACCATGACGGCGCCGCCTCGAATATCGCAGGTGTAGATGCGGCCGTTCCACATCTCCACGCCGTAGGGCTTGTTCACCGCGGCGTCCACGTTGGACTCTTTGCCGTAGATGATGTCCTCGAGCGCGCTGGACTTGCGCTGCGCAACCTGGCCGCTGTGCTGGAACGAGACGAGGTACTGAAGGCGCGGCTCATCGGGATAGGGCGGCCAAAAGGCGTACTGCGAGGCGACGGTGGTCGGCGTCTCGGCCATCTTTGGACTCGACGAGCAGCCGTGCAGCGGAGCCAGCAGAGCGAGGGCGAGCGCGCTCGATGTGCAAAGCGATTCGTGAGCGGTCCGCGCGACCACGTGGCCGGCGCTCCCAAAGCGTCGCTTCGACCACGGCACCCCTGCGGTCTTCATGCAGGTTTCAAGCACGTGCAGTGCGGCTGAGCCGATGCGGCGAGGAGAGGGGATGTGCATGCGAGAGGTCATGGCCATGCCTTTTCGTGTCTCGAAGCGGCGCGTTTTCGGGGAGGCTCGATTGGACGAGGACGGGTGCGGGCGGGCGGCTCCAATTCCATCATCGAGTCCGTCAAGCCGTTCCCCCTCTCGGGCCGCGCCGATCAACGCCCGGGAGGGGGAAGGTGAAGTGATCAAGAACCAGATCGTCGGAACCGATCTTACTTGATGTGGCAGGCCAGGCACATCTGGCTGCCGGTGTTGTCGATGCGCATCAGGAAGTCATTGCCGCCCCGGCGGTGAGGCTCGTGGCAGGTGACGCAGCTGATGACCGACTCAACGTTGCCGTCGACGAGCATGTCCTGGAGGCGGCCCATGCGGTCGTCCCCGAATGTCTGGTTTTCCCAGTTCAGGCGCGGATTGTACCGGCTGCCTTCATAGGTGGGATTCCAGACCGCGGCGCCGCCGACCGGGTGGTCATTGGTCAAGTTGGTGCCGATGAGCGCGCTGCCGAAGATGTAGGTGCCGCCGTTCACTCCGCCGAAGGAGTCGAGCGCGACGGTGCCGTCATGGCAGCCCATGCAAAGGATGCTCTTGGCGTCGAGAGCGTCGTCACGAGTGAGATCGCCTTCATTGGTGTTGTAGACCTGGCTCTGTGCCGGCAGCGCGTGGTTCCAGAGCCGATCGGTGCCGTAGCCGTTGATGTCAACGGTCATGGCGTTGTGGGGGGTATGGCAGGGTTTGCAAATCTGGTTGTCGGCCCAGCCCGCATTGCTGAAGTCGTGAGCGCTACCCACGATCTGGGCGTTGGCTCCCGCTGCGCCGCACGCGAGTACGGCCAGGCTTGTGAGGTTGATCAAATGGCGCCGTTTCATTGTACATCTCCTTTTTGTCAGTGCGGCCCTGTTCATTCTCGGCCGCCGGTTCAAAGCCGCCCGCCCGCATCCGTTACTTTGTGCGAGCCACCGGTAATGGAACAAGAACCGTGCCACGGCGTGCGGGGCGGCTTCCCCGACTGTAATCGGGCCCAAAGCCGATAAACCAGCCCTTGTGGGCCCCTGCGCCGCCAGCACAGGGGTGAGGCAAGATGGATGGTCCCACCGCCAAGAAAGCAGTTGCGCGGCTGTTCCCAGCGCTGAGAATCCGCGAGCGTCGCGGGAGACCGCCTTGGCCCGCCGGGCGCCGCCGCCGCGCCTTTCCTCGATTCATCGCGCTCGCGCTCGCACGCCAATGCAGCCGTCCGACAGCGGATATTCGGGCAACAGACCCTGTTTTTCGGGTCGGTTTGGGGCCGGCGGCCGCGTCCGGAAGCGGGCGGCGGCGGAGTTTTGCCGGGCGCTTGTGGCCGTGGCACCGCTGTTGTTACAGGGCAAGCGGGACGCGATCCCGGAGAACCGACATGGCAAGCATCCGAACCAAAGTCGTCATCGCTCTGCTGGTCATCGGCGGCGCGGTGGCCTACCTCGTGCAGGCCGGCGTTCGAACCGGCTGGGTCTATTCGATGAATGCCGATGCGTTCATCGAGCAGACCGAGTTTCACTCACGCCGCGTGCGCCTGACGGGCAGCGTGGGCCTGGAGAACGTGGACTGCAACCCCGGCCTGCTGTACGCGAAGTTCGACCTGGTGAGCAATGGGCAGAGCCTGCGCGTCGAATACAAGGGCGCGGTGCCGGACATGTTCAAGCCCGGCCACGAGGTCGTGGTCGAAGGCGCGCTCGATGAGAACGGCGTATTCCAGTCTGACATGCTGCTGACCAAGTGCGCCAGTAAGTACGACCCGTCCTCGCCGCACAGCAAAGAGATGACCGAGCAAGGCGACGACGCTTACGGAGACAGCGACCAATGATCCCGACGATCGGCACATCCATTCTCGCCGTGGCGACGCTCGCCTGCATGGCGGTCATTATCGCCAGCCTCGCCGCAGTGCGACTGGGGTCATCGCGGGCGCTGAGCGCGGCCCGCTGGGGCGTGGGCGCCTTCGCCGCATGCCTCACCGCCGCCGGCGCGCTGCTGCTCGTCGCGCTGCTGCAGAGCGACTTCCGACTCGCTTACGTGGCGTCCTACACCGAGCGGGCTCTGCCCATGGGCTTCAAATTCGCGGCGTTCTGGGCCGGCCAGGAAGGCAGCCTGCTGCTCTGGGGCGGCATGATCGCCTGGATGAGCACGATCGCTGTCATGAGCCGACGGGCCAATCGCGGCACCGGCGAAGCGGTGACGATCGGCGTGCTTGGCGCGATCTGCGGCTTCTTTGGCGCGCTGCTGCTGTTTGCGGCCAATCCATTTGAAGTGGTGGCGGGACTCGCACCTGCCGACGGCAAGGGCCTGAATCCGCAACTGCAGGACCTGGCGATGATCATTCACCCGCCGACGCTGTTCCTGGGCTACGCCGGGTTCGCGGTGCCCTTTGCCGCGATGGTCGGCGCCATGGCCGAGCGCCGCACCGACGCGCGCTGGCTGGCCGACATCCGCCGCTGGGTGCTCTTCTCATGGATCACGCTGGGCGCGGGCATCATGATCGGCGCGTGGTGGGCGTATATCGAACTGGGCTGGGGCGGCTACTGGGGCTGGGATCCGGTTGAAAACGCCTCGCTGCTGCCGTGGCTCACGGGCACGGCGCTGCTGCACTCGGTCATCATGCAGGATCACCGGGGCGTGTTCAAGCGCTGGAACGTAGCCCTGGTCGCCACGACGTTCATCCTGTGCATCTTCGGCACCTACATCACGCGAAGCGGTGTGGTCTCGTCGGTGCATGGATTCGAGAAGTCACTGGTCGGCACGTTCTTCCTCTACTTCATCATCTCTCTGGTTGTGGCGAGCCTTGGCGTGTTTGCCTGGCGGTGGAATACCCTTGCGCCGCAGCGTCGGCTGTCGAGCATGCTCGAGCGCGAGGGCGTGGTGCTCATCGCCAACGTGCTGCTCGTGATCATGATGCTCATCACCCTGGTGGGCACGATGTGGCCGGTCATCAGCCGCACGTTCGCGAATGAAATGACCGTGGGTCCGAAGTTCTACAACCACACGGTGGCGCCCATCGGCCTCGTCCTCATCGGCCTGATGGCCACGGCGCCGGCGCTCGTCTACGGGCACCAGGCAGGCAAGCGGCTCGGCCGCAGCCTGATCGGCCCGGGCATCGCCGGCGCGGTCCTGACGGCCGCCGCAGCCGTGCTGGGTGTGCACAATGCCTGGGCGCTTCTGGTGACGCTGTTTACGGCAGTGACGATCATCGCGGTGCTCGTGCACTTCGCGCACTCGGTTCGCGCCGAGCGGGCCCACAGCGGCGCGGGCGCGCTGCCGGTTGCCTGGAGACTGCTCGACGCCAACCACCGGCGCTGGGGCGGCTTTGTGGTGCACCTCGGCATGGCGCTGCTGGTGATCGGCTTCGCGGGCTCGAGCCTGTTCCCTCAGGAGAGCACGCACCAGATCGCACCGGGCGAGACGTTCAATGCCGGGCGTTACACCCTCACCTTCAATGGTCTCAAGGAAGTGCCGCGCGGCAATTACACGGCCGTGGTTGCGTCGATCGACGCGACTCTGCCGGGCGGCAAGGTCGTCGATGTGTCGCCCGAGCGGCGCTTCTACGACAAGCGGCCCGATGAGCCGTCGGCCCAGGTGGCGATCCGCTCGAACTGGCGCGAGGACCTCTACCTCATCCTCGCCGGCTGGGAGTCGGGCGGCAAGGTGACGGCGATCAAGGCGATCATCAACCCGCTCACCATGTGGATCTGGATCGGCTCGGCGATCCTGGTCTTCGGAACGATCATCTGCATTCTGCCAAGAATCAGCAAGGCGGCGATCGCCGCCTCGAACGGTAAACTCACACAGGAGGGGCGCACGAAGGGCATGACCACTTCAGCCAACAAAGGTTCGTCGATGCGACCAGACGACTGCGAGGACAGCACTTCTTCCGGTGGCGGACCACGACGGCGGCAGCGTCCGGCGATGGCGCCGGCGCCTGCGGCCGCGCTCACCAGGGCTGCTTCCTCCACAGGCGATCTGCGCACCGGACCGGCTGCATCTGTCTCGTGCCCTTCGTGACCCCTCTGTGACCATACTGCTGGAAGGTTGATCCATGAAACGTCTTCTGCTTGTCTCCGCGATAATCACGAGTTGCTTCGCCGCCGCAACCCTGGGGCAGATCGCGCCGGGCGCCAATCCCGACGCGGGCGCTCCCCCGGCGGCCGATCCCGCCGGCGCCGTGCAGCCGACGCCGCTCGACGAAGCGGCGCTGCGCGAGCGTATGGCGCAGGCCGCAATCGGCCGCGTCGCCGTGCGAGCCGTTCAGGGTACGCCGTATGGGAGCGAAGTCGGCGTGGCGCCGGTTGAGATCCTGCTGGTGCATCGCGGACAGGTCGTCCACTCCGAGCAGGCCGAACTCGATGAACACGGCGTGGTGGTGTTCGAGAATCTCCCGGTCGCGATGGAAGTCACGCCGGTCGTGCAGGTGGGATTCAGCGGTGTGCATTACCAGAACACGGGCACGGCGATCTCGCCAACGTCGCCCGAGACCACCGTCGAAGTCACCGTCTACGACACGACTGAAGAGCGGCCGGGCTGGCACGTCGCCATGCGGCACGTCCAGATCGAGCGCAGCGCCGAGGGCATCCTCGTCCATGAGACGGTCATCACCAACAACCCCGGCCAGAGCACGTGGCTCGGCACGCCGGTGGATGATTCGCCCGAGCCCAAGCGCGACGCGGCCCAGTTCCGCCTGCCCAAGACAGCCTCGCAGGTGCAACTCGTGGGCGGATTCCACGGCTGGTGCTGCACGCGGCTCGATCCCGATGGGCTGCTGAGCGTGCAGATGCCCATGATGCCCGGTCGCAGTCAGTTTACGTTCATGTATCTCGTGCCCAACGCCCAGGATGCATCGGAAGTGCTCGTCTCCGC
Source organism: Planctomycetota bacterium (assembly GCA_963205185.1). Taxonomy (GTDB): domain Bacteria; phylum Planctomycetota; class Phycisphaerae; order Phycisphaerales; family UBA5793; genus UBA5793. The sequence goes on along the minus strand of CAUJHZ010000061.1, from coordinate 111,508 downwards.
GCCGGCGCCGACCGACAACATGGTCGCGTTCTTCGTCGATGACGGCAGCGAAGTCGAGCTGAAAGGAATGACCGACGCCGGCTCCGAGCCCATGGGGCAGGTGAACGTGCGCATGTTCCAGGCGGAGGCCATGGAGCCGGGGCAACTCGTCGGGCTCTCGATCGGCCAACTGCCGGCTTCGGCTGATCTCGCATCAGTGAGCCAGAGGAACTCGCAAATCAAACTGTTCGCGGCGATCGGCGGCGGCATCGTGCTGCTCGCGGGCGTCGCGGCAATCTTCCTCAAGGCGCCGCGCCAGGCGCAGGCGACGAACTGAAACACCACCGCCATGACGGCTCGACTCACCATCCAGCATGCGGACATCCCCCGGTTCACTCAAGCCGGGGCGATTGAGGCGCGCACCGGGCAGTCCGACTCCCGCCGCGTGCTCCGCCTCGCGCAGAGCGAGAGCGCGGCGATGCTGCCGGCCGTGCATGCCGTGGGCGTGCACAAGGTGCTCGATGACCGTCCGATCCTGCGCGACCTGACGTTTGACGTGCCCGCCGGCTGCTACGCGGCGCTGCTGGGCGCCAACGGCGCCGGCAAGACGACGCTGCTGCGCCTGCTCTCCACGCTCACGACGCCGACGCGCGGCGAACTCGAGATCTTCGGTCGCAACTCGCGCCGCCAGGGCGCGCTCATCCGGGCCGGCATCGGGCTCATCGGCCACCAGTCGATGCTCTATCGAGACCTTTCGGCCCTGGAGAATCTCGTCTTCTTCGGCCGTTTGCATGATCTTTCCGAACCAGGCGTCCGCGCGATGGACCTGCTCGATTTCGTGGGCCTTGTGGATCGGGCGCACGACCCTGTCAAGACGTTCAGTCGAGGCATGGTCCAACGGGTTTCCATCGCCCGGGCGCTTCTTCACGAACCGCGCCTGCTGCTCGCCGATGAACCGTTCGCCGGGCTCGATGCGCCGTCAGTGGACACCGTCGAGCGTCTCATGGCCCAGCTCAACGAGCAGGGCATGGCCGTGCTCCTGGCCAACCACGATGTGCGGCAGAGCCTGCGGCTGGCCGAGCGCGTGCTGGTGCTGCGCAAAGGGCGGCTGGCGCTGGACGCCGCCGCGAGCGAACTGACAGTTGAGCAGGTGCTGCGGGAGATCGAGCAGCGATGACACGCGCGATCCGCCACATCACGATGCTGACGCTCAAGGACCTGCGCATCGAAGCGCGCGGCCGGCAGACGATCGGCCTGGTCGTCGTGCTCGCGGTGCTCATCGTCGTCGTGCTTGCGCTCGGGCTGGGCTCGGGCGGCGGCTCGGGCGGATTGACGGCCACGGCGATTCTCTGGGTGGCGTACCTGTTCGGCGGCGTGCTCATCTTCGAAAAGACCATGGCCGTCGAGCGCCACGACGACGCCCTGGCCGGCCTGCTGCTGGCGCCGATCGATCGCGGCTCGATCTACGCGGCGAAGCTGCTGGCCAATCTTGTGCTCATGTTCGCGCTGGCGCTGGTCGTCACGCCGGTGGGCATCATGTTCTTCCAGTTTGATCTTTCGGTGGCGCCGGGCGGCTTTGCGCTGGTCATGGCTGTGAGCATGATCGGCTACGCCGCGGTCGGCACGCTCTTTGCCGCCCTGACCAGCAGCACGCGACTGGCGGGCGGGCTGCTGGCGATGCTGGTGTTCCCCATCACCCTGCCGGTCGTTCTCATCTCGACGCGCGTGCTGGCGAACCTGTTCGAGCACGGCACGTCGCTGGCGGGCAGCGGCCTGGCGCTGCTGATTGCGTTCGATCTGATGTTTCTGGCTGCTTCGTGGCTCGTGTTCGATGTCGTGCTCGAAGCGTGAAGAGGAGTGCTGCGATGAAATCCGCACGTGTGAGAATCGTCGGTCCGGTCTATGGGATCGTCACCTTCTGCCTGCTGGCCGCGGTGACGGGCATGATGGTCTGGTGGACGCCGCGCGAAGAGACGATGGGCGACGTTCAGAAGGTCTTCTACATCCACCTGCCGGCGGCGATCAATACCTTTGTCGCCTGCTTCGTGGTATTCATCTGCAGCGTGATGTACCTGCTGCAGCGCCGCTCGTGGTGGGATGATCTCGGCTTTGCCGCCGCCAAGGTGGCCGTGCTGCTGGCGAGCATCGTGCTGCTCACCGGCATGATCTGGGGCCGCAGCGCCTGGGGTGCGTGGTGGCAGTGGACGCCGCGCCTCACCTTCAGCTTGATTCTCTGGCTGCTCTACGTCGTCTATCTCATGATTCGGCCGTCGATCGAGTCGAGCCAGCGGCGGGCGCTCATCTGCGCGGTGTACGGCGTGATTGCATTCATGGATGTGCCGCTCGTGTGGCTGTCCACCAAACTGCTGCCCGACATCCATCCCAAGACGATCTCGATGGCGCCGGAAATGCGCCTGACGCTGCTGGCCTGGTTCGTCCCCATGACGATGCTGGCCGCGGGGCTGATCGTCACGTCGATGCGGATCAACCGGCTGCAGCGGGCGGCGAGCGAACCAGCGGAAGAACTCGATGAGCCGCGCCTCGTGCCGGCAGGAGGTCAGGCGTGAACGCAACGCAGTATGCCATTCTCGCTTATGCAGTGAGTTTCATTCTCATCGGCGGCTTTGCGATGTGGTCGTGGCTGGAGCATTCGCGTCTGACGCGCTCCGGCCGTGGTCGAGGCGGCTTCTGATCCAATTTCCTGCGGGCCGGTGCGCCCGGGGGGTCTGCCATGCAACATCTGCCCACACTCGAAGTCATGAAGCGCGGCCTGCGCGCCGAAGTTTGCCCCCAATGCAGCCAGCGCGAGCCGGCCGGGGGCGACTGGCCCTTCGATGAGCCGCGTCCCTGCGAGCCGGGATGCACGATCTTTTTGAACCTGCCGCGCCTCCGGCTGATCGTCCATCGCATTCACTCTGAGTCGCTGGCGCCGTATGAAGACGCCATGCGCGAACTCATCTGCCAGTCGTGCCAAAGCCACCATACCGCGGGCGACTTCTGTGCGCCGCGCGCGACGCGGCAGTGTCCGCTGAGCCGCTATGCCAGCTTGGTCGTCGATGCGCTCGAAAAGGTTGAGACGTCCAGGCGTCAGCATCCCGGCTGAGCCGCGCCGAGCGGGTGATGATCACCCCCGCCGCCGCGCGAGTGTGCGGGCGACGGTGTGCCAGACCAGGCCCGCGGCGATGAGGCCCAGTCCGGCGAGCCAGATCTGCGACTCCACCCACAACGCGAGGAAGATGCAGCCGATCAATCCGCCCCACGAGAAGAGGCGCGAGTAGAGGCGCTGCTCGGCCGGCAGGCGCAGCGCTGCGAGATTCGTGATGGCGTAGTAGATGAGCACGGTGAAGGCGCTGAACGACCACGTCGTCTTCACGCTGCCGATGCACGCCAGGCCCGCGATCATGATGCCGACGAGGATGACGGCGACGAAGGGCGTGCTGTGGCGGGCGCTGATCTTCGCGACCGCTGCGGGCATGTCGCGCCGCCTGCCCATGGCCAGCAGCACGCGCGACAGGCCGAGAATGAGATTGAGCAGCACGCCGAGCATCGCCGTCATCGCTCCCACGGCGACGATCCAGCGCACCTGCGGCCACGCGAGATGCTCGGCGGCGATCTCCAGCGGCGCCGCCTGCGACTGCGTCGCCTCGCTCAGGCGCGCCGAACCCAGCGCGCCCACGGCGACGACAGACACCGCCACATAGAGCGACGCCGAGAGAATGAGCGTGATGATGATCGCGCGCGGGATCGTCTGCCGCGGCGAGCGGACCTCTTCACCCAGCGTGGCGATGCGGCCGTAGCCGGTGTAGGCGACGAACATGAGCGCGCAGGCGTGCAGCAGCGCCCGCAGCGAATCCCAGGCGCTGCCGCCGGCGCTATCAAAGAACGGCGTCAGGTTGGCGCCGCCGCGCTGCGCAACCGTGGGCAGCCCCGCGAGGATGAACGCCGTGAGCGACGCCAGGGTGATGGAGACGATGACAATGTTGAACCCGCTGGCCCGGCGCACGCCGGCGAGGACAACGGCCGTGAGAATCGCCACGCAGCCGACGGCGACGGGAACGAGGCGGCCGTCGGCGGGAACGTCGAGACTGTGCAGCAGGTAGCCGGCAAAGCCGAGCGCCGCCGTGGCGGCCGAGGCGCTCTTGGCGCAGAGAAACATCCAGCCGGCGGTGAAGCCCGCGGGCCCGTTGAGCAGGCGGTAGCCGTATTCGTACGTGCCGCCGCTGACGGGGTAGCGCGCCGCGAGCTGGGCGCTGCTCAGCGCGTTGCACACGGCCAGCGCGGCCGCGATGACGATGGCGAGGATGACGGCGGGCCCGGCGAGGCCCGCGGCGATGCCGATGCTGACGAACACGCCGGTGCCGACGATCGAGCCCATGCCCATCATCGTCGCGCCGAACACCCCGACGTCCCGGCGAAGCACGGCCGGCGCTGGCTCATTCGGGTTGGGAATGCCCATCCGTGCTTTCGATTCCTAAAGCCTCGGAGACCACTGGCGACAACATTAGCATGGCGGACAATTCGGAGACGGGGCAATCCGCTCAGCCAGGGCAATCACTCACGAATTCGCGCTTCATCGAACGGAGTCTTAACCGACTCTTGTCCTTCCGGTCCCCTTCGAATGACGGCTTGCAGCCCGATTGATCTGAGAAGAGCAGAGGAAGGGACCCTCACCCGCGTTCGTGCCGTGCCATTTTCATCGGCGCGGACACTGGTGACCGTCCGGATCGGGGATTGGAGGTCCAGAGTGAGTCCGCCGAGTTCCTCGATGCCAAGTGAGTTTCCTGTTCCCTGCAGAGAGCAGAGGAAGTACACCTTCTCGCCGGGTTCGGCTTCCGTGACAACCAAGTCAACCAACTGCCCGCGATGCAGCGGGCCGTGCTCAAGGTACGGACCGCTGAGCGGCGAGATGTTTCGCACAAACTCAATGCCGAAGTATTCTCCAACGAGCAAATCGTATCGTCCGTCGCGCGTCAGATCGGCGAGGTGAGGCAATCCCGCTGCTGGGCGATTCAGCGGATACTCGGTGGCTGTAAAGGTAAGGGCACCGTCGTTCTGGAGCGTCCAGTACGTTTCGTTTGGCGCGCTGGAGAAGACAATGTCCAGCCGACCATCTCCATCAAGGTCGCGGACTGACACCCACGAGTGACTCGGCGGCCAACTGCCGATGGGAATCGCGGGGTGGACGATAAAGCTCCCTGCATTCCCGAGGTTCTCCAGTATGCGAACTTCAGGATCGTCGTAGTAGGTGCTAATGACCAGATCGAGGTCGCTATCTCCATCCATGTCTCCCGTCGCCAACCCCATTGGAGCTTCGTCGCGACCTTGGCCGTAGGGCAACCGAATGCTATGAGACAACTCCAATTCGCCAGCCCCGGTATTCGTCAGCACGCTGATCTGAGCAAAGTCCAGCTTCAGGTAGCCGAAGTAGTCGTACCAATCGGCAGTGAGCGCCGCAACGTCTGCATCGCCATCACCATCAAAGTCTCCGGCCCGGCACGCGAGCAAGTCGCTTACACCGGCGGATATCGCCTGGGTCTCTTCGAACTCACCGAATCGGTTTGCAATGACATATATGGTTGCAGTACCAACGTGCCAGCCTTCTTCCGCGCTGCCGACCACATCCGCGTAGCCATCTCCCTCCAGGTCGGCGACGACGAGGTTGTTCAGTCCATGGCCATCGATGGGAAACTCCCTGAGTTCACCATTCCGGCCAGTGCCGTCGTTGTAGTAGACGAAGAGGCTCGGGGAGTTGTTTGCCCAGACCAGATCGATGGTTCCGATGCGATCGAGATCTTCCGCGTTCAGGCCATGGCCGAGCCAGACATCGATGCCCAGATCGACCTGTTCGAATGTTCCGTCTCCGTTGTTGAAATAGACCCACAGATTGCCGTCTAGCAGCGCGACATCGTTCAACTCATCGCCATTGAGGTCCGCAGTCACGTATTCCCGAATGACACGCTCACTCTGGAAGTCAAGCCACCGCTCCAACTGGATCTGGCCACTGGCCGAACCAACCGAAACGCCGGTCGCGCCAAGACTGAGAGCTAGCGGTGACAGGCCGACGAAGCCAGTTGCCTTGCACGAGTGCGATGCGGCCATTGTCTCTCCAATCTGGATTCCCTCTCATGGATCGCGATGCGGTCCCGGCACAAACGCGAATCACGCTTCTGGTCATGGAGCGTAACTCGCAGCATTGGCGATCTCTTCCAGCGTACCCGAAACGGGGTGCGGCGTCTTGACGAAACTTGAGAAAAAACCAAACGCCGCCGAGTCTCTCGGCGGCGGGTCGGCTTGGGCTATGGGACCGGGTGCGGTGGCAGCCGGGCCTTTGAATGGGCCTGGGAGGATTCGAACCTCCGACCTCACCGTTATCAGCGGTGCGCTCTGACCAACTGAGCTACAAGCCCGCTCGTCGCGGGGCGGGACCCCCAATCGCCATCCGATGCGATTGGAAGCCGGCCGCGGCGGGAAGGCAAGTATCGGCGCGTCACGCCGTGCCGTCAAGACGGCGGGATCGCTTATGATTGGCCCATGCCGCGCCCTCGAACGGCCCAGGATGCGTCGGAACCGGCTCTGGGAGCCGTGGAGGTCGCTGCGCCCTCCGATGCGCCGGCGGGGGTGCAACTCGTCTGGCCCGGCAAGTTTGACGAGGCCGGGCGGCGAAGGCGGCCGCAGACGCGAGCGGGGCGCGTCGAACTCGTGCGGACGATCGGGCAGGCGGGGGGCAACCGGCTCGTGCACGGCGACTTTCGCGCTGCGCTGGCGAGCGTGCCCGGCGCGTCGGTGGATTTCATCTACGTCGATCCGCCGTTCAGAACCGATCGCGATCACTTCCTCCGCGCCGGCCGGGATGGCGGCGGTGGGCGGCAGACGGCCTACGGCGACCGGTGGGACGAAACGCAGTATCTCAATTTCCTTGATGATCTCGTGGCCCTGTGCCGGCCGGTGCTGCGCGAGACGGGCTCGATGGCGGTGCATGTCGATTATCGCGCCTCGGCCCACGCGCGCTGCCTGCTCGACGAGCACTTCGGCGCCGAGCGGTTCATCAACGAACTCATCTGGAAGTACGGCTTGGGCAACGCGACAGCCTCGCGCCACTTTTTGCGCAAGCACGACTGTATTGCCGTGTACGGCAGATCGAGCGGGTACTACTTCAGAAGGCAGCGCGGCGAAGTGACGCCAGCGCAGAGCCGCAAGTATTGCCATGAGGATGAGCGCGGCCGGTACATGATGAGTTACGGCAAGCGCTACGACTTCAAGGGCGGCAAACCGCTCGAATCGGTGCTCGACATTCCGGCGCTGGCGGCGACGGATGCGCAGCGCTGCGGCTATCCGACGCAAAAGCCGCTGCGGCTGCTGGAGGTGCTCATCGAGTCGCTGTGCCCAAAGGGCGGCACCGTGATGGACCCGTGCTGCGGCAGCGGAACGACGGCAGTGGCGGCGCAGCGCTCCGGGCGAACGTGGATCGCGATTGACGAATCAGATGCGGCGATTGAGTTGGCGACGGGGCGGCTGGAAGGCGAGCGGGACTGTGCGTTTGTTCTGGAGCGCGCGTGCTGAGGATGCGGCACGGGGGCCGCGTTGTCATTTCCGGGCTCGTCGTCTACCCTTGGGATCGACCGGCCGGATACCCAAGCGGTCCAAGGGGACGGATTGCAAATCCGTTATTCGCGGGTTCGAATCCCGCTCCGGCCTTTGGAGGTGCGGTTCTCGCGCCTCTTGCCCGCTCCAACCTGCGAGGCTCCCGCGGTCGGCTGCCCGGAGGCGGCGGTGCGCTTTCGGGAATCTCGCCCCGTATGTCCGGCGCGCCCAATCCTCGATAATCACATGGATCAGGGACTGATCGCCCGGATCGGCGGGCCGCGTCATTGGGGAAAGGCTCATCGGCCGCTGTGATCCTGGGGTCATGTCGCTGACATGCAGCCCGGGAGGTTGCCGATGATCGAGATCCGGATTCATGGCCGCGGAGGTCAGGGCGGCGTCACGCTGGCCAAGATCATCGCCACCTGCCGCTTTCTGCACGGCTATTCGGTGCAGGCGTTTGGCTTGTATGCCGCCGAGCGCTCGGGCGCGCCGCTGCAGGCCTTTTGCCGCTACGACCGGCAGCCGATTACCAATCGCAACCTCATCTATGAGCCCGATCACGTCATCGTGCTCGACGCCACGCTCGTCGGGCCGGCGATCACGAGCGGCCTCAAGCCCAACGGCTGGATTCTCATCAACGACCCGCGCCTGCCCTACGAGTTCGCCGAGCGCTTTCCGGGCTATCGCGTGGCGACGGTGGACGCAACGGCCATTGCGCGCGAAAACGAACTTGGAACGCGCAGCGTGCCGATCGTCAACACGGCGCTGGCGGGCGCGGCGGCGCGGGTTTTTGAGTTTGAACTCGAGAGCGTGCACGAAGCGCTCGAGCATCTGGGCTTTCGCGGCAGCAACTTCACTGCCGCCGAGCAGGCACATGAGCGCGTGGTGTTCGTGGAGGACATCGATCGGCAGGGCGCGCAGGCGACGCATCCTGCGACGCCGACAGCGCGCGTGCAGGGCATCGTTGATGGAGGCGGCGCCCAGCGGCCGGCGATTCGCACCGGGCAGTGGGCGACCCAGCAGCCGCACCGGCGGCAGTGGACGCCGCCGTGCAACCACGTGTGCCCGGCGGGCAACGACGTGCAGGGCTTTCTGCAGGCCCTGGCGCGCCGACAGACGGATCTGGCGCTGGAGACGCTGCTGCGCACGACGCCGTTCCCTTCGGTGTGCGGGCGCGTCTGCCCGGCGCCGTGCATGGAGTCGTGCAATCGCCACGCGCTGGATGAGGGCGTGAACGTGCGCGATCTCGAGCGCTACGCGGGCGATCACGGCCAGGCGCGGCTGCAGGCGCAACCGCGACTGGCCCAGCGCGTCGGCATCATCGGGTCGGGTCCGGCGGGGCTCACTGCGGCGTATCACCTCGCGCTGCTTGGCTATGGCGTGACGCTCATCGAGGCGGGCGATGAACTTGGCGGGCTGCTGCGCACGGGCATTCCGCCGTACCGCCTGCCGCGCGATGTACTCGATCGCGAGATCGATCGCATCATCGGACTGGGCGTGGACGTTCGGCTCAACAGCCGCATCGAGCGGCGTGATCTCTACCGGCTCACGCTCGAATTCGATGCGGTCCTCGTGGCGACGGGTCTGCAGGAACTGCGCAGCCTGGATCTCGGCGCGGGCGGCGACGGGGAAACGGTGATGCAGGGCATCGACTTTCTCGATCGCGCCGTGCGAAACCAGATCCGCGTCGATGGGGAGACGGTGGTGATCGTCGGCGGCGGCAACACGGCGTTCGACGCCGCGCGCTCCGCTCTGCGCCTCGGCGCTGCGGGCGCGCGCATCGTCTATCGCCGCACGCGCCAGGAGATGCCGGCGATCGACGAAGAGATCGACGAGGCGCTCGAAGAAGGCGTCCTCTGCGACTATCTCACACTGCCGGTGCGCATCGAGCCAATGCGCGGCGGCCGGCGCAAGAGACTCATCTGCCGCCGGATGAGGCCGGGCGAGCCGGATGAATCGGGGCGCCGTCGTCCAGTCGAAGTGACGGGTTCGGACTTCGCAATCGAGTGCGATCGCGTCCTGCTGGCGCTGGGGCAGTCGCCTGAGCTTTCGATCTTTCCCGAAGGCACGGTGGTGCATGATGGCGAGGATGTGATGGGCCTGCTCGAAACGCCGGTGTATGCCATCGGCGATCTCGCCAGCGGCGACGGCACCGTCGCGGCGGCGATCGGCAGCGGGCGGCGGGCGGCGGTGGCCATTCATTACGTCTTCACCGGGCAGGAGCAGCCGGGCCTTACGCCCGAGGCGCAGGAAGTGATCCACGCCAAGGGGCTGAGGCTGCATCTCTTCGAGTCGCAGCCGGCGCATCACGGCATGTCGCGGCCGGCGGAGGAGCGCCGGCTCGATTTCGGCGAGGTGCGCGCGACCGCGGCTGATCCGAGTGAAGCCGAGCGGTGCCTGAGTTGCGGCGTGTGCAACGAATGCGATCGCTGCGTGACGTACTGCCCCGAGGGCGTGCTCAAGCGCGTGGGTCACGAGTTCAGTTTCGACTACGACTACTGCAAGGGGTGCGGTGTGTGCGCTGCCGAATGTCCGCGCGGCGTGGTGGTGATGTCGCGCCTGTAGTGGCCGCAGCGACGTGAAAGGAAGGCCGCCATGGCCATCGAAGTGGTGACGGGCAATCACGCGGCCGGCTACGCGCTGAGCGTCGCGGCGGAGGCGAACCGGGTGGGGCGCGGAGCGGCATGCGGCATCTATCCGATCACGCCGCAGACGGAGATCGTCGAATTCGTCGCGCGGTTCCCGTTCACGAAAGGGCGCGTCATCGCCGTCGAAAGCGAGCACAGCGCGATGGGCGTGTCGATCGGTGCGGCGATGGCCGGTGCCCGCGCGTTCACGGCGAGTTCATCCAACGGGTTGGCGTACATGACCGAGAACATCATGGTCGCCGGCTACTACCGCCTGCCGATCGTCCTCGCGGCGGTCAATCGCACGCTTGGCCCGCCGTGGAACATCTGGGCCGACCAGGGCGACACGCTCTACCTGCGCGACTTTCCCATGATCCAGTTGTACTGTGAGACCAACCAGGAGGTGCTCGACTCGACGGTGCTGGCGTTCCGGTTGGCGGAAGACTCGCGCATCCTGCTGCCGGTGATGGTCATCATGGACGCGTTCATTCTCTCGCACACCCAGATGGAGACGGACCTGCCCGAGCAGGACCTGGTGGATCGGTTCCTACCGCCGCTGAATCTGCCGCACCAGCTGCGCTTCGAGCGGCCGACGACGGTGGGCGGGCTCACCTGGCCGCGCGAGACGCTCTCGCAGAGGCTCGAGATTGACGAAGCGATGGAGCGCGTCGCGGCGGCGTATGAAGAGCATCGCGCCGCGTTTGAAAAGATCTTCGGCCGCGATCCCGGCGGCGCGATCAGCGCTTTCGAAACTGAGGATGCCGAGGCGGTGCTCATCGCCTCAGGCACGATCGCTTCGACGGCCCGCGAAGTGGTGCGCAACCGGCGGGCGCGCGGCGAGAAGATCGGCATGGTCAAGATGAAGATGTTCCGGCCGCTGCCCGGTGAAGCGCTGCTCGACGCCATGCCCAGGGCGACGAAGATCGGCGTGCTCGACCGCGACTATGCCGCGGGCGTGGGCGGGGTGTGGTGGCACGACCTGCGAGCGGCGATGCAGGGCCGGCGCGACGGGGTGCTGATGCAGGACTATCTCACCGGAGTGTGCGGCGGCGACGTGACGCCCGCGATGCTCGAGGAAGTCATCGACGACCTGCTCGACCGGCGCAGCGCCGGCAAGCCGGTCTGGAAAGGGATCGACCGATGAACGTCACCCTGGAGACGCAGGACCCGATCACCTGCTGCGACGAGTGCCTCGTGCGCCCCGGCAACACGAACTGCGGCGGCTGCGGCATGAGCGTCGGGCTGATCATGCTCGATCGAGCGCTCAAGAGCGCCGGACAGAAGTGTCAGCTTGTCATCCCCGCGTGCTGCGGCATCGTCACGGCGGGCGGCTATCCGACGACGGGCTACAGCGTGCCGGTGCTCGCATCGACGTTCGCCGCGAGCCCGGCGTTCGCATCGGGCGTGGCGGCGGTGCGCGACCTCAACGATGAGCCGCATCAGGTCATCTGCTGGGCGGGCGACGGCGGAACCTACGACATCGGCATGGCGGCGTTGAGCGCCGCCGCCGAGCGCAACGAGCACATCATCTACATCTGCTACGACAATGAGATCTACGGCAACACGGGCGGGCAGCGCAGTTCGGCCACACCGCCCGGCGCGCGGACGACGACGACGCCCGTCGGCAAACAGGAGCGCAAGAAGGACATCATGGCGATCATGGCGGCGCACCGCATCCCCTACGCGGCGACGCTCTCGATTGCGCACCCCGAAGATTTCGCGCGCAAACTCGACACAGCGCTGCACCTGGAAGGCTTCCGCTTCCTGCTCATTCACTCGCCCTGTCCGACGGGCTGGAAATCCGAGCCTGCTGAGTCGATCGAACTGGTGCGCCTGGCGGTGGGCAGCGGGCTGTTTCCGGTGTACGAGGTGCTCGACGGGTGGAAGTATCGGATCACCATCAAGCCCAATGGGGCCGATCCGTTGGAGTACTACCGGCGGCAGAACCGCTTTCCGGCGGCCGCGATGGATGCGGATGCGGTGCGGGCGGAGGTCGCCGGTGCGAGCGCCCGGCTGGCGCGCCTGGCGGAAGTGTTCCCGGCGGGGTGATCTGATGACGGGTGGTCGTTTCCGGTGGAGAGGTCTTGTGTTCGCGAGCAGAATGTGGTAGACTGCGATCTCTGCCGGAGCACGTGGCCCCGGCGCGCACTGTGGCATTCCGGTGAGACCGGAGAGAGGAAGAATCGAGATGAAACGCGTGCATTTGGTGGTCCCGGTGGCGATCCTGGCCGGGTCAAGCGCCTTTGGACAGGGCATTTTCCAGCCCTCCTACAACCAGACGACGTCGTTCGACGGCAGCCCGGCTCAACTCGAGCAGCACCCGATGGGCATCACGTTTGACGGCAGTCACTACTGGACGTGCGCTGGCGGCAGTTCGGGCGGCAACCGCCTGGCCGACTTCGACAGCGGCGGCAACTACGTCGCCTCGTATCAGCCGGGCATTGACTTCCGCGCCGTTTTCTCCGTCGGCGGCAACGGCGCGCAGGTGTACGGCCGCGGCTTTGCCAGCAATGACATCGTTCGCCAGACGAGCCCGGGTGTGTTCACAACGCACCTGACGCTGTCGGGCGGCATTCCCGACGCGCAGTCCAACGTCGTCTTTGACAGCACCGGAAGCGAGTACATCGCGCACAGCAACGGCACGATCTCGCGATGGAGCCTTTCAGGCAGCTCCATGGGGACCGTGGCGCTGAGCGGCTACGGCTCGATGTTCAGCGAGGGATCCTATCCGAACAACCGCGGCGTCATCTGCGCCGGCGGATACTACCTCACCTACTCGAACGGCAATCTGTCCGCGTGGGACGCCGCCGGAACGCGCGTGGGCAACACCGTCCTCAATGGCGCGGGGACGAACTTCGACTCGCACTTCAGCTTCGGCTGGGGCAACAACATGGTCTGGGTCGCCGACGGCCTGAACACGACTTGGCGCGGCTATCTCATTCCTGAACTGCTCGGCGGCTATCTGCTGTCGATCAGCGGCCAGTGCCCCGGCACGATCACAGTCAACTGGAACGGCGCGACGCCTAGCGAGCAGCAGGGCATCGTCTTCGGTCAGAACCAGGGCACGACGATCATTCCCGGCGGGCCGTGCGCCGGCACTCAACTGGGAGTGCAGAACGGCGTGCAACTCGTGCGCACCATCGGCACCGGCAGCGGCAGCGGATCGGTGAACGGCACCGCGGGCACCGCAGCGTGCCGCCGCTTCCTGCAACTCGTCGAAGCGGGTTCGTGCAACACGAGCAACGTTGCGCAGATCCCGTAACCTCTGGAGCAAACCTGGTCGTCCCTGGGCCCGGACATCACGTCCGGGCCTTTTTGCATGACCGGAGTGAGAGGCGGGCGGCACGGCAGCGCGGCTACACTTGACCGCCATGCCGGCCGTGCTCAACTGGTTACTGCGCCTCATCATCACCAACCCCATCGCCGTGCGCCTGGTATCCAACGGCTCCAAGCGCACGCGGCACCTGCTCATTCGCTCGGGCTACCTTGCGGCGATCACCATCACGCTGCTGGCGGCGCTGCTGGGCCAGCAGGGTGTAGACCTGCGCGAGATGGCGTCGGCGGGGGCGACGGCTTTTCAGTTCGTGGCGTATCTGCAACTGGGCATGATCTGCCTGCTGGCGCCGGTGTTCATGGCCGGGGCGATCGCGCAGGAAGCCAACCCGCGCACGTGGGACATTCTCCTTACCACGCCGCTCAACTCGCTGCAGATCGTTCTGGGCAATCTCTTCGGCCGGCTGTTCTTCATCCTGGCGATGCTCGTGAGCAGCCTGCCGCTGTTCGCGGTGACGCAATACTTCGGCGGTGTGCCGGGGCGGTCGATCTTTCTCTCCTACGCCATCGGCGCTGCGGCGGCGATCCTCGTGGGCGCGATCGCCATCGCCATGAGCGTGAGCCGGCAGGCGGGCCGGCGCGCCGTCTTCCTCTTCTACATCACCGTGGTGATCTACATCGCCGTCACGTGGTCGCTGGACTTCTCGTTCCGCGGCTCTGCAGGCGAGACGACGTGGGTGACGCCGCTCAACCCGTTCCTTGCGCAGCGCGTGCTGCTCGACAGCGAGAACTATCACCCCTATGCCGCGGCGGACCTGATCGGGCGCGGCTGGCTCTACCGCGCGTGGTTCGGCTCGCCGGTGGCGACGTACTGCTGGCTGTGCGGCCTGCTGAGCCTGGCGCTCATCGGGTGGTCCACGATTTTCCTCCGCGTCATCGGCGCGCGGCAGGGCGGCTCGTCGATCTTCAAGCGCCTCCAGCGCTTCGGCGCCCGCCGGGCCCGCATCGCCGGCACGCGCGATGTCTGGCAGAACCCCATCGCCTGGCGCGAAGCGTCGGGCAAGCGCAATACGATGGGCGCCATCATCGCCCGCTACGGCTTCATCGGACTCGGTCTCATCATCGCCATCGGCGCCATCTGCCTCTACCACTTCGGGCAGATGAGCCTCATCTCCCTGCGCCAGGCGGCGCTGACGATCATTTCAACCGAGGTGGCGATCATCACGCTCACGGCCATCAACGTGTCGGCCACGGCCATCAGCCGCGAGCGCGAAGACGGCACGCTGGACATTCTGCTCACCACGCCCATCACGCCGGCGTACTACGTGAGCGGCAAGTTGCGCGGCATCGTGAGTTTCATGGTCCCGATGATGGCCGTGCCCATCGCGACGCTGCTCATCTTTGCGCTCTACGTGCTCGTCGGCGGCATCGGCGCGGCCGGGGGCGTGACGATGAGCGTGACGGCCAACACCATGACGCGCTCGGTGCCGTTCATCCTGCCCGAGGGCGCGCTGCTGCTGCCCTTCACGCTCGTGCCGTTCATCGCGTTCTGCGTGATGGTGGGGTTGAGTTGGAGTCTCAAGAGCCGCGGCACAATCGGCTCGGTGATCGCGGCCGTCGGCGTGATCGTGGCGGTCGTGGGCATGCTCAGCCTGTGCACCTACCAGGCGGGCAAGGGCGTGAGCGTGATCGGGCCGGTGTTCTCATCACTCTCGCCGGCATCGGCCATTTTGAGCATCGTCTATCCCGAAGTGGGCATGACCGATGCGATCGCCGACGACATGTCCAGCGCCCGCATTGCGCTGGTGGTGGGCTCGGCGATCGCGACGGCGGCATACGCGGCGGTGGTGTACGCCATCCACCGCGCCATGCTCGGGCCCAACGGCCGGACGTTCGACATGACGGTCCGCCGCCTCGCCGGCACGAACTGACAAACGGGACAGGTACGTTTATCCGCTCGACTTCTCACGCAGAGGCGCGGAGAGCGCAGAGATTCCTCGGCCGCAAAGAAGCACAAGAGACGCAAGAGGGAATTGAATGTCCTATCTGCGATTTCGCTCTTGAGTCTTCTCTGCCTTTTCGCGGCCATACTGGATCTCTCCGCGATCTCCGCGCCTCGTCGTGGGATCGTCTGAATCTCACGCGCTCGCGGGGCTGGGCCACATGAGCCAGAGGTAGATAACGTAACCCAGCAGCAGCAGGGCGCCTTCGGCGCGCTTGATCGCCAGGCCCGTCCACGCGAGCGGCAGCAGCGCGATGGCGAACACAAGCATCGCGCCCAGGTCGAGTCGCGAGAGATCGGGCGCCTGCATCGGCGCGATGAGCCCGGCGATGCCGAGGATTCCCAGGATGTTGAAGATGTTCGAGCCGACGATGTTGCCGATGGCGATGTCGGGCTGCTTGCGCACGGCGGCGACGGTGGAGGTGGCCAGTTCGGGCAGGCTCGTGCCGGCCGCGACGATGGTCAGGCCGATGATGGTTTCGCTGATGTGCATAGCGCGGGCGATCTCGACGGCCCCAGTGACCAGCGCCCGCGAGCCGAGCACGAGCGCCACCAGGCCGCCGACGAACAGGGCGAGATCGAGCAGCACGTGGCGGTGAACGGGCGGGTTGCCTTGCGCGAATTCGGCTTCGATCTCCGCCGGTGGTTGCTTCGCCGCGGCGCGGAAGGAAAAGGCGGTGTAGGCGATCATCCCGGTGACGAACACGGCCGCATCGATGCGCGAGATTTCGGCGTCAAGCAGCAGCGCCGCGAGAAGGACTGACAGGCCGATCATCAGCGGGATGTCGAGGCGGATGAGTTGCACGTGCACGCGCATGGGATAGACGACCGCGGCGAGGCCGACGATGGCGGCGATGTTAAAGATGTTCGAGCCGACGACGTTGCCCAGCGCGATGCCGCCCTGGCCGTTGAGGGAGGCAAAGGTCGAGACGACCAGTTCGGGCGCGCTCGTGCCCCACGCGACGACCGTCAGGCCGATGACCAGCGCCGGGACGCCCAGCCGGGCGGCGATCGACGCGGCGGCGCGGACGAACGCCTCGGCTCCGCCAAAGGTGAGCAGCAGCCCCAGACCGATCCAACCCCATGCGGCAAGCATTGCTTTTCTCCTCGAACCGCTCCGTGCGGCAGGTGCAATGGTAGATTGCCCGCGCGTCCCGCCATGTCCCGGCAGCGTCCGCCTGCGACAGCCAACGCCTACCATCGTGGCCTATGAAATGGTCGCAAACGCTCATTCCGACGTCGCGGCAGGTGCCGGCGGATGCCGTCGTCCCGTCGCACCAGTTGATGCTCCGGGCCGGGCTGATCCGCCAGGTCGGCGCCGGGCTCTACGACTACCTGCCGCTGGGCATGCGGGTGCTACAGCGCGTGATGAACATCGTGCGCGAAGAGATGAATGCCGCCGGGGCGAGCGAACTGCTCATGCCGGCCCTGATTCCCATGGAGTTTTACGCCGACACCAAGCGCGACATCGACTACGGCGACAACCTCTTCAAATTGACCGATCGCCACGGCCGGGCCAGCGCGCTGGGGCCGACGCACGAAGAAGTCATCACCGAACTCATGATGGCGTACGTGACGTCGTACCGCCAGTTGCCGCTCAACCTCTACCAGATTCAGACGAAGTATCGCGACGAGTTTCGGCCGCGCTTCGGCGTGCTGCGCTGCCGCGAGTTCCTCATGAAGGACGCCTACTCGTTCCACGTCGAGCTGGAGGGGCCGGGCGGGCTCAACGAGACGTACGACAAGATGTACCAGGCGTACTGCAACATCTTCGATCGCTGCGGGCTGGATTACTCGATCGTCGAAGCCGAGAGCGGTCCGATCGGCGGCAGCGCGAGTCACGAGTTCATGTGCAACTCGCCGGTGGGCGAAGACACGATCCTCAAGAGCGACAAGGGCAACTACGCCGCAAACGTAGAGAAATGCGGCATCGGGCAGCGCCCGCACGACCTGAGCGCGGCGCCGACGGGCGAACTGACGAAGGTGCACACGCCGAATCTGCCCGGCATCGAAGGCGTGTCGGATTTCCTCAAGGTCAAGCCGCAGCGCATGCTCAAGACGATCGTCTGGCCGTGGTCGGCGGGCGAGCGGCGCGGCTGGGTGCTGGCGGTCGTGTGCGGCCATCACGACGTGAACGAAGGCAAGGTGCGCGATGCGTTGCGCGAGCAGATCGATCGATCGCTCACGCTCCAGACGGAAGGGAGCGAAGGCGAAGCGCGCGCGGCGGACTTTGCCATCGGTTACGTCTCGCCGGCTGGCGCGGCGGGCCGCACCGAATGCTGGGTGATTGCCGATCCGGATGCCGCACAAGGAGGCTTCTGGGCGACTGGCGCGGACGAGATGGACCACCACGTCAAGCACTTCAACTGGAAGCGCGAGGTACTCGACAAAGGGATCAAGGTGCACGTCGCCGACATCCGCAACGCGATGGAAGGCGATCCTTCGCCGCTCAACGACGGCGGGGTGCTCCGCGCCAGCAAGGGCATCGAAGTCGGTCACGTGTTCAAACTCGGCACGAAGTATTCGGATGCGATGGGCTTTGCCGTGTCGGATGAAAAGCAGCAGAAGCGATCGGTCATCATGGGGTGCTACGGCATCGGCATCGGGCGCATCGTCGCATCCGCCATCGAGATGAACAACGATGAGAACGGCATCCGCTGGCCGGCGTCGATCGCGCCGTTTGATGTCATCATCACGCCGATCAAGTACGAGGGCGAAGCGCGCGAGGTGACCGACCGCCTCGAACGCGACCTGACCGAGGCGGGGCTCGATGTGCTCGTGGATGACCGCGACGAGCGCCCGGGGCCGAAGTTCAAGGATGCGGACCTCATCGGCATCCCGACGCGGCTGACGATCGGCGACAAGGCGCTGGCGCAGGGCTGCGTGGAGATGGTCCGGCGCGACGGCTCACTCGGCCGGGGCGAACTCGTGAAGATCGACGAGGTCGTGATGCGCTGCACGGCGCCGTAATGTGTTAGGCAGTCTATCGCACGTGACGAGGCCGAAGGCCGAGACGAGCCGCGCCTGTGAGGGAGCAGTATTCGCCGAGCGATGCCTGTCTGTTCAGGCAAACGCGATCGACGCCGCGCGCCGCAGTGATTCTCACATCGCCGCCCTGAGGGCTAGGATTAGCCGATCTTAAGGCACGGGTGACTGATGATGGCCGGCAGCGCAGACACGCAGGGGCCGCGAAAGCCGCGGCGATGGAAGAAATGGCTGGCGATTGCTTTTGCGGCAATCGTCGTGCTCATTCTTGCCGCGCTGTGGCAGTTGCCGTGGCTGCTGGGGACTGGCGCGGGTCGATCATTCATTGCCTCAAAGATCTCTTCACCGGCGGCGCAGATTTCGATCGACGGCCTCGACCTGACGTGGAGCGGCAGTCAGTCCATCCGCGGCCTGCAGGTGCGCGATGCGCAGGGGCGCGAGATCGCCGACGTCTCGGCGTCGTTCAAGGGTTCGCTCTGGTCCTGGGCGCGCGGCTCGCGCGATTTCGGCACCGTGGCGCTTTCGGGTGATGTGACGGTCTACGAATCGCCGGCGAAGCGCGATTCGGCGCCCGGGCCCAAGCCGGGGCGCGACTCCAAGCCGGCGCCGACCGGCAAGGCTGAAGATCTCAGCGACATCATCATCCCCGAGGGCGTGAAGGCCGCGATCGAACTCGACCAGGTGAACGTGAAGTACGTGCCGTTGCCGGGTTCGGCGCAGCCGGCGATGGCGGTGCGCGATGTGCACGGCCGCTTCGCCATTGACGGCCGCTCGCCGGTCACCATCAACCTCGGCGGTGCGACGGAGGTGGGGTCATCGGAGGGTTCGTTCCAGATCGATGCGTCAATGAGCGACTTCGCCGCGGCGGACGGCTCGGTGCAGGTGGACCAGGCGCGCATCAACGTCGATCTCAAGGGCGAGAACCTCCCCGTGCCCATCATCGAGCAGATGATCGGCGAGCGCGGCCGGCTCAGCGCTGCGCTGGGCGAGTCAGCCAATGTGAGCATCGTCGCCAGTGGCGGCATGAACGGCGGTGAGGCGACGCTCAAGTTCCAAGCCCCGCGCGCCCAGGCCGAACTGGCCGCCACGGTCGATGCCCAGCGCCGGCTCAACGTCACCACCGGAAGCGCCCGCCTGAGCGCTGAACAGAAGACGCTCGAAGCGCTCGTCGGCATCGACGCGCTTTCGGGCCTGACGCTTTCGCAGCAGGCCACGGCGAACCTGCACATCCAGACGCTGAGCGTGCAACTGCCCGCGGGCGAGGCACCGCTGGATCTTTCGACGGCGAAGATCGATGCGACGCTCGCGATCGACGCCGCGTCGTTTGATACAGGGCGCGAGGATGTGACGGCTGCGGACATTCGCAATCTTGCAGTGCACATCACGAGCAACGACCCGACGAGCGAAATCACGTTCATGTCGGGTGCTGAGGTGGTTTCGCACCTGGCCGAGCCGGGCCAGCAGGTCGCAGCGCCAATTCAGGGGCAGGTGACGCTGCTTCGCGCGTTTACGAAAGACGGCCGCTGGTCGGGCGAGACGCTCGGTCTCGGCGGGCTGCTGCGCACGCAGAGCGTGCCGACGTCGCTCATCGATTCGCTCGCCGGGGCCGATGGTTGGATTGTCGATGCGGCCGGCCCGATGCTGCTGCGCGTGGAGGTCGCCGCTGGTTCGCCGCCCAGCGACGCGAGCGCCACGTGGTTGAACTTCACTGCGGCGTCAGCGCAGGGCAGCGCCAAGGCGGATCTGCGGCTCATCGACGGGCACGTCGAACTGCTCGAGAGTCGGCCGGCCGAGGCGGTTCTCACCGTGAGTCCGGCTCTGCGCGATCGCCTGGCGGCGCTGCTGGCCGAGTCGGCGCCGGAGATTCAGTTGCTCGAAGGCGGCCGGGCGCAGGTTCGACTCGATTCGCTTGAGTTCTCGCTGCCCACCGAGTCGAGTCCGGACTCGTGGAAAGCCGCCGCGCTGCGCGGTTCGGTGGTGCTCGATGGCGCGCGCGGCATCTACACGCCGCCGGCTGCAGAGGGCGCGGCGGCGGCGCCACCCAAGCAGTACGACATCGACCATCTTGCGATCGACTTCCGCACTGAATCCATGAGTGAATCGATTGCTGCTGACATCCAGGCTTCGCTCAAGCAGAACGGCTCAGCGCTGAATCTCCACGGCAAGAGCGAAGTGACCAACGCGCTCGACGCCGCGGCGCGGACGGTCGCATTTGAGACCGCTGACGTGGCCGTGCCGCTCGAGGTCGTCAACGCCTGGGCGGGCGAGCAGCAGGACGTGGTGACCGAGACGCTCGGCGGACCGGTGCGCGTGTCGCTCAACGGGCTCGCGCACGCGGCGGGCTTGTCGGCGAACGCATCGGTGCGCGGCGAGCGCACGAACGTGCAGTTGACCTACGCGGTGCAGAATGAGCAGCCACTGTTTGAGCTGCGCGGCACGCAGCGCGCCACGCCGGCGCTGGTGGCGGCGCTTCTCGGTCCCGAGCCTGCGGCGGCGCTGGCCGAGCCGGCCGATCTGACCTTCACGCTGAGCACCCCCAGTCCCGCGCCCGCCGGGGCTGAGTTCAACGCGTGGCCGCTCAAACTCGATGCCACTTCGCCGCGCGCGGTCCTCACCGGCATCGCCAAGGTGCCCGGCACGATCACGGCCGTCGATGCGAAGCTCAATGCCGACTGGGCCGCAGGGCTCGACGGCGTGGGCCGGTACGCATTGAGCGGCCAGGTCAGCGACGGCCAGAATCCGATCGCGGGGATCTCCTCCGATCTGCGCTACACCATCGGCGGTGACTGGACGCGATCGCGCGGCCGCGTCACGGTCAGCGACATCAACGTCACGGGGCTCGAACGCACGCTGGCGCTCGACACCGGTCTGCTCACGTCGTGGCTGGGCCGGCGCGGAAACCTCGAACTGGGCTCGGTTCTCAACGAACAGGGTGAGTTGACCGACGACCTGCGCGTGTCGGCGAAGTTCGATCAGGCTTCGGCGAGCATCGCCGGGCGCATCACGGAAGATCGGCTGATCGTCAACACGCCCGGCACCGTGACGGCGCACCTCGACCGCGCGCGACTGACGTCGCTGCTCAATGAATGGGCGGACGGCGGCGGCGAATCGCCGGCGACGTGGACGGCGCTGGAGGATTCTGACTTCAGCGCGACGGTCCGCAGCGTCTCACTGCCGCTGGCGGCGCTGAGCGGCGGCGCGTACGACCCCAGCCAGTTGGCCATCGACGCCGACGTGCGCGTGCCGCGCCTGGCGCTGCGGCAGGGCACGACGGACCTGTCGTTGACGGATACGCTGCTGACCATCGGCGGCACGAACCTGGCCGAGGGCATCATCGCGCAGCTGCGCAGCGCCTCGCAGATGGGCACCGCGCCCGCCGGCGGCATCGAGTTGACCAGTTCAGTGCGTGCCGCTTCTTCGGCGGCGGAAGATCGGCGCTACGGCCTGCGCGGCGAAATGAAAGGCGCGCCTGTCGCCATCATCGATGCCCTGGCGCGCATGGATGGCAAACTCGTGGCGGCGCTGGGCCCGGCGATGGATCTGCACCTCGATCTTGCCGATGCGCACGCCGGCGGCGGCACGCTGGCCGCATCGTTCACCACGCCAAATGGGACGCTGGCGATTCCAAAAGCCGATCTCCGCGACAACACGCTGGTCATCGAGGCGGCCAACCCGGTGTCGGCGTCGCTCGAAGTGACGCCGGAGATGTCTTCGACGCTGCTGACCAACGTCAACCCGCTGCTCTACGACGTGCGCAAGAAGGCCGGGCCGATCGCATTCAATGCGCCGCGGCTCGTGCTGCCGCTCGATGGCGATGTGTCCAAACTCGACGGGCAGTTCACGCTCGATCTCGGGCAGCTGTACGTGCCCACCAAGGGGATTCTCGGCGAGTTTCTCGGACAGTTGAAACCCAAGACCGACCAGAGCGAGCCTGACCGCGTCGAAACGACCATCCCGCCCATCACGGGGCGCATCAGCAAAGGCGTGCTGCAGTATGACCAGTTCATCATGCAGTCGCAGGCGTTCGAGATTACGACCAGCGGCAAGGTAGACCTGGTCAACCGCAAACTCGACCTGCTCGCGTCGGTGCCGCTCATCGGCTGGAAGAGCGTGTTCGCGGACATGACGAAGATCGCCCCGGCGTTCCTGACGGACATTCCGCTCAACGTGCCGTTCTACCTCGTGGTGCGCGGCCCGATCGACAAGCCGGAGATCAAGCCCGATCCCAAAGGCGCCAAGCGCGTCGCCGACGAGTTCTTCAAAAACATCGGCGGCAACCTGATCGACAACGTCATCGACGACCTCTTCAAGCCGAAGAAGTGATGCGTGCGCAAGCGGGCGTTGAACTGTTTTTGCCGCAGCGATCGCTGAGACGGCGGAGAGAACAGGAATGAAACCTGGCTCAAAGCCCGTTTTCCGGATCTCTCAGCGCTTTCGGCGTTCTCTGCGGGAGATATCTTCGCACGTCGTGCAAGCGCCGATCAGATGATCTCGAAGAACGTGCGATCGGCGCTGCTGAGGACGATCTCGACGCCCTCGAGCCGCTCGCTGAGGCGTTTGGCGAGGATCGGCAGGAAGCCGCGCTCGCTGTTGGCGTGGCCGGTGAGCATGACGGCGCAGCCGCGCGTCCAGGCGCTCAGCGCGGTGTGGTAGGTGAGTTCGCCGGTGATGAACAGTTCGCACTCCTGGCTCATGGCGGTCTCGACGAAGTCGCCTCCCGAGCCGGGCACGACGCCCACCTGGCGCACGACCTGCGTCGGATCGGTCGATTTCACCGCGGCGATCTTGAGATGCGCCTTGATGCGCTCGGCGATCTCGGCGACCGTCGTCGGTTGGTCGAGTACCACCTTGCGCCCGCCGCCGACGTTGAACAGCGGCTTGGCGCGGAGCGGATAGACATCGACCGCAGGCTCTTCGTAAGGGTGGAACTGACGCAGGGTGGAGATGAGCACGTGCAGAGCCGACGCGGGGCAGACCATCTCCAGGCGCTGCTCCTCGACGCGCTCGAAGCGCTCCTTGGCGCCGACCGCGGGGCTGGTGGTGGCGTCGCCGCGAAACGTGCCGGTGCCGGCAGCGCTGAACGAGCAGTGGTCGTACGCCCCGATGCGACCGGCCCCGGCGCTGGACATCACATCGCGCAGGCGGTCGATGGCGTCCACGGGCGCGAAGGTGACGACTTTGAGTTCCTGGGAAGCGGGCAGCGACTCCGCGACGACCAGCGGCCGGCGATACCCCTGGCCCACGGCGTCGGCCAGCCAGTCCGTCAATCCGCCCGCGGCGGAGTCCAGAGCGGTGTGCGGCGAGTAGATGGCGATGCCGGCCCGGATGGCTCGGAGCAGAATCTCGCTCTTGGCGTCCAGGTCCGTAAGCCGCTGGATCGGTTTGAACATGACCGGGTGGTAGGTGCAGATCAGATCGACGCCTTCGCTGATGGCTTCGTCGAGCACCTTGGAGGTGAGATCGATCGTCAGCAGCGCGCGCGTGACCGCCGCGGCCCGGCTGCCCACGAGCAGGCCGACGTTGTCCCAGCGCTCGGCGCACGCCAGCGACGCAATGGCCTCCATGGCTTTCTCAAAATCATTCACGACAGCGGACACGGGCATCCTCCGGATCAGCCGCAGGCGGCTGGGCACAACGGTAGTCGCCGCCGCCGAGGGGGGACAGGCCGCGGCAGCCGATTGGGGCGTGTTTCGGGGGCATGCGTGTCAGCGCGAGCCGAGCAGGCTGCATGATGAGACCGCCAGCAGCATGAGCACGCCGAGCAGCGCGATGACGACGGCGTTGCCCGCCACGAACAGGACCGTCAGAATGGTGACGTGCATGACCCGGCCCATTCGGCTGCGCGGCTGCTTGAGCGAGCGCCGATACACGTCGCGACTCCACTCTACCGTGGCCAGCACCGCCAGCGCCGCGGCGACGGGAAAGGTCAGCCACGTCACGGGCGGGCCGAAGATGAGCCCGACGAGCAGCAGGCACGCGATGGTGAGCCCCGGCGAGACCGCCTGGAAGAAACGACTGGGCGGCCTGCGCCCGGTGACCTGCTGAACGTGCTGCACCGCGAGTTCATCGATGGTCCACTCTCGGCCGCACTCGGGGCAGCGCTGGTGGGGCGATTCGAGTGTGCCGCTCAAGTCGTAGCCGCAGCCGGGGCAGCTCGGGCGGACGGGGCCCCTGGGAAGGGGCCGCGCCGGCGGTTGTGATTCGTCGTCAGGACCATCAGGATCATCAGGCTCGTCCGACACGCTGAAATGGTAGGGTCGGGCTGGGGAAATCAGATCAGGCCGAATCCGCGCAGCTGGGATTCGATCTGCGGTGCGGTGTCGGTTCGATAGTCGATCTGCCGCGCCAGCCACCCGGCCTGCCGCGCTGCCGCGATGTTCTCTTCGAGGTCATCGAAGAAGAGGATGCGGCCGGGCTCGACTTCGACTGCTCGTTGAAAGGCGGCGTAGATGGCGGCGTCGGGTTTGGCCAAACCCATGAGATGCGACGCGTAGCGGTGGCGGATGAGCCGGACCACGGGGAACTCCGGATGGCCCGGGCGCGCGCAGCCGTTCTCTTCGTGCGCGAGGCGCACCCAGTGGCCGTGGTTCGTGTTCGAGAGGCAGGCCGTCGGCGTGCCTCTCTCGTTGAGTGCGGCGACGACGCGTTGCACATCGGGATAGTCTTCGATGGTCCAGGCGTCGTGAACGCGCGTGATCTCCTCGGGGCTGTAGAGACCGCCCATGAGTTCGGAGATGCGCCGAGCGTACGAGGCGCAATCGATGCGGCCGGTGCCGTAGAGTCCCGTGAGTTCGCGGCGCTGGGGCCTCGTCTGCTCCCAGGCGTCGTTTGAGCGCACCTCGAGGCCGATGCGGGCGCAGGCCTCTTCCCAGGTGCGGCAGATGCGCACGAGCACTCCGCCAAGATCGAAGCACACGAGCTGGACGTCGGGACGGGTCACGAGCCGCGATCGATGGTGAACTTTTCGCGCTGGATCATCACTTCGAGCGTCTGGCAGACGAGGTCGATCTCGCGCTCGCCCAGCCGCGTGTGGAAAGGCAGGGCGATGGTGCGCTGGGCGACTGACTCGGTGATGGGGAAATCGCCGTCGCTGAAGCCGAACTGCCGCATGTAGAAAGGCTGGAGGTGAATCGGCGGGAAGTAATTGCTCACGCCGACTTCGTGGCGGCGCATGCCTGCGAGGATCCGGTCGCGGTTCTCGGCGTGGAACTCGCTGCTGAGCCGCACCACGAAGACGAACCAGCTCATCGCCGTCTCGGGATCGACGGTGGGAAGGATGACGTCGGGCATGCCCATGAGGCGGGACATGTACTTGCTCGCCACGGCGTTTCGCTTCTCCAGGATCTCTCCGAGCCGCTTGCACTGCGCCACGCCCAGCGCGGCGTGGATTTCGCTCAGCCGATAGTTGTAACCAAGCCGCTCATGCATGAGCCACGAGCCGGGATTCTGCCAGGATGGTTCGGCGGAGTCGGTTGGATCGATGGGTCGACCCTGGTTGCGCATCGAACGGCAGAGGTTGGCGATGCGTTCGTCGTCGGTGACGATCATCCCGCCCTCGCCGCAGGTGATCTGCTTGTTCGGGTAGAACGCGAATACGCCCACGCGACCGAAACTGCCGATGGGCCGGCCGCGGTGAGAGCCGCCGAAGCCCTCGCAGGAATCTTCGATGAGCGGGATCTCGTGCTTGTGGCACAGACTGGCCATTTCGGGCATGTGCGCCGGGTTGCCGAACGCCTCGACCGCGAGCACGGCTTTGGTGCGCGGCGTGATTGCCGCCTCGACCTGCGCTGGATCGAGATTGAGCGTTCGCGGGTTGATGTCCACGAAGACGGGCTTGGCGCCGACGTAGAGAATGGCGTTGGAGGACGCGACGAATGAGAACGGCGTGGTGATGACTTCGTCGCCGGGCTTGATGCCCAGAGCCAACAGCGCCAGGTGCAGGCCGCACGTGCCGCTCGAGACGGCGACGGCGTGCTCGACGCCGGCGCGGGCGGCGACGAGCGCTTCGAACTGCTCCTGCACCGGACCGATGCTCAGCCGGCCGGACTTGAGCACCTTCACGACGTGGTCGATCTCCAGCGCGGTGATGTCAGGTCTGCTGAGCGGGATGTCCTGGCCGTTGCTCATGGCGTTCGATCTTTCAGTGTGTCAATGGTCGGCGCCGTCTGAGAGGTCGCTCAGGATAGCCGCGAGCGCCTGACCCTGCTGCGAGGTCCGGCGGAGGTAGAGCCACGCCGCCTGCACTTCGGCTGCGTCGGTCACCGAGCCGCCGCCGCGGAACACGAGGCTCAGTTGCGCGAGGTCTTCATCCGTGAGCGTTTCGGCATAGCGCGCCTTGATGATCAGCGCCAGCGACTGGGCGCGGTTGGAGTTCCACTGCTCGACGCCTTCGATGAGTTGCAGCGCCTCTGGTCTCGCTCCGGTCAGCGCGCCCGAGAGGATGCTCTCGATGGTGACCAGGCGCTGGCGGGCGAGGGCGGCGTCGAGCGCCGTGCGAAGGGCGGCGGGATCGATCTTGATCAGTTCGGCGCTGGCGAGACGGGCCAGTTCCAGGCGGTCGTTGCGCGCCGCGCCTTCTTCGAGCGTGTCGGCGATCATGGCGGCGTGGAGGGGTGAGGCGGATTCCGGCGGCAAGCTTCGGGCGTGCTCCAGGACCCACGCCGTACTGAGCGGATGGTGCTGGGCGATGAGGTCCAGCAGCACAGCGGCGTCGTGCCGCTGCGCGGCGATCATCTGGCCGGCGCGGCCGAGGTTGGCGAGCAGTGCGTTCTCATCCGCCGCAGCCGGCGCGAACAGGCTTGCATCCACCCGGTCGGCCACTTCGAGCAGCATCAGCGTCAGGCGCACCTTGGCGCCGGCGCCGGCCGCGTCGGCGTAGCGCGCCTGCCACAGCTCGGCGCCGGATTTCGGGTCGAGTTTTAACAGGATGTGCAGCGCCGCGTCTTCGGTGCCGGGACTGAGTTGGCCGCTCTTGATCTGCTCGCGGACCCAGGGGGCGGCGCCGGTGAGTTTCATGTACTCCATGGTGCCGAAGATCTCGCGCAGGGCGCTGTCGCGCACCTGCGGCGGGAGCGCATCGACGCCCTTGAGCGGCTCGTCGGTCTCCTCCGGGTGGCCGAGGTGACGCAGCGCCAGCGCCGCGTAGGCGCGCGTTCCGGGCAGTTTGCCGTCCTTCATCAGTTTGCGCAGCGCTTCGACCTCCACCGGTTCGTCCATGCCCACCAGCACCATCATGACGTACACGCGAAGGTCTTCGGTGAGATCGTCCCAGGTGAGGATCTGCCGCAGTTCCTCGGGGCCGATGAGATCATCGCTGCGCGCCTGGATGATGGCCATGGCGCGGAAGCGGGTGTCCTTGATCTGGCTGAGTTTCCACGGGTCGATACGGTGGGTCTTGGACAGCTCGGCCAGGCCGAGCACCGCATTGGTCTGGATCGTCGAGTTCTTCACCTGGCTGAGCGAACTGAACAGCGGCTGCAGATCCGGATCGCTCAGCTGGCGCAGGCTGCTTAGAAAGAGAATGTGCTCGCCCGTCGATCGAACGGTGGTGGCGCGGCGCATGACGCGGACGGCATCATCGAATCGATCGTCGCCGGCCTGGACGCCGGATGCGGCGACGGTCAGGGCGAGCAGCAGCAGGAAAAAGCGGAGCAGTGACGAGCGGCGCATTGCTGGAGTCTATTCAGGCGTGCTGCCTGACGCGTGCGAAAGTGGAACTCGTGCCCGTCCTGAAGAACGCGCGGCGTCGGCCGAAGGGGTGGCCGACGCCGCGGTCGGAGGGGATTCGGTTGGGGCCGCCCGCGTCAGGGCGAGGCGGCGGAGCGCGGCCGCGTGAGGCCGACGCGCAGGGAATCGACAAGGTATCGCAACGACATGGGCGCCTCGGCGTCGCGGAGGGTTACGCGGGCGTCTGCGGAAAGTTGGCGCTCGATGCGCTGGGCGGCGGTGACGATGGTGCTGTGATTGGAGCGGCCCATGGCGCGAGCGATTTCGGGGAAACTCCGGGTGGTGAGTTTCCTCGCCAGATACGCCGTAAGCGAACGCGCCAGCACGACGTCGCGGTGCCGGCTGGCGCCGGCGAGCCGGCTGGGCTCGACGCCGAGGCGCTGGGCGACGGCGGACATGATCGTCTCGACGCGGACGTTGGGCCGCATGTCCTCCGCCTGCTCGCCGAACAGGCGGCTCACGAGCACCATGCCGACTTCGCCGCCGCGCGTCCCGTGAGCCGCCTGCTGCCCGTCGCTGATCATCGCGAGGGCCTCAAGCCGGGTCAGTGTGCCCTCGATCTCGCGCACGGACCCGATGCAGCGTTCCGCCAGCGCCTCCACCGCCGCCGGATGGAACGTCAGCCCTTTTTCGCGCGCCCATCGCGCGATGATCTGCCGCCTCGTCTCGATGTCCGGAAGTTGGATCTCGACAACCATGCCCGAGAGCAGGCGGCTCACCAGCCGCTGGTGGAACTGGCGGATCTGCCGCGGGTGCTCGTCGCTGGCGAGCACGACGCGCGAGCCCACGAGCCCGATGGCGTCGAAGGTGGCGAGAAACTCGTTCTGGGTCGCCTTCTTGTTGGACAGGAAATGAACATCGTCGATCGCCAGCAGGTCCAGTTCCCGGTACGGGCGGCGGAAGGAGTCGAGATCATTGGACCGTACCGCGGCGATGAACTCATTGGTGAACTGCTCGCCGGTGACGTAGCGCAGGCGGAAGTCCGGCCGGCTCTCGCGGCAGCGGCGGCAGATGCCCTGCAGCAGGTGCGTCTTGCCCAGCCCGCACCCGCCGTGGATGAACAGCGGGTTGAACGTCGCGTTGCCGTCGGCCATGGCGGACGCGGCGCGGTAGGCCATCTCGTTGCTGATGCCAACGACGAAGCGATCGAGCCCGAAGCGCGCATCGAAGCGCGAACTGATCGACCCCGCCGTCCGTCGCTTTCGCGGCAGGTGCGGCGGAACGGACGTCGCGCCGGCGGCGGCTGAAGCCATTTCCGCGGCGAGGCCGGGAAAGGCCCTGGGCTCCACCGCGAGTTCGAGGGGCAGATCGACGCCCGCGGCGCTGGCGGTGGAATCACGGAGATCCTGGCGGAAGTGGCGTTCGATCCAGTCGGCGTGGAAACGGGTAGGCACAGTAATCCGCAGGCGGTCGTTTTCGACGTGCAACTGCGCGGTGCGCTCGAACCAGAGACCGAACTTGGCGGGTCCAAGCCGGTGTGCCAGATCTTCGCACAGGCGCGCAGCCATACCGTTTGCCGCAGCGGTTGCAGCCACTGTTCCCTCTTCCTTCGAGTTCAGATGTCTCGATGCGTTAAAGCCGAAACGGTTCCAGTCCACCCCGTCACCGGAGCCTTTCGGCGCCGATGCCACACTCTTGTCAATCACCTGCGGGGGGAGTCCGTTCGCACCTCGGCGGGCAAACACTATGGCAGAGGAGCGGCGGAGGGTGGAACACTGCGCGGCGCGGTGCGGCGGCAGAAATCAGAAGGAATGAGAACTGTTCGAGACCACCCTCGGCCCGATCCTCTGAACCGTCCTGGTTCGGCTACAGAATACCACGTCCATGAGCGATTCACAAGCATCTCGTGAGAGCAATTCGCGTCCACACGTCCGGGAACATTGCAAATACAAGTGTTTGCGCCGCGCAAATTTTTTTTCGCAGACGCGCGTGTGTACATTGCGCACGAATTGTGGATACGTGGTGGCTCACACCGCTTCGAGCGAGCGTCGGGCGCGGCGCGCCAGGCGAAGCGCCGGGTCTGCGTCGATGGACGCCTCGACAAGGCGATACTGCCCGCCGGCCAGGCCGAGCAGGCTAGGCGCCATGCTTCGGCACCAAGTCAGCGGCACCACTTCGCCCGCAGCCTTCCACTGTGCGATCCGAAAGACCGGTCCGCCGCATCGCACCTCGAGGCTCATTCCCGAAGGCGCCTCGGCGAGATCGAAGGATGCGACCTGCGCCGGAAGCCCGGCGGCGCCGACGGAGGGATCGCTCGAGAACACGGCCAGCACGCGGCGCGAATCGTCGTCGCCCGGCGCCGACTGGCGCCAGAAGGTGAGAACGAGCACGGGCGGGCGACCCTCTGCCTGCAGGTGAGGCGCGGGCCGATGGTGCCAGTCCACATCGGCGCCCGCGAGGGCAGTCGTGGGGATGTCGCCGCCGTCGCCCGGCGCGTGGATGCTCCACGTGGCGCGGACCAGGCGTACGGGAGCGGCGTCGGTCGCCGGCGCATCACTACGCCGGGTGCGGGGGGCCTCAACGACCTGCGGAGCGCGCATCACGTCAGACCGCCTTCCCGAGCAGGCCCACGGCCAGTTGGAGACCCTTGCCCGCCGGGCTGACGAACTGGTCCGCGAGCGAGTCAATGAGTTCGATGAATTCAATCATCCGATCGAGACGCTCATTGTGCGACTCCACCTGTTCATCGCCGGCGTCCTGCGGGCGCCGTGGGCCGGTGAGATCGCGACAGTCGTGCAGCGCCATGAGAACGGGGTCGATCTCCCGCCGCTTGCGCTCACGGGTGATAATGCGAAAAACCTGCCAGACATCCTGCTCGGCGCGATAGTACTCCTTGCGGTCGCCGCGCTTGTGCACGCGGCTGATGAGGCCCCAGTCGTGGAGGGACTTGAGCGACATGCTCGCGCTGCCTCGGCTGATGGAGAGTCGCTCCATGATCTGGTCGGTGTTGAGCGGCTGGCCCACGATGTAGAGCAGGGCGTGGACCTCGGCCATGGTGCGCGGGATCCCCCACGAAGACCCCATCTCACCCCAGATGCTGACAAAGCGGTTCTGCCCCTCGTGCAGCGGCTGGCCCGAGCGGCCCTGGCGGCTGTGGTCGGCGGCCCGATGTGGCTTGGCGGAGGCGTTCATGGGGGTTCTTTCGAGCATAGCGGCCACCTCTTCGCCGGCCACTAGTTGTTTCAAAAATATTTGAAACAGGGTGACGGACCCGATCCACCATCCCGCGCTGGATTCGATCGGGCGCTGTGCTTCAATGCCCCGTGCCCTCCCGATGGAGTCAGACATGAGCGGCTCGCAGACCGAGCGATGGACGGTCATTTTCGAGGGACGCGTGCAGGGGGTCGGGTTTCGAATGACCGCCGCCCGGGCCGCGCGGCGGCTGGGGATTCCCGGCTGGGTGCGCAACGAGCAGGATGGCTCCGTTCGCCTCACGGCCGAGGACACACCCCGGCGGCTCGACGAACTGCTCGGCCGCATCCGCACCGACATGAACGGCTTCATCCAGAGCGAGCGCATCGAGCGCACCGCGGCCTCGGGAGGATTCGATTCCTTCGAGATTCGCAGATGACCGCGCCCGACCGGGTCATGGCGGGTGCCGACGAGCCGACCGAAGCGCGGTCGCATCTGGCGCGGTGGATCGGCCTGGGCCTGGCGCCGATCCTGGCGCTGATGGTGTGGGTTCTGCTGCCGGCGGAGGTGCGCGGCGCCGGTGGTGAGGTAGTAATGGGCCCTGCCGGGCGCATCGTCGCCGCCGTGGGCGTGTTCATGGCCACGCTGTGGATCACCGAGGCGCTGCCGATCGCGGCGACTGCTTTGCTTCCCATCGCTCTCTTTCCCTTGCTCACCGGCGGCAAGATCAGCGCAGCCCAGGCGGCGGCCCCGTATGCCGAAGACGTGATCTTCCTGTTCATGGGCGGGTTCATGATGGCGCTGGCCATGGAGCGCTGGGGGCTGCACCGGCGCCTGGCGCTGAGCATTGTTCTGCTCGTGGGCACGCGGCCTGCGGCGCTGGTGGCCGGGTTCATGATCGCCAGCGCGGCACTGAGCATGTGGGTGTCCAACACCGCCACGGTCGTGATGATGCTGCCCATCGCCACCAGCGTCATCACGCTCGTGCGGCGCGAGATCGAGAAGGCAGGCGGACAGGTTCCCACCGGCGCCGGCGGGCAATTCAACTTTGCCGTGTGCCTGCTGCTGGGCACGGCGTATGGCGCCTCGATCGGCGGCGTGGGCACGATCATCGGCACGCCGCCCAATATCTTCATGGTGGAGCACCTCATGCAGCTCGGCATCGAGATTTCCTTCGCGCGTTGGATGCTCGTCGGCGTGCCGTTCGTGATCGTGTTCATCCCCATCGCCTGGGCGGTGCTCACGCGCGTGGTGTATCCCATCAGGATCCGCGAGATCCCCGGCGGACGGGCACTGATCCGGCGCGAACTCGAAATCCAGGGCCCGATGTCGCGCGCCGAACTTGCGGTGCTGGTCGTGTTTCTCATCACCGCGATCCTGTGGGTGACGCGGCCGATGCTGGCGCGCATCGAGATCGGCTCGTCGTCGTGGCGGCCGCTGGCGGGCGTGAACGATTCGGTGATCGCGATCGGCGCAGCGCTCGTGCTCTTCGGTCTGCCTGTCGACTGGAAGCGGGGGGTGTTCCTGCTGACGTGGGAGCAAGCGGTGAAATTGCCCTGGGGTACGCTGCTGCTTTTCGGAGGCGGGCTCAGTCTCGCCGCAGCGGTCCGAAGTTCCGGATTGGCCGAAGCCATCGGCCTCGGCGTGCAGTCGATGCAGAACGTGCCAGAGTGGCTGCTCGTGCTTGCGGTAATCACGCTGCTGGTCTTTCTGACCGAACTGACGAGCAACACGGCCACGATCGCGACGTTCCTGCCGGTGCTCAGCGCGATCGCCCTGGGCCTGGGCATTGAGCCGATTCTGCTCATTGTGCCGGCGACGATCTCCGTGAGCCTGGCATTTATGATGCCCGTGGCCACGCCGCCCAACGCGATCGTGTTCGGCTCCGGTGAAATCACGATCGCGCAGATGTGCAAGGCGGGATTGTGGCTTAATATCATCGGCATCGCGCTGGTCTTCCTGCTCACGTACTTTGACGTGGCGCCGGTGCTACTGGGCGGGTGAACGCCGCCCGTTGCGCGCGAGGTGAGGGTTTGGCATGCAACGCGCACTTTCCTGTCTGATCGCCGCGGCGCTTCTTCTCGGCGGTCTGGTCGACCCGCCGATGGTCGAGCCGTCGCCGCCCGCTGAGGGTCCATTGGATTCTCAGGCGAAGGCGGCGCATGCGGAAGCGCCGTATGACTTCGTCTTTCTCGTGAGCGTGGATGGATTGCTGCCCGGACTTGTCGCCGAGCATGGCCCCGATGTGCTGCCGAATTTCGCGCGGCTCGAGAGCGGCGCGAGCACGCACAACGCGCGCACCGACGCAGACTACACCATCACACTGCCCAACCACACCTGCATGATCACCGGCCGGCCGGTCAAGGGATCGCACGGGCACCTGTGGACGGCCAATACCGATCCGCCGCCACTGGCGACGCTGCAGTCGCACGCGGGCCGCGCGATCGTCAGCATCTTCGACGTCGCGCACGAGCACGATGTGCCCACGGCACTCTACTACGGCAAGAGCAAGTTCTCGCTGTGGATCAAGAGTTACAACTCAGGCGATGACGAGCAGGATCTCACCATTACGAGAGCCGCCCTGTGTCCGAGCATCGACGATGTCACCAGCCGGGCGATCGAAGCGCTGCACGACTGGGATCGCGGCCTGGTGTTTCTGCACTACGCCGATACCGATCTGACCGGACACGCCAGCGGGTGGGATCGCACAGTCGGATCGCCGTACATGCAGGCGGTGCAGGCGATCGATGTTCAGCTCGGCCGCCTGGTTGATGCGATCGATGCCGACGAAGCGCATCGGGGCCGCACGGCGATCATCCTCACCACGGACCACGGCGGCGGCGCTCCGTTCAAGACCCACCTCGACGCAACAAAGGCGGCGAATTACACGATTCCATTCATCGTGTGGCTGGGCAATCAGGCGCAGCGCTTCGATCTGTACGAGATCAATGTCGAGACGCGCCGCGATCCGGGGTCCGATCGGCCGGGCAGCGCCGAGGATGAAGCGGCGGCGCGGCTGCAGCCGATCCGCAACGGCGATGCGGGCAACCTGGCTTTGTCACTGCTGGGTCTGCCGGCGGTGCCGGGTTCGACGATCAACGCACTGCAGGACCTGCGCGTGCGGCCGGAATCCAAATGACAACCGGGGCGAAGAGGCTCGCCCCGATTGCACGGCGGATACGAATTCGGATGTCAGCCGCGCCGCGGCAGGCGCTGGCGCGGCTCATCCATCAATGGCGTCCGCGGCCTGTTTCTCTTCCTTCGCGGTGCGGCTCGCACTTGAGGTGCTCTTCGATGAAGCACTGCAGTTTGCGGGCCGAAGAGGAGCAGTCGCCGAAGCGCCGGGCGTTCTCGATCGAGCACAGCGCCGCGTTCCAGTTGCCCAGCAGGCTCTGCAGCGACGCGATCATGAAGTGCACGTCGGCTTCGGTGCTGCAGTGGCGCAGTTGCGATTCGTACTCGTCGAGGAGGCAGCGGATTTCGCGGCGGAGTTCGGAATCGACGCAGATGGCGTCGAACGCCTCGACATCGAGATCCACGGCCCGGCGCATCGAGGATTCGGCCTCGCGCCAGTGTTCCAGGCGGCCGCAGGCGATGGCGTAGCCGACGCGCGGCACCGGCTCGCAGGGATGGCACTCAATCTGATCGAGGAAATCGCGCTTGGCGCGAACGTAGCGGCCGCTGGTGAGTTCGCACCAGGCCTGGGATTCGAGGCCGTAGTACCGGTCGCCGCCAAAGTGAGAGCCGCCGCGATAGAGCAGGTCGTCATGCCGGCCGTAATCGCGCCCGCGGTCCCAGTCGCGGCCGCAGTCTTCGTGCCGTCCGTCGCAGCGGTCATCGCACCGGCTGTCGCATCGGCTGCGGTCGCGCCGGTCGCCGAAG
Source organism: Planctomycetota bacterium (assembly GCA_963205185.1). Taxonomy (GTDB): domain Bacteria; phylum Planctomycetota; class Phycisphaerae; order Phycisphaerales; family UBA5793; genus UBA5793. Next base: position 76,318 of record CAUJHZ010000061.1, on the reverse strand, counting down.
CGGCCGCCGATGACGATGCGCACGGAAGTGCGCTGCACGGTGTAACCGCCGCGATGGCAGGGTGGGTCGGCGGCCAGGGCGGTGCTCGCCGGCGCCAGCAGCCAGAGTGCAGCGCCGAAGATGGGCGCGGCCAGCGCGAGGTGGCGGTGGAAGAGGGAGGTGTTGGCGCGGGTGAGCATGACGGTCTCCTTTCTCGTTCGAATCGGACGCACGATGGCCTCGCCGCTTTCACGCGGCCCGCGTGGCTGCACCTTGCCGTCCGATTTGTCTTGCCGCTCCGGTGGGAGCGGGCTGCATTGGAGATGCGCCCGGCGCACGGCTATTCCATGCAACTTCGCGGCATCAATGTGAGGCGGTGTGCTTCACGGCACGGGTAGTCGGCGGGCGCCACGTCGCCGGAGCGATCCGGCGCGCGATCACCATCTCGGAACTTCCGGTGCCTCGGTGTCCGAGTCCGCAATCTGACGATGGCGGCGGAGGAGCCATGCTCCTCCGCCGCACTAAAGGCCGTCAGTTCACATTTCGCTTGAACGTCAGTCGGAGCACCGCCTGGCGCATGAAATTCACCTCCTGATCGCCATTGGCGACGGTGGTCAGTTTCTCCGCCTTGAGCATGATGCCGTAGTGACTCGTCGGAGTTTGGAGCCAGTCCTGGACGGCCTCCAACAGGTCTGCGTTGTGTCCGAAACTCACCGGCGTTCCGGAAGGCATGGGGAGCACGCGGATGGCGGCCTCGGGAAGTTCGTCAAATGGAATCGCAATGATTTGCGGCGCCGGCTCGAACTGGCCCAGCGGAGTATCCACGTAATTGCTGGTGTTCCAGAAGTCGGTCGATGTGTTCAGCATCTTGTGCAGCGTGATAACGTCGGTATCCCGATCATTGTCGAAGGTAACTGCTGCTCGGGTTCTCGGGATCGAGCAGGACCGAGTCGTGGCTGAAGAACACGATCACCTGCGCGTCGATCAGGTCGGTTTCGTCAAAGCCATCCGGGAATGCGAGTTCGGCGCCGAAGTTGAAGATCAGCCGCGCGCGGAATTCGACTTCGTTCTGAGTGTCTCCCACGTCCCGGTGGCCGACGGTCATCGCCACACCGCCGACCACGTTCTGGTTGTCGTTCATGACCAACGTCGATAAGAGCGGAACATCCACGACGCGCACATCGGGCGCCGCCGATCCATTCCCCAAAGCCGTCAGCATCTGAGCTCTGAGGGCGTTGCGCAGACCCTCCTCCCACGGAGTCATGTTGCGACATTGCGAGAAATTGAGGTCACAGTCGTGGTCCGGGTCGTTGTAGTGGTCGTAGAACTCGTCGTCGATGTAGGTCATGGTTCCTTCGTCGTTTTCAACGTTCACCACGAGCACGTACCACGATGTCGGGGAGAAGTACGCGTGCTGCTCCACGTGGAAGTACTTCGGTTCCGCCGGCAGCGCCTGGGAGACAGCCGTCGGCCACTCATCGACGATCCTGTCGCGCATGGCGAGGTAGGCCGTCATCTCCTCGACCGACAAGTTCGACTCGATGAGATTCACTTCTTCATCCGGGTCGTTCGCGAGGTCGTAGAACTCATCGCTGGTCATGTCGGCAAAGCCAGCACCACCCGATGAGCAGATGAGTTTCCACTGATCGCCCCAGACCAGGGCGACCTTCCAGGTCTGGACTCCGCTGTCGGCCTCTCCAAGGCTGCACAGTGTAAATTCGCGTTCCTGCGCCGGCGGGTCGCCCCAGTTGATGGCGTCGGCGAAGGTGATGCCGCGGCGAGGGAAGGCGCCCGCGGCGTTGCCGCGCTCGCTCTCACTCGCCTGCACGATGTCGCAAATCGTCTCAAAGACGTCCACATGAGTTACGGGACGATCCTCGATGATCGGGTCGTTCACGTTGCCCGGGACGCCCTCCCCCATGACGAAGAGCGGTACGCGGATGCCGCCTTCGTAGAGCGTGTTCTTGGCCCTCGGACCTGCGAGGCGCGGGTCGGTGCCGTTGTCGCTCATGAAGAAGACAACGGTGTCGGAGTCAGTGATATACGGGTAGCCCTGCTCTTCTGCGTCGATGACGCCGAGACTGTCCAGCAGGATTCGAATCGTTGAGTCGATGGCTTCCAGGTTCTGGAGGAAGCGAAGCCCATTGCTGGGGTAGGCCGGATCGCTGGCGAGATTCATCGTGATCGGAATCAGCGATTGCTGATTCTCCTGGCTGATCTGCCACCAGCTCAGGCCATCGGTGTCGTCGTGCCGACCGTGCGGCGTGATGGTGTGGTAGAACAGCGCATACGGCTCATGCTCGCCCACCGCGTCGAGCGCGTTGTCGAGCATGGCCAGCATGTGCTCATCGGCGTTGAAGCGATCCTCTTCGAATCCATCGCAGATGATCTCCTTCCAGTCGAAGTACGCGTCGAATCCCTGCAACTCCGGGTTCAGTCCCAGACTCTCGCCCCCCTCGTTGTAGCCGAGGTGCCACTTGTCGATGAGAATGGTGTAGTACTCTTCCTCCTCGAGTTCGCTGAGGACTTCGGCGAGTGTCCACTCGTGCGTCTGCAGCGCCATGCGGTTGGTCACCTGGGCTGGAATGCCCGTGATGTCCGAGCCCGTGCAGGGGTTGGCGCCGTTGTACCGGCCGAGCACGCCGCACACGCCCGTGTCCATCGCGTTGCGGCCCGTCATGAGGCAGGCGCGCGTCGGCGAGCAGTTCGGGTTCACCCGGCAGTTGCTGAACGACACGCCCTGCGCCGCCAGCGCATTGAGCGTCGGCGTGTGCACGGCGGGATCGCCCGTGCCCACAGGCCACTCGATCGCATCGACCCCCTGGTCATCCGTGAGAATGAAAATGAGGTTCGGCCGCGACTGCGCGAGAACGGGTACGGCGAGCGCACAGCCCAGCATCATCATCGCCATCTGTGTCTTACGTTGCAGTGACATCTCTCGATCCTCCCTCGTGAGCCTGAAGATCGCGCCGTCTGACGGGAGCGGTCGCGCTGGCTCAACTCCAATGTACCGGCGTCGCCCGGCTTGACAGCGTTCAAAGTGCCGGGGCGAGGAAACATCAGGGCGGAACTCTCCACGAGCAAAACCCCACCGCCTGCGCCTTGTTCCCGAATAGTGGTGTAAACTTGCAGTGTAGTTGAGCCCGGGAGGCGCCTCATGTCAGTTCGACACGTTCAGACTTTGACGGCGTACTTTTTGATCGCGGTCGGCGCTGCAGTCGCGGTCGCGCAGCCGACGGGTGTGACCGGTTATGAGGTGATCTCCATTGGCGTGGCGCCTGGGCGGGATTCATCGAGTGTGGAGGAGCTTGACGATTTTGCCAGGGTCGTGGGCGGATCAGGAAGTCCGTTTCCTACACCGGTGGTCTGGGTGAACGGCCAACTCCTCATCGTGCCGACGCCGGAAGGGTATGAGCGGCCTCAACTGGCTGGGATCGGCAGCGGCGGCGTCGTGGTCGGGAAGGCGACGCTCATTGGCGGCGGGTCTGTTTTTCATCCAATAGTGTGGACGGCCACGCAGGGAATCCACCGGCTGGGCCTGCTTCCGGGAATGAGCCGGGGCAGCACGACCTGTTGTGACGACGCACGTTGGCCATCGTTAGTCAGCGGCGGATACTGTTTTGGCGCAGGAGATGTGGCCACTCTTTGGACAGGAACACGCGCCTCCCAGCTGAGCACGCAAGCCAGCAGTGTCTACGGCGTTAATGAACTCGGCCACGCCGTCGGGTCGGCGTACAACGTGCAGAACATCCAGCGGCCCGTGCTCTGGCGCGATGGGCAGATGATCGACGTCGGCGGCGAGCCCCTCGACCAGTCCGGCGGCGCCAGCGGCATCAATGATCACGGCGAGGTGGTGGCGCGGCTCACGCAGGTGGGCGCTTTCCACTGGAGCGCTGGTGTGCGAACCGTGCTGCCAGCCATCGGCAAGTGTTCGGCGCTCGCATGGGCCATCAACAACAACGGCGTCATCGCGGGTGAATCAAACGCCGATCCCCGATGCGCAAACGGACAACAGCATGCCGTCGTGTGGGAGAAGCAGGGCGGACAGTTTCAGCTGTTCGACGTCAACGACCTCATTCCGCGCCATCCGGGCGTGAGGCTGGTGCAGGCCCACGACATCAACGACGCGGGCCAGATCGCGGCCTACGGGGAGAACATTGATGGCGACGGCCGGGGGTATCTCGTGACACCCTACCGCTTCCTGTTGTCGGATCCCGCGCCGGGCATCGCAGGACAGCCCAACACCATCACCGTCACCGGCCTACTGCCCGATCAGCGCGTCCTCCTCGCCTACGGCACACGCGAAGGCGCGCAGAAGATCCGCCCCTCCTGCCCCGGCGGCACACTGCTCATCCGCGATCCGCAGACTTCGCCCATCGTCCGCGCCGACGCCGATGGCGTCGCCACCATCACCGTCAACGTCCCCAACGCCGCGCACGGCCGCACCATCCGCATGCAGGCCATCGCCCCCTCCGAATGCGAGATCAGTCACACCGTAACGTGGACGTTTGAGTGACGGACACCTGCTGGTCAACCCGCTCCGCTACGCGGGGGCCATGGATTGGGCTACACCCGGGCCAAACCCCGACTTCCGCCGCGACGGGCCGGCCGCTACAATTGGCCTTATGCCAATGCGCGATGAAGATGTCGTCGTCCTGACGCCGCCGAACCTCGGGCGATACGAGTCGGCGTTTCTGCCTGCCATATTCAAAGGTCTGGGCGTCACGCTGCGCCACATGCTGGGCAACATCGGGCGCGATGGCAAGGGCGCCTACCACGACCGCGTGCTGCAGTACCCCGAAGAGCGCCGCGAGGACCACGACGTGCTCGACGGCGGGATCTACCCCGGCAACTTCCGCGGCGTGCACCGGCTCAACAAGGATGAGGACGGGCGCGTCAAGTGCGTCGCGTGCTTCATGTGCTCGACGGCGTGCCCGGCGCACTGCATTCACATCGTTGCCGAAGAGTCGCCCTGGGACGATCGCGAGAAGTATCCCAAGCAGTTCGACATTGATGAACTGCGGTGCATCTACTGCGGCATGTGCGAAGAAGCGTGCCCGGTCGATGCAATCGAACTCACGCCGCAGTACGCCATCGTCGGCACGTCTCGGCCGGAGATGATCTTCGACAAGACCAAACTGCTCGCAGCCTTCGACCAGACGATCGGCGACAAGCCGATGTGAGCGCGGCGGCGTTTCGTTCCACTTCAAAAGTAGACTTCCGCAACCATGCCCCTTCTGGCATTGACGAATGTGACGTATTCGATCGGCATCCGCCGGGTGCTCGACGGCGTGACGTTTTCAGTCGAGCCGGGCGAGCGGGTCGGGCTGGTCGGCCGCAACGGCGCGGGCAAGTCAACGCTGCTGCGGCTGATCGCCGGCGAGTTTGCTGCCGAGAGCGGCGAGGCGATCGTGCAGCGCGGCGCGCGCGTGGGTTATCTCGCGCAGGATCCGAAGTTTGAGCCGGGCATGACGGTTTTTGACATTGCCGAAAGCGCCTTTGCCGAACTGCACGCCGCGCACGAGCAGATGCACGAACTGGCGCACCGCATGGGCGAGACAAGCGGCGACGAACTCGAGCGCATCATGAAGCGCTACGAGCGGCTCGAGGGCGAAGTGCAGCGGCTGGGCGGCTACGCGGTGGAGCACCGCATCAAGGAGACGCTGCACGGCCTGGGTTTCGTCGATGAGCAGTTTGAACTGCCGGTCTCGGCGCTTTCGGGCGGGCAGCGCTCGCGCGCGGCGCTGGCGCGGCTGCTGCTCGAGAATCCGGACCTGCTGCTGCTCGACGAACCGACGAACCACCTCGACATCGACGGGCGGCAGTGGCTCGAGAACTTCCTCGCCGAGCAGTTCAAGGGCACGGTCATCGTCGTCAGCCACGATCGCTACCTGCTCGATCGCGTCGTGCACCGGATTATCGAACTCGAGCCCGGCCGCGTCTCGACGTATCCGGGCAACTACGCCAAGTTCCGCGAACTGCGGGCCGAGCGCAAGGTGGTCGAGCAGCGCGTGTACGAGAAACAGCAGGACCGCATCCGCAGCGAGCAGCGGTTCATCGACCGCTACCGCGCGGGCCAGCGGGCCAGGCAGGCCCAGGGCCGCCTCTCGCGCCTCGAGCGCTACATCGACAACGAGACCATCGACCGGCCGATGGAAATGGACGTGATGCGCCTGAACCTGCCCAAGGCGCCGCGCACGGGCGACATCGTCTTCAGCGCCGAAGGGCTGAGCAAGGCTTACGACGGCCGGCCGCTGTTTCACGATCTGGAGATCTCCATCGGGCGCGGCGAGCGCATCGGCATCATCGGCCCCAACGGCAGCGGTAAGTCCACGCTGGCCAAGTGTCTCATCGGCGAGATGAACCCCGACTCCGGCAAGGTGCGCATCGGCAGCAACGTGAGCATCGGGCACTTCAGCCAGTTGCACGAGGGGCTCGATCTCAACCTGACGGTGTGGGAATACCTGCAGTCGGTCATCCTGTCGATCGACGGCGGTCGTCGCGCCAGCGAGCAGCAGGCGCGCGATCTCGCCGGGGCGTTTCTTTTCAGCGGCGACGACCAGGACAAGGTGCTGCGCGTGCTCAGCGGCGGCGAGCGCAGCCGCGTGATCCTCGCCGGGCTCGTGGCGGGCGGGCACAACGTCCTCGTGCTCGACGAGCCGACGAACCACTTCGACATCCCGTCCTCCGAGCGGCTCGAAGCGGCACTCAACCCCGAGACGGGATTTGACGGCACGATGCTGCTCATCAGCCACGATCGCGCGCTGCTCGACGCGTGCGTGGATCGCATCATCGCGCTCGACGGCCAGGGCGAGGTGCGGCAGGTGGCCGGCAACTACACCGCGTGGAAAGAACTCAGGCAGCGCGAGACCGCGGCGGCGGCGCAGGCCAAGGCACAAGCCGCGGAGCGAAAGCGCGAGCAGCCGGTGGCGCCTGCAGCGAAACCAAAGAAACCGGAAAAAGCGGCTCCCTCGGGCGGGGCGCTGACAAAGATGAGCATGTCCAAACTCGAAACGCGCATCGAGGAGATCGAGAAGCGCATCCGCGCCATTGACGAGTCGCTCATGGACGTGCGCGTCCACACCGACGGCCGCAAGACAAAGAAGTTGAGCGATGAACGGGCCGCGCTCGCTGCCGAACTCGAACCTCTCGAATTCGAATGGTCGCGCAGGGCGGATGAAACCGAGTAAGGCGCGTCAGCCGCGCTCCTGCTCGCGGCGTTTGCGCATGCGCTCGGCGAGAGTCTGCGAGGTGCGCGGGCCGTCGGCGGGCGGAGTGGGCGGCTCGGCCGGGCCGGTCGGATCCGGCGGAGGCGTCTTGCCCTTGATGGCCGCGAGCGCTTCGCGGCGCTTTTGAGCCAGGGCGCGCCGCCGGGCTTCGCGCTCCTGCTCAATCTTCTCGAGATCCTCGGGTGTCGGTTCCGCCGGGGCTTGCCCAACGGGTTGGGCCTCTGGCGCCGGTTCAATCGTTTCTGATGCTTCGTCGCGCAGTGGCTGGCGGCGCTGCTCGAACGATTCGCGCTCCGACGTGAGCCGCTGCTCGATCGCATCGACGGCGCGCCGAAGCGAACCGACTGCGGTCGCTTCTCCAGTGGTGACGAGACCGCCCATCCCCACGCGCGCCCTGGCCCGCCGCAGGGCGTTAACGACGGCCGGGGTGCTCCACGCGATGCGGCGCGAGGCTACATCCATCACGAACAGCAGCGTGGCGAGAATGAGCAGCGGCCCCCACATCGGCACGAGCCCGATGCTGGGTGGAATCTCCTTGCGGTCGAAGAGGTTTGCCTCCCCGGGGTTCCGCCAGTCGAGCAGTCGGCCGCCGGTGCGAGCGGCGATCTCGTCGAGCAGGTCGATGTTGCTGACCAGCCGGCGGTATTCGATGCCTGAACTGCGACTCACGCCGCCGATGACGAGGTCCACCGCGCCGCCGGCCAGGCGCGGCGTGAGCGCCACGACGTAATGGCCGCTGTCTTCGGCGGGCAGAACCGTGGAATAGGTTCCGGGCCCCGTGGGGCGCAGGCGCAGTTCGATGCGCCGGCCATCGGGCATGTAGGCCACGCCCGGCACGGAGACCATCGTGGGCGAAGGCTGTTTGTCTTCATCTGCGTCAATATCGACGTGGCGCAGGGTGACGACGAGTCGATCGCCGTCAAAGGTCGTCATCAGTTCGAAGTTGCTGCTTCCCGCCGGCCGGGCGATCATGCGCGCCAGCGCGGTCCACATCTGCCGGTAGCCCGGCCAGTCGATCCATTCGCGAGCCCAGCGGTCGTGCGCATCAGAGGTGAAGGCGGCCACGCGCCCGAGGCCCGCCTGCCAGTGCGCCAGAATTGGCTGGCCCTCGGGCGCGACCATCAGCAGGTTCACATCCGGATTGTCGCGCGGCTGGGTCAGCACAAGCCCGCCCAACTGCGGAATCGGGCGCGGCAGGGCGTCGGTGAGCGGCGAGCCGGCAGTCTCGACAAACGGCGTGAAGGGAATCTCGCGCACCAGGGGCCGGCGCACCACGCGGATCTCCTTGACGAAGATGCGCGGCAGGATGCGCGGGTTGATGACGGCGTAAAACTCGCCGCCGCCTTCCGTCGCCAGCTGGCTCAGCAGCGGACCGTCGATGTCCTGGCCGACCGCGATGGTGCTGAGCGTGATGCCATTCTGCCGCATCGAGCGGGCGATGCCGATGAAGTCGTCAGGCATGCTGCGGCCGTCGGTGAGGCAGATGACGTGCTTGACGTCGGCCTCGATGCTCTTGAGCGACTGCTCGGCCTGGCGGAGCGCGGGACCCATGTTCGTGCCGCCGTCGCCGGTGATCGACCGCACCTTCTTAGCGATTTCCTTGGCGTCGCCGACGCGCCGGATGGGCACCACCACGTCGGCGCCGCCGCTGAAGGCGATCACGGTGATGTAGTCCATGCGATCGAGCGTGGCGATGGCGACGGCCGCGCCTTCGTTGGCGACCTCCTGCTTGGTCTGGCTCGGACCGCCTGCGTCGTTCATGGAGCCGGAGCGGTCGAGCACGATCGCAATCGCCGCGGTCGGCACGCGCAGTTCATCGGGAATGCGCATATCCACGGGGATGATGGGATCAAGCGGCGTGTCGATCCACCCGCCGGCGCCGAAGCTGTCATAGCCGCCGACCATGACCAATCCGCCGCCGAAATCCTGCACGTACTGCGCGAGGAGCTTCTGCTGGTCGGCGGGCACTTCCTCGGCCGGGAGGTTTTCGAGGATGATGAGGTCGTAGGCCTGGAGTTCGACCGGGTTGGGCGGCAGGTCGCGCGGGCCGACGACCTTGACGGTCATGCCGGCTTGCTCCAGCACCGTGGGCAGGATTGTGCCGTCGCCGTTGTACACGTTGTTCACCACGAGAACCGCGCCCTGCTGGGGCGTGACGGTGAACGCCTCGGCGACGTTGTTTTCCAGCATCGTGTCCTGCGACGGATCGTCAAGCGTGAACACCGCGTTGAAGCGATTCACCGCAGTCGGCGCCAGCTCGACTTCGATGAGTTGCACGTTGGTGCCGGGCTTGAGTTGCACCGGTCGCGAGCGGCCCGGCTCGCGGCCGTTGAGATCGAGCGGCTCGCCTTCGAGCAGCAGATCGAGCCGGCCGGACGCGGCTGCGGTGGACTGAATCACCACGCGCGCCGTGATGCGCTGGCCGGGCCGCGCGTTGGCGGGCACTTCGACGCGATCAACCTGCACCTCGGCGGCGACGCGATAGGAGACCGGGACGACGTCGATGGGCACGCCGCGGGCGCTCTCGCTGACGCCGGCTGCATCCATCGCGGCGGCGAGCGCCGAGCCGGCTGTTTCGACGCCGTCGGTGAAGAGCACGAGCCGCCGGGCCGAGTCCGGCGGGAACATCGCCAGGCCGAACTCGATGGCCTGCGCGAGGTTGGTGCCCTCGCGCTGCACGATGTCGAAGGGGTGGTCGTGGTACTGCTTGGCGACCGTGGGCGCGGTAACGGCGCGCGCTGCTCCGTCGAAGACGATCAGGCCGAAGCGGTCGCCCGTGCGGCGCTGCTGCGTGGCGTCACGGAACCACTTGCGGATGTACGCGAGGTTGTCGGGCGGCGCAGTATCGGCGATCGGTGGAAAATCGGCAAAATGACGCACCGAGCCGCTGATGTCCGCCAGGCCGATCACGGTGAGTTGATCGTGCTTTTCCTCGCGCGACAGCCCCGCCAGCACGAGCACGAGCAGCACGAACACGACCACGCGCATCGCGACGATCACGCCCTTGCGGAACCGGTCCGAAGACGAGAGCAGCCACCAGCCCGCCGCGGCAAACGGAACGGCCAGCAGCAGCAGCCACAGCGCCTCGGGATGTTCAACGCGAATGAGAGGCAAGTCGGTTCTCTAACCCGGATAGGTGCAACTGGTCTTGTCCGTCTCCCAGACCGTGACGGCGCGCAACTTCATGGCGGCTGCGGTCAGTTCCGGCTCGAGCAGATCGTGCGACACGCGCGCGATGTTCTCCACGCTGGGATTCAGATCGGCGAACTCGGCGCAGTCCACGTTGAGATACTTGTGGTCGAAGCGCTCGATGAGCACGCGACTGACGACCGCCTCGAGGTCCGCCAGGCTGAACGGCGAGCCGAGGTCGATCGCCACGGCGACTTCGACGCGGTAGTTGTGCCCGTGGCCCGCTTCATTGTTGCACTTGCCGAAGAGGCGGCGGTTCTCCTGCGGCGAGAGGCTCTCGCAATCGAGCCGGTGCGATGCGGCGAACTCGAACTGCTGTCGGATCACGCACTGGGCCATGGAATCGGTCTCCATCGAAACGCTGTAAAACGGCGTGAGGCGCCACGTCAACTGTCGTACGCTGCCGCCCAGTTCGTCGTTCACCGCCCGCAGCAGAGGCGCCATGAGCGTCCAAGGCTCGGCGCTGGGATCGTCGCGGATCGCGGCGTCGATGATCGGCAGCGCGCCCTGCCGCACCGCCTGGTCGATGTCGCGGATGTTGCGGAAGTAGCCCGTGACGGGATCGGCCTGCCCGGCGCACTGCACGTCAATCTCGTAGTACCGGCCCAGGCCGCGCATGCTCGGCCACGCGGCGAAGGTGTTGTGCCGGCCGCCGGCGGCCCCGTCCACCCGCGCGCCGGGCTGTCCAATGCAGAAGCGGACGGTGCGGGTGAGCAGGAGCATTGCCAATCATAGAGTCGCGGCGAAATGCAGGTGGCGCAGTCCAGCGGGGAGTTTCCTCGCCACGCAGAAGCTGGCGGGCCCGCGTGGCCTGCGCTCCCAGAGCCTCGCTTGACCACGGCACCGAGCCTCGATGCCTCGACTCCTCCCCGCCCCTTCCTACGCTTTCCCATGCCCGTCTTCGAGTACATCGCCAAGAACACTGCCGGCGAGCGCGTGGTCGGACAGGCGGCCGGGCACAGCACGCAGGCCGTGGTGGCCGACCTCGAAGCCAAGTCGCTTTTTCCCGTGCAGGTGCGCGAGCAGACGGGTGTTTCGGAGCGAGGCGTGCGCGTCTCGACGCGGGCGATGTCCACGTTCTACCGGCAACTGGGCGAACTGCTTCACAGCGGCGTGCCGATTCTGCGCGCGCTGCAACTGCTCAGCCGCAGCAAGAGCAATCCCAAACTCGGCGCGGTCATCGGCCGCATCGCGGAAGACGTATCGGATGGCGAAGGACTGGCTGAGTCGATGGCCAAACACCCGCGCACCTTTCCGACAATTCACATCGCGATGGTGCGCGCCGGCGAGCGCGGCGGCTTTCTCGAAGAAGTCCTCAAGCGCCTGGCCATGTTCCTGCACCGCCAGGCGGAGCTGCGCTCGACGATTCTCAGTTCGATGATCTATCCGATCGTGCTCGTGGTGGTGGGCACGATCGTGGTCGTGTCGGTCATGATCATTTTTGTTCCCAAGTTTCGCTCGATGCTCGAAGGCATCGGCACGCTGCCTCTGCCCACGCGCATCGTCATGGGCGCCAGCGATCTTCTCACGCAGCACGGCTGGCTCGTGCTCGTCGCGATGGCCGCGCTGGTCGCTTTTGCCTGGTGGGCCCGGCAGCAGACGGAAGTGCGGCAGTGGGTGTCGCGCCACGTGCTGCACGTGTGGATCATCGGGCCGCTCGTGTCGAGCACGGCAGTGGCGCGCTTCTGCCGCATCCTGGGCACGCTGCTGGCCAACGGCATCCCGATGCTCCAGGCCATGAACATCAGTAAGGAAGCGACCGGCAACGCCGTGATGATCGAGGCCATCGAGAAGGCGACCAAGTCCGTGCAATCAGGCGAGACGCTGGCCGAGCCGCTGGCGTCGAGCGGGCTGTTTGAAGAGGATGTCATTGAAGTCATTCGAATTGGCGAGTCGGCCAATAACCTGGAAGAAGTGCTGGTGTCGATTGCCGAAACGATCGAGTCGCGCGTCGATCGCCTGCTGAGTACGGCGGTGCGGCTGCTCGAGCCGCTTCTGCTGCTTTTGCTTGGCGCCACGCTGCTGTTCATCATCCTGGCGCTGGTGGTGCCGCTGGTGCTGCTCAGTGCGCAGGCCGGCGGGTGAGGGCCATTGGCCCCGGGGGCGGGCAGCAGGTGAAATCCGAACGGGGTTCGGTCGGTATAATCGACGCGACCGCCGTTGCGGCCCATCTGACGCCGAGTGCAAGGAGATGAACATGGCTCACCGATTCTCGCCCCGCGCGATGCGCCGACGCGCTGCCGCGGGCTTCACGCTCATTGAAGTGCTCATCGTGCTGGTGATCGTCCTGGCCATCGGCGCCATCGTGGCCGTCAATCTCATGCCCCGCCGCGACCAGGCGCTCGAAGACACCGAGCGCGTCCAGTTGCGCATGATCGAGTCGGCACTCGAGCAGTTCTATCTCGACATGGGTCGCTACCCCACCGAGGATGAAGGCATCGCCGCGCTCTGGGACAAGACCAAACTCGAGGATGAGAACGAGCAGAGCAAGCACATGGGCAACTACTTCGCCCAGGGCAAGAAGAACCTCAAGGACCGCTGGGGCAACGAGTACGGCTACCGGCCCATCGACGACGAGGCGGGCGCGACCGGCGAAGAAGCCGACGGCCGCAAGTACGAACTCTGGTCCAACGGCAAGGACGGCGAAGAGGGCACGGCCGACGACATCAAACTCGACGAGTCAACCGACGAAGAGACTGATTCGGGCGACAGCGGAATCTGACCGAGTGGGAGGTGCAGCCTGTCCGCGAGCATCGACGCTGCGGCTGAGATGGTCCGCCCGCGGCACCGTGCCGCGCGGCCGCGATCGCTTCGCCGGTGTTCGTCGGCGTCTCCTTGCCGCGCCGGTCTGACGCTCATTGAGATTCTCATCGTGCTGGTGCTGCTCGTCGCGGCCGCGGCGGTCGCCATCCCCGCGATGACGCGGCGCTTCGAGAGCACGCGCTTCGACGCCACGGCAGACCAGGTCATCGCCACGCTCGCGCTGGCGCGCGCCGAGGCGCAGCGGCAGCGGCGACCGGTGCAGCTGCTCTGGGAGCCGGGCGAGCGCGCCCTCTATGCCGCATGGCTTGACACCAGCGTCGTGCCGGACGATGACGCGAGCGGTTTGCACAGTGATTCCACCGAAAGCGCCGCATCGCCGCAGGAGTCAACGGATCAACTCACACCATCGGCCCGGCTCGGCGCGGCCGCGGGCGATGATCCAAAGACACTGGCGCTGGGCGGCTCGCGCCTGCGCCTTGTTCTGCCTGAGGGGTTTCGAATCCAGACCGGTGCGGCGGCGGAAGAGGAAGCAACTGAGGATGCTCTTTCAGGCCGCCCGTCTGCTCCGGCCGGCGAGCAGGACCATTTCTCGCTCGAGGACGCGCAGCCCGTCTCCCTTCTTGTCTACATGCCCGACGGATCGACCTTCGGTGATGCGTCCTTCACGATTGTGGATGCGGGCGGACGACAATCGCGCATCGAGATCAATCCCTGGACGGGGCAGGTGACGCGGAGTGCGGTCGAGGTCGCGCCTCCGGATGCGGGCGGCGTGCTTGAACCTGACGAGCAAGGCTCAACGGAGAGTGAGCCATGATCGCCCGCCGCGGCGCGCTGCTGCTTGAGATTCTCATCGCGCTGTCGCTGTTCGTGACGGCGGGTTCGATCATCCTCGTCTCGACTACGAGCATGACGGCGTCGTTGGCCCGCTCGCGCGATCGGCAGATCGCCACCGACCTGGCGGTGTCGAAGATGGCGGCGCTCGAGGCGGGCCTCACCACCGCCGAACAACTTAACGACTCGCTCGTCGAAGTGGAACTGTTCAGCGACCAGAGCGCGGCCGATCTCGATGCCCAGATGCAGCAGGCGCGCTGGCGCCTCGTCGTCGAGACCGAGCCGTCGCGCTTCAGCCCGCTGACCAACGTCACGATCCGCGTACTCGACGCGCGCAGCGGCTCGGTGGGCAGCGAGACGGAACTGGCCGTCCTCCATCAACTCATCCGTCTGAATGCGTCGGCTCCGGAAGAGTTTGAGTCTGACCCGCTTCTCAACGGCGCGCCGCCTCTGCCGCTGGAAGGCGGTGGAGGATGAAGCACGCCGGCCTCCATCAACTTCCGCTCCGCCGCGGCTTCACGCTCATGGAGACGCTCGTCGCGCTCGGGCTGCTGCTTGTGCTCGTGGGGCTCGTCTTTGCGTTCGGCATGAACCTCACCGCCAGCCGCGACCGACTGAATGCACACATGCGGCGATCGCAGGCGGTGCGCGTCTTTCTCGATCGCCTCGAACAGGACCTGCGCACGTCGGTGGCGCGTGATGCCGGCCAGGGCGCGGGCATCGTCGGCGATGGCTCGTCCATCGAGGTGCTCAGCCGCAGCGTCGGAGCGATGGGGCAGTCGCAGGATCTGGCGACGGCGCTGAGCGATCTGCAGCGCTGCGCGTTTCGATGGGAAGACGGCTCCCGCCTGCTGCAGGGCAGTCGCAGCGCGGCGTCGGCCGATCCGGCCTGGGCGACCATCGCCGACGACTTGGGCTACGTGCAGTGGCGCTACCACGACGGCAGCGGCTGGGTCAGCCAATTCGACAGCGGCGCGAGCGGGCGGCTGCCCGTGGCGGTGGAGGTGGCGGTGTGGTTCGTCGCTCCTCCGCACGACCCGCAGGAGCCGGCCGCGGAAGAGCAACCGATGGAGGAGGATGATCCGCTGGCGGGCATGTTCAGCGCGCCGCGGCCGGCCGTGCCGGACTCGACCGATGTTCCCGTCGAGATAATGGAGGAGGAGCACCGCGACTGGCCGCCGCCCGACCGCGTGCGGCTGATCATCATCCCCGATGCGCCGGAGTTTGAATACGGCCGCAGTTACAGCGACGATGCCGCGTCGATCGACGCTCCGCCGCCGCTCGACACCGGAGGTTCGCCGTGAGGCGCCGGTTCAGATATGGGCGCGAGGTGGATCATCGGCGCGGTGATCGGCGCGGTGTGATTCTGCTGGTGGTGTTTGTCATCATCAGCGGCGCCGCGCTGATCATGACCAGCCTGTCGTTTCTGGGCCGGGCCGAGATGCGCAGCGCGGCGCTGGTCAATCGCACCTCGCAGGCGCACGCGCTGGCGTGGTCGGGCGTGCAGGCCGTCATGGCCGAACTCGATCGCCAGCGCTCCGATCTGCTCAACGGCGGCCAGCCGCAGATCACCGACAACTGGAGCCTCTACGGCAGCGAGACGGAGCGCGGCATGGTCTATCTGCTGCCCGTCGGGCTCGAGGACGAACTGTTCGTCTCCGAAAGCGCCAAACTCGACATCAACCTCGCCGACGCGGAGTCGCTGGCGCGCCTGGGCGATCTGCTCACGCCCGAGC
The DNA here is from genome assembly GCA_963205185.1 of Planctomycetota bacterium. Lineage (GTDB taxonomy): Bacteria > Planctomycetota > Phycisphaerae > Phycisphaerales > UBA5793 > UBA5793. The sequence continues at coordinate 60,591 of CAUJHZ010000061.1, read as the reverse complement.
AGGCCGAGGCGATCGTTGCAGCGCGAAAGCAGCGATCCGGCGGGCGCTTCGACTCCATTGCCGATCTCCTGCAGATCGAAGGCTTCACGCCCCAGATGCTCTATGGCCCGCTCGAGCGCATCGACGTGCAGCGTGCTGCGACCGAGTCGCCCGACGCCGACGCGCAGTTCGACCGGCGGCTGCGCTACCTCGAGCGCGGCGTGGGCGGGCCGGCGCCGCGCGGCCTGGCGGATGTGCTCACCGTCTACAGCATCGAGCCCGTGCTCCAGTCGACCGGACGCTATCGCATCAACCTCAACGCGCAGTACGACGACAGCATGCACCGGCGCATCGCGCGGCGCTTTGGCGATGAACTGGCCAGTACGGTGCGCACCTTCCGGCAGAACGAGCCGGACCTCGTCATTGATGAGAAGACGTGGTACACGCTCCTGTCGCAGGCGGAGATGGACGAAGGCAAGCCGGACGAATACATCGACGGCTTCTGCCTTGATGATCAGCACTTCGCGCAAGGACGAGTGGATCTCAATCGCGCGCCGGTTGAGGTGCTTTCGGCTCTTCCCGGCCTCGATGGCGAACTGGCCACGGCGATCGTGTCGGCCCGCGAAACGATCAGCGCCAGCGAGCGGGCGGGCGTGTCGTGGCTGGTCAATTCCGGCGCGCTGAACAGCGAGCAGTGGATCGCCGCTGCGCCGCACCTGACGTGGCGCACCTCGGCCTGGCGCGTGCGCGTGCTTGGCCGCGTGCTTTCGGGAGACCGCGAGGGCTCGGAGGTGGCGGCGGAATGCGTGTACGAGGCGGTGATCGATCTTTCGAGCCCGCAGCCGCGCGTGGCGTATCTGCGCGACGTGACGATGCTGGAAACGGTCATTGCCCTGCGAAACCTCGTGCCGGCGCCGCCGGCGCCGGAAGAGGATGACGCGGAAAGTGCGGAAGAATCAGACGGGCCGAGCGGGCACCCCGACGCTGCGCCCCAGCCGGGCTCGCGGTATTCTTCGCGTCGGGATGCGTCGGGCCGGCTGATCGACCCGGCGACGTTTGACAATGATGAAGAAGAGTCGTCGCCCGCGCCGCCCGAGCCGGGTCGCTACGATGCCTCCGGCGACGACGGTCCGGCGCCGGAGAATCCGGAGAATGAAGCCAGCGCTCCGCCGGCCAAGCCGCGCGTCAAGCCGATCGGGCGCTGGACAGGAGACCGCTGATCATGCTTTCGCCGCGCGGCCGCGTGAGCCGCTTCACCGCTATCGACCTCAGCAGCGACCAGTTCACGGCCGTGCATCTCACCGCTGCGCGCTCGGGCGTGAAAGTAGGCGCGCGCGTCTGCCTCGACATCCCACCGGACATCGAACCCAGCGACGACGAGTGGATCGGCAAGTGGATGGCCCGGACGATGAAGGAGCACCGCTTCGGCCCCGGCCCGGTGGTGTTCGTCGTGCCGCGCCAGTCGGTGGGTCTGAAGCATCTCGTTCTGCCGAGCACCCGCCTCGATGAACTGCCCGGCATGGTGGCGATCAAGATGGCCGGCCAGTTGCCGTTCCCCGCGGCCGGATCGATCATCGACTACGCCGCCGTGCGCGAATCCGAAGACGAATCGGAAGTCATCGCCGCAGCGGCCCGCGAAGAACTCATCGACCGATACAAGTCGCTGGCGAAGGCGGGCGGATTCAAAATCGATCGCATCGCGCTGCGACCGCTGGCGACGGGCGCGCTCATTGCCGAGATGTCGCGCGAGCGCAGCGGATCGCTGCTGGCGATTGACTTGCGCCGCTACGGCGAGGTGGAACTGGTCGTCGCGTGCGACGGCCGCGTCTGCTTTGCCCGCGCCACGGAGGTGATCTCGGCGTCAGAGAAGGTCGATCGCCATGAGGAAGCGCGGCGACTGGCGACGGAAGCCAAGCGCTCGTGGATGAGTTACCGCGCGACGGAAGAGTCGCCTGACGTCGAGCACATCGTCGTCATCGGCAACGACGGCCTGGCCGGCGGCGTGGCGACCGAAGTGCGCACGCTGCTGGGCCGTCCGACCGAAGTGCTCCTGAGCCACCCGAAGGTGTCCGGCGACACGGCCACGCTCGGACCCGCCTGGCCGCTGGTGGGTGTCGGGCTCGCGGCCGCCGAGGGCGCCGACAGCATCGATTTCTTTCAGCCCAAGAAAGCGCCCGATCTGGCGGCGCATCGCCGGCAGCGCGTGCTCGCCGCCATCGCCGCGATCATCATCGTGCTCGGCTCGATCTGGACCGCAGGCAACATGCACCTGCGGCGGCTCGAAGGCCAACTTCAATCTCTGACCAACGAGAAGGAAGACCTTCTGCCCGCTTTCCTGCGATACGAGCACGATCGGCTGCGGCTTGAGCACCTGAGCCGCTGGGAGAAGGCTCGCTTCGACTGGCTCGATCATCTCGCGTTCGTCTCCGAGCATCTTCCGCAGACGCAGGAGGCGATTCTCGGCTCGTTCAGTGCGTCGATGAATGAACCGGTGATGCGGCGCAAGGACGGCAAGTGGCTCGCCGTCGAAACGCAGGCTTCGCTGCAGTTCAGCGGTGCTGCGGTGACTCGGCCGATCGCCGATGCGATCCGCGCCGCGTTTGTCAGTCTCGACGCCTACCGCACCGAGCCGATCGTCGCCGACACGTCGTCAAACGACAAGACCTACACCGAAGCGTTCGGATTGAGGCTGGTTACGCCGCTGCTGAGGCCGCCCGCGCCGAACGGAGCGAGCCAGCCGCTGGCGTCAAACGCCGGCGCCGCGGCGCCTGAGCAGACGCCTCCCGCGCAAACGGGGGCGCCCGCCGCGGCAACTGCGCCCGAGCAGTCCGCTCCCCAGAAAACGACCGCCCCAACAGAGGAGACCTCGCCAGCCGGCGGGCGCGGCCGTCGATCCGGCCGCAGAGGGAGCGGCGGATGACGCGCGGACGACTCATCTTCTTCTCGATCGCCGGCGTTGCGGCGGCCTGGCTGCTGTGGTCCACGGCGTCCAAGACCTACTTCGCGCCGCGGCGGGACCTGCTCGACCGTATCGACGAAGAGCGGACGACGATCGCGCGGCTGCAGGAAACCATCAACAAGGAAGTGGCGCAGCGCCGCGCCTTGCGCGATGCGGCCGCGCGAACGCTGGCGGGCACATCCGAGGAAACCGTCAGCATACTGCGCGAGCGGCTCAACACGATCGGTCACGGCATCGGGTTGACCGACCTGCGCGTTTCCACCGCCAACCCCAGGTCCGTTGCGTCCGCGGCGAAATCGGATTACCGCAACCGCGACTGGAAGAGCCTGACGGGACAGCCGGACTTCTATACGCTCAGCGCCGACTTCAGCGGGCAGGGGACTTTTGAGCAGGCGGTCCGCGCGATCGAAGTGATCGCCGCCGAGCCCTATCTCAGCCGGATGGATCGCTTCTCGCTGCGGCCGCGCCGCGGGGGGGAAGTGGTGGATGTGTCGCTCTCGCTGACGACGGTCATCCTGCCGGGCGTCGATCCGCCGCCCCAGCCGGCGCCCGGGCTGGCGCAGGCGCCGTCGCATGCCTCTCTCACAGGCAAGAACCTTTTCCGCGCGCCCCCGCCGCCCGCCCTCGAGGTGAAGCCCGAGGTCAAGCCGGCCGTGGCGGTCCAGCCGCCGCCACCGGCGCCGGTGCCGTGGGGCGACTGGGTCGTCACGGGGATCGTCTGGATCGACCGGCAGCCCGAACTCTGGCTGCGCAACCGCAAAACGAGCGAGGCCAAGCAGCTGCGGGCCGGGGACCGGATTCTGCAAGCGCAGGTGGAGGAGATTTCGCAGACGCAGGCGGTGGTCAGCATCGAAGGAGCGCTGTTCTCGATCCAAATCGGACAGAGTCTTGAAGAACGGCGGCCGGTAAACCAGTAGACTGTCGGCACGCATTGATGATCGAGTCGCCCGCACGGGCGAGCCCCCGCACGGGGGTGGGTTGAGTGAAGGAGTGGATGCGCCATGCTGAACACCAGCATCAGGTCTTGCCTGCTGTCCGTTGCAACTCTCGTCGCCTTTTGCTTTGCTTCAGCGGCCCACGCACAGGACGAACCGGCGCCACCCGAACCTGCAGCTTCAACCGAAGCGCCGCCGACCGCCCAGCCGGCGCCTGCCGCGCCCGAGCCGACGGTGCAGTTCAACTTCAAGGATGCGCCCTACGCCGACGTGATCGATTTCTTCAGTCGGGCGGTCGGGCTGCCGGTGATCGCCAAGGTCGAGCCGCCCAAAGGAGCGCTGACCTACTTCTCGCCGGACTCCTATTCGTACACCGAAGCGCTGCGGATTCTCAACATCATCCTGCAGACCAAGGGCGTTACGCTCTCGCGCGACGGCGAGTTTCTCTACCTCGGCACATTTGACAAGACCAACCCCGGACCGACGTATCTTGCGGGCACGATTCCCGGCGACGTGACCAATGAGCAGCTCGTCACCGTCCTCATCCCGCTGCAGAACATCACCGCCGCCGAACTCTCCGAGCGCCTGCAGTCGCTGGTGGGCGCCTACGGCGGGCTCACGCCGCTGCCCCAGCAGAACGCGCTGCTCGTGACCGAGACCGCCGGGCAGATTCGGCGGCTGCAGACCATCATCGATGCGCTCGACACCGCGGGCGACTACCAGGACCAGGTGCGCATCTTCCCCATTCAGAACGCGCAGGCCAGCGCGCTCGTGGACACGCTCAAGATCCTCATGAGCGAGCGCATCGTCAAGTACGTCATCAACCAGCAGGGCCAGCAGGTTAAACTCGAAGAGGACGATCTCGCCGGGCTGCGCATTCAGCCCGACAGCCGCACGAACACGATCATCGCCAAGGGCCCGATCGGCCGGCTCGAGACGCTCGAAGACATGATCAACATGCTCGATGTGCCCGGTCAGCAGGGGGCCGACGGCACGGACATGACGACGATCAATCTCGGCCGCATCTCGAGCCAGGAGGCGGCCAAGATGCTCACAGACCTGTTCCGGCCGCTCAAGAACGAGGAAAAGCCGGTCATCCTGCCTCTGGATGAGCTCAACCGAATCACCATCGTCGGCTCGGCGATCTCGCTCGAGCGGGCTGTGACGCTGCTTAAAGAGGTTGATGGCGGGGGCGACGATCCCGTGAACTTCGCCCGCACCGCGGCCGTGGTGCCGCTGCGCTTTGCCGCGCCCGCCAGCGTGCAGCAGGCGCTCAGGCAACTCATGACGCCGCGCCAGGCGCGACTGGTCAACACGCTCCCCTCGCCCGACGGCCGCTCGCTCATCCTCGCGGGCCCGGCGTCGGATGTCGAACTCGTGCGGCAGTTGGCGCAGACGCTCGACGTCGAACCGACCGACCGGCCGCGCGAGGTGCGCATCATTCGCCTGGCGCGCGGCGACGCCGACGACGTGATCCGCCGCGTCAGTGATCTCTACGGCCGGGAGATCGGTTCGGCCGAGGCGGATCCGATGAGCCAGGTGGTCGTCGAGCGCGATCCGGAATCGAACGCCATCACGCTCATCGGACGTCGCGATTCGATCAACCGCTGGCAACAACTGCTGAGCACGGTGGAATCGGCTCTTCCCATCGAGCGTGAGACGCGACAGATCAGCGTTTCGCCCGGCCAGGCCAGCCGCATCGCCGCGCCGCTCAAGACGCTGTGCGCGCAACTCCTCACGCCGGAGGACGGCTCGCCATTTGTCGCGCCCGAGATCGTCCCGGTTGATGCACTGGATGTGATCCTCGTCACCGCACTGCCTGAGCAGGCGCCGGTGATCGACTCGGTGGTCAAGACGCTCGATGAGCGGCGCAGCCGCGACGTGCAGTTCCGCGTGGTGAGCGTCGGTAATGCCGATGCGGCGCAGATTCTCCAGCGCGCGGGCGAAATCTACGCTCAGCAGCGCCAGGCCGACGCAACGCTGACTGAGGTCAGCGTCGAGCACGACGCGACCGCCGGGGCGATCTACCTCGTGGCCGACGCGCCGGCGATGTCGCGCTACATGGCCATTCTCACGCAGTTGCAGCAGACGCTGGGCAGCGGGCGCGATGTGCGCCTGCTGGCGCTGCAGAACGTCAGCGCGGCCAAGGCGGCCAAGTTCCTCAACGACCTCGTCTCGGCTTCCAAGTCCTTCCAGGGCGGCACGATCGGACCCGCGCCGCTCGTTGAGGTGGTCGAGGCGACCAACTCGCTGCTCGTCGCCGCCCAGCCGGCGCAGCACCAGATCATCCAGTCGATCATCCGCGAGTACGACCAGCCGCGCAACGGCGATGAGACGGTGGAACTGCAGGTGTTCAACCTCGTGCAGGCCAAGGCAGCCAACGTGGCCCCGGCGATCACGAATCTGCTCAAGACGAGGCAGGGCTCCGGCCCTCCCGGCCGGGCCGCCAGCGTCACCGCCGAAGATTCGACGAATTCGATCGTCGTCGCCGCGACCCCTGACGAGATGAAGGAGATCGCGGCGCTCGTCGAGAGTCTCGATTCGGCGCAGGCGGGCGATCAGCCGCAGGTTCGCACGGTCTTTCTCAAGCACACGCAGGCGGATCGCGTGGCGCCGATGGTCGAGCAACTGCTCCGCGGCGAGCAGATGGACCAGTGGATGCGCTTCGACTTCATGCGCCGCGGCTGGCAGTTGCCCGATCTCGGACCGGACGTGCGCGTAGCGGCGGAGTCGCGGCTCAACGCCGTGGTCATCAGCGCGCCCACGTCGGTGCTTAACCTCGCCGAGGAGATGGTGCGGCAACTCGACGTCGATCCGGGCGAGATCGCCGGCGGGCCGCAGCGCTCGGTGCGCGTGCTGCCGCTGCTCAACGCGCGGGCTCAGGATGTCGCGGCAAATCTCCAGGCCGTGCTCGGCGACGAGACGGCAGGCAGCGCCGTTCCCCCCGTCATCCGCGTTGACACCGGCAGCAACTGCCTCATTGTGCGCGGCACATCCGAGCAGTTCGCCGTCATCGAGAGCATTATCAACGATCTCGAGACGGCGACGATCACCGCGGCCCGCGAAGTGCGGATGATCCCCATCGACCGATCGAAGGCCGACGCCGCCCAGACGGCTGAGACGCTCCGCCGCCTGCTCGAACAGCGCAGCGGCGCACGCGTCGAAATCATCAGCATCGATGAACTCATCCGGCGGCAGAAGACAGAGGAACCCGATGCAGGTGATGACGGCGCGCAAGTCGCACCCGCAGGCGACAGTCTCGCCCGCGTTCCCGAATCTGCGCACCGCACTGTGGGCCGGCTCGCCGATTTCACCGCGGCCCTCGCCGCGTCGGTCGTAGCGATGGACCCGCCGGCTCCGGAGCCGGATGTGATCATCGCCGTCGATGAAGCGTCCAACAGCCTCATCGTCGTCGGCTCGCCCCAGGCGAACGACCGGCTGGCGCAACTGGCCGAGCAGATTCAATCGCAAATCCCCGGCCTCCCCGAGCAGATTCGCTACATCGCGCTCGACGAGCGCGCCAACGCAAACCAGATCGCCAACACGATCAACGGGCTGCTCACCCAGATGCGCCGGCGGGGCGTGGCGGGCGGACTGACCGGCGAGGTGGCCGTCATACCCGATCAGCCCGGCGGAGGACTGATCGTCAGCGCCAACGACGTCGATTTCGAAGTGATCGGCCGCGTGCTCGCGGCGATGAACCGCTTTACGCCCATCGAGGACGCCCCGCCCCTGACCATTCTCGAAACGCAGAGCGCCGCGCCGAGCCGGCTCAAGCAGATCATCGACCAGGTGCTGATCGGCGGCGATCCGAAGCGGCGCGAGCGCATGGTCCTCGTGCCCGATGACCCATCGCAACTGCTGCTCATTCGCGCCAATGATGAGGACCTGCAGGCGATCCGGGACGTCGTCAAGGAAGTCGATCGATTCGAAACGAAGGAACTGCCGATCCGCGCGATCAAACTCGAGCGGGCCGACGCGCAGCGCGCCGCCAGCGCGCTGCAGCAGTTCTTTGAAGACCGCGCCCGGCTGAGCCAGCGGCCGGGCCAGCCGCGTCCCCCGCGGCGCATCAGCGTCGTGGGCGACGCTCGCTCCAGCACCGTGTTCGTCGCCGCGTCCGATCAGGACTTCGCCGAGATGCAGGATCTGCTCAAGGCGTTCGACGCTCCCAGCGAAGCGCAGGACCTCAAGTACGAGATCATTCCGCTCAAGTTCGCCAAGGCCGAGGATGTGTCGAACATCGTCAGCAGCATGGGCTGGGAGTTGACCTACGACGACGCGGTCGGCCGGTGGGGCGGGCGCTCGGAGTCTCGCGGCAAGATCAGCATCCAGGCGGACCGGCGCACCAACTCGCTGGTGGTCAGCGGCACGGGCGAGAACTTCGCCCTCATCGAGAACGTCATCCGCTCGCTCGATGCGCCGGCGGACCAGCAGGCAGTCCGCTCGGTGCGCATCCTCAAGATCGAGAACGGCGATGTGAACATCATCGGCAGGGCGGTGCGCGAGAGTTACGGCGCCTCGCAGTCGAACAACTTCTGGTGGTATTACCCGCCCAATCCGGACGAGGTCAAGATCATTACCGATCCGGGCAACAAACTGCTCATCGTGTCCGGGCGCGAGTCCGAACTCGATGGCATCGCCGGTTTCGTCGCCGAACTCGACAAGGCTTCGCTGCGGCCCGATCAGACGATCGAAATCCTGACCATCGGCCACGCCCGGCCCAGCGACGTGGCCCAGAGCCTCGTGCGCTTCTTCAACGATCGGGCGCGAGCGGCGAACCTTCCCGATCCCGGGATCACCATGACGCCGGCCAACGAATCCGGCAAGATCGTCGTCTCCGCGACGCCGCAGCAGATCGCGACCATCCGCGATCTGCTCGGCAGCATCGACGTGCCCACTGAGGGCGACGACCGCACGTTCCGCCTGCACGTGCTCGAGCACGGCGACGCCAACGACGCGATGCGCACGCTGCGCGACCTCTTCCCGACGCGCAGCGAGCCGCCGGCGCGGCAGGTCATCGTGACCGCCGACGCGCGCACCAACAGCATCGTCATCAGCGCGCCCGAAGACCGGTTCGAAGAGATCGACGCAGTTCTCGCAATGGTCGATGCGCCGCCGGCCGGGACGGTGAAACTCATCCAGACCTTCGCGCTCTCCAACGCGCGGGCTGCTGAAGTGGCCGAGGTGCTCAGTGACGCCTTCGACCTGAGCCGCCAGCCGCAGCGCAGTCGGGCGCGGAACATTCAGGAGGAAGTGACGCGCTTCATGCTCGAGGGCCAGGAGCCGGGCGCGCAGCCGATCGCGATCGACGCCCGCATCACCGCTAACACGCGCAACAACGCAGTGATCGTGGTGGCAACCCCCGAGTCGATGCCGCTCATCGCCCGGTTTGTCGGCGAATTGGATGAAGCGCCCGTCAAGAGCGTCCGCGAGTACCGCATCTATCCATTGACGCACATCGTGGCCAGCGACGTGCGCATGACGCTTTCGACGCTGCTCACGCAGCGAGGCGGCACTTCGAACGATCCGGTGCCGACCGTCTCGACCTCGCCTCGCGACAACGGGTTGATCATCGCCGCCACGGCCGAGCAGCACGCGGAGGTCGAACAGATCCTCAAGCAGATCGATCTGCCTGCGGCGACGGTTCGCACGACGGAATTCATCCCGCTCAAGTTCGCGCAGGCCGAGAAAGTCGCGTCGGCGCTGGACATGTTCTACGGCCGATGGGCAAGCGAGGCGGACACGCCCTCGAAGCAGAACGTGTCGATCGTCTCGGACCCAGTGAGCAACAGCCTGGTCATCTCGGCCGAAGAGGGTGAGTGGCCGGGCATCAAGGAACTCATCAGCAAACTGGACGGCAAGGAATACGACGCGACGCTGCAACTGGAGGTCATCGCGCTGCGCTACGCCGACGCATCCTCCGTCAGCGCGGCGATCAATCAGGCGTTTGCGCCGCAGATCGAAGCACGCCGCGGCGGCGAGCAGCCGGTGCGCCGCGGCAACGGCGAGCAGGGCGACGGCGGCAACGTGCCGCGCGTACTCGTGGATGACACCGATGTCGTCCGCGCCGCAGCCGAGCCGCTGACGAACTCCATCATCGTCTCGGCATCCCGGCGGAATCTTGAGAAGATCCAGGCGATCGTGCAGAGCCTGGATGTGGCGGACTACGCCCAGCTGCCGCCCGCTCAGCTCATTCCGCTCAACGAAGCCAAGGCCGCCGACGTGGCCGCCACGATCACGAGCATGTACGCCGAGGAACGCGGCGGCGCCGGAGCCCGTCGCGGCGGCCGAAAGTCGATCGTGATCTCCGCCGACACCGCGTCCAACACGATCATTGTTCGCGCCGAACCGGATGAGTTCTCGCAGATCGAGGCGCTGGCCCGGGCGCTCGAGCAGACGTCGCGCAAGGAAGGGATGTCGGTGCGGGTGCTGGCGCTGGCCAAGGCGAGCGCCCCGCGCGTCGCGGAAGCGATTCGCGAGACCTTTACCGCCACGGCCCGGTCGATGGAAGAGCCGCTGGCCATCGAAGTGGACAGCGTGGCCAACACGCTCGTCATCGCTTCGTCCGCGCGCCTCTACGCCCAGATCGTGCAGGTGGTGGAAGAACTCGACCGCCTTGGCCCATCCGGCGGCCAGCAGATCTTCGTCATCCCCATCGAGAATGTCGCTCCCGAGGAGATGAAACGCATTCTCGAATCGCTCGATCTCGACAAGCAGCGGGAAGGGGCCGCGGGAATCCTCGGCGAGCCGCTCAAAGTCAGCGTCCTGCCCGGCCGGCGCGCGCTGGCCGTGGTCGGCAATCCGGGCGACCGCGAACGCATTCTCTCGATCATTGCATCGCTCGATGCGGCGCCCGACTTTGCCCAGGCGCAGGTAAGGCTCGTCGAATTGCGCCAGGCCGAGGCAAGCGCGGTGGCGACGATCATTCGCGACATGCTCAAGCCCGGCGAGCAGCACGCCGGTACGCCCATGGCCGTGGCGATTCAGGAGCAGGTGCGCCGCCTGAGTCTGCGGCGTGACGGGGCCGCACAGGAGGATCTCGAACTCGACCTCACACAGCCGATCCGCGTGCTGCCCGCGCCGAATGTGAACGGCGTGCTCATCAGTTCGACGCCGGCCAACTGCGAAGCGCTGGCCGAGATCGTGCGGCTGTTTGACAAGCTCCCGGTGACGGAAGCGGTGACGGTGCGCCTGTTCCCGCTGAGCAACATTGCTGCGGCGATGATGAAGTCGATCGCGGAAGACCTCTTCTCGCAGGGCCGCAAACTCGCGACGCAGCCGGGCACGAACATCGAGGGCCGGCCGCTGACCGAGGTGGGCGGCGCACTGCTTGAGGACGTGGCGATGACGGTGGACGAGCGGACCAACACGCTGATCGTCGCCGGTCGCGAGGCGTCGGTGGCGCTTGTGGAGGTTCTGATCGGCAAGCTCGACAGCGACATCGCCGCCAAGTGGGTCGAGCCCCGCGTGCTCATGCTGCGCCACGCCGACGCCGAATCGCTCGCCGAGACGCTCGATGAAGTGCTCGTGCGCGGCCAGGCGACCGGCCCGGAAGCGCAGGCGATGCAGAAGCAGGTCGGACGTCTGCGCATCGCGCGTCGCGGCGGCGGGCCCGAAGACATGGTGGACGCCGATCTCTTCGTGCCCATGACGCGGCTGGTCATTCGGCCCGACAGCAAACTCAACGCCATCGTCGTCGTCGGCACGCCGGAAAACATCGAGGCCGTGGGCGAACTCGTGGCGATGCTTGATGTGCCCGCCGCCGCGCCTTCCAACGCGGTGCGCATCTACCCGCTCGAACACGCCACGGCCAGCCGGGTGGCGTCGATTCTCACGGCGCTGTTCGACCGCCAGGCGCAGACGGGCGCGATCCGCGATGAAGACCGCCTGGCCGTGCAGGCCGATGAGCGGACCAACTCGCTCATCATCACCACCAGCCCGCGCAGTTTCGCGGTGACGGAAATGCTGCTGCAGTCGCTCGATTCGGAGAAGACGGCCGAGCTTCACGACATCCGGATGATCCGTCTGAGCAACGCGTCGGCGACGGTGATCGCGCCGCTCATCCAGCGGCTCATGGACTCGCGCCTCGAGCGCCTGCGCCAGACCGAGCCCGAGACAGCGGACCAGCAGCAGGCGGTGGTCGTCGCCGACTCGCGCACCAACAGCCTGCTCGTGACGGCGGGCAACGAGAGTTTCGAAGTCATCGAGCAACTGGCCAACTCGCTCGAGAACACGCGAGCCTCGACCGCCAACGACGTGCAGATCATTCCGCTCAACCGGGGCAACGCCGCCAAGGTGGCTGACACCATTCAGCGCGTGATGGACCGGCAGTACGCCGATCTGCCCAGCGAACTCGCCTCGCGCGAGAAGCCGCTGGTGCTCACCGACTCGCGCACCAACAGCCTGCTGGTCACCGCCAGCGCCGACGATCTGAAGCGCATCAACGAACTCGTCACGCGCCTGGAGAACGCACCGTTCAACCCGGCGCTGAGCCTGCACGTCATTCCGATCACCGGTCAGCGCGTCGAAGTGCTCGCCCCGCGCCTCGAAGCGCTGATGCGCGAGCGCGAGCGATCGCTGGGCGAGTCGGCCGGCGCGCAGGACCGGACGGTGATCCAGCCCGATGCGGCGACCAACAGCCTCATCGTCGCCGCCAGCGATGAGAATCTCGAAATCATCCGGGGGCTGATCACCACGCTGGGCGATGCCGAGAACCTCGCCTCCACGGGCGCCGAGGTCGAGATCATCACGCTGCGCAACTCGCGCGCGGACCGCATGGTCGATCAACTCAATGCGCTCTATGTAACCGAAGCGAATCGCACGCGCGGCGACGGGACCATCCGCGTCTCGCCCGACATGCGGCTCAACGCGATCGCCATTTCGGCGCCGGCTTCTGACATCGCAGCCCTGCGCGACCTGATCAACGAACTCGAATCGACGCAGGTGACCGATGTGCGCGAGATCCAGATGATCCCGCTCAACGCGGCCAATGCGATCGAAATCGTGCCGCTGCTCGAAAACGTGCTCACCGGCGGGCGGCGCGGCGCCGGCAGCCAGGACCAGGCGACGATCATCCGCTTCATCCGCGACTCGACGCGCGAAAAACTGGAAGACCAGCGCGACGGTGAGCCGACCGAAGCCGAAGTCTCCATGGCCGTGCGCGAGGCGATCCGCTTCACGCCCGACCTGCGCACCAACTCGATCGTCGTTTCGGCGCCGGCGTCGTCGATGCGGATGATCCGCGAACTCATCGACGAACTCGATTCATCCGAGACGGGCTCCAAGCGCGTGCGCATCTTCGAGCTGGTCAATTCCGATGCGCTGCAGATGGCTGAACTGCTCGGCCAGTTGTTCAACCTGCCTGATCAGGGCCTCATCCTGCGGCCGCGCGATGATGACCCGTCGGCCGGTCCGCCCGGCGACAACGTCGTCGCCACCTTCAACGACACCGAGCTCGTCACCGCCACCGACGAGCGGCAGCAGCTCTCAATGACGGTCGATGCGCGGACCAACAGCCTGATCGTCTCGGGTACGCCACGATATCTCGATCTCGTCGAAGAGGTCATCACCGAACTCGATTCCAAGACCGGCACGCAGCGGCTCGAACAGGTCTATCCGCTCCGCAACGCGCGGGCCGCCGACGTCGCCCAAGCCCTCAACACCTTCCTCACCCAGGAGCAGGAGCGCATCCTCCGCACGCTGGGGCCGGATCGCGCCGGCTCGATCCTGCAGCAACTCGAGCGCGAGGTGTCGGTCGTCGGCGTGGAAGATTCGAACACGCTGATGATCTCCGCTTCGCCGCGCTACATGGACAAGATCGAGAGCATGATCAAGGAACTGGACAAGAACCCGCCGCAGGTGCTCATTTCGGTCATGCTTGCCGAAGTGACGCTCGACTCGGATGAGCAGTGGGGCATGGATGTGCGCGTGGGTCCGCTGGGCGGCGAGAATGTGACGGCCGGTTCGACATTTGGCCTGGCTGCGGCGACGCTGTCGGGCCTCGGAGTGCCGAACCTCTCCGTGTCCACGGACGATCTCGAACTGCTCATTCGCGCCCTGGAAGCCCAGGGGCGGCTCGAAGTGCTCAGCCGCCCGCAGATTCTCGTCAACAACAACGTCAACGCGACCTTCCAGGTCGGTCAGAACATCGGCATCGTCGAAGACGTGCAGATCTCCGACACCGGCACGGCGCGCTCGAGCGTGACGCGCAAGGACATCGGCATCATCCTCGACGTGCTGCCCTCCATCAGCCCCGACCGGTTCGTGCGCATGGAGGTCAAGCCGGAAATCTCGAGCCTCTCGGCCCGCACGACGCAGGTGAGCGAAGACTTCCAGGCGCCGATCATCGACACGCGCACCGTGGACACGGTTGTCACGGTCAAAGACGGGCAGACGGTGGTCATCGGCGGCCTCTTCTCGACGCGCACCGAAACGCGCAATCAGAAGGTGCCGTTCCTGGGCGACATTCCCATCTTCGGCCTGCCGTTCCGCACCCGGCTGCACCGGCGCGAGAAGACCGAGTTCCTCGTGGTGATCACGCCGCACGTCGTCGGCTCGGTGGAAGAGGCCCGCCAGTTCACGGACGAGGCGATCATCGACATGACGATCCCGGCCAAGACCAAGGAGCAGATCCGGGCCGGCGACATCGACCCGACGCTTTGGGAAGACCCTGCCCCGGGCAAGAGCAAGCCGCGTCGCGACGAGCCGCGCGAACCGGCGAAGATTGACGAGCCGGCGAATCGGAAGGAGGAGCAGCCGTGAAACTTCTTCGATGCGCCTGCATCGCATCGCTGTGTGCGCTGGCGCTGGGCTCGGCAGGATGCGTGACCGAGTACGAGGACGGCCAGGCCCCGCTGAGCCCGCAGCCGGCGACGATCCCCTCGCAGCCATCATCATTGCTCGTCAATCGCCTCGCGTTTCATCCCACGCTGTACGCGCGCGACATGAACGGTAACGGCATGGGCGATCGCCTCGATGCGACCATTTACCTCTGGTCCGAGCCGTACCCCTATCCGTTGCACGAGGACGGCACGCTGACGATCTCGATGTATCGCGTCGGCGACTACGCCAACCCGGAGACGGAGCCGTTGCGGCGGTGGGTGTTCACGCCCGAGCAGATGCGCGCCGCCCGGACCAAAGCGCTGCCCGGGCCGTGCTATTACATCGAGGTCTCGCTGCTCGACGACGATCACCGCGCCGGCGACAATCTCAGAATCGAATCCGCCGACCTCGTGGCCCAATTCACGCAAACGGGCCGCAAGCCGATCACATCGGGCCTGTCCACAGTGCATCTCGACCATCCGGGGCGGTAGAGGATCGTCGTACATTTTGTACAGTCATCAGTCGACTGCACGCGATGATGAGACTGACCATCCCGCGCCGCGGCTCGCGAGCTCGACCCGCGGCGCTGGGCGATGAACAGGATGGGCCGATCGTGCTGCTCGACCGCATTCTTGTCGGAAGCGCGCTGACGCTGGGAGGCTTGTCGCTCCTCGCATTGATCTGGTTGGCAATGCGCCTTCAGTTGGTGCGGCTGCTTCGCCGGCGACAACGGTCGAACCGGCCCTCGCCCATGTTCTGCCCGACGAGCAACGGCGTCTGGTGGTTCAATCTGCTGCTGCCGCACCGCTTCTTCTTCTGGAACACCTGTGGCTACGACCTTTCTGGTCAAGGCTCCGTCGATGAATCGGGTGAAGTGCGCTGCCCCGAGTGCGGAAGTCTGCACCGTACGGACCGGGTTCATCGGTGCAGGTTCCGCGTGCGGCCGGGCCGGGTGTCGCTGGCTTGCCTCTTCTCAAGCGCGTCGTGCCTGATTGGCCTTTCGGTCCTGCACGATGACTGGGTGCGCTATACGCCGACCTTTGCGCTGATCGCCATTCAGGAGGCCGGAGTGCCGTGGCAGGAGTCGTCCCGGCGCCGCGAGTTGGTGGCCCGAGTGCGAACTGGAGGTGAACCGAAGTGGGTGACATCGACCTTGGCGCGGTATCTCGCAAACGATCTCCGTGGCGACGACAAGGTGTGGAATGCCAACGAAGCGATGGACGAACTGTGGAGGCTCGGCCGAGCCGCTCGCCCGGCACTGCTTGAGGCGGTGCGTTCCACGGATTGGCAGCAGCGGCAGTACGCGCTGGTGGTGCTGGTCTGGATCGAGGCCGAATCGGGCGCGGCACAGGCAGACCCAGGCGCCGTCAGCGCAGCGATCGAAGCGCTGCTCGATGACAATGAGTCGTACTTCCACAATGCGGTGGCCGGATACAGCTATCTCTTTCGGCACGGCCGCACCGAAGCCGAAGTCCGGCTCGCGATCCTCCAGACACTGAGGACAGCTTCAGATCCTCAACAGCAACTGCTGTGTGCGCTGCTGTGCGGGCAACTTGGCTGTATCGAAGGATTCGATCTGGCCTGTCCGATACTACTCGACTGTCTCAAGGACAACGATGTTCCGGGCGATGCCAAGGCCGCGGCCGTGGCGCTTTGCGCGTTCGGTCCCGCCGTTGCACCTCTACTCCGCACCACGCTGGCGGAGTCGACCGATGCGCAACAGGTGGAACTGATCGAACTGATGCTCTTCGATCTCCGTGAGGGGCACATCGCGGCCAATAGACCGCCTGCGCGACTCGGTTGGCAGTTCAACTCATCGTTTATCGACGCGAATGCATTTCCGGTCTGCCAAGGCGGGGACGCCTTCTGGCTCAGAGATTATGTGGCCGCGCGGCGGCGACGATGACGGATCTGCCATCTGCAGTGAAACGCTACACTTCGAGTCATGGCTGGCTCCGGCGGACCTCGACAGCCCGTGAACCCTGCTTCCCCCGCCCGCGACGCGGCGACGCGGGTCGTGCGGGCGCTGCGCGAGCAGGGGTTTGTCGCCTACCTCGCCGGCGGGTGCGTGCGCGATGAAGTCATGGGCCACGCGCCCAAGGACTACGACGTCGCCACCGACGCCCGGCCCGAACGCGTGCGGCAGATCTTCCGCAACACCCAGGCTGTCGGCGAGCACTTTGGCGTCATCCTCGTGCGCGAGCGCGGCTGGACGGTCGAAGTCGCCACTTTTCGACACGAGTCGGGTTACGCGGACAAGCGCCGGCCGGATACGGTGACATTCACCGACGCCGAAAACGACGCCCGGCGGCGCGACTTCACCATCAACGGCCTGTTCATGGACCCCATCGGCGGCGAAGTGATCGACTACGTCGGCGGGCGGGCGGATATCGACGCGGGGGTCATCCGGGCCATCGGCGACCCGGCGGCCCGCCTCGGTGAAGACCATCTGCGCGCCTTGCGGGCGGTGCGCTTCGCGGCCCGGTTCGGCTTTGAGATCGAGTCGGCCACGGCCGCGGCCGTGCGCCGCGATGCGGCTGAACTGCGCGGCGTGAGTCGCGAGCGCATCGGCCAGGAGATCCGCCTCATGCTGCTCGATGAGCATCGCGGGCGGGCAGCGGCGCTGCTCCACGAACTGGGACTGGACGGCCCCGTGCTCGATGAGCCTCCATGCACTCGGACGCCGGACACGGTGGCCCGTCTGGCGCTGGAGCCGGCGGAGGGGCACGTGAACATTATCGTCGCATCCCTGGCGGCGTGGGCGCACGATCGTGGCGTCGAGTCGGGCGAGACCGTGCGCCGCTGGCGCCGAGCCCTGGTGCTCAGCAACGACGAGCGCGATGGCCTGAGGGCGGTGTTCGAGCATCTGCCGCGGCTGCGAGATGAGTGGGGCAGCTTGAGCGTTGCGGCGCGAAAGCGGCTCGCGGCCGGGCCGTGGTTCGGCGCGGCGCTGCGGGTGCTGGGAGCCATGGAGGCCGCCAAACGCGATGCCGTGGCTGCCGAGGTCGAGCGGCTGAGCGGCCATGCGGGCGGTTTGGCCCCCGTGCCGCTGGTCTCGGGTGATGATCTGGTTGCCGCCGGGTACGAACCGGGGCCGAAGTTCAAGCAGGTGCTCGATGCCGTGTATGACGAGCAGCTGGAGGGCCGGCTGAGGGGCCGCGAGCAGGGGCTGGCGCTGGCTGGTCGGATGCTGGCGCCGTGATCCCCAAGTGGGGGATTCGGGCGAAAGCAGGCCGTGAACCCGGTAGAATCCCGGACGACGGGCGTTTTTCTCGCGCGAAGCGGGCAAAAGGCTGGGGCAGCGGAACTTCCCGCCGCCGGCCGCGTCTGAACCAGTGTCTGGCGGCATCCGGAACCGCCGGCGATAGCGTTGGGCTACATGACGAGGATCGACGACGCGTCGATCGAAAAAAAGGGGCTCTCAATGATCAAGTCAAAAATGCGAAGTCTTCTGACCTGCCTTTGCGCTGCGGCGATGCTGCTGGGCGGCGTCCCGAGCTACGCTCAGGACGGCTCGGACATGCTCGACCAGATCACGCTCGCCGATGGTCGGCAGTTCACCGGCAACATCGTCGAGGAGACGGACGACTCCATCACGATGGAAGTGATCCGCCTGGGAATGCGCACCAAGCAGACCTGGGCGCGCAAGGACATCCTCGAGATTCTCCACGACTCGATTCCCGCCACCGATGAGGTCGGGCCCGAGACCAAGGCCGGCCTGCCCCCCGCCGAGACCGAGAGCCCGCTGTACGATCCAAATGACCCGCGCCATGTGGTCTACAAAGTGCCGGTGCACGGCATTGTCGGCCTCGATTCTCACATCCGCATCATGCAGATGATCTGGGATGAAGCGAAAGAGGCGCGAGCCAAGACCATCATTCTCGAGTTCGACTGCGAGCAGGAACTCGGCCCCGGCGTCGATATCGAGAAATACCGCGACTTCTTTGAGGACCTGAAGCGAGACGCCCGCAGCAAGGAAATCCACGTCGTGGTCTGGATCAAGCAGGCGCGCGGCGTGGCTCTGGCTTACGCGCTGATGTTCCCCGAAATCTACTTCCAGCCGGATGGCGAAATGGGCGGCGGCTGGGCCATCAACGAGATGCTCAGCCAGCGGTTTTCGGATCCCGCCGTGCGCGCCAAGATGATCTCGGCGTGGGTGGGTATCTGCCGCGGCATGGCTGAAGAGGGTGGCCACGACGCCATGCTCTGCGAAGCGATGATCCGCCCCCCATGCGTGCTGAGCATGGATTACGAAGGCGACCAGCCGCACTTCCGCAATGACACCGAGGGCGAAGTCGTCCTCGACGCCAACAGCGGCGACGAGCCGGCCAACGCCCTGGAACTCTCCGCCAAGGACGCCGACAAGTACGGCATCTCTGGCGGCACGTACCGCTCGGTTGACGATCTCATGTTCAAGCTCGGCTTCCGCGAATACCGCTACGTCGAAGGCCATGCCGACGACTGGGCGGAGAAGTGGGCCGACGGCTGGAAGGACGCCCTTGAAGAGTATCGCTACATCCGGGCGGACATGGACCTGATCGACACGTATAACGAGCCGGTCGAACGCCGCATCGCCAAGAAGATCGCCAAGCTGCGCGAAGTCCAGGCCCTCATGAAGAAGTGGCCCCCGCTGGAAGTCTTCATCGATCCCGAGCAGATCTACTTCGAGATCGATACGTACAAGAAGGAGCTGCGCAACATCAACGAGCAGAACCGCCCGGGCTCGACCAGCCCCGGCGGCGGCCCGACGGGCAAGCCCGGCAACTGAACCGCTCCATGAATTGCGCCCCACCCACTGCACCGCTGATTTGAGGATGTACCCATGAATCGTGCTCTCAAGAGCCTGCTCACCGTAATGCTCATGCTGACGCTGGCGCTGAGCGCCTTTGCCGAAGACGTCATCACGCTCAAGAACGGAAAAACGTACAAGGGCGAGGTGCTCGAAGAAACGAACGACATCGTGCGCATGAAGGTCGATGTCGGCGGCATCATCCAGACCTACGTCTTCTGGAAAGACGACGTCGAAAAGCTCGACCGCAACGCGGGCCAGGAGCAGAAGTCGCCCACCGAGTCCGCATCGGCCAAGACGGTAACCACCAAAGAGGCCGGCGGCAAAGCCGATGACACCGGCGGCAAGGCGGCTGATCTCGTCAACAAGAAGGTCTTTGTCATCCCGATGCGAGGCGGTGTCGGGCAGACGTTCCGACAGGACAAACTGGAGGAAGCGATTGAAGCATCGCGCGAGTTCAAGCCCGACGTGATCGTGCTCGAGATCGACAGCCCCGGCGGCGCGCTCTCCGAGGTGCTCAAACTCCGCGACTACATCTCCAAGGTGCGCGACGAGGTCCGCATCGTCGTCTGGGTGAAGTCGGCCATCTCCGCCGCGGCGATGACCTCGATGATGTGCCGCGAGATTTACTTCATGAAGGAAGGCCACATGGGCGCCGCCACGGCGTGGTACAACGACGGCAGCGGCGAGAAGGCCGTCACGGGACAGGCCCTGGAGGAACTCATCAAGGAGGCGTGCGACTGGTCGCAGCGCGCCGGGTACCACCCGTTCGTGATCCAGTGCATGATCGATCCGAAGTACGTCCTCACGGCCGATGTCGAGCAACTGCCCGACGGCGAGCGCCGCGTGACCTTCTACGACCACTACAAGGATGGCGCTGAGGTCATCTGCCGCGAAGGCGAGATTCTCACGCTGACCGCGTCGCAGGCCGAGCGTTACAACATCAGCCTCGGCACGGTCGATGACAAGCAGGAGTTCGCCCGCATGCTCAACCTGAGCGGCTGGGTGGAAGTCTCCGACGCCGGCCGCAAGATCATGGATCAGTGGCAGCAGACCTACGACCAGGCGGAGATCGACCTGCCGCGCCTCTACCGCGAGTATGCGAATCCGGCATCGACGCTCGACGACCGCATCCGCGTGGTGCGTGAGTTCATCAAGTGGGTCCGCCGGGCGCCGCAGATCACCGAAATGTACGCCATGCCCGACGGCAGCGGCGGCGCGCTCGACGAGCGCGACCTCGAGCGCCTGCTCAAGCAACTCGTCCGGCAGCGCAACTGACGCGGTTCATCTCTTCGATCAACAACCACAGCGCCCGAAGCGATTCGGGCGTTTGTGTTTTTGGCTGTTGAGGAGGGTGCGCCGGCCGCGGCGGGGGCCGTTTCACTTCGCCTGCGTGGCGTACTTCGAGTCTTCTCGCGTCAGTTCGCGCGACCGGCCGTGCACGCCGCTGGCGGCGCTGCGGAGGGATTCGCAGAGTCTCACAACCGCCGGGAAATGCTTGTAGTCGTGAAGAAGTTGCTCAATCCGGTCGGACATCGCCAGGGCCCGCTCGGCTCTCTTGGCGTGCGCGTGGCCGTGGCCGTTGCCGTTGCCGTTGCCGTTGGTGGACGCTGCATGGCGGCTGTCCACCCCGTTGGTGCGGGCGTGGAGGAAGAGCCGCTTGTAGGCATCCTTGAGCGCGTTGATTTCGTCTTCGCTGAAGCAGCGGCGCGTGAGGGCGATGGTGTTGATGCCGCGCACCTCCATCGGGTCGCCCTCGACCTTGACGTACGGCGGGACGTCTTTCTTGACGCGGCACAGGCCGCCCACAAACGACATGGTGCCAATCGTGGTGTAGTGGTGGATTCCAGCCCCGCCGCCGATGTTGGCGCAGTCCTCCACGACGGCGTGCCCGCCGATCATCACCTGGTTGGCGATGACGCAGTGCGAACCCACGAGGCAGTCGTGGGCGATGTGGGCCGCGACCATGATGAGGTTGTCGCTGCCGACCCGCGTCACGCCGCCGCCGACTTCGGTGCCGCGATGCACGGTGACGTGCTCGCGGATGACGTTGCGGTCGCCGATGATGCACGGAGACGGCTCGCCGTGAAACTTGAGATCCTGCGGATCGGCGCCGATGACGCTGAAGGGATAGACCGTGTTGTCCACACCGACGGTCGTCGGGCCGGTGATGCTGACGTGGCTGAGCAGGCGGGTCCCGCTGCCGATCTCGACGTAGGCGCCGACAACGCAATAGGGGCCGATCTCAACGTTTTCGCCGAGTTCAGCTCGCGGATCGATGATGGCGGTGGGGTGAATGGATCTCATGGAACGAAGTGATTCCTCAAGGAATCGGCTGTGCGGCCGCGAGATCGTGAATCGCAGCAGGCACAGGTCACGCCAGTTGCAGTGGGTTGTCCAACCACACCGATTCGGCCGTCGCGGCGGGAAGGCGGCGGCTAATCTGTTTCGTCCTCGGCATCGACCATTACGAACTTGATCTGGGCCTCAGCAGCCAACTGCCCGCCGACCAATGCCTTGCATTTCACGTTCGCCGTCCGCCCCTGGGCGCGGATGGTCTCGGCTTCGATGACCATCTGATCCCCCGGCAGCACCGGGCGGCGAAGCTTAACTTTATCCAGCGACAATAGCACGGCAATCTTGCCGCGGTGCTCCAGCACACTGCTGAGCAGCAGGCCCGATAATTGCGCCATTGCCTCTACGATCATCACGCCGGGCATGATGGGCGTCCCCGGGTAATGACCCTGAAAAAACGGCTCGTTAATCGTCACGTTCTTGATGCCGATCGCCCGCTGGTCGCCGTGAACCTCGACGACGCGGTCGATCATGAGCATCGGGTACCGGTGACGAAGCACCTTCATGATGGAGCGGACGTCCATCTGCCGCTGCAGGTGCGTCTGGAGGCCCTGCTCGGCCCGGAGCTTCTCGAGCAGGCGGTAGACGAGCTGGTGATTGAGCGAGTGGCCCGAGCGGTAGGCGACGATGCGGCCGTGGATGGGCCGGCCAAGCAGGTAGATGTCGCCGATCACATCCAGGATCTTGTGCCGCACCGGCTCGTTGTCGAAGCGGAACGCGTTGTCGATCGGGCCGTTCTGATCGATCACGAGGACATCGCGCGGCGTCAGGTGGTGGCACATTCCCCGGTCCCACAGCGCCTGGGCCTCCTCCTTGAGGCTGAAGGTCCGGGCGGGGGCGATGTCGCGGACGTACGACTCAGAATTGAGGTGAAACGCGTGCAATTGTCGCGGAATCCGAGGCTCATCGGGGTAATTCAGGTCGTAGAGAATCTGGAGGTCATCGCGCTCAGCCGGCAGGGCGGCAATCAGCGCATCGCCTTCCTCGACGGTGATGGGCTCGGTGATCTGGCAGTAGCGGCGCTGCGCATCCTGGCGGACAATGCCCGCTTTCTGGATGGCGTTGACATAGGGCAGAGCGGACCCATCGCCGCACGGCAGTTCCGGGCCCGTGAGGCGGATAATCGCGTTGTCAATCGCGAGGCCAGCCAAGGCGGAGAGGCAGTGCTCGACGGTCTCGATGGTCACGTCGCCGACTTTGAGCGTCGTGCGCCGGTTGCGCGGCGTGACGTTGGCGATCGTCGCGGGGATTTCGACCGGCTTGGGCAGATCGATGCGTTCGAAGACGATGCCGTGGTCCGGCGGGGCGGGGAGAATCGTGCACGTGACCAGGTCCCCGTGAAACAATCCGCGACCGGTGACTTCAGCCGGGCCGGCGAGCGTGTGCTGGTGCAGGGCCTCGTCTTCGAGCGTTTCGGCGGCGGAAGCGGCGGCGGGTCGTTCCGCGGGCTTGACCGGCGGGGGCGCGCCATCCCGTGACGCCTCGGGCTCGGTCGGCGCCGAAGAGATGCGTGCGGCCGACTTCGAGTTGGATTCAAGCACGTCGGTCATGCCGGGTCTGAATCTTCGCCGCTGCGTCGTTCTTGCTGCTCGAGGCGTGCAACGGTTCTGACAAGTTCGGGAAGTTTACGCAGGGCGGCCTGGATCTGCCAGAACAGCCGCCGGTCCGTGGCGGGCGCGCCGACCACCTCCGCCCCCGCCTCGATGTCCTTGTGCACGCCGGTCATGGCCGCCAGGCGCGCGCCGGCGCCGAGTCGGCGGTGATCGGCAACGCCGGACTTGGCCCCGAGCTGGCAGTAGTCTTCCACCACCACCGTGCCGGCCAGTCCCGTCTGCGACGCGAGCACGCAACACCGGCCGATGCGGACGTTGTGGCCGATCTGCACGAGGTTGTCGATCTTGGTGTGGGCGCCGATGACGGTCTTGCCGAACTTGGCCCGGTCGATAGTCGTGCACGAGCCGATTTCGACGTCATCGTGGATTTCCACGATGCCGATGTGCGGCAACTTCTGCATTCCGCCGCGCCCGTCGGGCCGGTAGCCGAATCCGTCGGAGCCGATGACGGAGTTGGGGTGGATGCTCACGCGATGGCCCAGGACGCAACGCTCGCGGATGACCACGCCCGCGCGGATAGTACAGTCGTCGCCGATGACCACGTCGCTGCCGATCTGAACGCCCGGTTCGATGACGGTGCGAGCGCCGATGCGGCAGCCGGCGGCGATCGTGACGCGCGCGCCGATCGCGGCGGACTCATCGATATTCGCCGTCGGGTCGACCGTGGCGTCGGGATGGATGCCCGGCCGGACCGGCGAGCCGACTGGAGCAAACAGCGTGAGCAACTCGGCCAGGGCCAGATCGGCATTGGGCACGCGCAGCAGGGCGCGGCGGTTTGCATCGTGGCCGGGCACGATGAGGTCCTGCGTGACGGCCGCCGCCAGAGCCTTGGATTCCACCCACCGGGCCGCGTACGAATCGGAGCCGATGAAGGAGATGTCCGTCGGCCCGGCGAGATCGAGCGCGTTGAGGCCGCTGACCACGAGAGACTCGGGGCCTTCGACGGCCGCGCCAAGCCGCTGCGCCAGCGCACCGACGGTGAACGACTTTCCAGCCGCTCCGTTGATGGCCGGATCGTGAGCCTGCTGCGTCATCGATGGCGTCTCCGTCGGTCAGGCGGCGGCGGGATCAGCCGCCCGCGTTGAACTCGTTGTTCATGAGCAGGATGACTTCGTCAGTGATGTCAACCACGTCTTTGCGCGAGTAGAACACCTGGCGGCGGCTGATGAGTTCGGCCGCGGCGTCCAGTTTGGCCTCGTCGACCTTCTTGCTCCGTGCGTCGTCCCAGAGCACGATGTCCCAGCCATCGCGCTCGGCGACCTGGGCCACGGCTGCGGTGATCTTGTTATAGAGCTGCACCTGGCGGAGCGCCTTCTCCGAGCCGTACTTGTTCTCGGCGAACTTCTTCCACGAGTCGTACTTGAGGGACTCGAGGATGAACTTGTCCTCCTCCTTGCGGCGGTTTTCGCTGCCTTCGGGGAGGACGCTGACGCTCTCCTTGAGGTCGGCAATCGTCTTCTGCATGGCGCTGCTCTGCTGCTCGAGATCGTCGCCGATCTTCTCAAGTTGCGTCTGCATCTCTTTCCACTCGGCGGACTTGTCGGTGATCGCGATCCAGTCCACCACGGCGACGGCGGTGGGGGTCGCGGGCTTGCGCGACAGAGCCGAAGCCTGAAGCGTCGCCATCAGGCCGATGCAGATTCCGGCGATGGCCAGCAGTGTGGCGCTGTTTCTCTTGAACCAGGTCTTCATGGAAACCACCCTCTGAGAATGAAAATCAATGTTTGCATTACGTTCGGCATTGCGTCAACGGCAAGCCCAACGCATCCAGTGATCATAGCGAATGGTGACGCCCGGAACGGGCTGGACCGGCAACAACTCATCAAGCCGACGGCGGGTCGGCAGCGATCGTTGCAGAACAGACGCCTTCTCGGGCATGGGCATTCCCGCCCGGTTCAGAACGGCACGTCGATGCTGAAACTGAGCACTTGCGTGTCGTCGGTGTCCTCTTTCACAATCGGGAAGCCGAAGTCGAACGCGAGCGGCGCCTGGCCGAGTTGCGGGATGTAGAGGCGGACGCCCAGACCGACGGATACGCGGTACTGATCGAAGCTGACATCCTCGGTGACGGTGCCGGTGTCGACGAACGCGACGCCGCCGATGAAGCGCTCGAAGATGGGAAACTCGTACTGGGCGCCGACGAAAAAGAGCCAGTCGCCGCCGGTGGGCTCGGGGCTCACGCGGCCGTTGGGCCGCAGGCCGCGCGGCGCGACGGTGCGGTAATCGAACCCGCGGAAGGACCGGCCGCCGAGGAAGAAGCGTTCGTAGATCGGGCTCATGCCGCCGAACTGGTAGCCGACCTGCGTGTGCAGTTGCAGGATGGACTTGCGGCCGAGGAAGTCTTCGGCCATGGTGAGAAACACGGTGTGCTCCGCGGTGAGGCGGGTGAACTCGAAGTCGCCGCCCAGAGCGCCGATCTGCTCCATGCCCAGTTCGAGCCGGCTGCCGCGCGACGGCCGGGCGCGGTTGTCCACGGTGGTGCGAATGATTCCGGCGCCCAGGCCGGTGACGATGTTCTCATCCTCCACGTCGTATACGTCAACGGGCGCGAACTGGTCGATGTCGGAAAGATCGATCGACTGGTAGCGCGTCGAGACGTAGCCGGTCCAGACTTCGCCCAGGCGGCGCGAGAGGCGCAGCGAGCCGCCCCAACGCTTCTCGTCGTAACTGTCCAGCACCCGCTCGGTGTATGCGAGCGAAGAAGAGAACGCGTTGTCGGTGCCGAAGACGTACGGGTCACTCAGGCTGACGCTGTAGTTGCTGTACTCGTTGCCGGGCTGGATGTTGATGTTGAACACCTGGCCAGCGCCGCGGAACGCCCGGCCGCGGATGAACTCATCGAAACTCTCGGGGAAGTCGGCGATGTCGAAGTTGCGCTGCGTCAGACCGATCGAGCCGAAGAGGCCAAGGTCCGAACTGACCGCGGCGCCGAAGTTGATCGATCCGGTGTCGCCCTCTTCGACCTCGATGTTCATGTTTCGATACAGCGGATCGAACAGATCGGGCCGCGAGGGGGTGATCCGCACGTCGCGGAAGAGTCCCGTGGCGCGGATGTCCCGCTTGGCGTTTTCGATGTACACGCTGTTGAGCGGGCGGTTGGGTCGAAAGTCCACCTCGCGCAGGATGACTTCGCTCTTGGTGAGGTGATTGCCCTTGGTGATCACTTCGGCGGTGAACGACAGGGCCCCTTCGGTGACGGTGATGAGCAGATCGACGAAAGGCTGCTCGGGGTCGCGCGTCGCCTGCGTCTCGACGACGACGTCGATGTAGCCCAGCCGGCCCAGGCTCTCCATCAGAATGGTGCGGCTCTTGGTGATGCGGTCGCGGCTGTAGACGTCGCCGGTCTTGATCGAGATGAGCGCCTTGACCTGTGCCGGCAGCAGGCGGCGGCTGCCTTCGACGACGACGTCGCGCATCGTAAACAGGCGGCCCTCCTCGATGAGGAAGACGACCTTGGCTTCCTTCAGATCGTTGGAGAGGTCCAGTTGCCGCTCGATGCGCACGTCGAGATAGCCGCGGTCCTTGTAGTAGTCGGTGAGTGCGGCGATGTCGTTGGCCAGGGCTTCTTCATCGAGCTGGCCGGTGCGCAGCAGGAAGATCGCCGTCTTGGTTTTCAGGTTCGACTGCAACTGATCGCTGCTGAATGCCACGTTGCCGCGAAACTCGATGGCCTTGATCTTGACGCGCGGCCCCTCGCGGATCCTGAACAGGATGATGTTCGAGTCCGTCAGGACGTTGGGATCGACCTCGACCTGCGCGAGGTAGAAACCGCGGTTCTGATAGAGTTCGACGATCTGTTCGCGGGCCCGGTTAATCTGAAAAGTGTCCAGCGGATCACCGACGCGGATGAGAATGGCGTTGAAGATGTCCTGGTCATTGACCGCCTGATTGCCGGTGACCTGCACATCCTCGGCCAGCGGCCACTCGTCGAACTGGTAGGTGACGACGACGGCCTGGCCGTCGGGCGTGAGTTCGGCCTTGGGCAGGATGACGCGGAATTGGTTGAGGCGCGTGAGATTGCGAACATCCTGCTGCACAGTGGCGGCTGCGTAAGGCTCGCCGACGGCGATGCGGATGTTGTTTTCCACCAGCGTCCGGCTGACGCGCTTGAGTCCGACGTACTCGACGCGCCGCACAGGCAGGCCTTCGTAGGCATCCATGATCGGCGGCGATGCCGGAGGCGGCGCGTCCTGAGCGCGTGCAGCGCCGGGACGTCCCACCGCACCCAGCGCCAAGACCAGCATCAAGCCGGCCAGCAATTGTGATGTCCATCTCACCCGTGTGTTCCTCACCTGAGAGTTCAGCCTGCCCAGCGGGGACAGTGTAGAGCCGCCCGCCGCGCGGCACAACCGCCCGGGAGGGCTCAAGTGAGTGCGCGCCGAACGCGCTGTTCAGAAGCCCAGCACGTAGAAGCGGTGGCCCAGGCGGCGCGTCACTTCGGTGTTGAGGCGCACGGCGATCTGATCGACTGCGGCGTCGTCGCGCCGGGCCGTAAACGAGCCGCTCAGTTCGGCCGGTCCGAGCAGGTCGTCAAAGCCGCTGCTGGATTCGATGAGCCGCAGCACCGCTCCCGAGATCGACCCGCCAAACGAGTTGCTACCCGCTTTGTCCGCGGGCGCCAGGAAGCCGGCGCCGTCGTAGACGCCGGTGGCGTTGCCGGTGAGAATGACCTGGCGAACCGTGCAGTTCGTCGCGGTGCGATCGACGGGGGTGGAGCCGGCCTTGGGCCTCCAGGCCATGTCCACGCAGATGACGCGACCGTCGGCAAAGCGGCCATTCTTGAGATCGTCCAAAGTCAGGTCGCTGAAGACGAAGGTGGCGGTATTGGCGTCGCGCGAGCGGTAGATGGCCGTTTTCAGATCGCCGGCGAGGCGGGCGGGCTCATCGCCAAGGCCGACCACCTCGATGTTGCCGCCGGAGTGGCCCATCAGGCCGCAGCCGGCCATCAGCAGCAGACACAGCGCGACGGAAAGAGCGCGCACGAGCCGAGCCGCCGCCGGCAGCGGGCTGCGGTCAGGCGTTCCAGCGCGGCGCGGGTTCGACGTTCTCCCGGAGCATGCCGGTGAGCGTCGTGATCTGGGCATCAAGGTCATCGTCCTCTTCCATGACTTCGACTGTCTCAGGGGAAAGCGACATGCCGCCGGTCAGGCTTGCACCACCGGGGCGCTCGATGCCCAGGCAGTGGAAGATATCGCGTTCGACGATGCCGCGAAGGTGCTGCCTCGGAATCGAGGGCAGGTCCGTGCCGTGGCTGTAACTGTTGAGCGAGTAGATGCGCGAGATCGCCCGCTCGGGAGTGTCGAAGGGGAAGCCGGAGGCGAAGAGGATCTTCTCCATCACACGGTGTTCGAAGGCGGCCATCAGCGAGTTGTACAACTGCCAGGGTCGCGAGACCTGGCCGGCCAGATCCGTGTACACGTGCCGATGCTTGCCGATGAGTACGAACGACTCGTCCGTCCACGGATAACCGAGTCCGCCGATGACCAGCCGAAGATTCGGGAAAGCCCGGGCGACTTCGTCGAACAGCAGCGGCCGGCCGTAGGACATGTTGGTCGCGGCGGTGGGGCGGCGCTGGATGCGCACCAGGACGGGAATACCCAGGGCCTGGCAGCGCTCGTAGACGCGCATGGCCCGGGAGTGAGTCGGATGGAAGTTCTGCGCGGCCGGGGCGATGACCACGCCGCAGAGCCCCAGGGCCAGTCCCTTGTCGATGTCGTCGAGCGCGCCATCGCACATCGGGTCGATGCCGGCGAACCCGATGCGCCGGTTCGGCTGGCGGCCGACGAATGCCGCGACACTCTCCGAAGTGATGTGGGCGTCGAGGTGGAGGCTGCGGAACCCGAGCACCACCGCCACATCCACGCACGACATGGCCGCTTCATGCACGGCTGGAGAGGCGTCAATCGAAGTCCAGGTCTCTACGTCTTCCCTCAGTCGCCAGTCCGTGGATTCCGCTCCCAGTTGTGCCGGATTGGTCCACACCTGCGTTTCGAGGTCGATGATCATTGATGAGCCACCCGTGAGGAATCGAATGAATAAGGGCAATGGTAGCGGGGCGTCCACCCCCAACCAAGGCCGGTCTGGCCCCGGCCTTGCGTTGACTTCGGCCAGATGCCCCGGCAGGGACCAATTCTTGCCCGCCCGCCCGGCCGGGCCCCAAACTCCGGTCCAGGCCCCACTTACCGGCCGTCGGCGGGCGGCTCCTTGGTCTTCTCGAGCAGCCGGATGCCTTCGATCCGCAGTTCCCGGTCGATGGCCTTGGTCATGTCGTAGAGCGTCAGAGCTGCGACGCTGACCGCCGTGAGGGCTTCCATCTCCACGCCCGTCTTGCCGGTCAATGACGCGCTGGCGGTGATGCGAATTCCACGTTCGCTGCGCTCGAAGTCCACCTGCACGGCCTCGATCGGCAGGCTGTGGCAAAGCGGGATCAGTTCGTCGCAGCGCTTTGCCGCCATGATTCCCGCGACCCGCGCCACCGCCAGGGCTTCACCCTTGGGAAGCTGCCCGTCCATGACGGCGTCGAGCGTCGCGGATTGGGCGATGAAGAAACCCTCGGCGACGGCGCGGCGGCGCATCGGCGGCTTGCCGCCCACATCCACCATGCTGGCCCGGCCGCGTTCATCGACGTGAGAGAGTTTGCCGGTCATGGGGCCTTTCGCGTGGGTGAAGCGGCTGGCCTCACCAGCCGAAACGCTCTTCCTTCCAGGGATCGCCGTGCATGTGGTAGCCGTTTACTTCCCAGAACCCCGGCGCATCGGAGGCTCGGAGTTCGAGTCCGGTGATCCACTTGGCGCCTTTCCAGAAGTAGAGCCGCGGCACAACAGCGCGGATCGGATAGCCGTGCTCAGCTTCGAGTGGCCGGCCGTCGTGGTGCGTTGCAAGGATGCAGTCTTGGGCGGTGAACTCATCGATCGATACGTTGGTCGTCCAGTCGTTGCCGGGCGCGCTGGCGGCGTGCTGCATGACGAACTTCGCCTCGGCGCGGGGCCGGGCCATGTCGATGAGCAGTTTCGTCGGCACGCCGGTAAACACGTTGTCAAGACGCGACCAATGCGTGACGCAGTGGATGTCACATCGCAGGTCCACGCGCGGCAGGTCGTTAAACTGGCGCCAGTCGAGTGTGTAGGGATTCTCGCACAATCCCCAGACTTTGAGTTGCCATTTCGCCGGATCGATGTTCGGCACGGAGCCGTAGTGCAGGACGGGCCACTTCTTCGTCAGCGTCTGGCCGGGAGGAGTGCGCGCATCGGCGCTGCCCCCGCCGCGCAGCGTATCGGGACTGATGATCAGCGGTGCCGTGGGCGGCTCGCCTTGGGCCGCTCGATCGTGCATGACGTTTCCTGCCTCAGTGCGGCTCATCCGCGGGGATGAACTGCGCTCCCGGATCGACCGAGAAGTTCACAATGGCGCCGATCTCGAAATCCGACGGCTTCTGCGGCGGCCGGACGCGGATGTGCAGCGGCACCACCGCTTTGACCACCATCATCGGATGTTCCAGGGCCGTATCGATTACGCGGCCCTGGATGATACGCGGCCGGCCGTAGACCGGGTCGATGAAGTGCCCGCCGGTGTGCGTCACGTCGATCCGCCGCGCGTGGGCTTCGATGCGGCCCGAGATGGATGAACCGATGGATGCGGCGATGGGCGTGGCGACGTTGAGGTGCAGGCGATAGTCCGTGCCGGGAATGCCCAGCACGATGCGATCGCTTTGCTTCTCCAGCAAAGTTCCCCGCGCGATGTTCGATGCGACACTTGATTCCATGGTCCGCCTGTTTCCGCTTGCGTTGATGCGACGGCAATATTACGGCTCACTCGCCGCCGCGTCCCGGGCGGCCGGGCTGGGCGTCGCCGACCTTTTTCATGATGAACAGGTAATTGAAGCCGCGCAGGAAGAAGTTCTCCTCCTCGGCCGCCTTGTGCCAGTTGCCGCGCTTCAACTTCTGGTTGTGTCGGACCACGGCGATGATGTCCACCGGCTGGAGGCGCCGGCGCATGATGCTGAACAGTTCAAAGCCGATCGGCATGAAAATGCCCGCGCCGCTTCCCTTGGGGCCTTTGCGCTTGCGCCAGGAGTCGCTCACGTACAGCGCGAAGTAGCGACGGTTGCGCAGCACGCGAACGGACTCATCGATGACCTGCCGCATCGCAGCGTAGTAGGCTTTCCCGCCGTCATCCGAGCCCGCGTCGAGCCGGCCGATGCAGTTCGGGTCATCTGAGTAGTCGATGTGCGTCGAGTAGGGCGGGTCGATGAAGACGAAGTCCACGCTGTGCGATTCGAGCGGCAGGTGGCGCGCATCGGCTTTAGAGATGTCGGGGCGGCGCGGCGCGAGGTCGAAGCCGATCGCCCGGCGGCCGAGGTCGCGCGCCACGTCCAGCGTCGTGCCGCTGCCGCACATGGGATCGAGAATGGTGTCGGTCTGCCGGGTGTAGCGCATGAGCAGTTGCCAGATGACCCACGAGGGCGTCGCGCCGGCGTAGTCCTTGTCGCCCTGCATGGCGCCGACGTTGGGCGAGTCGTAGTGCTGGCTGGGATATTCCCACAGTGTCGTGGTCTGCAGGCGCAGCGGCGGCTTGCGCGGCGGTCGTCGAGCAGCGCCATCGTGGCGAGGTGGCTGGCGATTGGCTGGCTTGGACACGGGCAAATCGTAGGGCGGTCCGCCGGCACTACCGTTCGCCGGATTCGACGTGGCCGTCGGCGTAGCACGTGACGCCTTTGCGGTTGA
The DNA here is from genome assembly GCA_963205185.1 of Planctomycetota bacterium. Classification (GTDB taxonomy): domain Bacteria; phylum Planctomycetota; class Phycisphaerae; order Phycisphaerales; family UBA5793; genus UBA5793. The sequence goes on along the minus strand of CAUJHZ010000061.1, from coordinate 28,417 downwards.
TCTGGCCGTTCTTGAGTTCGTAGAGCACTGCGACGAGGCCGGGCTCCTCCAGTTGATCGAGCGGCTTGTCGGGCTTGACGTACTGGAAGGCGTGCTTCTCGCCGGTGACCGGGTGCGTGAGCATCTCGTCGAGTTGCTCGCGCGTCATCAGTTCGGCGGTGACGAGATCGTCGAGCGAGTTCGGCCACTGATTGTTGTGATCGGTCGCATACATGTGCAGCGACATGCCGATCTGCCGCGACTGGCTCATGGCCTGGTATTGCTTCGCCTGCTCGCGCTGCTTGACGAGGATCGGCCCGGCGAGGTCAAGGATCGGCCGCAGGTCGGCCTGGCCGATCGAGAGCGTCACTTTGCTGCCCTGGTGCACGCACGAGAGCGAACGCAGCACGCGGAAGGTCAGCGCCATCTCCGGCTCCATCTCCTGCTCGAGTTGGATTGCTTCCTCATCTTCAAGTGAGTCGAGTTGCAGCATGAACAAGCCCGGCAGCGAGTCGATGATCGCCTTGAACTTCGCGGCCATCGACGCCTCGGGCAGTTCGATGACGCCAGTGACCGAAGGATTGTGGCCGAGATCGATCCAGCCGTGCATCTGCACCGCCATGCGCAGAAGCATGGCCGCTCCCGCCGGAGATTGGCGCAATTCTTCCGGCTGAGCATTCCACTCTTCCAGCCCCTCATCGCGGTCGCGCTGCGTGGGGATGAACGCGATGGCCATCGCCCGGCCGTTCATCGATGCGTAGGCGGCGCGCACGCGATTGCAGCGCTCGGGATCGAAGCCGGGCAGTTCGAGATCGGGCCCGTCCTTGGGCGGATTGGTGAGTTTGAGACGATGCGATTGCCAGAGAAGCAACCAGTCGCCCTGCCGCTCGATGACGGGTTCGCTCGTGAATTCGGCGGCGTGCTTGCGGAGGATCTCCGTCAGCGCCGCTTCGTCGCACGCATCGGGGTCCACGTGGATCCCCGCGACCGGCATAAACGCGAAGACGTCGTCGTTGTCCGGCTCGGCGCCGGCGATGACGATGAGACGTCCGCCCGCCTGCACCAGCGGTTCGTGGTCGGCGCGGAGTTTGGCGATCTGCTCGCCCAGTTCGGGAATGTTCTCAATGATGCCTCGGCCAGTGGCGTCGATTGCGGCGGGTGTGGCCTGCACGAGGTCGATGACCGCGAGCACCATGGTTTCGTCATTGACGAAGTCATCGGGCAGGGGCGGCAGGGCCAGCGCCGGGCGCGAAGGCAGCACCGCCAGAGCCGCAAGAGCCACGAGCACGGCGCCGCTGGCGGCGCGTCCGGACCGACGCATCAGGTGAAGCATGGCAGCCTCCCTCTCTCAAAGTTGAACAGGCGCGGCAGGGGAATCCGCGCCCACCAGCCACGATCATCCTAACAGATCGCGGCGCGCCAAGCCAGATCGGCGGCGGCGATTCTCAACTCGGCTGCGGCTGCGAAGGTCGGGAACGAGTGCCGCGGAGGGGATACGCTGTGCCTTCGGAGGCTGCGCATGCCCGGGCGACGGCTCGACCGACTCCACATTCAAACCGAGCATGGCCGAACTCGGTTCGTCGGCTCGCGCTGGTGGCGCGAGTGGTGCTTTTTCCGCACGGCCCTGGCTCACTTTCGGGTCCGCCTGCTGCTGATGGTCCTCATTGTGGCAACCGGTGCGCTGATCTTCCGCATCTATCACGCTCCGGAGCGCCTCTCGCTGTGGGAGGCGGTGTATTACTCGTGGAGCCTCGTGTTTGGCGAGCCGCCCGAGCGGTTTCCCGAGTCGTGGGCGATTCGCCCCTTGTTCTTTCTCATGCCGGTGCTCGGCCTGACCATCATCATCGAAGGCATCGTGGACTTCTCGCTGATGCTCCGCGACCGCCGGCGCTACGAACGGAGTTGGTGCAGAACCATGGCGACATCGATGCACGATCACGTGGTGCTCGTCGGCCTCGGTCGGCTTGGCTACCGGGTCTTCAAACTGCTGCGCAAACTCGGAGAGGCGGTGGTCGTGTTCGAACGCGACGCCAACAACCAGTTCCTCGAGGATGTGCGCCGCGACGGCTCGCCGCTGTTCATCGGCGACGCCCGGCGCGAAGCGCTGCTCGAAGAGGCGAACATCCGCAAGGCCAAGAGCATCATCCTCGCCACCGACGACGACCTGGCCAATCTTGAGATCGCGCTCGATGCCCGCCATCTCGTGCCCGAGCTGCCCGTGGTCATGCGCATGTTCGATCAGAACATCGCCGACAAGGTGGGTGATGCGTTCGATATCCACCTCGCGATGTCGCAGTCGGCCATCTCTGCTCCGTCGTTCACCATGGCCGCCGTCGATCGGTCCATTGAGTACAGTTTCGCCATCGACGACCGGCTCGTGGTCATGCAGCGCTGGCAGGTGTGCAATGGCGGGCCGATGTGCGGTCGCAAGGTCGGCGACCTGATGACCGAACACGGCATCGGCGTCGTGCGGCGCAAATCCAAAGACGGCTCAAGGCTCTTTCCCGGGCCGGAGACCGTTCTCGAGCCGGGCGATGAACTGCTCGTCGAGGGCGAGTACACCGCACTCACGGCGCTGGCGCGGCGGCTGCGCCAGGAGACGTGAATCGAGCAAAGCCCAGGCGCGAGATCGATGGGTTCGATCTCGCGCTGAGCGCGTTTGCGCGCCACTCAGAAAGGGCTTTGCGGGGCGACCCGCCGAGGGTCAGCGAATCGTTCGTCTGATGACGTTGGTCACCTGTCCGATCTCCAGCGCCTGGAAGTACACCGTCCGTCCGCTTGCATTGCGCGGGATGGGCAGGTTCCAGGTGACCGCGCCATTTGCGTCGGTGCGCTTGGTGGCGCCGGCCTGGATGGGCATTCTGATGTTGAGCGTTACGTTGTAATTCGGGAGGTTCGTGATCCCGAGTCCTGCGGTGCTGTAGACAAGTCCGGTGAGCGTATTGGGAGAGCCACCGGTGACGGAGAACGTGGCGTTCTGGCCGGCGGTCAGCTGGCTGATGGCCAGGTTGAAGCCGATGTTGTTCATCGTCGTGATGGCCGCAAGGGGTGCGCCCTGAACCGGCACCCGCACGTTGCGCACGGTGCTGGGCCAGTTGTCGTGAACGATCAGGTGCGTCACATTCTGTCCGACAGCGGTGTAACCGACGATGATGACCGCATGCCCGAGTCCCTCATCATCATCGCGCATGTTGTACTGCTCGCCGTACATTCCGTTCGACACTGGCGTGCTCCAGGCGTAGTCCTGGTACGGGCACTGCGACTCGGTCGTCTCAACGCCCGTCCCCTCACCCGGTCCCGGCGGACCGATGAGCGACCACCAGAGGAAGTGGGCGACTACAGGCCGGTTCGCATCGATCTCCGGCTTGCACAGATCCGCCAGCATCTGCACCGTCGCGCCGCCGAACATCGGATTCGTTCCCCAGATGGCTAACTGGAGCGGTTGAGGAACACTGCTCGACGCGACGAAGTTGATCGTGCCGGTCAGCGAGTCGAGGAGTTGCGTTCCCGTGTGCGGGCCGTTGGGAAGGCCCGGGTCACCGAAGTTGTTGGTGTCCATGTACCAGCCGAGATCATTGACCGGCCTCAGTCCGCGCAACGGATTGGGATTGGGCGAACCTGCCAGGCCGTCGGCACAGAAATCATGCCACTGCGGTCCGGCGCCCCATGCCGGACCGCCGTAGGCGCCGGCAAGTGCCTGCATTCCGTCCGCGGAGCCATCTCCCAGAAGCACCCAGCCGTGGTAGTCCTCCCAGTACCCCATCAGCATTGAAGTGGATGTTGGAGCGCACCAGGCGCTGAAGACCGAGCCGGGGAACCATGGGCCGGGTCCGGAGGGATCAAAGCCGAGCGGGTCGGGGTAGTAGTGCGGCTGGTCCCAGTTGGGCACCAGCCCGCTGACGTAGTTCGTGACTTGCGCAAGTGCAGCGGAGGGCCCGATCAACAACGCCGCCGCCATCAGCCGTGTTTTCCGTGCGTTCATCTTTCACCTCGTTTCCATTTGGTCTCAAGTGCCCCACGAAGGTCACAACACCACTTGTGAAGTGGTCGCCGGGACGCGCGAGATTGTTAAAATGGTGAACCCTTTTGTCAGGGATGCCAATGAGAATCTCACCCCGATCGTCACGGAGGGCGGCCCCTCCGCGCCATTAGTCGCCGTCAAGATCGCGCGCCCGCCACATCTGCTTGAGCCGGCCGCGCGTGCCGTCGCGGAGGTCGGCCCAGGAGTCGATGGAAAGGTCGATCTGGGTCAGCGTTGCGGTGCTCAGGTGTTCCGATTGGCCGGTCAGGCTGGTCACCAGTTCTTCGAGCCCGGGATTGTGACCGACGATCATCACACAGCGCGCCTGGGCCCGCGCCCCCTGGAGCACGCGAACGATCACGCGGCGCGAAGCGAGGTACAACCGCTCATCCGACTCGATGCGAGCGCCGGCGTCGCACGCTTCGACGACCAGTTCTGCTGTCTCCAGCGTGCGCTGCGAGGTTGAGGCGATGATCGCTTCTGGAATGAGATCGATTTCATCCAGCAGACGCCCGATGCGCGCTGCATCGCGCCGGCCGCGCCTGGTCAATGGTCGATCGTGGTCGGAGATGCCTTCGTCGGCATGGCTCGACTTGGCGTGGCGAAGCAGCAGCAGCGTGCGCATGAGGTGCGGTTCCCGACGTCAGCATTGCGGATCGCCCTTTGTACGCGAGTTGGCGAACGCGGTCAAACGCGCGCCGGCTCGGCTTCCGGGTCGGCCGGCTCTGTGGTGCGCAGCGCCGCTTTGGGGCTCGGAAACACCATGGTGAACGTCGTGCCGCGCCCGACGACGCTTTGCACGCGCAATGTTCCACCGTGCTTTTCGACGAGCCGATACGAGATAGACAATCCGAGGCCCGTGCCCTTGCCAACCGGCTTGGTGGTAAAGAAAGGCTCGAAGATCCGGTTCAAGTGCTCCGGCGCGATTCCTGAGCCGTTGTCCTGCACTTCGACCACGTTTTGATGAGCACGGTGGATGAGGCGGATGGTCAGGCGTGGATCCGGAACGCCCGCCATCGCATCCAGCGCATTGAGCGAGAGGTTGACGAGCACCTGCTGCACGGCCGTGGGCACCAGCCACCGGGCTGCGAGACGGTGATCGAGATCTTCGATCAGTTGCAGATGCCGGGCGCGCGGATCGAGTTGGATGATGCGGGTCACTCGCTCGATGAGTTGGCCGATGGGCACTGGCGGACCCGTCGGGTCGTCGGGCCTCGCGAACGCGGTCATCTGCCGGATGATGTTGCTGATGCGGTCGATCTGCTCGCGGAGGGTTCGGATGGCGGACTCCGTGATGCGCTCGGGCTTGCGGATCATGAGTTGAAGCACGCTGTCCATGGAGGCGAGTGGGTTGGCGATCTCGTGGGCCAGGCCCGCGGCGAGCTGCCCCAGGCCCACCATCTTTTCGTGCTGCACCATCGCCTGCTGCTGGTCGCGAAGCCGGTGGGTCATCTCCAGCAGGCGGCGGGAGTGTTCGTGCAGGCGATGCTCGTTGAGACGCAGTCGGGTCGTGAGGTGATTGGCGATGAACACGGTGAGATACAGCGTCAGGATGAAGCCGACCCCGGCGAGGGCGTCGGCGCGGCTCGCCGGAGAGGGGCCCAGCGTGCACAGCAGCGTGAAGAAGATGCACACGGCGTAAGTCGCGGCAAGATACGCCATCGTCTGGCCGAGCAGCAGGCTCGCGAAAACCATGTGGAAGACAAAGAAGCCGCTGATGATGCTGCCCAGCCCACCCGTCCACACCGTGAGGATCGCCAGCAGCGAAAGATCGACGCCGATCTGCAGCCAGACCGCCAGCAGCAGACGGCGCGGATGGCGCATCAGCGGAATGCTCCGGCGCGTCCAGGCCGCCACCATGGCGTTGAAGCCGAGAATCGTAATGCCCAGCATGAGCGCGGCGGTGGCGTTGGGAAACCACTGGAGCCACACCCGATCGACGAGCGCAGCGATCGCGACGGCGCCCCCCGCAGCCCAGCGCAGCGACACCAGCCAGCGTACCTGGCTCAGCAGCAGACGGTTGTTGGCGGCGGAGAATGCGTGCGTCACGTCAGTGGCGGGCCTTGAGCAGCAGGAGTGGGTCTCATCGCGGCAGCGACCGTGACCTCGGCCGGCGGCAGCTCATCCTCGGCGATGGCTCCTTCGCCGATCGAGCGCGGCAGGTCGAGCATCTTCTCCCCGGGCACGTAGTCGGTGAGCACGATGCGCCGAACCTGCTTGAGCAGGTCTACGGTGTTGGTCATGCGCGCCAGGCAGGCGCGGATGCGATCCAGCCGGTCTTTGAGTTCCGGGGACGCATCGCGGGCCCGGTCGAGCAGCTGCACCTGCAGACTGATGATCGCCAGCGCGTTGTTCAATTCGTGGTTGAGCATCCTTGCCGTCTGCTGCAGCGTTTCGATCTTGCGCAGTTCACTGACTTCGAGCCGATCAGCCATCTGGTTGAGCGCGCGGGCCAACTGGCCGAATTCATCCGGCTGGTCGAGAACGATGCGGTGATCGAAGCGCTCGCGGGCCCAGATGCTCGTGGCGGCGATGATCTGCTCCATCGGCCGCAGGACGAGCCCGACGGTCCGCAGCACGACGAGAATCGAGACGTTGACCACGAGTATGGACGCCACCGCCACGCCGAGCACGATCCAGCGGAACCGGCTGGTGATGGCGGTCTGGCTGTCGGCGGCAAAGGCCCGCGACAGGCGAGTCAGTTCAAGGACGTCGGTCTGTATGGCGACGTGGCTGCGCAGAACCGGATCGCGCGCTGCGGCGAAGGACTGCACATCCGACAGCCGGGCCAGGGCGTCAACCTGATCGGCAAAGGCGGGAACGGTTTCGACGAGCCGGCCGGCGAGTCCCGGGGCCGGTGAATGCTCGGGCCACTCGAGCGCGACGTCGCCGAGCCGCCCGATCACGATTCGCATGTCGGCCGCAGCCTGCGACATTTCGGCAGCAGGGAGCGTCTGCGGGTCGGCCGCGTAGAGGGCCGATTCGACGGCGGTGACGTGCCCGCCGAGATCGTGCAACTGCGAGATGTAGGTGGTTGTCGTCGCCTTGATGTCATCGATCTCGCCCACGAGGCGGTCGAGCAGCAGGACCGACCCGATCGCCAGCACGGCGAAGAGGACGATCATGGAGCCAAGTCCCAGAAGCAGGCGACGTCGGAGCATCGAGTCTTGATCTACAAACGGCGCGCCAGAGCGAGCGGGCACGGGATTTGCAACCGCAATGACCGGGAACCATGACGATTTCAACTGCCAATCGCGCTTTTCGCCTGCCGGTGCTTCGCTCAGACGCTTCGGAGGACCGGAAACTCCGCAAAGACCTGCGGCTGCTGGGTCTCTTTATTGAGATGTACTGCAGCGCGAATCACCAGAATCGAGAAAGTGAGAAAGCGCCGATCACCGCGGCCGGGTGGGAGGACGTGATGCGCCGCCCGCCGGTGCTCTGCCCGCAGTGCGCGCGTCTGCTGCAGCATGCCTGGGTGAAGCGGGCGACGTGCCCGTTTGATCCCAAGCCGGCGTGCAAGCACTGCCCGAGCCACTGCTATCACCCGACGTACCGGCAGCAGATCCGCGAGGTCATGCGCGAGTCGGGCCGGCGCATCGTCCTGCGCGGCCGGTTGGACTACCTGCTCAAATTGCTCTTCTGACGCGCGACAAAATCGCCCAACTTCAAAAAAAGGTACCGGGTACCTTCTTATTCGGGTTGTTTGGCGATGCCGAGTTCATCCATTTTGCGATAGAGGCTTGACAGGCCGATGCCGAGGTGTTCGGCGGTGGTGCTCTTGTCAAACTCGTGCCGGCGCAGGCAGTAGAGGATGTGCTGCCGCTCGAACTGGCGCAGCGCCTCGCGCAGCTCTTCTCCCGGTTCGGATTCTTCCACCCCCTTGAAGGGCAGATCCTGCACGCTCAACTCATCGCCTTCGGTGAAGATGACCGCCCGCTCAATGACGTTCTCGAGTTCGCGGATGTTGCCGGGCCAGTCATGGTTGAGCAGGGCGCGCATCGCGCCATTGGTGATGCCCGGAGCACGCTTGCTCATCTGCGAGGCGTACTTCTGCAGGAAGTGGTGCACGAGCAGTGGGATGTCCTCGCGGCGCTGGCGCAGCGGCGGCAATTCGAGTTTCACCACGTCCAGGCGGTACATCAGGTCCTCGCGGAACTCCCCGGCGGCGACCATCTCGCGCAGGTCGCGGTTCGTCGCGGCGATGATGCGCACATCCACCGGCCGAGGCTTGGTGTCGCCGACGGGAACGACCACGCGCTCTTCCAGGACGCGCAGCAGCATGCTCTGCGTCGCGAGGGGCAGCGTAGAGATCTCATCGAGAAACAGCGTGCCGCCGTTGGCCGCTTCGAAGTACCCGGCCCGGTCGGCCGTAGCGCCGGTGAACGAGCCCTTGCGATGGCCGAACAGCTCCGAGGCGATGAGCGTATCGGGGATGGCGCCGCAGTTTACGGCGACGAACGGCTTGTCGCGCGTGATGCCGTTGTAGTGGATAGCGCGTGCGAACAGTTCCTTGCCGGTGCCTGATTCGCCCAGCAGCAGCACGGTGCTCTTGACGGCGGCGAGTTTGTGTACCAGCCCGAAAAGCCGCTTCATCGGCGCCGACTCGCCGACGAGGTTGTGGAACGAACTCTCGGCCGCGAGCTGATCGGTCATGCGCTGGTTGCTGCGGGCCATCTCGCCGTGTTCGATGGCGCGCTTGATCCGCAGCAGCAGATCTTCGAATTGCACCGGTTTGAGCAGGTAATCCACCGCCCCGGCCTGCATGGCCTTGACGGCGCTGTCCACCGTGCCGAAGGCGGTCAGCATGATCACGGGCGTCTGCGGCGCCAGGCGCGCCAGGTGGCCCAGCAGCGTAATGCCGTCCATCTCGGGCATGCGGATGTCCGACAGAACGAGATCGAACGGCCGCTCGATGGCGGCGGCCTGGGCTGCTTTGCCATTCGCCGCCGCGACCACCTCGTAGCCCTCCTGCGTGAGCAGTTCGGCCAGCGACTCGCGCAGCACCTGTTCATCTTCGGCAATCAGAATCGACTTGGGCATTACACCTCGCGGGTCTGGGCGAAATTGTACTCGGCCGGCCCGCCTGAATTTCGGCGGGCCGGCCCGAGTCGCGGTGAGGAGAGATGATCGTAAAGCCGGGCGCTACTGCAGATACTCATCCGGGATGGGATTCTGCGGGTCTTCGCGCTGCCAGAGCATATTGAGGATCCACCACCTGCCGCCCGATTCGACCAGTTGAATGCTGTAGATGCCGCGCGTGTAGGGCGCTTCGTCTTCGGCGCGGCGGCGCGATTCATAAACGCTGCGCACCTGCGCAATGTGGCCGAACTCTTCGATCTTCAGGCTGATCGGCTTTTCGAAGTACCCCGAGCCTTCGAGGTATTTCTGCTCGCGGGCAATGAATTCATCCACGGTCATGCCGCCGATGACGGCGGTGTCGCCCATCACCTGAGCGCTGTACAGACGCGCATCGGGGAAGAAGAGATCGCGGTACTTGTCCCAGTCGCGCGCCTCGCCCCGGCCGCCCGAGATCGTCTCGAACGCGGCGTTCACGAGGTTTTCCACCGACGTCGCGTACGGCGGCGCAGGGATTGGCGGATGGTCCGAGGGCGGCGGCTTGGGCGCGTCGGTCATCGCCGGATGGCCCTGCGGCGTGATGTCCGGGTGGCCTGGCGGCGTCTGCCAGGGTCGGGCGGCGCCGAAGTTGGGCGCGGTGATGAGCAGGGCGAGAGTAAGAACAGTCAGAGGGTGTTTCATGAGGGCTCCGTTCGTTGATGCGGGGTTGTTGCAAGTCCCATACCACGAGAGCCAAGCCTCGACGGGGCGGCTGTGTGCGGATTTCCGGTTCTGTCATTCCGCATTTGGGAAGCCGGAGCGCGGCGCATTCTCACAAACAGGAAAGTCGCCCCGGGCGCGGCGCCTCTTGCCGCGCCCGCAGCCTCCAAATCGAGGGAGCGATTCCGGAAACCGGGGTGCAGTGCCCGACCGGCGCGGCACGGAACGTGCATGTGTCCACCGGCGAGATGGAGGCTGCATTGTCGAAACGCCCCGGAATCACGTTATCGAAGAGCCGCTTGTCCGCGGTCCTCTTGGCTGTGTTGGCGGCGGGACTGCTTCCCGCCAGCGACGCCGCGGCCGCAGACGTGCCGCCCCGACCCTCGACCGCCGTCGAGAATTGCACGCAGTCGGGCTGCCACGCCTCCACGCTCGAGCACAAGTTCCTTCACGGTCCGGCGGCCCAAGGCAAATGCGACGCCTGCCATCAATACGACGAGCCGCGCGAGCACACCTTCAAGACCATCAACCAGGACACGCTGTGCTCGAAGTGCCACCTCATGGAACATCGGACCGTCGTGCACGGACCGGTGGCCACCGGACAGTGCACCGGCTGCCACGATCCGCACGGCTCGGAACACCGGATGATGCTGATCGCCGATCCGACGCGCGGATTGTGCGTGAGTTGCCACGTCCACGAGGAAGATCCGCTGGTGCACGTGCACGGCCCGGTCGCGGCCGGCGCGTGCATTCTCTGCCACGAGCCGCACTCTTCGTGGAAGGCGAATCTTCTCGTGAAGAGCACGAACGAACTCTGCGCCGACTGCCACGTGGAAGTGGCGCAGAGCGGCGCCGGACTGCACGTGCACGCGGCGATGGAGCAGGGCTGCACGAGTTGCCACAATCCGCACGCCTCGCCCAACCCGTTCATGCTGCGCGCGGCGACCGATGAATTGTGCGCCAAGTGCCACGGCGAAATGATGGAGAAAATCGATGCCTCGTCGGTGGTGCACGGCGCGGTCCATCAGGCCAACGGCTGCACGGGTTGCCACTCGCCTCACTCTTCGACGCTGCCGAATCTGCAGAAGCGCCCGGAGCCGGATACGTGTCTCTCGTGCCACGATCAACCGCTCAAGACCGAGAGCGGGCGGACGCTGACGAACATGGCGCTGCTGCTGCACGACTCACCAGATCATCACGGCCCCATTCGCGCGGGCTCATGCTCGTCATGCCATCAGCCGCACGCTGCCGAGAACGCGAACCTTCTCGTGAAGACGTATCCGCCCGAGTTCTACGCGGCGTTCGATCTCGATCGATACGCGCTGTGCTTCACGTGCCACTTGCCGGAGATGGTGACGACCAAGTCGGGCATCGGCGTGACGCGATTCCGCGAGGGCGATCAGAATCTGCATTACCTGCACGTGAACCAGGAAAAGGGCCGCACATGCCGGGCCTGCCACGAGGTGCACGCCTCCAAGCGGCCGTTCCACATCCGTGAGGCGGTGCCGTTCGGCTCGAGCGGCTGGATGCTCGAGATCAACTTTGAAGCAATGGATGATGGCGGGCGCTGCTCGCCGGGCTGCCATGAAGAAAAGAGTTATGCACGCGGCGAGCTGCAGCAGACCGCGCCGGCCAGTCCACTGAAGGGAGGCGGGCAATGAGAGTTGACCTTCTCGGGTCTGCAGGCCGCTGGGGCGCGTTGCTGATCACGAGCATTTGCGCTGCGGCCGGCGCGGCGACGATGCCGCCGCGCGGCTCGGAAGCGCCGCCGCTGGTGCTTGCCGATCTCGACGGCAATGTCTTCGACGCGCAGAGCGTGCAGGGTCGGCCGTATGTAGTGATCTTTGGCGAACTCTACCACCAGCCGACGCGCGAAGGCTGCGCCGCCATCGAGCGCGTCCTCGATGATCCGAGGCTGGCGGGCGACCGCATCGCGCCGGTGCTGGTCGTTGCGCAGAATGCATCGCGCCTCGATCTGAAGACCCAGGCGGAAGCGCTTGGCTTTGCCGGCGTCGTGCTGCACGATCCGAATCGGCAGGCGTACGAAGCCTACCGGGTGAGCGTGATGCCGACGGTCGTGGTGGTCGGCGGCGACGGCCGGGTGATTTACAGCCTGGCGGGCGTCACGCCGCGCATGGGCGACATCGTGACGGACGCGCTGCTCCTGGGACTCGGACGCCTGAGCGTGGAGCGATTCGAAGCAGCGCTGCATCCGGAGACGCCGGGAGATCTGAACGAAGTGCAGATTCGCGCCGGTCGCGTGACGCAACTGGCCCGGCAACTGGCGCGGCGCGGCCTCGATGAAATGGCCGACGAGAAGTACCGCGAGGCCATCGCGCTGTGGCCCCAGAGCGTCGAAGCGAGGCTGGGGCTCGGCCGGCTGAATCTGAAGCGCCACCGCATCGCCGAGGCCGAAACGCAGTTCCGGACCGTGCTGGCGGATCATCCCGATCTCGTCGAAGCCACGCTCGGAGTGGCGTATGTCCAGGCGGTGCGCGGCGGCGACGAACTGGCCCAGGCCGAAGCGCTGGTGCGCGAGGTGCTCGACCGCGATCCTACCCAGCCCCGGGCCCACTACCTGATGGGCATGATTCTCGAACAGCGTGACAAGATGCCCGAGGCGGCGGCCAGCTACAAGCGGGCGGCAGAGCTGCTGCTCGAGCGGCAGGGAGCGGACCAATGAACATGGCCAGCGATCACGCGCACGACCGGCCACACGAACCGCCCAGCAGCGGCCGGAGGCGCTTTTGCCAGGCGTGCATCGGCGGTGCGGCGGCAATCACCGTCGGAACCGTTGTGTACCCCATCGTCGCGTTCCTCAAACTGCCGGTTCGACTCGGCGAATCCAAGCCCGTGCAGATACCGCTTGACCGACTGATCCCCGGACAGGCGTACTACGCCGACTTCCATGGCCAGCAGGTCGTGGTCGTGATGAGCGAGTCCGGGCCGCGCGTCTTCAACGCTTCGTGCACGCACCTGGGCTGCAACGTGGTCTGGGACACGGCTCACAGCAATTTCCACTGTCCCTGCCACGGCGCCGTGTTCAGCGGCGAAGGCCAGGTCGTCAGCGGCCCCGTGAGCGCCCCGCTTCTTGAGATTCCGTTCGAAGTGAAGGAAGGCAATCTCATCATCTCCTGAGAGACTGACATGAGTGTGATTCGACGCATCTATGGCTGGATTGACAACCGCTTCGACGTAACGCCCGAACTGGAAAAGAACGTCACGAAGAAGTGGGTGCCGCGCACGCTTTCGTGGGCTGGCTGCTTCGGCGGGCTGGCGTTCTTCACGTTCCTGGTGCAGGTGTTTACCGGAATGCTGCTGCTCATGTACTACAAGCCGCATCCGGAGAGCGCCTGGGACAGCGTGACGTTCATCAAGTCGAACGTCACGATGGGCTGGCTGGTGCAGCGCATTCACGCCGTGGCGGCCAACCTGATGATCGCGCTCGTGCTGATGCACATGGCGAGGATCGCGTACTACAAGATCTATCGCACCCCGCGCGAGTTGCACTGGGTCAGCGGCGTGCTGCTGCTGCTTCTGACGACGATGATGGCCTTCACCGGCTACCTGCTGCCGTGGACGCAGTTGAGCTACTGGGGGGCGAAAGTCGGGACCGAGATCCCCAGCGCCATACCGATTATCGGCACGGACGTCGTCGAGTGGGTCCGCCGCGGCAAGGCGATCAGCGGCGAGACTTTGGGGTTCTTCTTCTCGTTGCACATCTGGATTCTGCCGGCGATCATGAGCGCGTTCATGGGCATGCACTTCGTCATGATCCGCCGGACGGGGATTTCCAAACCGCTTTGAGCGGAACCAGGAAGGACACGCCCATGGGCGTTGACTACCGCGAGCAATACGAAGTCGATCAGTTGGAGCCGTTCTGGCCCAACGAGATCATCAAGATGACGGTTTCAGTCCTGGTGTGCCTGGCGATCATCATGCTCCTGGTCATTCTGCCCGTGCTGCTGGACATGCTCGGCGTGCACGGGATGGCTCACGAAGAGCAGCCCGCCAACCCGCAGGGTTCGACGCCCGTGGGAATCAAGCCCGAGTGGTACTTCCTCGCAGTTTACCAGTATCTCCGCGTGTGGCCGACGACGCTGCTGGGTTTGAGCGGCAAGACGTGGGGCGTACTCAGCCAGGGGCCCGTGATTCTCGTCATCGTGCTGCTGCCGTTCTGGTACCGCGGCCAGAGAGCGCGGACGCGGCCGAGGTGGTTCTATCGCATTGCAGTCACCACCGTGGCGGCGCTGGCGATCATCTTCACGTTCTGGGGCGGCTGGCCCGAGAAGATGACCGCGGAAGGCGAGCAACTGGCGCCTCTCTCCGAATACTTCGGGCATCGCCCGCTGTTCTTCATCTTCACCGGCATCGCCGTGATCGTGTTCTACGTGCTCATCGCGCACGAGCGGCGGGCCATTCGGCGCGTGCTCTACCGCGAAGGCCAGCCGGAGACCGAGCCGCCGTTTGCCGGGCTCAAACACCACAGCCTGCTGCTGCTGGCGGCGCTGGCCGCGATGGCGCTGCCGGCCGTGCGCGCTTTGGCCGCGTCGCCGCCTGAAGCTTCGAGTCCACCCGCAGAAGGACACGAGGCCGATCCTTACGCGCAGAGCAACTGCGTGCAGTGCCACATGAACCTGCCGGGCCGGTCGAGCGAGATCGTCGAACTCGAATGGAAGCACAGCGTGCATTTCGCGGCCAACGTCGGCTGCGACGGCTGCCACGGCGGTAATGCGGCGCTGCGCCGCGATCAGTTTGAGTCCGACGACGCGTTCAAGCGGGCCGCGCACCTCGAGCGCCAGACGGATTTCCTCGTCACCTACCTCAACGAGAGCGAGTTCGTCAGCCAGACGCGCGGCCGGGCCGTGTCGTACTTCTGCGGCAAGTGCCACGCCGACATCAAGGAAAAGCACCTCGGCAGCCCGCACGGCGACTTCGGCGACCCGACGTGCCTCTATTGCCACGGGCAGGGCAGTCACAAGATCGCCCAGCCGTCGCCCGACATCATCGACACGCGCTCGCGGGCCGAGGGCGGTCGCTGCTCGCCTTGCCACCGCGCCGCAACGATGGAATCCGTCAAGCGGATCAAAGAGATCCTGATGCAGACCGAAGACCAGGTAACCGAGTCCACCAAACTCAGCACCGATCTTTCGGCCTGGGGCTATCGCAACCTTTCGCTCGAGCAGGTGCAGCAGAACGCAGCGGAAGTGAATTCGCGGTTGCGGCAGGTGTTTCACAGTTTCAACATGCGCGACATCAACAATTTCGCCACGGAAATCAGCGACGGGGTTGATCGGATTCAGGCAACGCATGATCTCATCGAGCGGCTGCGAGAGCAGCAGCGCCAGCAGACCAAGGTCGGCTCTGCGGCGGTGGTGCTGCTGTTGGCGTTCTCCGGGCTGCTCGTGTACTACAAGTCATCCTTCCTCGACCGGGAGCACGCTGCGTGAAGCGGGTGGATCGTGATTCTTCTGAGCAGACAGTCTGGAAAGCGCCCCGCCGCTGAGCGGACCAAGCCTCAATCGCACTCCCGTTTGCGGGAGGCATTCCTGGTTGTGTGCATGACGTTTGCGGTCGCCGCGGCGGCGCCGGCGCAGCAGGAAGCGCCTTCGCCCACCGACAACCGCCGCTGCCTCAACTGCCACGGCCAGGCGCACATTGCCACGCTGGATCCGTTCGAGCGGCGGTCGATGATCGGCCAGACCGACCGGCAAACCCTGCCGGGTGAAGATGAGCCGGCGACCCGGCCGGGGCTGTATATTTCAGCCGACCAGATTCCCTTCCCGCAGCACTCGATGCTCTCGTGCGTCGACTGCCACGCCGATGCCGCGGCCCTGCCGCATGCGCAGACGCTGCAGCCGGCGTCGTGCGCGACTTCTTCGTGCCACACCTCCGAGGCGGCGGCGTTCACGCGCGGCGTGCACGCCGAAGAGCCCCAGCCGGGCAACGGCCAGACTCCGACGTGTTCGACGTGTCACGGCGGGCACGACATTCTCCCGCCGCGCGACCGCAATTCGAAAACGTATCCCATGAACATCGTCGCGACGTGCGCCGGCTGTCACAGCCAGCACGCGACCAATTCTTCCGTCGAGCAAGGCGGCGAGGCGCTGGTCAGCGCCTATCTCGAGAGCGTGCACGGCAAACTGGTCACGGAGGGCGGCCTGGTCGTTGCCGCCACGTGCGCCGATTGTCACGGCTTCCACGAAGTGCACCCGGCGACCGATGAACGCTCGCCGGTTCATCGCGACCAGGTGCCCACCACCTGCGGGCGCTGCCACGTGGGCATCAGCGAGACCTTCGCCACGAGCGTGCACGCCAAGGTGCGCGTCAGCGGAGAAGAGAACAGCCAGAAGGTCCCGGTGTGCACCGACTGCCACACCGCCCACAGCATTACGCGCACGAATGTGTCGTCGTTCATGCTCGATATCGTGAACGAGTGCGGCGACTGTCACAACGATCCCGCCATGTCCGGCTCGCGGCGCGCCACGTTCTACGAGACTTACCGCGACAGTTACCACGGCCAGGTGACGCAACTCGGCTCCACGCGCCCGGCGCGCTGCAGCGACTGCCACGGCGCTCACGACATCCTGCCCATCAGCGATCCGAATTCGGCCCTGCATGGCGAGCACCGGGTGCAGGTCTGCGCCAAGTGCCATGAAAGCGCGACGCCCAGTTTCGCGATGTTCGATCCGCACGCCGACTACCGCGATGCCGACCGCTACCCACTGCTGCACGGCGTGTGGCTGTATTTCCTGATCGTCATCAGCGCTGCGTTCGGATTCTTCGGACTGCACTCGCTGCTGTGGTTTCTCCGCATGGTCATCGAGCGGCGCCGCAACGGGCCGCGGCCGGTTCTTCACAAGGGCGTAGCCATTCGCCGCTTCACGCGGATCAACCGCGTCAACCATGTGCTGGTGATCATCAGCTTCTTCGGCCTGACCTTCACCGGCATCCCGCTGTTCTTCTCCGACCGGCCCTGGGCGGGCACGCTCGCGAGGGTGTTCGGCGGCGTGGACGCCGCGGGCACGTGGCACCGCTTCTTCGCGATCATGCTGATGTTCAACTTCGTCCTGCACGTGATCGGCGTCCTGCGAGCCGGCCGCGAGGTCGCCCAGCAGGCGCGCACCACACCCTTGGGCCCGACGCGCACGGTGCTCGGCTGGCTCTTTGGCCCGCACTCGCTGTTCCCGCGCTGGAAGGACGTGAAAGACTGCGTGGGCATGTTCCGCTGGTTCATCACCGGGCGCGGCAAGCCCGCCTTCGGCCGCTGGACGTACTGGGAGAAGTTTGACTACTGGGCCGAGATTGTCGGCACGTTCATCATCGGCGGCTCGGGCCTGCTCCTGTGGTTCCCCGAAACTGCGGCGCACGTGCTGCCGGGCTGGGCGTTCAACATCGCGATGGTCGTGCACGGCTATGAGGCGCTGCTGGCCGTCGGATTCATCTTCACCATCCACTTCTTCAATGCCCACCTGCGGCTCGAGAAGTTCCCCGTGGATGACGTCATCTTCACCGGCCGCGTTCCGGAAGAGGAAATGAAGCACGAGCGGGCCGCGGAATACGCGCACCTCGTCGAGCGGCAGCGGCTGGACAAGTTCCGCACCGACCCCGCGCCCCGGTGGCAGCGGATCACGGCGATTGTCGTGGGCGTGGTGGCGATGCTGGTGGGGACGGGCATGGTGGTGCTCATCGTTCTGGGAGGACTTCAGGCCCTGTGACGCCTTCGGGCATGCGGGTTGCAGTGAGTCCTGCGGAAGGTCTCGGGAATGGAGTCTGACATGTCTGGCACTGTCGAAACTGAGAAAACGGCCCCGGATTCCGGTCGGCCGATTCCCACTTTGTGGAGGATTCTGGGGGTCCGTCGGGTGGATCGCCGCTACGTCCCGTTCGGCCTGACGCTGTGGGCCAAAATGGGCTACGCCGTGCTCATCGTGGTGGGAGGGAGCCTCGCGTTCGCGGAGTACTCCATGGAGCCGGACTTCTGCCGCAATTGCCACCTCATGGAGCCGTACTACGTGGCCTGGCACGAGTCGACGCACAAGGACGTGCCCTGCGTCGATTGCCACATGGAGCCGGGCATCAAGAACACGCTCAAGGGCAAGTGGCAGGCGAGCAGCCAGGTCGCCAAGTACATCACCCGGACTTACGGCTCCAAGCCGCACGCCGAGATTCGCGATGAATCGTGTCTGCGCGAGGGATGCCACGAGCAGCGCCTGCTCGACGGGCTGGTGGAGTGGGAGGTGCCCACGCAGCGCGGCGACAAGATCAAGATCCACTTCAACCACACGCCGCACCTGGGCGAACTGCGTCGCGGCAAAGAACTGCGCTGCTCGTCGTGCCACTCGCAGATCGTGCAGGGTCAGCACCTGGTGGTCACGCTCGATACGTGTTTCACCTGCCACTTCAAGGGCGTCAAGCACGGCCGCGATGAAGAAGTGCTCGGCGGTTGCGGCTCGTGCCACAGCGCGCCTCAGGGCGACATCCGCCTCGCCACGGGGCTGTTCAACCACCAGGAATACCTCGATCGCAAGGTGGCGTGCGAGAACTGCCACTCCGAGGCCATCAAGGGCGACGGCGAAGTGCCGCGCCAGTTGTGCTGGACCTGCCACAACCAGCCGCAGCAGCTGGCCAAGTACGGCGAAACCCAACTCATGCACCGCGCTCACGTCAGCGAGCACAAACTCGAATGCTCGAACTGCCACGTGCAGATCGAACACCACTTGACCGCGAATCCGAATCGGGCGCTCTCGCTGGCCGGCATGATTCATGAAACCGGCGAGGCGTCGGAAGGCTGCGCCCAGTGCCACTCGGCGACGCACTCGGGGCCGGCGAAGATGTACAGCGGCGTGGGAGGCTTCGGCGTGCCCAACATGCCCAGCCCGATGTTCACCGCGCAGGTGGACTGCATCGCCTGCCACCTCGAAGAGACCAGCGGCGCTTCGCACGGCGTTTCGGGCTACACCTACCTCGCCGCGCAAAAGGCGTGCGATTCGTGCCACGGCACCCGTTACACGGGCGTGCTGGACGTGTGGAAGAACTCCGTCGATCTGCTGCTCAGCCAGGCGCAGGCGGCCGTGGAAGCGGCCCGAGTCGCCCTCGACGGCGCGAGCATAGCCGACGACGCCGAGCGACTCGCGCTCCAGCGGCTGCTCAACGACGCCAGCCAGAACGTGGAGTTCGTACGCACTGCTCACGGCGTGCACAACATCACCTATGCCACGGCGCTGCTGAATCTTTCGATCGACAACTGCAAGGAGATTGGCAGCCGACTCGGCGCCAGCCCCGCAGAAACCGAGCAGTGATGAACGCGCGACCCTCCAGTGTGATGCGAGTCAGAACGCGGCCGGCGCTTGGCGCGCGGGCGATCGTTCTTTCACTGGCGGCCATGATCGCGCTCGCGGGCGGCTGCAAGGAAGAAAAGAAGGCCGAGCAGCCCGCGGTCGAACCGCGACGCACGGCCGACACGGCGATGCGCTATATCGAAGGCGCCCCGCGGGCCGCGCCGCCCAAGCCGCAGTTCATTGCGGCCGATCATCCCGCACCGCGGCCCACGGAGCCGCTGGTCGAAGGCGCCACGTGCATCACCCCCGAGTGTCATGCTGTCTTCGGCGCCGCCGATCGGCTGCACGGACCGCTTGCCGCCGGCGATTGCTTCTCATGCCATGCCGCCGATGCGGGCGGACATGTCTATCCGCTTCTCCGCGAGGGCAACGACACCTGCAACTTCTGCCACCAGACCGGCAACACCCAGTTGCACAAGCACGAAGCGCTCGATTCGCCCGGCTGCACCGGCTGCCACGATCCGCACGCGGGCCGCAAGTTCCTGCTCGTGCAGGAGACAATCGATCAGGTCTGCTCCACCTGCCATGTGCTCGAAGAGGGCAAGCATGCGCACGGGCCGTTCGCGGCCAGGGAGTGCTCGGCCTGCCACCAGCCGCACGAATCGAACAACGCGCATCTGCTCCGGGGCGGGAGCGGATCCGAGCACTGCTTCGCGTGCCACACCGATTCGAAGTTCGCCATCTCCAACGCGCCCTACGTGCACGAGCCGGCGCGGCAGGATTGCACGACGTGCCACGCGGCGCACACCTCGGACTTCGATTTCCACCTCAAGCAGCCGACCGAGAAGCTCTGCCTCGACTGCCACAAGGGTCTGGAAGAGGCGATCGCCGGCGCCACCACGCCGCACGCGGCGGTGTTCACGGCGGATTCGTGTGCCAACTGCCACGACCCGCACGCTGCGGGTCGGCCCAAACTGCTGCGCGATCGCCAGACGACCCTGTGTCTCTCCTGCCACGACCGGCCGGTTCAGACGGAGGACGGGCGCACCATTCCAAACATGACAGCCAGCGTTACCGGTCGGCGCTTCCTGCACGGGCCGGTCGAGTCGGGCGACTGCGCAGCGTGCCACAATGTGCACGGCTCGACCCACAGCCGGCTGCTCAAGCAGGAGTTCCCATTGGGCTTCTACTCGAGTTTCGACTTGCAGAATTACGCGCTGTGCTTCAGTTGTCACTCGAAGGACCTCGTCCTCGCCGAGAAGACGACCGCTCTGACGGACTTCCGCGACGGCGATCGCAACCTGCACTACCTGCACGTGCATCGCGACGAGAAGGGCCGCTCGTGCAAGACTTGCCACGCAATCCACGGCTCGGATCTGGAGCAGCACCTGGCGACGGAAGTGCCCTTCGAGAATTCGAACTGGATGATGCCCATCGGTTTCGAGCGCACGGAGGACGGCGGCAAGTGCGCCCCCGGCTGCCATGTCGCCATGACCTATCACCGCACGCCGGGTGACGATGCCGCACCGAGCAAGAGCGAGAATCCGGCCGGGCAGGATCAGGAATCGGGAGGTCAGCCATGAAATCGGCTTCCGCCATCTTCGCAATTGCAGCAGTGATCGGCGCCGCGTCGTTGCTGACGGGCATGCAGCGTTCTCCGGATGCCGGCGCCGCGCCGATTCAGCCTCCCACTGAGAGGCCCTCCGGCGAGATCGCGCCGGGATCATGCCTGGCGTCTGGCTGCCACGCCGACGTCAAGGCGCATGAAGTCATGCACGGCCCCGCCGCAGTGGGCGCCTGCGATGCGTGCCACGCGCCGCTCGATGCGCAGCAGCACACCTTCTCGCTGGTGCGCGAAGCGAAGGACCTGTGCCTGTTCTGCCACGAGATGAACGTGCAGGGCGCTGCGACTGTTCACGAACCCCTCAAGACCGGCGACTGCCTCGCCTGCCACGATCCGCACGGCGGAAGGGACCGGCTCATCCTCAAGGCGGACAGTTCCGCGGCGCTGTGCAAGCAGTGCCACGACAACGTCTTTGCCGGCAAATCGACGGTGCACGGCCCGGTGGCCGCCGGGGCGTGCGCGGCGTGCCACTCGCCGCATGCTTCCGAATACGACCACTTGCTGCTCACGCAGGGGCGCGACCTCTGCCTCCAGTGCCACACCTCAACCAAGGAGCAGGTCGAGCGGATGCGTTACGTGCACGGCCCGGTGAACACCGACTGCACGGCCTGCCACGACCCGCACGCATCGGATCACCCCATGATGCTGCTCGCCGAGAAGAAGGAACTGTGTCTTTCGTGCCACGAGTCGATCAAGCACATCGTGGACACGGCAACGACGCAGCATGCCGCCGTAACCACGGACCAGGAGTGCCTGAACTGCCACGAGCCGCACGCGTCGGATCACGCGACGATCCTCAAGACGGACATGGTGGATCTGTGTCTGAAATGCCACGATCGCACGGTCAAGATGCCCGACGGCCGCGACCTGATGAACATGAAGGCGGTCTTCGCCACGGGCAAGAGTCTGCACGGGCCGGTGGCACAGGGCAATTGCGCCGCGTGCCACGAAATTCACGGCGGGGGCAATTTCCGCCTGCTCATCAAGGAGTATCCGCCGCAGTTCTACGCTCCGTTCCGCGAGGAGAGTTACGCCCTGTGCTTCTCCTGCCACGACAAGGATCTCGTGCACGACGAGCGGACGACCGCGCTGACCAATTTCCGCAATGGCGATCTGAACCTGCACTACCTGCACGTGAACAAGGACACCAAGGGCCGCACCTGCCGCGCGTGCCACGAAACGCACGCGAGCAACAAGGAGAATCACATCCGCGACTCCGTGCCGTTTGGAACCGGGGGCTGGATGCTGCCGATCAATTTCGAGAAGCTCAACGCGGGCGGCAAGTGCGCTCCGGGATGCCACGTGCCGTACGAATACAACCGCGATCATCCCGTTGAATACGAACCGGTCGAGAAGCCGGCCGTCTGGCCGGGCGAAGGCAATGCCGGCCAGGCCGCGCCGGCGTCGGATGGAAAGTAGGGCGGCCGCTGAGGCCGCCGTGGACAAGGGGCAAGTCATGAGCACTGCACGCTGGAGCATTCTGCTGGCGCCGATCGCCGCGATCGCGGTCGCTGCAACCGCGCTCGCCGATGAACTGCGCGTCGTCAAGGTCGGCCAGGCCGTTCCGGCTTATTCACTCAAATCGCTTGGCGATTCGCCGCTCGACAATGCGTCGACGCGCGGCCACGCGCTCGTGCTCGTGTACGTCGCGGCGGAGCAGGTCAGTTCCACCAAAGTCATGGTCGAATCGCAGCAGGCGGTCGCCGACCTGAAGCGCGATGATCTCGAGTTGCAGTACGTCACGGCCGACGTCGTTCAGGCGGGCTGGTTCCGCGACTTTCGCGATGGCGCCGGCCTGCACGCGCCCATGGGGCTCGACATCGATCGAGTGCTCTACGGCAAACTCGGCATCATCGTCCTGCCGACGACCATCATCGTCGACGCCAAGGGTCGCCTGTCGCACGTGATCGCCGGCTACAAGCCGGATTACCTGCACATGGTCGACGCGTACGCGCGCCACGCGCTGGGCCTTCTCGACGACAAGCAGCTCGAAGAGCACCTCGCCGCCAAAGGGTTTCACCACGACACGCCTTCAGACCGTGCCGCGCGCCACCGCGCGGCCGCGAACCTGCTGCGCGAGAAAGGGCTGCGCGACCAGGCCGAGCGTGAGTTGCGATCCGCCATCGAGGTCGATCCGGCGGACATGGAGGCACGTCTCGATCTCGCTTCGCTGTGCATCGCCATGCAGCGCTTCGACGAGGCGGGCAACCTCGTCGATGAAGTCATGAAGTCCGACGCCGCCAGCAGGCGCGGCAAACTGCTGCGCGGCATTCTGCTCTTCCACGCCGGGCAACTCGAAGAGGCTGAGAAGATGCTCTCCGAGTCGCTCGTGCTGAACACCGATCCGGCCCGGAGCCACTACTACCTCGGCATGGTCTACGAGAAGCTCGGCCAGGCCGAAAAGGCGATGGAGCACTACCGCCAGGCGCTGCGGCGACTGCTCGACGAAGGCACCTGATTCGGTTGACGCCGACGGCGCATCCCCGCCCTGTTCAACGGGTTACGGCGAGGCGTTTCGCCTCCGCCGCGGCCGGACCGCGGCGCCTGACCGGCGCGAAGCGGCAGGCAATCGGCGAAAGTCTCCGCGCCTGCACGGGTTTTTCTTGCCTTTTGGGTTCGGGCCGCGATGCTTGCAGCTTTACGCGGCGTGCCCCGGGCTGAGGCCGCCGCGCGGCTGGTCACCCTCAATCTCGCACCAGAAGGAGCAGGAGCGCGATGAGTCTTGGAGCGGCAAGGCACGACGCCATTCTTTCCGTCATTCGCTGGCGGTCCGAGAGTCCGTCGATCAACTTCCTCGAAAAGAGCGCCGAAGCGCTCTTTGCCGAGAACGTCTTCAATGAAGAGCAGATGCGCAAGCGCCTGCCCAAGGACGTCTTCCGCCGCCTCCAGCAGACCATCCAGATCGGCGAGCCGCTGGCGCCTGAAGTCGCCAACGTCGTTGCCAGCGCCATGAAGGAGTGGGCCATCGAGCGCGGCGCCACGCACTACACCCACTGGTTCCACCCCTTGACCGGGCTGACGGCCGAGAAACACGACTCGTTCCTCTCTCCGACGTCCGACGGCAAGGCCGTCACCGAATTCTCCGGCAGCGCGCTCATTCAGGGCGAACCCGACGCGTCGAGTTTCCCCTCGGGCGGCATCCGCGCCACCTTCGAAGCGCGCGGCTACACCGCGTGGGATTGCACCAGCCCCGCGTTCATCCGCGAGAACCCGAACGGCACGGTGCTGTGCATCCCGACTGCGTTTGCGTCGTGGACCGGCGAAGCGCTGGACAAGAAGACGCCGCTGCTCCGCTCCGACGATGCGCTGAGCCAGCAGGCCATGCGCGTGCTCAACCTGTTGGGCGACGGCAGCAACGTCTCGCGCGTCTACACCACCGTCGGCGCCGAGCAGGAGTACTTCCTGATCGATTCGCATTACTACTTCTCGCGGCCCGATCTGGTGACCTGCGGCCGCACGCTCGTCGGGGCCCGCCCCCCGAAGGGTCAGCAACTCGAAGACCACTACTTCGGCGCCATCCCGCAGCGCGTGCTCGCGTGCATGCTCGAAGTGGAGCGCGATCTCTACCGCCTCGGCGTGCCCGTCAAGACGCGTCACAACGAAGTCGCGCCGGGCCAGTATGAAATCGCGCCGACCTTTGAAAGGTCGAACATCGCCGCCGACCATCAGATGCTCACCATGTCCACGCTCGATCGCGTGGCGCGCAAGTACGGCATGCACTGCCTGCTGCACGAGAAGCCCTTCGCGGGCGTGAACGGCTCGGGCAAGCACACGAACTGGTCGATGTCCACAAATACGGGCGTCAACCTGCTCGAGCCCGGCGACACGCCGCACGACAACATGGTGTTCCTCGTGTTCCTCTGCGCCGTGATCGCCGCCGTGGATCAGTACGCGCCGCTCATTCGAGCCTCGATTGCTTCGCCCGGCAACGACCACCGGCTCGGGGCCAACGAGGCGCCGCCGGCGATTCTGTCGATCTTCCTCGGCGATCAACTGACCGAAGCGCTCGAGTCGATCGTCACGGGTAAGAGCGCCTCCAAGCGCACCGCGACGCTCAAACTCGGCGTCACCACACTGCCGCATCTGCCGCGCCACTTCGGCGACCGCAACCGCACGAGCCCGTTTGCCTTCACCGGCAACAAGTTCGAGTTCCGCGCCGTCGGCTCATCCGCGTCGATCGCCTGGCCCTGCACGGTCCTCAACACCGTGGTGGCTGATACGCTCGCCCAAGTCGCCGACTCGCTGAGCAAGGAGATCGGCAAGGACCCGACTCCCGTCAAGGTGCGCGATGCGGTCACCAAGGTTGTCAAGCAGATCTACAAGGACCACGGCCGGATCATCTTCAACGGCGACAACTATTCGCAGGCCTGGCAGGAAGAGGCCGAGAAGCGCGGCCTGCCGAACATCCGCAACAGCGTCGATGCGCTGACGTCGATGGTCACCAAGGAATACACCGCGCTCTTCAGCCGCCACGGCGTGCTGAACAAGCGGGAGTACGAGTCCCGCTTCCACATCAAGCTCGAGCGCTACAACACGACGCTGGCGATCGAAGCGGCGACGCTGCTCTCGATGGCCCGCACCATCATCCTCCCGGCCGCGCTGCGCTACCAGTGCGAAGTGGCCGAAGCGATCGCAGCCACCGAAGCCGCGGGCCAGCAGTGCGAACACGAGACGCAGATGCTCAGCGAGATCATCGCGCTGGTGACAAACCTGCGCAGCGGCATCAGCGAACTTGACGCCATGCTCGCCAAAGAGCACCACAACATCGGCGCGCACGGCGCGGCGATCCGCGATGACATCATCCCGATGATGGCCCGGCTGCGCGAGCACTGCGACCGCCTCGAGATGGTCGTCGCCGACGACCTCTGGCCGCTGCCGACGTACCGCGAACTGCTCTACGTGAAGTAATTCCCGCTGGGCAGGCGAGGGGCGCCGGGGATCATTCTGCGCGGCCGCAATCAGCCCGGGCGGGACAAGCGATCGCCTCGCCGCGATGGTACACTTGGGCGCAGAGGGATCGCCCATGGGCGCAGCGCCGCAGCAACCGCAGCCGACCGAAGATTCGCTCGATGGTCTCGCCGGCGAGACCTACGAAGTGATGCCGCCCGTGGAGCGCGCTCCGGTCGCGTCCTGGCAGGCGCCGACTCCGGTCGAAAAAGAACGCACCTGCCCGAAGTGCGGCTACGACATGCGCGGCATCACGAGCGACAAGTGCCCGGAGTGCGGCACGGAATATCGCGAGGCCATCCTCCGCAAAAACGATCAGGCCGTGATGTTCTACTGGCTGCTCTCGTTCCGATGGCTCGCGTACGGCGTGCTGCCCATGTTCATCTGGGCGATCGTCGCCTGGCTGATGCTCTTTCTCGGCTCCAAGGTTGGGTACGGCACATATGCCTACATCGCCGCGTTCGCATCGGGCATCGTCTGCGCTCTGGGCCTGGCGTTCTGGAGCGCTTCGCAGGCGTTCGAGGAGCACGACGAAGTGGAGGGGCTGATCCTCGCCGTCGCGGTCATGCTCGGCGTGGGCTTTCTCAACTTCTCGACACTGCACGTGCTGCTGAGTCTGTGAGTTTTCCGCGGCCCGCGGAGGCGCTCCAGGAAGTCCACCCCGGTTCTTTACATATCCATCTATTTTTCCCAGATTGCTCTTGCACCGACCCACAGGATCGGGTAGGTTGTATGGCGGCTTTCCCGCCGCCCGGGGGACCGTTGCTCGTCGGGTGCGATGGGTTCTGTGATCGAAGGACAGCGCATGGACGCCGCAGATCAAAGGAG
Source organism: Planctomycetota bacterium (assembly GCA_963205185.1). Classification (GTDB taxonomy): domain Bacteria; phylum Planctomycetota; class Phycisphaerae; order Phycisphaerales; family UBA5793; genus UBA5793. The sequence continues at coordinate 1,962 of CAUJHZ010000061.1, read as the reverse complement.
CAGTACGCGATGGCCAGCAGTGCAAACAGATTGCAAACACCTTTCGGGTCTCTCTCTCTCTCTCTCTCTCTCTCTCTCTCTCTCTCTCTCTCTGGCGGTAGTGACGACGCTCCTCTCGCCTGACGCCGCGCTGGCGCAGGAGGAAAAGAATGCCTTCGTCTGGCTTGAGTTCGCCTCGCCGGGCACGGGAGATTTCGACGGCTACAGCGTCGCCGGCGTCATGGATATCAATAACGAAGGGCGCATCGTCGGCCGCGTCGCCAACGGCGGCGCCAATCGCGGCTTTGTCCTCACCTTCGTCGATGGTCAGCCGCAGTGGGCGATGCTCAAGCCTGACACGTCCACGACGGTGCGCGACATGAACAATGACGGTGTGGTGGTTGGCTGGACGGGCGGCTCGCTCGGCCGGGCCTGGTCGCCGGAATACACCGCCGACGGCCACGAGTTGGATGAGGATGTGCAAGTCGAAGGCATTAACGACTACGACGCGTGCGTCGGCTACGACGTCGATCAGCAAACCCCTGTCGGCTGGCTCACCGCGACCCAAGGATGGGTTGCTTTGCCGCCGCTCTCAGGCGGCGACGCCACGGCGGCGCGTGGCATCAGCAACACGAGTTCGAACACCTACCCGCTGATCGTCGGCAACTCGATCGACACATTTCAGGATGTCCAGCGTCCGGTCGCCTGGACCTACGACGGGCAGGACTTCACCGCGCACCTTCTCGACGCCACCTACGCGACGGACACAGATGTGCCCTACATCGTCAACGACAACGCCTGGATCGTCGGCGCGGCGAACGCCTCGAACCCCTACGACTACCTGCTCTGGACCCCCGGCGCCAACAACAACACCTGGACGCGAGTGGACCTCGACGAGAGCGGCGCTGATCCCAAAGCCATCGGCCTGAACGCCTCGAATGAGATCGTGGCCGACAAGAGCCTCTTCGCGCTGGAAAGCGGCACGACGCTCACCGCGTACAATCTTCTGGACATGGTGAATCTGCCGACGACATCGAATGAAGCGGCGCAGTACTACCCGACCTCGACACTGTCGTTCCGGGCCATCAACGATAACGGGTGGATCGTGGGCAAGGCGACGCGCAAGGAAACGGGCGAGGATGATGTGCCGGTCGTGCTCCTGCTCGTCCCTTATGACTTGAATCACAACAGCGAGCCAGACTATCGCGAGATCATCGCCGACTCGGCCAACCTCGACGCCGACGACAACTGGATTCTCGACAGCGAAGAGCGGATGCGCGTCGGCCTGCACGGCGCTGGCGACGGTGTCGCCGAAGGAACGGATGCGATTGACAATGCCCAGATCATCCGCCTGCGCACCAACCTCAAGCCGCGCGTCGGCGGGATCGTCTTCGGCTATCCCGAAGAGGATGACATCAACAAGATCGTCGGAACCGCGCAGCAGTGCGCTGCGTGCGAGAGTTTTTCCGAGAAGATCATCGCCTGGGGCGCCGGGTCCGATCCGCCCTACAGCGACGATCAGCGGGAGGTCGCCATCTGGATCCGCTCGATCTTCGGCGAGGAAGAATGGGGCGATGTGGATGTCATCCCGGAGGGCCAGGAGCGGGCCGGAGCGCTCGAAGATGCGCGCACCTTCGCGTTCCGATACGCCCACTGCATCGACTGGGCGCAGATGGGCAGCGAGTCCTTCGGCGGCGCGGCGACGTTCGCCTTCTACGCCAATCAGTTGCCCTGCAGTCAGAGTGTCGAGGATGGTGTGCGCTTCGAGCAACTCACCGGCTCGTGCCAGACCGACGCTGGCGAATTCATTCTCGAGTGGTTCCAGGAACTGGCGCGAGCCGTGCGCGAAGGTTCAGCGATGGCGGGCCGGCCGATGCGGATCATCGCTCCGGCCATCGGTGAGAACGCGGTGCGCGAAGGCCACGCCAACGGAGGAAATGAAGAGGAGGAAGGCTACTCGGCGTGGTATCGCGTGAACCGTTT
>CAUJHZ010000060.1 GCA_963205185.1 Planctomycetota bacterium | reverse complement strand
TCCGCCCCTCCTGCCCCGGCGGCACACTGCTCATCCGCGATCCACACGCCCTGCCGATGGTCCGCGCCGACGAGAACGGCGTCGCGACGTTCACAATGTTCATCCCGCCCTATGCGCGCGGCCGCACCATCCGCATGCAGGGCATCGCGCCCTTCGAGTGCGAAATCAGCCACACGGTAACGTGGACGTTCGAGTGATTCGTGGTAAGCGCGGGCGCCAAGCAGCGCTCCGCCTCTCGGATGCGGTGCGCCGCGCGTGCGGGCACGCGCGCCCGGTGAGGGAGATTCGGTCGTCGAAGTACGCTCGCACACATCGCCCAGAACGCCGAGGCTTACAGCCTCTAACAGAATGGTGGAACGGGCGTCTCGCCCGTTCGGATCCTCGCACGGGCCAGAGGCCCGTGCCACCGCATGCGCCACTCTGTTAGAGGCTCTTGGCACCCTCAGGCACGCCGTTCAGGGATCGACGGCGTGCATCAATGCACCGATGATCGAATCCGCCAGGAGCAGGGAATCTTCGCTGATCGACCAGCGGCCGGAGCGCTCGATGATCGCGCCTGACTGCCGTTGAAGATTGACGGCCCGCTCGAGGTCATCCGCCCGTCCGAGGCGCTCGGCGTCGTGCATCACCCCGGCCGCGCTGACGCCTTCGGCCAGGCGCAGGCCCATCATGAGGCCCTCGGCCAGTCGCGTCGTTGGCGCCGGCTGGGCGCACTCGCTCAGCGGCGCCAGGCCCGTCGAGGCGAGGTAACGGCCCAGGTGCGCTGCGTTCTTCCAGCGCCAGCCGGCGACGTGGCCCGAGGCGCTGGGGCCGGCGGTGAGCCAGTCTTCATTGCGCCAGTAGGCGAGATTGTGGCGGCACTCGAATCCGCTCGCCGCGAAGTTGCTGATTTCATACGCCTGATAACCTGCGGCGCCGAGCCGCTGCCGCGTGGCCAGAAACATCTCCGCTTCGAGGTCTTCATCGGCCCGCTCCACCTGCCCCGCCGCGAGCCGGGCGGTGAGCGGCGTGTTGGGCTCGTAGGTGAGTGCGTAGCAACTGACGTGGGCCGGCTGCAGGGCGAGGGCGGCATCGAGGTCGGCGAGCCAGTCATCGAGGCTCTGGCCGGGTATGGCGAAAATCAGATCGAGACTGAGATTGGCGATTCCCGTCGCCTTGGCGAGGTCGAAGGCCCGGCCGACGTTGGCCGGATCGTGCCAGCGCTCCAAGGTGGCGAGATGCTGCGGCTGGAAGGACTGGGCGCCGACGCTCAGGCGATTCACGCCTCCGGCGACGAGGATTTCGAGCAATTCCGGGGAGACGGTTTCCGGATTGGCTTCGACGGTGAACTCCGTCCGGCCGCCTGGCAGGATGAATGGGGCGAGGCGATGCAGCAGCGTCTCCCACAGCCGCGCTTCGAGCAAGGTGGGCGTGCCGCCGCCGACGAAAATCGTGTCCATGGGATGCGACACGAGGGTCTGGAGGCTCAATAATTCACCTGAGAGGCGGCGGACGAAATCCTCCTGCCGATCGCGCGTGTCCACGATACTGTAGAAGTCGCAGTAGTGGCACTTGTGGAAGCAGAACGGGGTGTGCACGTAGAGTGAACGGGGCCGGGCCGGTGGGATGAGCCCGGTCAGAAGTGGAACCAGCTCGGCACTTTGCCCGTAGATTTCTTGCCGTTCGGCGCCGAGTATGGTAGGGTGGAGTGTCCGGCTCAAGTGGATTCCCTGCGCTCACTCGATGGCGGCTCACCGCCGCGTTCGCGATCTTCTTCGACAGAGGCTAGCCATGCGTGCTTCACTCGTCATGTTCACCCCCGACGGCCACCGGCGGGATTTCGAGATCAAGACCGGCCGGCGCTACGTCATCGGCCGCAAAGACACCTGCGATCTGCGCATCCCGCTCACGAGCGTCTCGCGCGAGCACGCGGCCGTTTACTACGACGATGAAGATGAAGAGTTCGTGGTCGAAGACCTCGGCTCGAGCAACGGCACATTTGTCAACGCCGAGCAGGTGACGACCATGGGCCTGTGCCCGGGCGATGTGATTCTGATCGGCCCCGTGCCGCTGCAGGTGGTGATTAACGGCCAGCCCGAGAAGCTCAAGCCCCTGGCCATCCTCAAGCCCGAGGAAGAAGAAGCCGAGTCGGCGTCGCCCAAGACCGGTCCGGTGAACGCGCCGCGCCAGCCCAAGCCGGCCGCGAGGCCCGCCGCGAAGTCAGCCGAAGCCGACGCGATCGATCTGAACGACGAAACGCCCGGCGTGCCCTCCGACATCGACATGCCCGATGAGAGCGACAGTTTCTTCGCGCTCGACATCGACGAGGAAGAGAAGTAGCCTGCGATTTCCAAACCCAACGAACAAGCCCGCGCAAGTCAGCGCGGGCTTTTCATTGGCGGACGTCAGGGGTGAATCTCAGGCGGCGGCATCCTGCGAGTTCTTGGTGGGGTCAGCCGGCGTCGGCGCTGCCGGCGCGCTCGTCTGGGGGACGCGGACGTTCTTGCCGCACCCGCTGCACTTGACGACCTTGCCGCGCGCCGTGATGGGGACGGCAAGGATGCGTCGGCAGGCAAGATTCGGGCACATGATGCGAATGAGGTGATCGGCCACGGCATTCTCCAGTTCATCGCGCCACAAAGGCCGGCAGAGCCTTCATCGGCGGTTTTGCGGCTCGGATTCAGCGCCGGCTGGTCCCGATGCGCTGCTCTGGCTTGACCGGGCCTGCGGCCCCGCCTTACCTTCGTCCGGATTTCGCATATGGCCACGCCCGCCGGCGGCCTGTGACCCAGATGGGGCAGTCAGTTGTCAGAACCAAGGCATACCGCGGTCGTCGGCCTCCAGTGGGGCGACGAGGGCAAGGGCAAGATCGTTGACATTCTCGCCCGCGACCACGATCTCACCGTCCGATATAACGGCGGGGCCAATGCCGGCCACACCGTCGTCGTCGGCGCCGAGCGCTATGCCCTGCACCTGATTCCGTCGGGCATTATCTACCCCGGCAAGATCTGCGTCGTGGGCAACGGCGTGGTCGTCGATCCGCATCAGGTCGTCAAGGAGCGCGATGCGCTCATCAGCCGGGGCATTGAAGTTTCGCCTGAGCGCTTGCGCATTTCGGACCGGGCCCACGTCGTCATGCCCTGGCACAAGACGCTCGACGCAGCCCTCGAGAATCTGCTCTCGGCCAGCGACAGCAACGGCGGCAAGGTGGATCAGTCGATCGGCACGACGCGGCGCGGCATCGGGCCGGCGTATGCCGACAAGATCACGCGCGCCACGGCGATCCGCATGGGCGATCTGCTCGATCGCGCGCATCTCAGCGAGCGGCTCGAGATCGTCACGCACGTGAAGAACGCGCAGCTGCTGGCATTCGATCCCGATCACCAGCCCTTTGACGTGGCGGCGCTGATCGAGGAGTATGCGGCGCTGGGCCGCGAACTCGGGCCGCACATCTGCGACACGACCTACCTCCTGCACGATGCAATGAACGCCGGCAAGCGACTGCTCTTTGAAGGGGCCAACGCGTGCCTGCTGGACGTGGATCACGGCACGTTTCCGTATGTCACGAGCAGCAACTGCTCGGCGCTGGGCATTCCCGCGGGCACCGGCGTACCGGGCCGGCACGTTCAGGATGTCATCGGCATCATGAAGGCCTACAGCACGCGCGTCGGCGCCGGGCCGTTCCCGACCGAACTGAACAACGAGATCGGCAATCGCATCCGCGAACGTGGGCGGGAATACGGCACCACGACCGGCCGGCCGCGCCGCTGCGGCTGGCTCGATCTTGTCGCGGTGAAGTATTCGGCGATGCTCAGCGGGGCCACGAAACTGGCGGTCATGCTCTTTGACGTGCTCGCCGGAATCGATGAACTGAAGGTCTGCACGGCGTATCGGCTCGCGGACGGCTCGACGACTGATCGTTTCCTGCCCGATGCGCACCGGCTCGCGGCGGCGCAGCCGGTGTATGAAACGGTGCGCGGCTTTGGCGAAGACATCACCGCGGCGCGCCGCCTCGACGACCTGCCGCGCCACGCACGCGAGTATCTCCAGCGCATCGAGCAGTTCGTCGGCGTGCCGGTCGACATCGTCAGCGTCGGCCCCGAACGCGGCCAGACGCTGATGTGCGGCGATTGAACTGGCCGGCAATAGCCGTCGGCGGGCGCCGCCGGTTGCTTACGGATACAACCTCCGGCTGACCCAGCGGCCGTCGTCTTTGACGTAGAGCACCCGTTCGTGGATGCGGCTTTCGCGACCGGCCCAGAACTCGATCGACTGCGGCGTCAGCACATAGCCGCCCCAGTGCGGCGGGCGAGGCACCGGACCGCCGGCGAAGCGCGCTGACGCCTCGAACACGCGCTCGAGCAAAGTCTCCCAGTCGGGCAGATCGGCGCTCTGCTCGCTCGCCCAGGCGCCCAGCTGGCTCTCGCGGCTGCGCGTCGCGAAGTAGCGGTCCGACACGTCCTCAGTCGCCTTCTCCACCGTGCCATCCACGCGCACGACGCGCTCGAGGTGGTCCCAATGCATCGCCGCCGAAACCATCGGGCACGCTTCAATGTCGTGGGACTTGCGGCTGTGGTAGTTGGTGAAGAATGTGATACGGCCGGTCGTGGCGTCGTAGTACTTCTGCAGCACGGGCCGCACGCTCGGCCGCCCATGCCCATCGACCGTGGCAAGGTAGATCACGTTCCAGTTCGGCTGGGCGGACTGCTCGCGGGCATGGTCGAGCCACTGCCCCAGCAGGGCGCACGGATCCGCGGGAATGACTTCAAACGCGAGATCGGGTTCGTCGATCATGATCAACGCTAGGCCGGGCTCTGGCGAGTCTCATGGGCCGCCCTGGCGGGGGGAGACCTGGCCAAAGGTATCCGGCTATCCTTCGCTCGACCGGGGGGTGACCGATCAATCTGACAGGAGTGGCCGCTGCCCCCCGCCCGAACGACAACTTCGCTCGAAGTAATCGAAACGCCGCTGGGCGCCGAGGAGATCCGGACGTGCCTGATCGGCGCCAACCGCCGGGGCCGGCTGCCAGAGGTGCACTGGGATTCGGATTCGTGCTTTCGCATCGCATTGCCGACGCGCCCGGTTGCGACTGACCTGATCGGCGAGATCAGGGCTAATTCCCCGGCCTCGCCCGGGCGCATCGACTTTGGCCTCGAGGTTCACCGGCGCACGGTCATGTGGATGGTCGCGACGAACCTGGCGTGTGCCGTGATCGGGCCGTGGAGCACCGAGCTGTTTATCGAGATCTACTCATGGTGGTGGCAGCCGCCGCTGTGCGTGCTGGCGGCGCTGTGGGTCGGCTGGAAGTGGCCGGTGCAGGCGCTGGCCGACGCCCGGGAGATCGCGCCGCGGTGGATCGACGAGATTCGGTCGCGCGTCGGGGTCGAAGCGGCCTCAACCACGGCCGCGACCTGACCGATAACGGCAGCATGACGCGCTATGACCTTGTCTGCATCGGATGCGGCCCCGCCGGAGAGAAGGCCGCCACGCAGGCGGCGTACTTCAAGCGCCGCGTGGCCGTGGTGGAGTTCGAACCGCGCCCCGGCGGGGCGATGATCAACACCGGCACCATTCCGTCCAAGACGCTGCGCGAAACGGCGCTGCTGCTCTCGGCCTTTCGCCGCCGCACCGTGCCGGGCATCCGCCTCCAGATCGATCGCGACGTCTCCATCTTCTCGTTCATGGCGCGCACGCTCGCCGTCCAGCAGGTTGAGCACGACCGCGTCGAATCCGCCATCGATCGGCACACGATCGACGTACACAGCGGCCGCGGCTGCATTATCGATCCGCACACCGTGCGCATCACGCACGCCGACGGTTCATCCGTCGATCTGAAGACGGAGCACATTCTCATCGCCACGGGCAGCCGGCCGACGGATCTCAAGGCGATGGGCTACGACCACCCGCGCATCGTCGATTCCGATCGCCTGCTCCAGTTGCCTTGTTTGCCTGAATCGCTCACCGTCATCGGCGGCGGCGTCATCGGCTGCGAATACGCGTGTGTGTTTGGCGAGATGGGCGTGAAGGTGACGCTCATCGAGCCGCGCGATGTCGTGCTGGGCTTTCTCGACGAAGAGATCCGCAGCGCGCTGCTGCGCTCGATGCAAGACTCGAACATCACGATCGAAACGGGGCGGGGGGTGGATCGGATTGATTCGCCGGCGGGCGATGAAGACGTGTGCGTCGTGCTCAAGGACGGGGCCGAGATCCGCTCTTCGCACGTGCTCTACGCGGCCGGCCGCTGCGGCAACACGGAGGGCCTCGGTCTGGAGAACATCGGCGTTGCGCCCAACAGCCGCGGCTATCTCAGCGTGGACGAGTCGTACCAGACGAGCTGCGCCGGCGTGTACGCTGCGGGCGATGTGATTGGTTTCCCGGCGCTGGCCTCCACCTCGATGGAGCAGGGTCGCGTCGCGGCGTGCCGCATGTTCGGCCTTGATTACAAGAAGGCGATGTCGGACATCTTCCCCATCGGGCTGTACACCATTCCGCCGATCGGAACCGTCGGCCTGACCGAGCAGCAGGCGCGCGAAGCGCGCTACGACGTCATGGTCGGCAAGGCGCCGCTGGCGCTGACGGCGCGCGGCCGCATCCTCGAAGCGGACAATGCGATCAACGTCGGATTTGTCAAGCTCGTGTTCGAGTATCCGAGCCGGCGGCTGCTGGGCGCACAGGTCATCGGCGATGAAGCGACCGAACTCATTCACATCGCGCAGATGGTGCTCGGCTCGCACGAGAGCGATCGCACCATCGACCGCTTCGTGCACAACGTGTTCAACTACCCGACGCTCAGCGAGACATTCCGCCTCGCGGCGGTCAATGGGCTGCAGAACATCGCCATGCGCGAAGGCCGTGACGACCAGATCGCAGAGCGGGCGAAGGTGGCGTGATTGTGTTTTCGCCCCGGCGGGGCGCCAGCATGTAGCCACGGGTGGAGCGGAGCCGCAACGCGGCGAAGCGCAACCCGTGGACAAGTCCCCGAGAACACTCTCGCCCCGGCAGGGGCGGCAGAGTCCTACGGGCGCGCAACAGTCCTGCAACACCGAACTGATCCGATTCCTCGAAGCGCACGGCGTGTAGAACGACGCCCGCTACGTGTTTGCGCACGACTCGATCCTCTGCCGCCCCTGCCGGGGCTTGGGATCCTCACGATCACTTTCTACGGGTTCCGCCGCGTCCAGAGCCACGCGGCTGCACCCGTGGCTACGTCATTGCGCCCCATTCGGGGCGAGAGCCGACGCGTACGAACGACGTTCGCGCCGGTGAGTGCGTCATGCGCAATCCTAGAATCGGATTGTCTGCCGATGATGACGCCATGATACGATCTCACCTCATCCTCCTGCTCATCAACCTGGTGCTGATCGTCGGCTTTGGCGTGCTGTTCGTCGGGCGGCGCAACTACGAGTTCATCATCTACGTCGCGGTGATCATCGGCCTGCTCGGCGTGGTGTGGGCCACGGTGCGCTTTGTCGATTACACGCTCGATGCGCTCATTGGCCTGACCGTCTGGTCGGCGATGCACCTGGCCGGCGGCGGCGTGCCGATCGGCGACGGCCGCCTCTACGACATCATGCTGCTCGACCTGCCCGGGCCATATCCGATATTGCGCTACGACCAGGTGGTGCACATCTGGGGCTTTGGCGCCTGCACGCTCGTGGCCCACTGCCTGCTCCGCCGCGCCCTGCACGAGGCGCGCAAGCATTGGGTGGCCGTGGGGTTCGTCCTCATCATGGCGGGCCTGGGCATGGGCGCGCTCAACGAGATCGTCGAGTTCATCGCGCAGGAAATTGTGCCGGATTCGGGCGTGGGCGGCTACGAAAACACGCTGCTCGACCTGTGCGCGGACCTGATTGGCGCGATGCTGGGCGTGGCGTACATTCGAAGGCGGTATTGGCAGAATCCCGGCTTCGGCTAGGGAAGTCGCCATTTCCGAAGCTGCGCGTCAAACGTGAGCTGCTCCGCCGTCTGGAGGTCGAGCGTGGCGGTGTCATCCGGCAAGCCATCGAGCTCCACGTAGAAGCGCACAGTTTCCTCAACAACCGGGGCATGCTCGGGCAGGCTGCCGCGGTGCACCAGCCAGAGCAGTGAGTCACGATTCCCGTTCCGGGCGAGGATTTCGTGGCCAAGCGCAGTGGAGTACAGGTCGGTGTGTACTGTGTCTACGAAGCTCTTACACCATTCGACATTGTCAGGAAGTGTGCCGAGCCATTGCCATAGGACGTACTGGCGATTGACGCGTTGGCATGTCTGAACATCGCGCTTTTTGTAGAACGTGGTGACAGCCGCCAGAAGCGCTTCACGGTCTTCTTCAGATCCGATGCGAATCAACTCGTACAGCATCTCGTCGCATTGTCCAGGCGATAAATCTGACAAGACGAATGAGTCGGGATACAGCAGAGGATTCTCGGGTCGATCGCTCAGGTGCTGAGCGCTCTGACACTGTGAGAGGTTGAGCAGGAGTGAGCAGACAAGAGCGAAAGAGAGCACTGCGATCACGAGAGTGTGCTTGGCTTTGCGCATCTGCGGTCTCCTTCCAGCGCGACGGACGCGATGATTCAGCCTCGCCTGCGATGCGAATCACTCCCACGGCAGCCCGCGGCGCGGATTCGCCAGGCGCTCTCCGAGGTTCACGATGAACGCGCGATCGTCGGCCGACAGTCCCTTGGGCGTCTGCACCGCAATCACCGCGTAGAAGTCGCCGCTGCGTCCGTCGCTCAACTTCACGCCCCGGCCCGTGATTCTCAACTTCTGGCCCGTGTTGGCGCCGGGCGGCACCTTCAGCGACACGGCACCTTGTGGTGTGGGCGCCTGCACGGTCGCGCCTTCCACCGCTTCGGCAATCGTGATTGGCAGGTCGAGGTAAATGTCGTTGCCCTCGCGCCGGTAGTACGGGTGTTTGCCGACGCGAATGGTGAGGATCAGATCGCCGCTCTCCCCACCCATGGGTGACGGCTGGCCTTTGCCGCGCAGCCGGAGTTTGGCGCCGTCGGTGATGCCGGGCGGGATGGTGACTTCGATGGTCTCGGTCTGGCTGCCGCGCGAGAGTCGAAGCGGTTCTTTGCCGCCCCTGATGGCGGTGTCGAAGGTGATGTCGATGGTGTGGCTGATGTCCTGGCCGCGCGCGGCCGGTGCGGCGCTGCGTCCGCGCCGCCCGCCGGCGGCGCCGCCTCGACGGGCCCGGCCGAAAAGTTCTTCAAAGATGCTGCCGACGTCGCCGCCGCCGCCAAAGTCCACGTCTTCGACGTTGAACCCACCCGGCTGGCCCGATGGGGACCACGAGTAGGTGCGGCCGCCGCCGGGGGCGCCCGCGCCAAAGCCGGCCGGGCCGCGCGTGTGGCCGAATCGGTCGTAGTTCTTGCGTTTTTCGGGGTCGGAGAGGTTGTCGTAGGCTTCCTGGACTTCGGCGAACTTCGTCGCCGCGTCAGGGGCCTTGTTGCGATCGGGGTGCCACTGCCGCACAAGGCGGCGGTGGGCCTTCTTGATCTCATCGGCCGACGCATCGCGGGACACGCCGAGGACGTCGTAGTAGTCGCGCTGGCTCATGGTGAAGAGGGTAATGATAGGTGCGCGCGCGGGGGCGACGGCCGCCTCGCTGGCCGGCTGCTATGGCGCCGGGGCGAGCAGGAGTCCGGTGGCTGCCCAGGCCTTGAGGGCCGCATCGAGTGCTGACAGCGGATTCGCCACCCGCCGCAGATCCAGCGCCACCGGCGCCTCGAACGACCGCGAAACGAGCGCGACCTGGTAAGCCAGCACATCCAGCCGGCCGGCGCCGGGCGTCGTGCGCGATTCATCGCGGAAGTCGCTGAAACGCGCGGCCGCAAGATTGGCCACACGGGAGGCGTGCGCCACGGGGTCCGATCCGGCGGCCAGCAGCACGGCGGGATCAATGCCCGAAGAAAGCAGCGCGTGCGGCTGGGGCGCGTGGTCGGCGATGATTACGCCGCATGTTTCGCCCCGGCTCCGCCAGGCACTGACGATCTCCTCGTTCACTTCATCGGGCAGGCGGATCGAGAGCGGCACGCGACCCAGCTCCGCGGCGAGTTCGATCGCTTCCAGCACGGCGGCCGCAGCGCGATCCGCGTGCTCGGGCAGCGTGTAGTGCTCCGCGGGAATCCAGAGGTCGATTCCCGCGACGGCCAGTTCGATGCGGCGCAGGCGCGCCAGCAGGTCCCGCCGCGCCGAGCGGTCGAGGTCGCGCGGCCGCATGCCCGTCAGGGCGGCGGAGAGTTGCACGTGGCGAAAGCCCGACTGCGCGATGTGCTGCAGCGCCGGGCGCGGGTCGCCGCCGCGCGCAAGCGGCGCCAGCGTCGGAGCGGGCGCAAGCCGGGTGAATGCATGCATGTCGCGATGGTAGCGGCAGCGAGGCACGCGTGTGCCGGCCATCACCCCGATGCGAACCTGCCCCTACGATTGCGGTGAAGCGTCGATATGAGCGAAGTTGCGGTTGACATCCTCTTTCCGCCCGGTCCGGTGCAGTACGTGCCGCCGCCGATGATCGCCGCCGGCGGAGGCGAGTGCGCTTTTCTCGGCCGCAGCCGCGCCGAGGTGCACGAAAAGCACGGGCCGCTGCAATTGCTGCGTTACACGGCCTACGAGAGTATGGCCCAGCGCGTGCTCCGATCACTCGCGCAGGATGCGATCAGCCGGCATGGAGCGCTGTTCGTGCGGATTCATCACAGCGTGGGTGATGTGCCCATCGGCGAGGCGAGCGTGCTCGTGCAGGTCATAACGGGGCACCGGGCCGAGGCGTTCGCCGCGTGCCGCATGCTCATCGACCGGCTCAAGAGCGAGGCGCCGATCTGGAAGAGCGAAGTCTGGGCCGATGGCACGACGTGGTCGCGCGGGCAGAATGTGCCGCCCGAGGTCTACGCCGAAGAGGAATACGCCTGGGAGGAGGGGCCATGACGCGCCGCGGGTGGTTCGCCCTGGCCAACGGCATCTACTGGCTGCTGCTGGGCCTGTGGATCGGCTCGCTCGTGCTGTCGGGCGCGGCAGCGGCGTTCGTGTTTCCACTCATGAATGACATCGCACCGGTCGTGCCCAAGTTCGACCGGTACACGGGTTCGCATTCGCTGCTGGTGGCTGGGCGCGTCATGTCCAGCGTCTTCTTCGTGCAGGATGTGATCGAACTGCTCTCGATGACGGGCGTCATTCTTATTCTCATCGGCCACTTCGTGGCGTTCAAACTGTCGATGCGCGCCAAAGCGAATGTGCTGCGCCTGCTTGTGGCGGCGCTGCTGCTGCTGCTCGTCTCGTACAAGACCTTCGTGCTCGCGCCGCGGATGTATCACAACCTCGGCGTGTACTGGACGTCAGCCGAAGCGGGCGAGATCGACAAGGCGGAGACGGCCAAGGCCGCGTTCGACGCCGATCATCCGACGGCGAGGACGGTCATGATGATCACCTTCGGCCTGCTGGTGGTGTTCTACTTTGCATCCGCGGCGGCGCTCTCGGCTCCTGTCGCTGAACCGGCCGCGGCGCCGGGCGCGCGGCGCGGCGGCCAACTGGAAGAACCCGAACTGCTCAAGCGGGTGAATTCCTGAATGAGCCCGGCCGCCAAATCGTCGGGCCGCAAGCGTCGCAAGACCGATGCGCTGCCGCGCAAGACCGAGGCGCAGAAAAAGCGGGCCGGAGCGATCCTCGCGGCGCTCGAAGCGCGCTATCCCGATGCGCACTGCGAACTCGACTACCGCAATCCTCTGCAATTGCTCATCGCCACCATTCTCAGCGCGCAGGCGACGGATGTGGGTGTGAACAAGGCCACGCCGAAACTGTTCGCAAAGTTCAAGACTGCTGAGGACTTTGCCCGCGCCACGCCGCAGGAGATCGAGCCGTACATCGCGTCGATCGGGCTGTTTCGCAGCAAGGCGAAGGCCGTACACAGCGCATGCGCCACGATCGTCGAGCAGTTCGGCGGCCAGGTGCCGCGCACGATGGATGAACTGCTCACGCTGCGTGGCGTGGCGCGCAAGACCGCCAACGTCGTGCTGGGCAATGCGTTTGATATCAACGAAGGCGTGGTGGTGGACACGCACGTGGCGCGGGTGGCGCACCGCTTTGGTCTGACGAAGCAGACCGAGCCGCGCAAGATCGAGCGCGATCTCATGGCGCTGTTTCCGCGCGACAAGTGGTGCCTGCTCTCGCACCGGCTCATCTTCCACGGCCGGCGCGTGTGCAAGGCGCGCGGCGCGCTGTGCAGCGAAGACTCGATCTGCCGGCAGTTCTGCTCGAACGCAAAGCCCGGTGCCTGACACTCACGGCTACGCGATCGTCAGTTATCCTGCGCCGATCCATAGATGTCACCGTAGCTCACTTCGATCAGACAGAACTCACCGACGACGAAGTCAGGGATGCGTGAGATCGCGCAAGTGTCGCTATGGATGCACTTACTACAGAGTGACGCGAGGTTGGTCGCCGGAGGAACCCTGTACGTCGCCAGAGCCCATGTCGTCACGTACCAGATGCCATCAATGATGGAGAACCAGAGGCTGTTGCCCCCGAGTCCGTTAGCGCTTCGTACCCCAGCGCAGACCAATCGCGCGGGCGGCGGCTTCGGGTAGATCGTGGTCGCGATACCTCGGGCTTCGACGGCGGCTTGGAGGTCTTCAATGGTCTCGATCAGCATGGCCGGCCCCTCGATCGCTTGCGAGAGCTCAATCATCCGTCAGATTGTCGAGCAGGCGCTCGAAGATGATGATGTTCTGGGCCGTGTCCGGGTCCCAGCGGATGCCGACGATGGAGTAATTCTCCGAAATGCCGAAGTGCAGCATGGGGCGATGGGTGTTGTTGCACTCGAAGCGCAGCGAGGTGTAGCCCTCCTGCTTGGCCCAGAGTTGAGCCTTGTGCATGAGCCGGCCGGCGATGCCCATGCGGCGGAAGTCGGACGCCACGCCGACCATCCAGCCGAAGTGAACCGACGGCTTGAGTTCGAAGCCGATGTAAAAGCCGACGGCGTCGTTTTTGACCGACGCGACGAGGCACAGAACCTTGTAGCGGCCGCGGAAGCGCCGCTCGAATGACTCAGGCGCGCGCTCGGGCCTGAACATGCTGTTGTGCAGGTGAGAGATGAGCGCAGTGTCTTTCGGATCAATGAGATCGACGCGCAGGTCGTTCATCGCGTCCTCCTGTCCGGCCGGCTCCGTTGCGGCGTCCGGTGAACCATCATCGTCTGAATCGGCCGGGTCAAGAAGGAATTGTGCCGATCCGGCGCATCTGGTGGACGATGGTCTTGACCACCAGGTCGGCTTCCAGGTTGACCCGCTGCTCCGGTTTCGCCTCGCCGAGCGTCGTCAGTTCGAGTGTAGTGGGGATGAGGGCGACGACAAACCCATCGGAAAGGACCTCCGCGAGGGTCAGGGAAATGCCGTCCACCGCGATCGAGCCCTTGGGAACGATGAAGTCCATGAGCGCCGGCGGGGCTTCGATGCGCATGCGCACATCTTCGGGCGACGTCTGGATGCGCCGGATCACGCCGACTCCATCCACGTGTCCCTGCACGAGGTGGCCGCTGAGCAGCGTGGTGGGCGTCACGGCCGGTTCGAGGTTGACCGCGGCCCCGGCGCGCAGATCACCAAGGGTCGTGACATTGAGCGTCTGGGTGATGACGTCGAATCGCAGCGGCTCGGGCTCGACCACCGTCAGGCAACAGCCGTTGACGGCAATGCTCTCGCCCGGCTGGACCGACCGGCCCCAGCCCCGCGCATCGATGCGAAGCGAACGGCCGGCCGGGGTGGCTGTGGATTCGAGCACGCGCCCTCGATGCTGTATGATGCCCGTGAACATGGCTGAACCTTACGCCGCGCAGCGGGCGGGCAGCGACGGCCATAGGCCTGCCGCCGCTTGACGCAGAGGCGATTCGCCTCAATACTGGCTGTCTCGGCAGCGCAGATTCCTCCCCCGGAGGTGGTGCGCGCCGCCACAGCCTGCCTCGGAAGGAAAGCCACATGAATCGACGGAGCCCCGGGTGTATTGACTGGATTCGCCGGCTGTCGGCCTTGCTGCCGCTGGCGATGCTCGTGCTCGGGTCCGTCGGGTGCGATTCCGGCCCAAAGGGGCCGATCGAGACGACGTATCTTGTCACCCTCGAGCAGAGCGACCAGATCGACTACAACATTGCCTGGGAGTCGGCGATTGCCCTCAGCGGGCAGGGGCGGGCGTCGGAACTCTATCCCTTTGACGATTACGTCGTTGCCTCCGAAACCGGGCGCAACATCCTCACGGCGCTGACCGCGCGCGACGGGCGCTCGGCGTGGGAGTACCAGGTCGGTTCGAGCCTGGAGCACCTGCGCGGGGTAAATCGGATGGGCGATCAGATCCTCGCCTCGACGCAGTCCGATCTTTATTTCCTCGATGTCGCCACCGGCCGCCTGCAGCGGCAGCAGCGCTACTCCCCCAGCGACGCCGCGCTGACCTCCGGCGTAATCTTCGGGCCGTATCTCATCTACGGGACGTCGGACGGCCGCATCGTGTACCACCACCTGGCCGTCGGTTTGATGCAGATGGCCTACCGCCTCGAGTCGGCCCAGTCCATCACTCACCCGCCGATCGTGCTGGACGGTGAGTTTGCGGTCATCACGCAGTCGGGCGGCATCCACCTCATGGACGGGGTGAACAACTCGCGCATCTGGTCGGCTGCGGTGCGCGATCCCGTCAGCGCGACGCCCGCCATTGACGAATACGCGGTCTACGTCGCCGGCCTCGACCAGTCGCTCTGGGCGTTTCGCATCGCGGATGGCAAGATGGTGTGGCGCTTCCGCTGCCAGCGGCCGCTGATCGACGATCCGAAACTCATTGATGGCATCGTGTATCAGGCCGAGCCGGGCAAGGGGCTGCACGCGATCGATTCGAGAACCGGCGTGGAGAAGTGGCTCTCCACGCCCGTGCGAGGCGGCACCGTCGTCGCTCGCAAGAACGGCCAGCTGATCGTCTGGGACAAGGACGATGCCCGCGGCGCCCGAGGCTCGACGTTCTACCGCGTGCTCGAGCGCGACGGTTCGGTGCTGGGCGAAGCGCATTGTCCCGACATCTCAATCGTCCGCTCCGATCGCATCGAAAACGGCACGATCTACGGCATGAGCAGCCGTGGGCGGATCATCAAACTGATTCCCTGACCGCCGCGGGCTTCGTGAAATCACGGCTGCTTCCGCGGCGCGGCGGGATGCCGTCGCGGTCTATCATGGGGCATGACCGACCAGGTGCCCATTCGCCGGGCGCTCATCTCCGTGAGCGACAAGACCGACCTGATTCCCTTTGCGCGCGTGCTGGCGCGGCGCGGCGTGCAGATTATCTCCACGGGCGGCACGGCCCGCGCGATCGCCGAAGCCGGCATCGCCGTGACCGCCGTTTCCGACATCACCGGCTTTCCGGAGATCATGGATGGCCGCGTCAAGACGCTCCACCCCGCCGTCCACGGCGCGCTGCTCGCCCGGCGCGACCAGCCTCAGCACGTGCAGGCGATGAACGAGCACGGCATCGAGGCGATCGATCTCGTGTGCATCAATCTCTACCCCTTTGCCAGGACGATCCGGCGCGACGATATGACCTTCGAGGAAGCGATCGAGAACATCGATATCGGCGGACCCGCAATGATCCGCTCGGCCGCGAAGAACCACCAGTTCGTCACCGTGATCACCTCTCCCGACCAGTACGATCGCGTGGCCAACGAACTGGAGAACCACGACGGCGCGACGACGCGCCAACTGCGGGCCGATCTCGCCGCCGCGGCGTTCAGTCGCACGGCCGAATACGACGCGATGATTGCAGCGTGGATGAACCGCCGGCAGGTCGGCACGTTCCCCGATCAGTTGCGCATCAGTTTCACCAAGGTCAGCGACCTGCGCTACGGGGAGAACCCGCACCAGCAGGCGGCGCTTTATCGCGACCCGGCTTCACGCGGCCCGAGCATCGTCAACGCCGATCTGCTGCACGGCAAAGCGCTGAGTTACAACAACGTCGGCGACAGCGCCGCGGCCCTGCTGCTCGTGCGCGAATTCAGCCAGAGCGCCGCAGCGGTGATCAAGCACGCCAATCCGTGCGGCGCCGCCGTCGCCGGGTCGCTCGCCGATGCGTTCATTGCGGCCTACGAGGGTGATCCGCTGGCCGCCTTCGGCGGGATCGTCGCCTTCAACCGCACCGTCGATGAAGCGACGGCGCGGCACGTCGTGGATGGCCAGAAGTTCTTTGAAGTCATCATCGCGCCGGCATTCGAACCGGCGGCGCGCGAGATGCTTGCCCAGCGCTGGGCCAACGTGCGCCTGCTGGCGGTGGGAGACCACACGCCGACGACGGATCGCAAAATCGAGATGCGCTCGATCCCCGGCGGTTTGCTCGTGCAGGATCAGGACCGCCGCAAGGCCCAGCCCGAAACGTGGCAGCATGCGGCGGGCCCGGCGCCGAGCGCGGCGCTGCTTGCCGACGCAGCCGTGGTGTGGACCATCGCCAAGCACCTCAAGAGCAACGCCATCGCGGTGGGCGGGCGCGGGTGTCTGTATGGCGCCGGCGCAGGGCAGATGGATCGCGTCGCGTCGTGCCGGCTGGCGGTGGGCAAGGCTGGAGAGCGGGCCAAAGGCGCGATCGCCGCGTCCGATGCTTTCTTCCCGTTCCCCGACGGGCCGCAGGTGCTCATCGACGCGGGCGTCACGTGCATCGTTCATCCCGGCGGCTCGAAGCGCGATCAGGAAACGATCGATCTGTGCCAGAAGCGCGGCGTGACGTGCCTGCTCACGGGCGTGCGGCATTTCAGGCACTGACGCCGCCCCTTGGCACTCAGGAATGCAGGGTGACCGCAGAGATCGCTGAGTGCGCTGAGAAATTCGGTGAATACAGATCAGATGCGCTTGCGGGTCATCGCTCGCTGCATGTCGCGCTGGGCATCGCGCTTCTTGACGTCCTCGCGCTTGTCGGACTGCCCCTTGCCGGTGGCCAGGCCGATGAGGACTTTCGCGTACCCGTCCTTGAAATACATCTTGAGCGGAACCATCGTCGTGCCTTTGACGCGCGTCTCGGCCGCGAGCTTGCGGATCTCGCGCCGGTGCGCGAGCAGTTTGCGCACCTGGGCCGGCGCGTGGCGGTTCACGCTGCCGCGCGCCGGGGCATAGTCGGAGATGTGCACGCCGTAGAGGAACAGCTCGCCGGTGCGCTCATCGACGCGGGCGAAGCCTTCGTTGAGCGAGACCTGCCCGGCGCGCACGGCCTTGACCTCGCTGCCGACGAGCACGATGCCGCACTCGAGCGTGTCGAGGATGTGGTACTCGTGCCGCGCCTTGCGATTGTTGATCTCAGGCGTCGAAGATGGTTTTGCCTTACCCTTGGCCATGATTCGTTTTTGCCGCGAAGATGCACAAACGGCTCAGAAGAACCCAGCTCTGGTTTCTCGCTTGCGTCTCTTGTGCCTCTTTGCGGCGATTCCGTTGCGGCTATTTCTTCGGCCTCTTGTAGAAGGGGATCCTCGTCACCGCCGCATCTACTGTCGCGCGGCCGAGATCGACCTGCACGACCGAGTCGAGTTCGCTCAGTTCCGCCGGGACGTAGCCCATGGCGATCGGCCGGCCGAGCGTGGGGCTCATGCAGCCGCTGGTGATGCGGCCGACGTTCCTGTCGCCGTGCTTGATGACCATGCCCTGTCGCGCGGTGCGCTTGCCGTCGAGCAGGAGGCCGACGAGTTTGTTCTTCGGGCCGGCGTGGGCGATCTCCTTGAGGGCCTTCTGTCCGATGAAGACTTCGCCGCCTTCGAGTTCGTCCTTGTCGAGGTTGATGCCGAAGTTGAGCCCGGCGGCGATGGGGTCCGTCTCTTCATCCATCTCGTGGCCATAGAGCGGCATGCCCGCCTCCAGGCGCAGCGTGTCGCGCGCGCCCAGGCCGATGGGCTTGACGACGTCCTTGGCCGAGCCGGATTTCTCGAGCATCATGCCGATGGCCTTGCTCGCCATGCCGGCGGGCAGGATGATCTCGATGCCATCCTCGCCCGTGTAGCCTGTGCGGCTGATGGTCACTTTGAACACGAGCAGGCTCTTGACGCAAAAGCGGTAGTTCTTGAGCGCCGGAATCTCGCTGCTGAAATCAGCCACGAGCGGAATGACGCGCGGCCCCTGCAGCGCGAGCATGGCGGTCTTCTCGGTGCGGTCATCGATGTCGAGTTTGAGATCGCCGCGCACGGCGTTGAAGTGCTGCATGAGTTTGGCGCGGTTGGAGGCGTTGACGACGAGCATGAAATCCTGCTCGCCGTAGCGGTAGATGAGCACATCGTCCTTGACGCCGCCGTGCTCGTTGCACACGAGGCTGTAGCGGCACTGGCCCTCGGCCATGTCGTAGACGCGGCGCGTGCAGAGCCGCTCGAGGAACACGCGAGACTCGGGGCCCTTGAAGTGGACGCGGCCCATGTGCGAGACGTCGAACATGCCCGCGGCGGTGCGGACCTGCTGGTGCTCCTCGATGATCGAGGTGTACATGATGGGCATTTCCCAGCCGGCAAACTCGACGAGTTTGGCGCCGCGATCGACGTGGAACTGATAGAAAGGAGTGCGGAGCACGAGCGGAGTCCTTGTGAGGGGTGCAAAGAGGCAATTCTACCACGCTCGGGCCGGGTTCTGGCCGCGGCGTGGGGCGGGACGCGGCGTCATGAACCCCACGGATGATCACGCTGCGGCGACTTCATCACCTCGTCAAGCACCGTCGTGGCGAACCCGCCGCGCGGCAACTCGAAATCCACGCGGATATACGGCCCGTGTTCGTCGCTGCCCGCCGAGACTTCGCACGCCCGCACCGCCAGGCGCAGCGAGCGCCGCGTGCCGCGCACGTCCACGGCGGAGTCGTCGAAGTGATCGAGGCTGATCCCCGTGGCGTGCAGCGCCGCCAGTTCGGCTTCATCGACCTCCCCCTCCGCCCGCCGCATCTCCGTGCCCCACAGCGGCCCGGTGGCCGAAATGTCGAGGTTGGCGAAGCGCTCGGTGACGGATTCGTCGGCGAGTTCTTCCGGACCGATGCGAAAGAGGTTGTGGCTGTCATCGGTCCGGCCCACGATGTCGCCGGGCAGGAGTTGATTGAAGCGTCCGGCGTCGAGGCGCTGCGCGAGGATCTGATTGAAGATCGCCGACTGAAAAGCGGTCACAAAGAAGCGCAAAGCCGCTTCATTCACGTCATGCACGGCCTGCTGATGTGTGCGGCCGGCGGCGAGCGACGCCAGCACGCGTGTCTCGTGCGAGCCGGCCGAGGGCCAGGCCTTGATGGCGCCGTCGAGATCGCCGCGCGCATAAGCCGCCCGCGCCTCTGCGGCTTGATCGCCCTCGCCGGCCGGGCCCAGCAGCAGGTCGCACACGCCCTTCCAGTCGCGCAGCAGATAGCGGCGCCCGATTTCGTGATTCAACTGGTGATAGCCGAAGCGCTGCTCGCCGATGAAGTTGGGCACGCCGCTGCTTTCGAGCCGCGTGAGGATGCGCCCGGCGCGCGTGACTTCGGCGATGTTCACCTCGCGGATGCGAATCGAGAATCGGTTGCCGCGCAGATGGCCGACGCGCAGTTTGTTGCGGTGCCGCTCGGCCGACAGCACCCGAACCCCGCTCACGTTGATCTCCTCGGCGACGCGATGGGCGTCGCCCTGGGGCAGATGGATCGAGAGCAGTTGCCGGGTGACGGCGACCTTGTCCTTCATCCCCGCGTAGCCCACGGCGCCCACGCCTACGTGCAGATTGCGCGCGATGTCGCGAATGACGCTCAGCGTCGGCCGCTCGATCTTTTCGATGAAGAGGTAGACGTGCTCGCCGCTGCCGCACGGCTGGTAGAGGGGCAGTTCCTCGACGAGGAAATCTTCGGGGCGGACCTTGAGGCGGCCGCCGATGCCGGGCTCGTCCGTCGTCAGGAAGCGGCGTGGAATCCCGACGAAGGGATCATTCACGTCGACTCCTCGCTGCCCGCCTGCTCGAGCACCTTTTCTTCTACGAAGATGGGCACGTTCGTGGCGGCGCCCAGCGCGATGGCGTCGCTGGGCCGGCTGTCGATCTCGATCTCCCGGCCGTCCTGCTTGACGACCAGCTTGGCGAAGAAGGTGTTGTCGCTCAGGTCGTGGATGACGATGTGTTCGAGTTCGCCGCCCAGCGCGTCGATCGTCGAGGCCAGCAGGTCGTGCGTCTGCGGCCGCGGCGGCTCGAGGCCCTTGAGGCGCCGCTCGATCGCCTGGGCCTCGGGCAGGCCGATGGCGATGGGGAAACTCCGCTCGCCGTCCACCTCCTGCAGTTCGATGAACTGAAGGTCTTTGAGTTCCCGGATGAAGATGCGGCTGAGTTCCATCCGCACGGCCATGTCTCGTCTCCATCTCGCCCGCGGGCGGGTCTTCGGGGGATGATACGCGGGCGGTCGCGGGGCAGTGGCTGATAATGAGCCGGCGCCGCGCGACGGGTGGCCCGTCGGCGCGACCGGCAGATCCCATAACCGCCTGTCAAACTCCGTCTGCTGAAATCCGCGCGAGCCTTCGCGCCCACACGCCCCAGACGGCGCAGGGCGTGAAGCCGGCGGGCCCGGGCGCATTTCCTGCCGTCCGCTCTCGATTATTCATCGAATGCAGTCGATGGCAGGCCACGAAGGTGCAGCGCTGTCTGACTCCGGCGGGCCGATCGGGAATCGGTCGCCGGCGGGCGGCGTCTGAACTGCGGGATGGGAGGGCATCATGCTCCGTCTTGGCGAACTGCTCGTGCAACTCGGCCACCTCACCGAGGAACAGGTCGAAGAAATCCTCGAAGCCCAGCGGCAGGGCGGCCGGCCCTTCGGCTACCTCGCCGAAAAACTCTTCGGCCTGAGCGTCAGCGAGATCGAAGGCGCCTGGGCCAGGCAGTACGAGATGATGACCGGCACGGTGGACCTGGCCAAGGAGCGCATCGACCGCGAGGTGGGCAGCCTGCTGAGCCGGCGCCAGGCGTGGCAGTTCGGCATCATCCCCCTGCGCCGGCACGGCAGCGAACTGCTCATGGGCACGACCGTCGAGCACCTGCCGCGCGCTGTGCGCTTCGTCACGTGGCACATCGATGAGCCGGTGTCGTTCGTGATCGCCACGCCGGCCAGCGTCGAGGCGATGCTCAAGGTGCACTACAGCCTGCCGGGCATGAACCTGGGCAGCGGGAGAGTGATGGGGCTGGCGGGGTGAGTGGGTGATTTCGGTGATGCGGTGATGGGGTGAATGGGGCGGCCTTCGGGATCGAATCTGCTGCTCTACTGTCTCCTTTCAACTCTCTCGGCGCTTCGCCGCGGGGTGATGGGGTGTGAGCGCGAGGCGGACGCATGAGCACCTGCGGCGCAGCAGCAGCGCGATCGATGAAAAACCAGGCGAGCGGGACGTGGCCCACGGGCGCGAATCCGACCAGTTTCCGATAAACGGGGGGGATTTCTCTTGACATCTCCCCTGATTCAGGACATGCTGTGGGTGTGTGTTCCTCACGCCACCCTATTCGTCGGTCGGGTGAGCGAGAACAAGCACTGGAAGGCGGTAGACGCGAACATCACCATTGACGGGCCGGACAACGACAACTTCCTGCTGTTCGGATATGCGCTCGCGTGCAACGGGAACACAAAAAAGGGGACGGGCCAGGGCGAAGATCATCGGGATGATCTCATCGTTGGCGCGCCGAGAGGCGATAGTTGTTCCGGATTTGGAGCCGAGAAAGCCGATCGAGGGTTTGCTTACTTGTTTCGCTTTAGAGCCCCTAACACAATAGCGGTTTGAGTTTGTTGAAGCAGATGAGGCTGCAGCCGATGGAGAGGAAGGCCTGATGGATTTCGCCGGTGCGTTCATAGCGAATGCGAAGTCGGCGGTACTGGTGCAGCCAGGCGATGG
>CAUJHZ010000059.1 GCA_963205185.1 Planctomycetota bacterium | reverse complement strand
CTCACGGTCGGGGCTCGGTTCATCGCAAAGCGAGGACCGGAATCGAGCCCCACGCGTCAGCACGGGTGTTGGACGCTGTGCGCGGAATGGACATGCATCAACGCGAAGTTCCGCGGCCGGCGAAGACCCTCCCTCACGGTCGGGGCTCGGTTCATCGCAAAGCGAGGACCGGAATCGAGCCCCACGCGTCAGCACGGGTGTTGGACGCTGTGCGCGGAGTGGAGATATATCAGCGCGAAGGTCGTTACCGGCGCGAGTTGAGTTCGGCCAGCGCGATGTCGATCTGCTCGAGCAGCGCGGCGTGTTGATCCGGGTCGGCGGCGCTGCGGGCGCGCTCGAGCAGGCGGCGGGCCGTGGCGGGATCAGCCAGCGGGCCCGCGTACAGGCGAGCCGCCTCGAACAGGCTCGGCGGCGCGTACGAGCTGCCCGCGAACAGGATCGCGCACTGCATGAAGCGCACCGCCGCATCGCGCGGGTTTGCAGCCGCCAGCACCTGGCCGTACTGGTAGAGCAGGCGGTCCAGCGGGTACGACCTGGTGTCCGCGACCCACTGCTCGATCTGTTGTCGGGCCTCGCGCGCGCGGCCGGCTTCGATGAGATCATCGATCTCATCGGCGACGTCGCCGCGGCCCGCCGGCGGAGTCGGTTTCTCGGTCGGCTGCTCGGCCGACGGCGCGGCGCCCGGTTCGGCGGGCGTCTCCTGCTCCGCGGGGGCCTGACCGATTTCGTAGCGCTCCGAGGTTTCAAGATTGGTGATGGTCCGCATCGCCTCGTCGAGCATTTCGGCTGCGACGGAATCCGGCTGCGACTGGTCGAGCGCCTTGCGGAGCTGAACGAGAGCCGCATCGCGCGAGGCGGCATCGGGCCGGTCGGGCTGACACGCGGGCATGGCGTCGAGCCAGCAGGCATCGACACTGGTGAGCAGCAGCGTGGCCCACGATTCGCACGCCGGCGTGTAGCGCTGCGCTGCGTCGAGCAGGCGCGTGCGGCGGTAGTGAATCCACGTCTTGTGCCACGGCTCGCTCGCTTGCGCGTACGCCTCGTCGAGTTGCTTCATGGCGTCGTCGAGCCGCCCGTCCGCCGCGGCGCTCTCCGCGGTCTTGAGCGCGGGCATGGCGTCGAGGTGGAGGATGACGCGATCGATCGGGCGGGTGGAGAGGCGCCCGGCCATGGTGTAGTGCACCTGGCATTCGCTGACGCCGCGCACCTCCACGCCCGAGATCGGGATGCGGCCGAGCAGGATCTCATCGCCGCGCGCCGCCGCAGCGGTCGCGGTGAGCATCAACGTGATGGTGCAGAGAAGATGGCGCTTCATCGATCGAGCCCCAGTTCCTCGCGGCTCAGAAAGCGATAGCCATCCGGCCCGCCATTTTCCGCTGCGATGCGCTTGAGCGTGCCCAGCGGGTCCTCGTAGACGAACTGGATCGCCTTGATGACGCTGCGCAACTGACCGCTGGCGTTGTGGTTCAGCCGCTCGATCATCCGCAGCAGTTCGCCCTGATCGACTTCGAATTCGCCAAGGCCGGTGATGTCGGTGCTCAGAATGAACACGACGTCCGGCGGCGGGTTCATGTCGCGCAGGGCCAGTTCGATGGCCGCGATCGGGTTCGACTGGCTCGTCGCGCGGATGTTGCGGTTGTCGAGGTTCATCCAGTCGAACACGAAAAGCTTGTTCTCGTTGGTCGCGGGCAGGAGTTTCACCGTGCCGCGCCGGCGCTTAGTGGAAATGTCCTTGGGGTCGTGCGGCCCGGGCACGAGCACGGCTTCGTTGCGCTGGAAGAAGATGACGCGAAAGTTCTGCGATTCGTTGAGCTTGTCGATGCTGCGCACCAGTTCATCGATGAGAATGGGAAGGTACGCGATCATCGAGCCGGACGCATCGACGACGTAGACGATGTTGCGCGCGTTGCTGCCGCGCAGCCCGCCGAAGGTCACGTCATTGCTGCCGGCCTTGGGCGCAAAGCCCGCCAACGCTTCTTCGCTGCCCGTGGGGCCGATGAGCGAAGCCGGGTCCACGCGGTTGGCCTCGAGCACTTCTGACTTGGTGCGATCGAGCGGGGCCCGCTCCTCGAAGACCATGTTCTCACTGACGGACTCATCGGGGCTGATCGTCGTGAGCGGCTGAAAGGTGAGATCATTGAACTCGGCGACGACCGCGGGCGGCGCCGCCTTGTCGGCGAGCAGTTTGGCCGTCGTCCACGGAATGAGCAGGCCGAGCACGATCATCCCCGCGTGCGCGGCGAATGAAGCGACCCACGGCACCACGCGCTGCGCCACGCCCGGCTCGGCTTCGGCGGCGGCGCCCTCGCGCACCGCTTCGCTGAGCGACTCAACGCTCGGACCGTTGCGGCGGGGTGGCGTGGGGGTGGTGCTCATGCGCAAGGCGGCTGGCTGGAATCAGTCCGGGGTGCGGCGCGATCGGAACAGCAGGTAGTCAAGGCTCGAAGCGCCCGGCCCACCAATGAAGATGCACCACGCGGCAAGGAAAAGCATCAATTGGAAGAAAGCCCCACTCTGCACCGAGGGATCGACGGCCCGCAGCGCCTGGAGGAACGCGATCAGGCCACCTGGTCCCGGCCCCATCGCGTCCTGGATCTCGGGAAGCGTGGCCAACGCGAAGGCGTAGCCCATCGCTACCGCCAAGCCCAGGCCCCACACGCGGCTGAACAGGCCGATGAGCAGCAGCCCGGCGCCGATAGTCTCGGTGAACACGGCGACCCACGCGAAGATTTGCGGGTAGGGATGACCGGCCCGGCTGAGCATGATCGTGATGTGCTCTGCGGCCTTGGCGCGCACTTCGTACTGCACGCCCGGCTCGGCGACGAGCGGCTCGGATTCCACGAGAACATTGGCCTCCTCGTCGGGATCGGGCTCAGCGGGCGCATCGGCGGCGGGCTCAGCGCGCGGCTCGGATTCGGGCGGTGCGACATCGCTTTGATCAGGTTGATCCGGATCCTCAGCGGGTTGAACTCCATCCTCATCTGGCTGCTCGGCGGGCTCATCTCCCGCAGGCTGATCGGCGGGCTGCTGGTCCGTGTCGGGCTGCTCTTCCGCGCCAGGCGCGGTGGCGTCATCGCCTCCATCGGCCGGCTCCTCGTCCCGCGACGGCTCGGCTTGTTCGGCGGCATCCTCGCCGACGACCGTGGCGCGACCGATGCCGAGATTGACCAGCGTTGCCGCGTTTTCTCCGGTGAACGTGATCGTCTCGAACTTGGGGATGCCAAACCACAGAAACGTGGCGGCCAGACCGATGCGCAGCAGCAGGGGGCAGGTGTGCAGCGCGATGGCGTCGCGATGTCGCATGGTGGTGAACTCCTCGCAAATCTTCGCGTGCAACCGAGTTGCCGCGATGCCGATCAGGGGCGGAAAGCAATGATACGGCCCCGCGCGCCGGGCAGCATGGGCACCCGCCGCAGCCGCTCCGGGTACACTTGTTGGGCCTTGCAGCCGGCCTCGTGCGGGCGTGGCGAAATTGGCAGACGCGCCAGATTTAGGTTCTGGTGTCGCAAGACGTGGAGGTTCGAGTCCTCTCGCCCGCATTGGCTTCGCTCCCCGCTCTTTGAGCGCCGCTTTGACGCCTGCCGCGCGTCCCGCTACGCTGCAACTTCGGCCGGCGGGGGCGGTAGTGTCGCCGTTGGCTGCCTGGTTGGTTGGGTTCATCATTTTCCCGTTCGCACGCGCTGCGCACCCCGGCGGCGCCTGGCGAGGAGGTCCGGAGTGGTTCATCGCTTTCCGCTCGCTGCTGCATTGTGCGCCGGCCTGGCGCTTCTGACACCCGGCGTGTGCACCTGCCGCGTCGCGCTGGCCCAGGACGCCGCGCCCGATGCGTCGTACCGCACCTATGACGAGTTCACCGCCGCGCTCAAGGCCCTCGCGGCCGAGCACCCGCAGGCGCTGCAACTCACCTCGATTGGCGAGAGTCTTGAGATGCGTCACCTCTGGGCCCTGCGCGTCGCGCTGCCCGGCAGCGTTGACGCCGACAAGCGGCCGGCGCTGCTTCTGGCCGCCAACATCGACGGGGATCACCTTGCAGGCAGCGAAGTCGCGCTGCGTGCCGTGCGCGAACTGCTGCGCCGGGCCGGGGAAGACGGCGCATCTCCCGCAGCCGAATTGCTCGGCCGCTACACACTCTACGTCGTGCCGCGCGTCAATCCCGACGCCGCCGAGCTCTACTTCGCCCAGGTGAAGCAGGAGATTAACCGCAACCGCCGGCCCGACGATGCCGACCGCGACATGCAGGAGGACGAAGACGGGCCGAATGATCTCAACGGCGACGGGCTCATCACGATGATGCGCGTCTACGACCCGGAGAAGGCGAATCGCACCGCCGATCCCGACGAGCCGCGCCTCGACATCGCGCCCGACGCCGAAAAGGGCCAGCGGGCCGAGTTCTTCCTGATGATCGAGGGGTCCGATGACGACGGCGACGGCAACTACAACGAAGACGCCGCCGGTGGCGTGGATCTGAATCGCAACTTCATGCACGACTGGCGCGAGCACGACGACGGCGTGGGTCGCCATCCCGTGTCCGAGCCTGAATCGCTTTCGCTGCTGCGCTACGCGCTGTCGCACCAGAACATCGCCATCGCCCTGACCTACGGCCGGCACGACAACCTGAACAACACGCCCAACGGGCAGGGGTCGATCAACGGCGGCGCACCGATCAACATCGACGGCGCCGATGTGCCCGTCTACCGCGCCATCGGCGAGTCGTACAAGAAGATCACGGGTCTGCAGAATGTGAACAGCCCGCCGGTGGATGGCGCCTTCCACGCGTGGGCGTATGCGCAGTACGGCATTCCATCCTTCGCCACGCCGGTGTGGAGCCGGCCCAGCGAAGCGCCCAAGGAAGGCGAAGGCGAAGGAGACAAGGCCGAAGGCGGCGAGGCCGGCGGCGGCAACGGCGGCGCCGCGCCCGGGGAAGACGACTTCAGCGACATCCTCGAAGCCGCCAACGCGCGCGGCATGCAGGTCACCCTCGAACAGCTCCAGCAGATGCCGCCCGATCGAATCGCGTTCTTCCGGCAGATGATCGCCACCGGAAGCGCCCGTCCCACGGGTGGTGGCGCGCAGCAGCCTCCGCCGGGAGGCGGCGGCGGGCGCGGCGGGTTCCGGCGCGGCGGCGGGGGCTTCCAGCCCGGAGGCGGGGCGCCGCCGGCCGGCGGCAACCGCAGCCCGCGCAACGGCGGCCGCAACACCGAAGGCGACAAGGGCTGGCTCGAGTACAGCACCGACAAGCGCAACGGCGAAGGCTTCGTCGAATGGACCGACTTCGAGCATCCCCAACTCGGGCGCGTGCAGATCGGCGGCTTCGTGCCCTACTTCCGCGTCGATCCGCCCGCTGAAGAACTCGACGCTCTCGCCGCCAAGCAGGCGGACTTCATCCTCGATCTGCTGGGCAAGATGCCCGAGGTCTCGCTGACCACGCCGGAGGTGACGAAACTCGCCTCGGGCCTGTACGAAGTGAAAGCCGCGCTCGTCAACGACGGCTTCCTGCCGGCGGGGACGCGCATGGCGGTGCGCAACCGCCGGGCCCTGCCGTTTGTGGTGCGCGTGGACCTGCCCGAGGAGCAGGTCGTTTCGGGTCAGCGCATCGCCAAGATCTGGTCCGTCGCGGGTAGCGGCGGGCGCAACGATTTCCGCTGGCTCATCCGCGCTGAAGATGATTCGACGATCACCATCACGCTCTTCAGCGCCAAGTACGGCTCGTCGGAAACGAGCGTCACGCTCACCGGCGCGAGCAACTGATTTTCACCATCACACTCGTCTGCTGACGGGAGCCATTCGATGATGCACTCGATCCGATCCTTGTTTGCAACTCGTCTCTTGGGCGTGGCCGTCGGCGCTGCGGCGCTCTGCAGCGCGCCGCCGCAGGTAGCGCTGGCCCAGTGGCAGTATCCCAGCAAGGTCGATATCCAGTTCAACCGCTTCTACGACCACGCGGAGATGACCGAACTGCTCCGCAAACTCGTCGCGGCGTACCCCGACCTGCTCACGATGGAGTCGATCGGCAAGAGCGTCGGCGGGCGCGATATGTGGCTCGTCACGCTCAACAACCCCAAGACGGGGCCCGACACGAGCAAGGCCGCGATGTTCATCGACGGCAACATTCACGGCAACGAAATCCAGGCCGCCGAGACGATCCTCTATTCCATCTGGTATCTCACCAAGAGCTACGGCCACGTCGAGGCGCTGACCGAACTCGTGGACGAACGCGCCTTCTACTTCCTGCCCATGGAAAACCCCGACGGCCGCGACACGTGGTTCCACGAGGCCGCCACGCCGCACTGGCTGCGCGGGGGCATCGATCCCATCGACGATGATAACGACGGCCTCTACGACGAAGATTCCTACGACGACCTCGACGGCGACGGGCACATCACCCAGATGTACCGCCGCGATCCGCTCGGCCGCTACAAGCCCGACCCCAAAGACCCGCGCTTCATGATCCGCGTCGAAGAGGATGAAGAGCCGGGCGGCTGGAACCGCGCCGGCTCCGAAGGCATCGACAACGACGGCGACGGCGACATCAACGAAGACGGGCCGGGCAGTTACGACCCCAACCGCGACTGGCCAAGCGACTGGCAGCCCGAGTACATCCAGGGCGGCGCGCGCGATTATCCGTTCAGCCTGCCCGAGACGCGCTGCATTCGCGACTTCATGCTGAGCCATCCCAACATCGCCGCGTTCCAGAGTTATCACAACAGCGGCGGCATGATTCTTCGCGGCCCCGGCGCCGACTACGTCCAGTACCCCTTCCAGGACATCCGCGTCTATGACCAGTTGCAGGAGGCCGGTGGATTCATGCTGCCGGGCTATCGCAAGATGATCCTCTGGTCAGACCTCTATGTCGTGCACGGCGGCGAGGTGAACTGGGCCTACGAAGGTCTTGGCATCACCGCGTTCACCAACGAACTCTGGAGCGACTGGAAGGCGAACCAGACTGACAACCCCGGCCCCGATGCCGACAAGCGCTTCACCGAACTGCTGCAGTTCGACGAGCCGCTCGTGCCCTATCGCCCGCACAACCACCCGACGCTGGGCGAGGTGCTCATCGGAGGCAGCAAGAAGTGGTCCAGCCGCGTCCCGCCGCCGTGGATGAGCGAAGAAGACTGCCATCGCAACTTCGCCTTCACCATGTTCCACGCGCGCGAGATGCCCAAGGTGGAGTGGGGCGTCAAGCAGGTGCAGTCGATGGGCGGCAACCTGTGGGACGTTCGCGTCGAGGTCAAGAACGACAAGATCATCCCGAGCATCACCGCCATGGCCCGCCAGAAGGGCATCGGCCAGCGCGACTTCCTCACGTGCACGGCGGTCAACGGCCAGTCCCGCGTCGTCGCCGGCGGCAGCGTGAACTCGCTGCTCGAAGATGCGCGGTTCAGTCCCGTCGAGCACGAGCCGCAGCGGCTGTGGGTTGATGGCGGCATCGGCGGCAAATCCACCGAATTGTTCCGCTTCATCGTCGAAGGCTCAGGCGATATCGAACTGGTCTACAACAGCCAGAAGGGCGGCGTGATCAGCCAGACGATCAACCTGTCCGAGCAGCTCCTGCCCCCGGCCGAACTGCCCAAGGAGATGCTGGAGAAGAAGTAGCCCGGACCCGATGTCAAGGCGCCAGCGACCTTGTCCTCGGACCAGGCGGCAGAAGGAAAGTGCGCAAGCCGCCGTCGCGCGACGCACGAGTTCGCGGACGCCCGTCGCTTACTGAACCTGCCAGACGGCGCTGACGCCGCATGTGGCGAGATCGATAATCTGCAAGTAGGAACCGCACGCAGCCGGCGGAACGTTGACAGTCATTTCCTTCCGCCCGCTGTTGGGCGTGCGGCCCGTGTACACGATGCGCAGCCCCTGACCACTCAACCCCAGCGCGGTGCCCGGGCACGGCCGGTTGCCCGGGATCGAGATCTGACCGACCGAAGGCGCCATGAGCAGGGCGACCAGTCCGTCGGGCGAAGCCCGGTTCCATGCGAGCCGCGACAGGCCCCCATCCGGACAGACAGGCTCGAGAACGAGTTCGATCTGTGGCGCGTCCGGCGCTGCGTAGGTGAAGTCGTCCGCACCCCAGACATGTTCAAAGTCCGGGTCGAAGATGCGAAACGCTGTGAAGCCTCGCGTGTCGATCACGCCGATGAACGCGTGGCCCGCGCCGACGCGCACCGAGTCCACCCACTCACCGTTCACCTCGATGGCGATGTCGGACTGATCGGGGTTGGTGTTGACCCAACCGCTCACCGCGTAGATCGTGCGATCAGTCTCGCCGAAAAGCTCGCTGGCGCTGAAGCCCTGGATCTGATCCTCGAAAATGCCCCATCCACGTTGATCGCGGGCCCAGTTGTGATTGGTTGTGATGAGATTGCCCGGTCGCGCGTGCCAGCGGACGCCGAGATTGGTGACCGAGACTGCCGAGTGGTGGTTGAACGGATCGGGCGAGCGAACGCCGTCCCACGCCGGTCCTTCGAAGCCCTCCGTGTACGTCTCCCAGCCGGCACTGGCGATTTCGGCGAGGAACTCAGCTTCGTTGTCATAGACGGTCTGCTGTGCGCTGGCAGCGCCGGCGAGGAGTGCGATGCCAAGCGTCGGCCCAATGATGCGGCAGGTATGCTTCGGTGAATGAAAGATCATCTCTCCCCTCCTTCGAGTCGAAACGAGCAGGACGCTGCGCCAGTATAAACTCGAAGGCGACGCAATCGCCGGCGATTCGATCGCCGAGCCACAGATGGGGGATTCCACCCCGATGACGATGTCCGAGAACCGCTTCTCCCACCGTGAGGCACATGCCGTGCCTCGCTCCGCGCGGCGGAGATGCAGCGTCTCTGCGGAGATTTTCTGGTTTCAGAACGGCCGCGCGACCAGCAGGTACATCCAGTTCGCCGCGAGAAGCAGTCCCGCAGCGATCCAGAGCCGCAATGCGACACGCTGTTCAAGGCGCGGCTGGCCGCGCTGCTTTCGCAAGAGCAGCCACGCAATGCCCGGCGGCGCCGCGAGCCACGCCAGCGTGACGAGCGGATTGAACTGCAGCGCCTCGGCGAACTCGCCGCGAAAGAGTTGCAGCGTCGCCCGCGTCCCGCCGCACGTTGCGCACGGCTGGCCGGTCACGCGTTGAAAGATGCACGAGGTCGCCTCGGCGCCTCCGTATGCGTTGAGCCCCGTCAGCGCGAGCACAAGCCCTGCCCATACCGCCACGGCAAGCAGCGGCCAACGGAACCGTGCACACGGGTTCGCGGTACAGATCATCGGTGAACCCGCCGGCATCACGGCCCGCCGGAGCCCGCTGCGCCCGCTGCCACGCCAATCATGCCCAGTGCGAAGAGCACGATTCCCAGCACGAGGCCGAGGACCGTCAGCAGGCATGAGACCATGCCCAGAATCTTGCCGGCCTGCGTCAGGCCTCGGCCGGATGGATCCATGAGCCCGGCGTCCATCTCGCTCAGATCGCTGTTGCCCATGACCCACGAGGCGATGCCGAAGAGGACACAGATGAAGAAGCTCAGAATGCCGAACACGAGGATCAGCACCCCGCGATGCGGCTTCATGTGTCCGCCCTGGTAGCCGCCGGGGTTTACTTGCGGTGGAAACTGCGTCATGCTGTGATTCCTTGGTTAGACCGGGTGGCGCGGCCGATCGCCCGTGTCGCCACGCCTGTGTTTCCGGACTTATCGGCGCAGCAGGGTTCGATCATCGACAAAACATCCCTTGACGGGGCGGTCCCCATCGGCCATACTCACCGCATGCCCGACTCGCCCACCTATATGCTGCGTCTGGGAAACGGAACCGAATTCGGTCCCGCCGATCTCGACCTGCTCGAGCAGTGGACGCGCCAGGGCCGCGTGCCGCGCGACGGGCTGCTCGTCAACACGGCCGACCCGTCCGAGGTGCGCAGCGTCTTCAACGAGCCGCGCCTTGCCCGCGTGCTGGGCGCGCCGCCGACGACGCGCGTGCCCATCACCGCCCAGCCGCTGCCCGGTGGCGGGCTCGTGCCGTACCAAAATCCGGCGGCGCTCACGGCGTACTACATGGGGATCTTCTCGCTGCTGCCGTTCATCGGCATCGTGCTCGGCATTCCCGCGTTTGTCCTCGGCATCATCGGCTGGCGCAACTATCGCCGCAAGCCCGAGATCCGCGGCGGCGTGCACGCCTGGGTCGGCATCATCATGGGCGGCCTGCTCACGCTGCTCTGGGGCGGGCTGGGCATCGCCATCTTCGTGGCCGACAGCGGATACTGAGAGGGCCGATGGAATAGGCTCGCTTGCCGTGCGTCCCCTTGGAAACGCGCTGCGCTGCCGGCGCATCTGTCCGTTTCCGGGGAGGTCACGCTATGTCCGCCGAGATTCAATCGACCCATCCATCGATCCCGCGCATCGGCCGCCGGGCCGCGCTCGCCGCAGTGCTCCTCGGGGCGGTGCTGCTGGGCGGCTGCACGACGAGTTCCTACTTCGTGGTCCGCGACACTCACCGCTATCGCGGACACTACCACGAGCGGCACCATCATCACTATCGCCACCACGACCATTGCAGGTGGTGAACGCCGCGACCGGCGAGTGAGCGCGACATAGCCTGCTTGATCTCCAGAGAGGTGGTGTCGTGTGGTCCATCGATCGCTGCAGTATCTTCAGCAGACGGCCGTCGGCCTGATGTGTCTGCTCGTGTTTGGAGGCTGCCAGACGGCTTCGACAGGCGCCAGCGGTCGGACCGAACAAGTCGAGCGCTTGACGGAACAGTTCGAGCGGCAAGAGCGCCTGATGAAACAGATTCAGGTACTTGATGCGGCACTCGCTCAAGAGCAAACCGAAATCGAGGCGCTGCGTCAGGCGGGCCGCGACACGGAGGATCGCCAGCCGATGCTGGTGCTTTCTTTGCGCCGCCAGATCGAGGCGGCGCAATCCCAGTTGCATTCAGAACAGATCGATGAGCGCACGCTGGCTGATGCCGAAGAAGACGTACAGGAAGTCTGGCGGTGGATGAAGCAGTTGCCGTGCGGCCATCGCTTGCCGGATGAGTTATTCATCTCCGGCCCTGGCGTGGCGGCTGGCGCGGGGTCCGGGCCCGGCTTGCACTAGAGTTGTCCGTTAGCGCGGATGGTCGGCGTCAGACGCGCGTCGCCAGCGTCAGGCGGCATTCCTGGTTGATCTCGACGACGCCGCCTGACTGGTGCTGCTCGAACGCGTGCGCGAGGCGAGCCAGCAGTGCATCGGCCGCCGCCGGTTCGCGCGGAAAATAAGAGGCGCTCGCCGCCTTGCCCAGCAGGGTCGGCAGCGTGCAGGTCTGCGGGTTGCGCCAGGCGAGTTGCCGGCCGCCGCTGAACTGTGGGCCGAGTTCGTTGAGATCGACGCCGTAGTTCCGCCGCAGCACGCGGCCTTCGCCCTTGGCCTTCTCCTGCGCTTCGATGACGCACTGGGCGTAGATGCGGTCCATCTCGGACTGAGGCACGCGCACGTTCCACATCAGCGCGAGCCGGCCGCCGGGCGCGAGAATGCGGTGGAACTCGTTCAGCGCCGCGTCGAGATCGAACCAGTGAAACGACTGAGCGCAGAGCACCGCGTGCACACTCCCATCCTCGAGTCCCGTTGCCTCGGCCGTCGCCTCGCGGAAGTCGACCGCGGAGCACAACTCCGGCGGAAGATCGTTCATCGCCCGGCGGCGCATCTCATCGTTGGGCTCGATGCCGATGACGCGCGCGCCGGCTCGCGCGAGCAGCGTGGTGGCGATACCCGTGCCGCAGCCGACGTCGGCGATGCGCGGCGACTCCGGCAGGCCCTGCAGGATCGCGTCGATCGCCGCGGCGGGGTAGGACGGCCGGTTGGCCGCGTACCGATCGGCCAGGCCGGTGAAGTAAGTCAGAGGATCGGCGGGCTGGCTCACGGCGAGAGGATATCAGCCGATCGAAACGGTGTCAGGCCGAGCCACCTCTTCCCAGTTTAACAGGGGGCGCCAGGCCAAGGATTTGTTTCCGAAACGGTTTTTGACTTGGTATCAGAAATGTGATATACTGGTCGCGATCGGTTTCTTCCCAAGGCCGCGCATGCACGAACTCTCTTTCGAACAGGATGTTGCCCGGCGCATGCCTGCGGTGCAGGATCTGTTCGCCGGCATGCTCGAGCGGTACTGCGGCGGGGGCGAGGTCGGCATCACGCAGATCTGCGAAGCGCTGGGCATCCACCGCAAACTTGCCTGGCAGGTGCGCCATGTGGCGTACGAACCCGATCCGTTCGCCGCAGTGCGCCACATGCCCACGCCCGCCGGGATGGAATCGCTGCTGACTGCGCTGCAGCGGCTCGGCCTGCCGCAGAGCACTTCCGACACCCTGCGCGCCGCCGCCGAGTCGTTCGCCGATCTCGTCCGGACCCACGCCGGCGACCGCACCTCGATGGAGATGCTCGTCGAATCCGCTTCCGAAACGACGCTGCAGCAGGCGGAAGTGAAGTGGCGCGAGAGGGCGTTCCAGGGCAACAGCTTCATCTTCGGCGCCCAGGCGCGCACGCTGCTCTCCACGAGCATCCTCAACTTTTCGCGAGGCAAGAGCGACTGGTTCGACGCCGTGCAGGTGCGCGGCCTCATCGGCCTCAAGCGCGTGCGGCGCAACGTGCACTGGATCGTGAGCCAGTCGGCGATCATCGATGACAACGTTCCCGACCGGCGCATGCTGCGCGCCCCGCTCGACCCGCAGGGCGCCGAAGCCATGGGCGGCGTGCCGGTGATGCTCGACTTCTGTTCGCAGCCGCTGCCAGAGTTGCGCCGCCGCAGCGCCGAGCCGGGCCTGCTCAATGACGAGCTGCTTCCCGCCCCCGTCGGCTTCACGGGCCAGCAGACCATTGTCACGGGCGAAGTGCTGCGCGAACTTTCGCCCGTGCACGCTACGCCCGGCCACAAGCGCATGCTCTTTGGCGCCGTCGTCCGCACGCCGGCCGAAGTGTTCGTCTACGACCAGTTTGTGCATCGCGGCCTGTTTCCGCGCGTGGAGCGCGAGATGTGCGTATTCGGCGAACTCAACTCGCCCATCACGCAGGATGAGCACGACCGCCTGCCCACGAGCGAAACGATCGAGCACCTCGGCCGCGGCGTCACGGTCGCGCGCACGCCCGATGTGCCGGGCTATCAGAAAATACTTCGTGCTGCGTTCTCAGCGGTGGGCTGGGACGCGGACCAGTTTGACGTGTATCGCATTCGCATGGCCTACCCGCCGATGCCGGCTTCGGTCGTGATCCGTCACGACCTGCCGCCTCGGTGAGAAGGCTCACGATGCAGTGTTGGCTTTGAACGGTGAAGAACCAATTGGAAAGGATGATCGAGATGAATCAGCGTCACGCGGCACTCGCCGCCGCAACTGCCGTACTGTCCATGGCCTGCCTGGCCGCGGCCCAACCCGTGCTCATCGACTTTGAAGACCAGAGCGAAGGTCCGCTGGGCGATCCCTGGTCGCACCAGGGCCTCACGTTCCACGACCTCAACAACGTCTCGGGCGTGTTCCCTGACGGCTCGCCGTTCGGCCCCGAGCCGACAGATGAGTGCATCTGCGAAGACGCGACGGCGTGGTACAACGACTTCCCCGGCTGGGGCAGCGAGGACAAACTGCTCACCTTCGGCAACGCCTACATCGGCGGCGACAACCTCAGCCTCGGCCGACTTTCCAGCGTCACCGTCGATCTCGACGGCGTTGCGGATTCGCTGTCGATGGATGTCGGCTATTACGAGAACGGGCCGTGGGGCGGCATCGTCGTGCACCTCGATGCGCTCATGGGCGGGCAGGTCGTCGCCAGCGACAGCTTCCAGATCGCCGACGGCGGCGGACGCGACAACGGCGCCATCAGCGCGCTGAGCGTCTCGGGCGCTCAGTTCGATCAGCTGAAGATCTACTCGACCTTCGGCAACCAGTATTCGCTGCCGCGCATCATCATCGATGACATGCTCATCAACTGGGTGGGTGGGGGCGCGACGCTGGCGGTCGATCCGCTGACCGGCGGCCAGCCCGGCTCGTTCCACGTGACGGGTGCGACGCCCAACGCGGCAACGTACCTCGTCTACAGCCTCGCGGGCACGGGCAGCACTTTTGTGCCGCCGCTGAACGTCACGCTCGATCTCGCTCAGCCGCGACAGGCGGGCGGTGTGAAGCAGACGGACGGCTCGGGCACGTGCAACTGGACGCTGCCGATCCCGATGGGCGGCAGCGGGCGCAACGTGTGGTTCCAGGCGTGCCAGTTCGAGAATAAGACGAACGTAGTGGCGACGCGAATCAACTGACGCGGCTGGGCAGAGATTGCCCATCTATCAGGTTCCAGGTACGTTTTTTCGATCAACGGGCTCGGCGCGCGAAGCGCCGAGCCCGCTTTTTGCAGGACATTTCGGAGAACTGAACCACATTCGTTTGCGCATGCACCCGGAACGCACGGGCCGCGATTGTCAGCCGAGGGCCGTGCGCTTCAGAATGATAGTCCGGACTCGACCGTGGCCACCGGCACGTCCGGAACGCCGGCCACGCCAAATTCTTGGAACGCCGCGTCAAACGACACTACAGCCGTTAGGCCGGTCACGCCCAGTTCCGCGATCCCCGTTCGCCAAAGTGCAAACGGAACTGCAATCTCTTCTCCTGGAGCGACGCTCTTGTAGACAATCCGCTTCGTGGCATTCGGCTGCATCGGATGTCCCTTCGGTCCAGCAACGATCGAGTCGCCAAGCGGCAGTGCGACACGTGCAAGTCCACTCCAGTCGGACAGAACAGTCGCCGGCGTCTTGCTCTTATTCGTAAGTACAACGCGTCCGCGGATTCTGGATGAGTCTCCGCAGACCTGTTCAATTCGAGCCTGGAAAATAGGGGGCTCGTCTGCGGCGTCGATCTGGCACAGAGAGCG
Organism: Planctomycetota bacterium; assembly: GCA_963205185.1. Classification (GTDB taxonomy): domain Bacteria; phylum Planctomycetota; class Phycisphaerae; order Phycisphaerales; family UBA5793; genus UBA5793. The sequence continues at coordinate 36,128 of CAUJHZ010000059.1, read as the reverse complement.
CATGGAATACTCGTCGAAGAGCGCCTCGGCCGCGCGACTTGGCTGCCATCCAGGAATGTGGTCCGCTGGGCCGAGTTCCCGCACAAGACGTCTGCCGCGCCAAGTCGTCCAACTTCTTGGTAGCAGTGCCCTTACTACCCCGGCTTCATCTTCCGACAGGTCCTTGGTTCGTTCAGCCAGTATCTCATCTTCATAAGTGTCGAATTCCGCGGCCACGAACACGACGACATCAGTGCGGGCGTTGAACGAATCGTTACGTGCTTGCTCGGTCATGTAAGAAGTCGATATCTCACATAACGCTTCGGCGGTAGCTCGCGACCAGTCGGCGATTCGCTGCCTTGCACGAAAAACGGGATTGGGGTCGTTCGCAAGTTCGGCGGGAAGGATTGCGCCTTCGCAGCATCTGACCTGCCAGTGCAGCACCAAATCGTCTTCGAACCTGACCGACACCGAACTCGCCTGTGCACCGATGCGCTCGATCGCCAGCTTCTGCAGGGCGTCGAGATCCCGATCAGCCCATTGCGGCGGGTTCGGAACTGAGGCCGCCATTGCCTGAAGCGCAACGAGAACTACCAAGGCTCGTGCCAGTCTCCGCGGTATGGCCCCCATCTTGCGGGAGTGGTTCGGGGCAATCGGGATGGAATGGTGCTGGAGCGGGCACATCAAGTCAATGTACTGAAGTTCACGTCGCCTGTCAAGGGCGGTCGTCTACCGGATGGAGCGAGCAGCGAGGCAGGGCGTTGTTCCGGGCAAGTCGACGGGAGCCGAGGAAAGCCGCGCGCTCATATGCTACCATAAAGGATCACTTAGTCCTCTTTTGGCCCCGTGGCACAGGAAGGGTTTGTCCGTGGTCGGGTTCGCCGATTCGCCCGCTCCGCCGCTGCCGGAATCCGGCCCACTATCGCCCGGTGCGCGCTTCACCGGCCCGCGCGTGGCGGTCGTCTTCCTCCAGCCGCGCTGCAACATGCACTGCACCTTCTGCATCACCGAGGACAACTTCAACGCCTTCGCCTTCGACCAGGCCGCCGGGCTGCTGCGCGACCTCCGCGCCGGCGGGACGGTGCGCTCGGTCGTGCTCGGCGGGGGCGAGCCGTTCGACTGGCCGCACGATGTCATCGCGCTGGGCGCGCTGGGCCGGCGGCTCGGCTTCACGATGCAGGTCGGCACCAACGGCATCGCCGTACCCGATGGCTTCGAGCACCTCGACGCCATCGACCGCTGGGTTCTGCCGCTCGAATCCGTGCAGCCCCAATCGCACAACGCCATGCGCCTCTACCGCGGCCGGCATCACGCCATTGTTCTCGATCGTCTCGAAGCGCTGCGGCGGGTCAGCAAGTCGGTGACCATCTCGACGGTCATCACGCAGAATAACTTTGACGAGGTCGCAGACGTCGGCCGCTTCCTCGGCAAGTACATCCAGCGCGGCGGCAACGTCCACGCGTGGCACCTCTACCAGTTCCTGCCCATCGGGCGCGGCGGCGCGGTGCACGGCGCGCAACTGGCGCTGCTGCCGGGAATGTATGAGTATGTCTGCGCCCAGGCGGAGGCGCTCGGCCTGCCGTTTCGCATATACCGCCGCAGCGACATGTATCACTCGCGCACCGTCGAGTTCTACTGGATGGATCGCGGCGCGGTCCGCTGCGGCAGCGAAGCCTGGGCGCCGACTCCCATCACCATCAGCGCGCTGCGGTGAGCCTGCAGCCGCGACGATACCGGCTGCTTCGACGCGATCAGAACTCCGGCAGCCGATCCACGTTGCTTGCGCGACACGAGCCAACCTGCACGAGTTGAAGGAATCCACCGCAGGCCGAGGTGCCCGCGTTGCTCGATGCCTCACCGCTTCCATCTCCGCTGCCCAATGTGCGCACGAGCATGACGCCGCCCTGCAGGCCCAGTCGCGTGCCCGCGCACGGACCTCCGGGGATCGTCGTGGCGCCTTCATCGCGGCCGAAGACAAGCCCCTGCGCCACGTCGGGCATCGCGCCGCTCCACGACACCGTAATCATCCCGGGACATCGGCCGGTGACGTTCAGGCCGTAGCCACCGATGGAGATGACCACGTTGTCGAACTGGTGATACGGGAAGTCCTCCGTCCAGTGAATCGAGTCGAGCCCCACGAACCCGTCGAGTTCGTAGGTCATCAGTTCAAGCGGCGGGCCGTCGTCGGAGTGCACGATCTGCTGGAACACCTGTCCGCCGCCGGTCTTCTCGCCGACAACGTCGACGACCACGGTGCCGGCGCCGTTGAGCATGGCGAAGTCGATCGACAGCACGTCGAACGAACGACCGTCCTTGGCCCTGATGATGTGCAAGCCTCCGATGGTGTCGTTGAAGAGCGCCGTCGAGCCGGGATAGCGCCGCTCGAGCGTGCCGAAGACGCCGAAGTCGTACTGTTCGCCGGCGTCTTTGGTGATTTCGAATCCATCTTCGATCACGACGCTTCCGACGAAGTTGACCATGTCGTTGCGCTGCTCAAGATGTTGAAAATCGATCACCTGCGCGGCGGCGGCGGGCGCGAGGAGCGCGGGCACAGCCGCGGCGATGTGGCGCGTGGAAAACATAGCATCTCTCCTCCCTGCTGGGTTGTGGCGTGTGACATCGCCGCAAGGGCGCCGCACGGCGCGCTGCGCATCGGCCGGTGCGGCGGGCGCTTACTTCGAGTATACAGGAGCAGCGCCACGCGTCCTCAGGGAATTGCCCGGTTGCTGCAAACCGCGCCCGAGCGGGCGGAATGCCGCATCGCGGTGTCTCAGAACTGCGATTGCAGCCAGGCGAGCATGTCCTCGTCACACTTTGCCTTGGCTTCGCCTTCGGCTCCCGCGCCGCTCATCGCGGTCTTGTGCGTGACCGTGTGCGAACCGATCGGGTTGCCGGACTTGTCGTACAGAAACGCGCTGATCGAATACGAGCCTTCGTTGCTGCTCACGACACCCAGGCCCGTGGCCACGCCGGCGCCGATGCCCGTCCCGGTGCGCACGAGGACGATGACGGTGTTGACCGCGGAGTGGTTGGCCGCGCGGAGCGAGCCGGGCAGGCGGTCGTGCAGATCGTCGATGCGCTTCATCTCCGAATCGACGACGACGGCCGGGCCGACGGCCTTGCCGGCTGGCGCGCCGGTGGGCCGGTTGTCGAGCATCGCGATGTAGTCATCGACGTGCATCATCAGGCCGTCCACGCCGACGCCGGATTTCATCACGACCAGGCCGATGATGACCACGAGCGCGATGAGGATGACGATCGCCACGGCGCTGAGGCCCCGATGCGTGCGCGTGGTCATGGTGCGCCTCCTTTGGCGGGTGCGCCGCTGAACAACGGACGGGATCGGTGAGGCGGCGCGGCGCTGTGAGAGTATCAGGCAACAGTCGCGCCGCGTCAAGGTCGCCATCTGCAGACGATCACGGGCGGTGCTCGTGCCCGGCCCGCGCTCGGCGCTCCGCCAGCCGGTGCCGGCCGGCCTTGAGCAGCCTTCGCGCCCGGGTGACGGCGATGAGAGCGATGGGGTAACTGATCGCGCCCAGAGCGATGCCGATGATCGCCCCGCCAATGAACATGGGCACGAGCACATCGACGCCCAGTTCGAGCAGTTCGCGGAACTGGCTGTATACCTCGTAGAACTCGAAGCGGCCCAGTTCGCGCACGAAGCGCGAGAGTGTCAGATGGATGTCCACGGGCCGGCCCGGCCAGAAGTGGCGGCCGAGGTAGTAAGTCGCGGTATAGATCGGCGGAATCGTGAGCGGATTGGTGATCCACACGGCCATGATCGCCGGCGCCGGATTGGCCCGCACCATCGAAGCGAGAAACGCCGCGATGATCATCTGAAAGCCGATGGTCGGCGAGAACGCAACGACGATGCCGATCGCCAGTCCCAGCGCAATAGCGCGCGGCGAGCCTTCGAGGCGCAGCATCCGACGCCACCCCTCGCGCGAGCCGCGGCGGGCGCGGATCCACATCGCCCGCAAGCGTTTGAATCGGCGACGACGATGCCTCATGCAATCGATCCTTCAGCGGCCGCCGGCCGCCCCGGCGGACCTGGCAGGGCCGGGGCGCGACGGTAGCGCCGCGCACCTTGCCGTGCAATCATCGCGGGCAGCGGCGGCCATGCGTCATGCGCATCTTCGCCGAAAAACCGCCGTCACGCACGGCGGTGCGCCAATGTGCACGCGAGATCGATCGCGGCAACCATCGAGCCGGGGCGCGCAAGGTTGCGGCCCGCGATGTCGAATGCCGTGCCGTGGTCCGGGCTGGTGCGGATGATCGGCAGGCCGATGGTGACATTCACCGCTTCATCGCGCGCCAGCAGCTTGATGGGGATCAGGCCCTGGTCGTGGTACATTGCGACGACGAGGTCGAAGCGACCATCCACGGCGGCGTTGAAGACGGTGTCCGCGGGCCACGGGCCGGTGGCGTTGACGCCATGTTCGACGGCCTGGCGGATGGCGGGTTCGATGAGGCGCTGCTCTTCATCGCCGAACAGTCCGCCCTCGGATGCATGCGGGTTGAGGCCGCACACCGCGATGCGCGGATGATCGATGCCCAGAAGGTTTCGGCAAGCCTCGTCGCCCAGCAGGATCGGCTCGAGCACGCGGCCGATCGTCAGCCGGTTGCGCACCTCCATGAGCGGCAGGTGAATGGTGGCGAGGACGACGCGCAGTTGAGGCGCGACGAACATCATCGCATGCTGCCGCGCCCGGGTGCGCTCGGCGAGCAGTTCGGTGTGGCCGGGAAAGCGGCGCAAACCGGCGAGATGCCAGGAAGACTTGGAAATGGGCGCGGTGACGATGGCGTCGATGCGCTGGGGATCGCCGGGGGTCAGCAGCGCCGCGTCGATCGCGGCATTGAGGTATGCCAGCGACGCCTCGCCGCCGGCGCGCGAGGGCTCCGCGATGCGGCGCGTGCGCGCCTCGGCGACGGCCGGAGCGAACGGCGGATAATCGACCACCACCACCTGGCCGCGCACCGGCCGCACGCCGCTGCGCTGCTGCGGGGTCTCGATCCACCACCCGGGCTCGAGGCCGGCCTGCTCGGCAGCTCGGGCGAGGGTCGGCGCGTCGCCGAAGATCCGGAATCCAGCGGAGTTACGGATGCGCGGATCGGCCAGGGCTTTCACCGCGACCTCGGGCCCGATGCCGCACGGATCGCCCATGGTGATGCCGATGACGAGTTGGTCCGGTCGCTCCGCCATGCCCTTGCCTGCGCCCCTCAGGGTGAATTCCGAAATGCACCTGATTCTAACTCGCGGCTGAAGCGGCGGGGCTACGCTAACAGCAAATCCAACTGACCCGAAGTCGGAGACACGGCGATGCAGGATATGACCCCGGCAAGGCGATGGTTCAAGGCCGATCGAAGCGCTTTCACGCTCATCGAACTGCTCGTGGTGATCTCGATCATCGCGCTGCTCATCGGCCTGCTCCTGCCGGCCCTGGGCCACGCGCGCACCGCCAGTCGCACCGCGGTGTGCACGGCGAGCCAGCGGCAGGCGGCGGTCGGTTTTGCCACCTACGGCGCCGAGCACGATCAGTGGATCGCCGGACCCAACACCAGCGGCGCCCACATCCGCAGCGGGAGCGACATCGGCAATTCACCCTCGGCGCCGACGCAAAACGTGGACTGGCTCTCGCCGATTCTCGCCTACAGCCTGAACCTGCCCGGCAAGCAGCCCGGCGAAGAGAACCGCATCGCCGAGCGGCGGCTGCGCATGATCTTCGAACAGGAGTTCGCCTGCCCGGCCAACCGCGAGCGCTACGCGGCGCAGTACGGCGGGGGCAACACCTTCGACGGCATCCCGGTGACGGAGCTGCGCATCAACAGTTATGCCGCCAACATGGGCATGCACCTGAGCAGCAGCCGGCACGATGTGATCAGTGACTATTCATCGCGGCAGGACTGGGGCATGCCGCTGCTCTATCCGAGCTACCGGCCGCGCCTCGACAACATCAATCGTCCCGACGCCAAAGTATGCACGATGGACGGCACGCGCTACGTGGACTCGAGCACGTTTGAGGTCACTTTCAACGCGTTTCCATTCCAGGATGAGGGCGGCAACTTCATGAACCACGGCGCCGCCGTGGGCCACACCGGCGACCCGGCCACGCTCGGCCGGCGCAGCGGCGAGTTCACCGACGCGCAGCGCGAAGCGATGCGGCGCTTTGCGTACCGGCATGACACGAAGATGGTCGTCTCCTATTTCGACGGCCACGCCGGCGTGATGGATGAAAGCGAATCGCGATCGATTCATTACTGGTACCCGAGCGGCGCCCGCGTGACCGGCGGCGTACTCGATCCAACCAATCCGACGGTGGTGAAATGACGGATCGGTTGGGGCGGAGAGAGTTTCGAACCCTTCGAGTGCGACGGGTGCTGGCGGCGTTGGTCGTCGCGCTGGGCTGCGTGGGCGCGTGGCGCCGTGCCGAGGCGCAGAGCGGCGCCCCGGTTCGCATCGTGACCTACAACATCGCCGAACTCGTCGGCTCGACCATCGATCTGCGCAAAGTGTTCCAGGCGCTGGGCGAAGATCCGGCTCCGGTGACCGGCGTCATCCGCGCGCCCGACATCTACATCTTCCAGGAAGTCGACGCAGGGACGACGGGGCTGATCCAGTCGTGGCTCGACGCGTCCGCGCCGCTGGGCGTGCAGTACCGCCTGGCCACCTTCACCGTCAACGGCGGCGGAGCGGGAGAGAACGCGCTGTTTTATCGCGATGATTCATTCGTCGAAGAGCCTGCGGCGCATCGTGACATCACGAATCACACCGGCCCGCGCGCCACGGACCGCTGGAAACTCCACTGCGCCGAAGATGCCAGCGTGACGCTCTACATCTACGGCTCGCACTTCAAGGCTGAAGAGGGCTTCCAGTTTGAATCGCAGCGCGCCAGCGAAGCCGATGCGGTGCGACGCGACGCCGACACCCTGCCGGCCGCCGCGCACATCATCTACGCGGGCGACTGGAACGTGTATGCGCCGTCAGAGGCCGCGTTCCTGCGGTTCTTTGATGCCGGAAGCGGACGCGCGGTCGATCCGCGCTTTCTCGGCTCGTTCGCCGCTCTGGCGCACACGCAGTCACCCCACGACGGCAGCAATCCCGATCTCGTCGGCGGCGGGATGGATGATCGCTTCGACTTCCAGCTCTGCAGCGAAGAACTCAGCGACGGTGCGGGCTTCGAGATGATCGCCGAGTCGTATCGCTCATTCGGTAACGACGGGCTGCACTACAACCTTTCGATCAACGCGGGCGTGAATCACTACTTTCGACCCGACGAACAGTGGAAGGCCGATGCGCTGGCGCTGGCGTCGGACCATCTGCCGGTGGTGGTCGATTACTTCACCCCCGCGCCTCGCTTCTTGCTCGAGGTGCCGCCGCTGGTGGCCGGGCTGTTCGCGACGCTCCGCGCTTCGCACGCCCAGCCGGGCGAGTCCGTGCACTTCATCTATTCGCAGCGCGGGCTGGGGCAAACACCCGTGCCGCAACTCGGCGTGACGCTGGGCCTGCGCTCGCCGGCGCTGGCCGGCTCGGCGCGCGCCGATGCGCAAGGCAGCGCCACGCTGCGCGGCCGCGTGCCCGTCGAACTGCTCGGCGGCGAACTGTGGATCCAGGCGGCCCGGCAGGGCGCCGTCACCGACGTCGTGTGGAGGCCGGTGGACTGAATGCAAAAAAGGTTTGAACCGCATCGGAAATGGTCCGGTGCGACAAGTGAAACTCAACTGGAGAGGAAAGGAACGAGGATCATGAAGAAAGCACTTGCGGCATTAGCGACGATCGGGCTCCTCAGCGGTGCGGCCAGCGCGCAGCATCTGATGGGCTCCTACGACTGGGAGGACGGCGGCACCGTGCTGGGCGTCTTCGAAGACGGCGCGGTCGTGCTCACCGAGAACTCGACGGAGCAGGCGCACGGCGGCACGCGCTCGCTCAAGTTCACCGAAGAAGTCCTCGGCGGCACGCCCCAGGCCTACATCGCCTACATCGAGAACCTCACCGACGGCGACACGATCACCGCCGGCGCCTGGGTCTACGACACGACGCCAAACACCAACCCGTCCGGCCGCATCTGGGCACACTACGCCGACCCCGGCGACGTCTACTCGTTCCGCGGCAGCGCCGGCGGCAACAGCACCTACTCCGACGGCAACGGCTGGTCCTACCTCGAGTGGACCTGGACCTTCAACGCCGACTGCGGCAATCCGAACGGCTGCCGCGAAGCGCTCGTCATCGAGATCCGTCTCTACTCCGGCCTCGACGGCGACTTCGTCTACGTGGATGACGTCTCCGTGGACGTGCAGAGTTCGACCGGCATCGCGACGCTCACCTTCCCGGGCGGTTCGGGCGGCGGGTATGACCTCACCGTCGGCACGCTCACGCACGGCCAGGCCGGCCAGTTCAGCATCTCAGGCGCCACGGCGAATCAGATGCAGTACCTCGTCTACTCGCTCAACGGGCTCGGCAGCACCAACGTGCCGCAGCTGGGCATCACGCTCGATCTCGCGCGGCCGGTGCTTGCTTCGCAGAAGCGGGCCGACGCCAACGGCGACGCATCGTGGAGTCTGCCGATCCCCGGCAACTCCGCCGGCCGCCGCGTCTGGTTCCAGGGATGCGAGCAGGGCCACACGACCGATGTTGAAGATCGCGTTATCCAGTAATCCAAACGCGCGCCGCCTGGCGCGCTGAAGTTCAGACAACGCATCGGCGTCCCGGCTGTACAAGCCGGGACGCTGTTTTTGTGCGCCAGGCGGAGACGGAACCGAACGCCGGATGCGTCGGAGTCGTTTCTGCTATCATCCGCTGCCGCGCGAGCCGATCACAGATGGCTGGGCGCGCCCACCTGCCGCATTGCCACGATTCAGAGAGGAGTTCTTGATGCGTTCGATGAAGCGAGTGCTGGCCCCGACGTGCATGCTCGGCCTGCTGATGGTCATCATCGTCCAACTCGCCGCCGCCGCGGGGGACCGTTTCGACTCCCTGGCGTGGTTCGATCCCATCCAGGATGTGCTGCTCGAAGTCCGCAAGAACTACGTCGATGAACTCGACGAAGCGAAGTACAAGAGTCTGCAGCGCGCTGCCATCGACGGCATGCTCAAGGAACTCGGCGACCCCTACACCAACTACATCCCCACCCAGGAGCAGGGCGATTTCGACAAGAACGTGCGCGGCCGCTACGTCGGCATCGGCGCCTCTGTCGAAATGCGCGACGGCTGGCTGACCATCGTCAGCCCCATGGCCGGCTCGCCCGCGATCCAGGCCGGCATTCGCGCCGGCGACCAGGTCCGCGCCATCGACGGCGAGTCCACCAAGGACGAGCCGATCGACGACTCCATCAACCGCCTCATGGGCACGCCCAACACCGAAGTCGTCGTGACGGTGCACCGCGAAGGCGCGCCCGAAGGCGAAACCGAAGATGTCGTCGTGACGCGCGGCCAGATCCAGGTCTCCACCGTCGAGGGCGTGCACCGCGTCGGCGAAGACTGGGATTACTGGCTCGATCGCGATCAGAAACTCGCCTACCTCCGCATCCGACAGTTCACGGAGACCACTTCGTTCGACCTCTACCAGGCGGCGACGAGCCTCGTCAAGCAGGACTTGCGCGGCCTCGTGCTCGACCTGCGCTTCAACCCCGGCGGGTCGCTGCAGGCCGCGATCGAAATCTCCGACATGCTCATCTCCGAAGGCGTGATCGTCTCCGTCAAGGGCCGCGAGGTCGATCGCTCATACAGCGCCCACGCGGACGGCACGCTGCCCGACTTCCCCATGGTCGTGCTCGTCAACAGCCAGTCCGCCTCGGCCAGCGAAATCGTCAGCGGCGCGCTGCAGGATGATCACCGCGCCATCGTGCTCGGCACGCGCTCCTTCGGCAAGGGACTCGTGCAGGATGTCCGCACGCTCCACTCCGGCGCCGGCCAACTGAAGATCACCACCGCAGCGTACTACCTGCCCAGCGGCCGCAACCTGCACAAATGGCCCGACTCCAAGACCTGGGGCGTCGATCCCGATCCGGGCTTCTTCGTCCCCATGACCAACGACGAATACCGCGCCATGTATGATGTGCGCAACGAACTCAGCGTCATCCGCGAGCACAACGGCGAAGGCGAGTGGGCCGATCCGCAGTGGGTCGAAGACACGCTCAAGGACAAGCAGCTCAGCGCCGCCATCAAGGCCCTGCGCCTGCGGCTCGAGGGCGGCGAATGGGTCCCCACCGGTTCGGAGATGAAGCCCACCGATGCGCTCATCGATGAACTGCACCTCGTCGAGCGGCAGCGCGACTTCTTCATCGAGCAGCTCGAAGAAATCGACGAACGGCTCAACAACCTCACCTCGTTCATCCCCGCGGAAGATCGCGAGCCCGTTGATCTCATTCCCGATGAACTCGACATCGCGGGCGGCACCGTCGAAGTGCACGACGCCGCCGGCAACGTCGTCGCCGTGCTGCGCATCAAAGAGAGCGGCTCGCTCGAGCCGGCGCTGCGCCAGGCCGGCGTCGAACCCGCCACCAAAGAGAACGAACAGGAAAATTGACGCGCCGCGTCGCGCGGGGTGTGATGATGCCAGACGAAAAAGACGGTCCGGATCAGCCGGACGAACCTGACCCTACCATGGTGCTCGGCATCGAGTCGAGCTGCGATGAGACGGCTGCGGCCGTCGTGCGCGGCGGCGGCGAGGTGCTTTCGAGCGTCGTCGCCACGCAGGAAGATCTGCACGAAGAGTTCGGCGGCGTAGTGCCCGAGATCGCCAGCCGCGCGCACCTCGAGCGCATCTACCCCGTCATCGCCCGCGCCATCGACCAGGCGGGCGTCGGGCCCGATGAAATCTCCGCCGTCGCCGTCGGCCACCGGCCGGGGCTCATCGGCTCGCTGCTGGTCGGCGTGGCGGCGGCCAAGGCGCTCGCGTGGGCGTGGGACAAGCCGCTCATCGGCGTCGATCACATCATCGCGCATCTGCACGCGGCGTGCCTCGATGCGCAGCGCTGCCCCGAGTTTCCCGCCGTCGGCCTGGTCGTCTCCGGCGGGCACACGAGCCTGTTCGCCATGCGCAGCGCGCTCGATGTGCAGTGCATCGGCCGCACCATCGACGATGCGATCGGCGAAGCATACGACAAGGCGGCGGCGATCATGAATCTGGGATATCCCGGCGGGCCGCGCGTCGATGCCCGCGCCGCTCGCGGCCGTGATGATGTCTATGACTTTCCCATCTCGCGCCTCGAGCCCGACAGCATTGACTTTTCGTTTTCTGGTCTTAAGACGGCGCTGCTCTACGCCGTGCGCGGCACGCCGACGGGCCGCGGCCAGGGCGCTGCGTTCGAGCGCGATGCCGCCGACCTGTCGCCGGGCGAGATTGATGATCTGTGCGCTTCGTTCCAGCGCGCGGCCGTCAGCGCCGTGATGCTCAAACTCCAGCGCGCCATCGAGCAGCAGCGCCAGCGCGGCCAGGCGCCCAGGTCCATCATCATCGGCGGCGGCGTGAGCGCCAACACGCGCCTGCGCAAAGACGCCCAGAGCCTGGCGGACCGCAACGGCCTGCAGCTGCACCTGCCGCAGATGGCCTACTGCCTCGACAACGCCGCCATGATCGCCGGCCTCGCCTGCCTGAAACTCGAAGCCGGCCAGACCGACAACCTCACTTTGTCGGCCAGCCCGGCAGGGATGTACTGAGCGGCCGCAACCCTCGCCGCCGAATCTTAACAATTTCATCCACATCTCCCCATTTGCTCTTGCACCGACCCACAGGATCGGGTAGGTTGTATTCTGCCCTTGCTGCCGCCCGGGGCGGGGGGAGTCGTTGCCATCGGGTGGGATGGGTTCTGTGATCGAAGGGGTTCAAGGCGATGACGCCGCAGAACGAAGGAGCAGTACGCGATGGCCAGTAGTGCAAACGGATTGCGAACACATTTCGGCTCTCTCTCCCTCTCTCTTTCTCTCTCTCTCTCTCTCTCTCTGGTTCGGGGTAGCCATGCTGCTGCTCATGCCGTGCGCAGCCCGGGCCGATGATCGCGCCTTCCAGTGGCTGCGCATCGATCCGCCGTCGGAGGAGGACACGCTCGACAGCGTGCAGGATGTGAACAACGCCGGCCACATCCTCGCCAAAGTCAAAGTCGGCGGCACCGCCACGCGAGCAGCGGTCTACCGCGATAACGCGTGGCACATCCTCGAAGTTTCGACGAATCACACCACCCACGGCACCGACATCAACAATGATGGCACGGTCGTCGGCTATTCCGGATCAAACAGCAGTCTCAAGGCCCGCATCTGGTACTACAACGTCCAGAACGAGACCTACGACGTCGGCGAGGACCTCGGCGACGACACCGAAATCTGGTCGATCAATGACGATGACGAACTCGCCGGATTCGATCATGGCAACGGCTATCCCGTTGGCTGGTTCGCGGAGCAGACAGGATGGACCCAACTGAACCCGCTCTCGGGCGGCGACGCCACCGCGGCGCTGGGCATCAACGGCGACGGTCCGCCCGCGACGATTGTCGGCCTCTCGACCGAGCAGCTCAACCAGGATCCGATGCTGGCCTGGGCCGTCGCGTGGCCGGGCACGACCACGCCCGTCAAGATTGATCCAGGCCAGATCGACGAATCCGACACGCCATACATCATCAACGACAACGACTGGATCGTCGGCTCGCGCGGCACCACCCCTTCGTTTACGTACATCCTCTGGAGGCCGGATGGCCAGGGCTGGGATGATGTCGAAACGCTGGGCATCACCGGAGGAAGCGCCAAGGCCGTGGGCCTGAACAACTCCAACGAGATCGTCGCGAAGAAGACGCTCTTCTACGAAGATGCGAATCTCGATCTTCAAGACTTGTCGCTGCTGACCCTTTCGGGAATCCCGACTTCAACGGGTCCGCTGGGCCACTTCTATTCGAGCAACATGGCCTACTACGCCATCAACGACGCCGGTTGGATCGTGGGCTCAGCCAAGTACTACGACGCAAACGAGCAGGACCAGGGCAACGTGGTCATCCTCCTCGTCCCGTTCGACCGCGACAACGACGGCGACCCGGACTATCGCGAGATCATCGCCGACCCGAGCCTCGACAACGATCAGACGACGGGCGGCAACTGGGTGCTGGACACGGCGACGGAGATGCGCGTGGGGCTGTACGCCATCGATGTCGGCGCTGGAACCAGCGAGTTGGTTCAGCACGTGGACGGCATCACGGCGGTTAGGCTTCATGGCCGCCATGATTTGGTACATGCGATTCTCACCAATCCAACTGCCTGCACCAATTTCCGGGCCATGCTGAGTTACCTCGGTGGCCACGACGACCCGGACCACCAGGGCAAGGAGATCATCCTGATGATCCGAACGCCCTGGCCGTCGGATGAGAGTCTCGACTACATCCCCGACGCCCAGACGCAGGCGGCTATGCTCGCGGACTTGCGCTGCTTCGTCAGCAAGTACGCCTACGACATCGACGCGATCCAGTTCGGCAACGAGATCTTCGGCGGACCGGGGGAGTACTACGTCGACCTCGGCGGCGGCTGCGCGGACAAGATCAGCGACCTCGACGCGACATGTTTTCCGCTTGGGTGCGTCGCCGTGATGGAGTGGATGCAAAAGCAGGTGGATGCAGCGCGCGACGCGTCGGCTCTGGCTGGCCGCCCCTTACAGTTCATCACTCCGGCAGTGCTGCGCTCTGATGTCATTACCGGGTATGATGGCAATGTGGCCGGCCCCTTCGACCGGCACGCCAACGCGGAGAATCGCGATGCGTACAAGGTACAGTGCGTTGTCGAATTCGGCAACCTCAACGCGGCTCCCGTCGATGTCCATTTGCATTACCGCGACCTGGAGCAGCGGGCGCAAGTGTTCGATGCAATTGACTATTTGTATGAGGATAACGCCGGCCAGCAGACGAACATCTGGGATCCGGCTATCGCGGTAACAGCATTGGAGTGGAGCCCCGTGCCGCATAACACTTGGCTTACTACCAAAGAGCCGACTGAAACTGAAACGCATGGTGAGATTCTTCAAGCGTATTTCAATTCAACACCTGAGCCAGACCTCACTTGGGAAGAGTACATTGACTCGAACTGGGCCAACGCTGTCTTCAACGGAGCCGACATCGCGGATCTGATCCGTGACGATCTTCAGGCCTTCGACGGGCTGCTGCGACACGCCTGCTACGGTGAGTACCAGCAGGGCAGCAGGAACAACCTCGCGAACTGGGATGTGACCGTGGTTCGCGCTCAGCATGTGCACTCACCCGACAACCCGTGGATGGAACAGGAGGGTAACACATACAACTTCGAGCGGCTGACGCACGCTGCCAAGGGGTTGATCCTTTATGCGCCCGAATACATTCCCCATGACAACTTCGACCCGCATCCGAAGCAGCCGTACAGCGACAGTTGTGGATGTGACTGACTGAGCCTTGCGCGGCGCAGGTCGAAGGCCTGCGCCGCCATTCGACGAATTTGCTACAAGTTCACCCTCTAGTCCTTCTGCGCATGCCGCAGGGCTCGCGCTGGTGGCGCGAGCCCTGGGTTCGGGTGGTCGAGATGGTCAGGGCGGGGCTGTTACGGCGATTTGCCGATGCTGGTGAGCGCCTTGGTGACGGGCTTGTTGGGCTTCTTGTCTTCGCCGATGACCGAGGCCCAGCTCGTTCTGCTGCGCACCTCTTCGGGCTGGTCGAAGAGCGGCCAGTAGGTGTACGCAGCTACCTGAACCTGGCGCTGTTTCATCGCCTCCCACACGTCGTGGATGTAGGCTTCGATGCCGGCCGAGTCGGTGCGGTCGGGATAGCCTGAGCAGGACCACTCGAAAGAGACGAGGCCGACGTTCTGGCCGCCGCGGCTGTCGAGGATCTGGCGCATGTTGCTCAGCGCCTGGTCGGCCCAGCCGGCGTCCACGTTTTCGCCGTTGAGGTGCACATCGGTGACGTCGGCGTTGGCGGCGGTCCAGGACATCCAGCGATCGATCTGTTCGCGCTTGAGCCGGCCGCCTTCGGTCGTGGGTTCGACGCCATACTGCGCAAGTTGGGCGCCGCTGAGCGCCGGGCCGCAGATGCGCACGTCGGGATTGGCGCTGCGGATGGCCGGTACCGCCGTGTCGGCGAAGGCGAGCATGGCATCGACGTCGTCGAGAGCGAAGGTGCCCGGTCCGCCGCCGATCTCGTTGTAGATCTGAACGTAGAGGCGCTTGCCCATGGCGCGAGCGGGCGCCGACGAGAGCACTTCGGCCAGCGCGCTCAACGCCGCCGATGATTCCTCGGCACTGGGCGGCACGTCGTAGTTCTCCTGCCCGACGGGGCGGTCGCCTTCGTGGTTCGGGTTCTTCCAGCGGAGACAGATCGCGGCGCCTTTGCCGCTCGTTGACATCTTCTCAAGAAACGAGATGGCGCCGGCGGTGTCGAACGTGCGCAGATCGATGATCGTGCGCGTGCCCTGCGCGTTGAAGGGCTTCATGCGCTTGACGTCGGAGATGCCGAAAAGCCAGAGTTCGGTGCTGGTCGAGGCGGTCGCATTCTGGGCCGGATCTTCCCGCGCGATAATCCGCGCTGAGTTCTTGCTGACCGTTTGCGACTGCCGGGCCTGCTTGCGCGAGCCGGCCTTCCGGGGTGGTGCAGCGCCGACGGCGATGACGGCGGCCGTAGTCAGGGCGAGCGTCCAGCCACAACGGGCGAAAGCAGTTCTCGTGCGAGCCATTGGTGCGATCCTCCTCCTCGGTGGTCCATGCATCGGGCGACCCATCGCACCCCGCATCGCGCGACGGGCGCAGAAGAAAAAGTACGATTGGACGGCTGTTGTGAGAAGGCGGCAAGCCGGGGAATCGAGCGAGACTACGGAAAGTGTGCCGTCTGTGCCGACTGCGCCGCCTGTTCGGGCGCAAGAATGGCTACTCGGTCTCCAGGCGCGGTCACCCCGGCTCTTCGCCTGGGTTGGTCAGGCGGACCTGGCGGTCCTGGGTGAGCAGGGGCTGGTTGATGTAGAGCGTGCCCTGCGGGCTGCCGATGGTCTTGCCGCGCGTGAGGTAATACGCGTCGAGCGCCTGCACCTTGTGTGAGGCGGGATGTTCGATGCCCGCTTCCTGCCCGACGGCGCGACCCCATGCAATGCGATACCCTCGATCGGTGATGAGCGCGAGGTGGGCCCGCTTGCGGTCGCCGCCATCCCAATTCTGCACGTCGATGGCCCGGACCTGGCTGAACCATTCGCGATTCTGCTTGCGCAGGTAACCGATGAGCAGCAGGCCGTCGGTGATGTCGCCGCCGCGCCAGATGCCGCCGATGGGCGGCACCGGTCCGATGGCGTTGACGATGGCCGGCAGGGCCGCAATCTGCCCGGCGCGATACGTCACCGGCAGGCGCGTGCCCGATGCATCCACGACGTAATCCGTCTCATCGCGCCGCACCATCGCAAACGGCCGGCGGAACTGGCCGTGGATGGTGATGCGATCAACCCGCTGCGTCGTGCCGTCAACTTGGGCCGTGGTGAGATCGCGCATCACGCGGATGGTCGCATCCTCCATCCACCGGCTCTCGACGAGCGTCTCGTGGATGGCGCGCAGGGCATCGCGGTCGAAAGGACTCGATCGGGCCGCGGCATAGGCGGCGGCGAGCAACGACTCGCGCACGCCCTCCACGCCGACGACCGGCTCAGCGAAGACGATCTCGGCCACCTCCGCGCGCTGCGACTGACGCGAGGCGATTTCCGCGCGGAGCAGATCAACGGGCTGATACGACCACCACGCCCATGCGCCCGCGCCCAGCGCGAGCAGCGCTGCAAACGACGCGATGTACAGCCCCGCCTCGCGCCAGCCGAAGCGTTCGGCTGCGGGGGCGCTGCGTTTGGCCGGGGTTTGGGCCGCGGGTTGGGCCGGCTTGGCGCGGCTCTTTGTTCGCTTCGACTTCTCTTTGCCGCCAAAGGGCCAGAAATGCACAACCTTCTCCCGTTTTCACAGTGAGCGTGTCCCCTGTATGTCGGCAGAAAGCGGGGGGATGGCTTCAAGATCGGCCGAGCGGCGGTGAACTCCCCGCCTCGCGGCGAGCCAGCGCCATCTCCACCAGCCGCGCACACAGTTCAGGCATCGGCACGCCGCCGGCCGCTTCGCCCATCGGCACCAGTGAGTGGCTCGTGAAGCCGGGCATCGTGTTCACCTCGAGCATCCACCACGCCGGCCGGGCCGGGTCGGTCACGTCGTCATAGCGGAAATCGATCCGCGCCAGGTCGCGGCAGCCGATGGCGCGATACAGGCGAAGCGCCTCATCCTTGATCTGCGCTGCGTGCTCGGCCGGCAGGTCGGGGCTCACCGTGTAACGCGTGTCATCGCGCGTGTACTTCGCCTCGTAGTCATAAAACTCGACGCTGGGGATGATCTCGATGAGCGAGCCGACGCGGTCGCCCACGAGGCCGACGGTCAGTTCGCGCCCGGGGATGAACCGCTCAGCCATGATGCGGCTGCGGCGCGGGTGAAGTTTGGCGCGGCCCCGCTTCAGCTCGTCCGAAGTGCGGCAGATGAGCACATCAACGCTCGAACCATCATCGATGGGCTTGAGCACCAGCGGCGGCTGAACGGTGCACGCATCGTCGAGCGTATGCAGAATGCACGCGGGCGGCGTGGCCACGCCGATCGACTCCGAGATCTCCTTGGTGCGCATCTTGTCCATGGAGATTTCGGCGGCGGTCGAACCGCAGCCCACGAACGGGCGGCCGTCGGTCTCGAGCAACCGCTGCAGCGGGCCGCCTTCGCCCCAGGGGCCGTGCAAGGCGGGGAAGATCACATCGCCTTCGATCGCGGCGAGTTCAGAGCCGGTGAGGCGGTCAATCACTTCGAGGCGCGCGGCGTAGCGGCCGGTTGCGTTGAGCGCCGCGGCGATCTCGCGGCCGGATATGAGGCTGACTTCGCGTTCGGCATCGGGCCCGCCGGCGAGGACGGCGACGTTGATGGGGTGGGTATTCATGCTTCTTGCGCGAGGGGGGCGCTCCCCTGCGCGGAGCCTTCGGGTCGCGACTAAACGTGCTCGCCGGAGCGCCGCGTTTCCTGCCGCTTCCACACGACGAGTTCCCGAACCAGTTCGTAGCCTGACTCTTCCGCCACGACGCGTGCGGCATGATCGATCAGGGCGATGATGTCATCGGCACAGGCGCCCGGCTCGGCCGTAAAGAAGTTGGCATGCCGCTCGCTGATGGTCGCGCCGCCGATGCTCGTGCCCTTGAGGCCGGCGCGGTCGATAAGTTCGCCGGCGCTCACCAGCCGGCCCGAGCCGTCGCCCGCGGGCGGATTGCGAAACACGCACCCGGCGCTGTTGGCGGCCATCGGCTGCGACTGCTTCTTGTACGCGAAGATCTCCTTCACCTTGGCGTGCGTGCGGGTCGGGTCGTCAGGCGTCAGTGCCAGTTCGGCCCAGAGGATGACCGGGTCGATGATCGAGCAGCGGCGGTATTCGAAGGCGATGTCCGGCGCCTCGTGCACGACGAGATCGCCCTTGACGTTGATGCAGCCGACGGCCGCGACGGCGTCGCCGATGCAGCCGAACTTGCCGCCCGCGTTCATGCGGATGGCCCCGCCCACGCTCGCGGGCACGCCGGCCATGCACTCGATGCCGCTCAGGCCCTGCGTGGCGGTGGAGATGACGAGTTGCTCGAGCGACTTGCCGGCCATGACGCGCACGGCGTCGCCGGCGCGCCCCTGCACTCCCGCGCGGTGGATGCGGTGGCGATGAATGGTGGACACTTCGCGGAACACGGCGTGGTCGAGGTGGACCACGACGCCATCGACGCCCTCGTCGGCCACCAGCAGGTTCGCCCCCGAGCCCAGCACACGGGCGATCGTCCCCGTCTCATGGCAGCGGCGCATCAGCGTGCAGAGCGCTTCGACGCTGCGCGGTCTGGCGAGCACATCGGCTCGCCCGCCGACGCGGTACCACGTCATCTCCGCGCCGATGGGCGCATCGAACTCGACCTCGAGATCGAGGTCTTCGACAATGGATCGCACGCTGGAAACCGCATCACCAGGCACCGCCAAAGGATATCGAAAGTTGGCGGCCGGGGGCTGGAGAATTCACAGAGGGCGACGCAGAACTCGGGCCAACGCGAGAGACGGCGAAAGGCAGCCCATCAGCCGGCCGATCCGAGGCCGGCCACCCGCTCGGCGAACGGGCGAAATCCGTGCGGGCAACGCTCTCCTACCGCCGCCAGATCCATCTCATGTGCCACGAGCCGATAGAATTCAGCGAGCGTCGCAATCTCCCCGACTGCGATGAGCGCGGTGCACTGGCCCTTTGGATTCCGAACGTCTTCCGGATCGGCCTGTCGCTGAACGGTGCGGCCCAGGACGCGGGAAACTGCCAGCTGGTCGGCGAGAAACCACGCGTCGAACGTCCTGATCGCAATGCCGCAGGCGTGAGGAATCGGGTGAAGATGAGACGCCTGAGCCTCTTCGATCGCTCGCCGTCGGTCCGCGTCGCCGTCTTCGTCCATTAGCAGCACCAAGGC
The DNA here is from genome assembly GCA_963205185.1 of Planctomycetota bacterium. GTDB lineage: Bacteria > Planctomycetota > Phycisphaerae > Phycisphaerales > UBA5793 > UBA5793. The sequence goes on along the minus strand of CAUJHZ010000059.1, from coordinate 16,694 downwards.
ATCGAATCCTCGGGATTGCGCTTCGATCGACCAGCCTACGGCTTTCTTGAGGATCCTGCTTCCCTTGCCATGAATGTGGCGAGTGTTCTTGATCCGATCGAACGCGGCATCCTGAATACTGCAGTTGAGTTGTTTGACGAGAATAGGGAGCGCCTGCTCCTCGTGATCTCCCTCGCCAACCACGAGTACTCTCATCAGGAGGGCTCCACCACGATTGGAGGTTCGTTGGCCAAAGCGTCATCCCCCTCACCCGTCCAAATCTCTCCGAGTTTGAAGATGTCAAGTTGCCGCTGGACGGTCGGGATTTGAGAGAGGCGACGCGTCTCCACCGAGCCATCTCTCGCCTTACGACACAGTGTAACCTCCTCAGGATTGAGGAGATCAACAACATATGGAGAGTGAGTCGTCATGACAATTTGGGTGTGCTGCTTGTCTCCAATCAACTCACGGAGCATGGAAACGATCTTCTGAAGCCGCTCAGGATGAATACCGTTCTCCGGCTCCTCGACTAATAGCAGTCGGGGCGGATTGGGAAGATGGAGAATAGTCAGATAAGCGAGGATAAGAAGCACGCCATCGGAGACTTGGGACGCAGGAAGTGGGTAGTCGCCATTTACGAGTCCGAATGCGAGTCCCTTTCCATCTCGCTCCTCCAGCCTCGGTAGGCTGATGGTGGGAATATCGTTGGAGACAAACGCCTTCTGCGGTTGGAGGATGATGGAATCGAACTCTGGAAACAGACTCGTGAATCGCTGTTCAAGTCTCGCAAACAGTTTCCGGTCATAGCCAAGAATGTCGTCCAGACAACGAACCAAGCCGAAACCCGTCCATTCGAGGCGATACCGCCAGCGAGTATCTAAGGCATTTGGAATCGCGAGGAATCGAGGGTCCCAACGATGCCAGTGAACGCCTGTTAGCGCGTCGCGCAGCGAACCGATACGTCTATCGCCGATCGCGGGCGGCGCGGCGGGTACTGGTGATTCCCCCTGTCGGCACAGAAAAGTCTGGTGGCCCCCGCTGGGCAGGGTCACTTGCTGATCTCCGATACGAACAGACTCTCCAAGGACTCGCGTATCGCGACCGCTCTCTGGAAAGCCACACTTTAAAGAATAGCCGATACTCTCTTCGCCAATGATTGCCCAGACTTCAAGTTCGATTTCACGAGCCCGGGTGTGATTCCACACGAGTTCGCGGCCGCTCCACAAGCCTGGAAAGCATGTTGGCAATGCGTGATCCACGCTGTGGCAGATCGCGTAGAGCGCCTGCAGGATACTCGTTTTGCCCGCGTCGTTAGGGCCGATCAGCGCGTGGATGGGTGTGAGATCCACGGTCACATCCTGAAGGGCCTTGAAGTTCTTGACGTGCAGCCTGGTGATCACACTCAGAATCCTCGATCGACCGAAGCGGAGGTTCCTCAGATCATATCGGCGTTCCCCCGCGGTCGCGCCAGCAGGGCGGCCGGAGTCATTCACACTGCCGCGATGATTCTCGTGTGGCCGCGGAGGATGATGCGCTCGTCGTCGATGCTCAGGATCACCGTGACGTAGATTTCCTCGTCGATGTGGCCCTCGGGGTAGACGCCCTCGCCGCGGATGCCCAGGTCCACGGCCTGGCCCGGCGGGAGCGTCATCTCCATCTTCCCGCCCGCCATGCCCGTGTCCGGGTTGATGAGCGACATGTCCTCGGCCAGCACGCCTTCCCGGTCCTTGTCGAACGAGTAGAACACGCGCTCGAGTTTCACCGTTCGCGGCTTGCGGTCGGCGGCGGTGTTCTCGGCCCGGATCATCAGCGTGAGGTGGCGCGTGTCGTTCGACGGCGGCATGCGGTTGTGCCAGGCGCCGACTTCCATGAGATCGAATCGCGCCGCCGGCTTGACCATCTTCATGGGAATCTCGCCCGCCCGCGTGAAAGGCAGCACTTCGATCTCATCGATGCGGATCACCTGCTCAAACACGGCTCCCTTGATCCACGCCCGCCGGCCGGCCTGCAGGCGGGCGTTGAGCGCTGCTGCATCCTTGAAGTCCTTGCTCAGCAGCATCGCCCGCGCGCCCGGCGACTGGCCGTCCTCATCAGGGTCGGGCTGAAAGCCGCTGCCGGTGAGTTCGCCCGCGGGCCAGTCGGGCTGGCGCTGCGGCAGGGCGAACAGCGTCGTAACCGTTCCCCAGCCCTGAAACTTCTCGCCGCCGCCGTTTGACCCCCCGGCCGCCTGGCAGCCGGTGCAGAAGGTCGCCAGCAGGGCGACGAGCAGGAGCAGTTGCGTATTCATGGCCATCCTCCCGAGGGCGTGGGTGCGCATTGGCAGAGGATGATACTCTTGGCGCGCGGCCGCGATGCGCTGTCGCCGCTCGGTTGCGAGCGCCCCGGGGATTCGTGGTCGCCTGATTTCAGGCGACGCTCACTGCTCGATGATCACGCGGCGGATGATCGCCGAAGTGTTCTCGAGTTCGGCGGCCTGCACGTGGACCTCGCCGAGGTCGAAGTTGCTGGGCACGGTGAATTGCTTGGTGGCCTGCCCCGAACTGTCCGCGTAGTTGCTGCCCTCGAAGCCAAAGTCCACGTCCGATCCACAGGATTGCGCAGTGGAGATGGAACTTCCGAACGAGAGAACAAGCGCGCCGATCAGCACGCCAGCGATCAAGTGGCTCGTTGAGCGAACATTGCACATGATGATCCTCCCTATGGAATCTGCACGACGTTGCTTGTCTCGCAGCTTGCATCCGGGTAGTTCAGTGTCTGCAGATACCCGCCGCAGGCGCGCTCACCGGCGATTCCTTCGAAGAAGGCGAAGCCGCTCCCATCCGCTCTCGCCGCGGTTGCAATCCGCAGCCCTCGCCAGTTCAGTCCGAGCCGCGTCCCAGCGCACCAATGTCCGAACGGAAGGACGTAGGATCCGCTCATCGGCGCGAACAGCAGCAGAACGGACCGATCCGGCCGCACTCCGCGGACCTCAGCGCGCACGAAACCCGGGCACGAGCCTTCGAGAGTCAGCACCGGCTGCGCTGTCGCCGGCGCGTTCCAGATGGCCAGCGACGCAACCCCGATAAGCATGACTTGGCGAGCACGACTCGCATTCATGGCCGTTGCTCCTATCTTGGAATCTGAACGACGTTACTTGTCAGGCAGCCCCCGAGAGGAAAAGTGAGTACCTGGAGGTAGCCACCGCATGCACGCGCGCCGGCCATCCCCTTGATCGTGACGCGACCCAGATCATCGGTCGTTCCTGAGGCCACTTCGCGCAGATTGCGCCGTCCCAGCCCCAGTTCAACTCCGGGACAGTGCTGCCAGAACCATGGGATCGTGACCGTTCCCGTCTCGGATGCAAACAACAAAGAAAGCCCGGTTCGGGGTCGCGCGCTGGTGACCTCCGCCCTCAGTACGCCAGGGCACGTGCCCTCCAGCGTCAGCACAGGATCCTGGGCCATCGCCGGAGCCGTCAGCCCCACGAGCACGCCAGCGAACGCAAGGAGGTTGTGAACACGGCGAAGTTGGTGCTTCATGACCAATGCTCCTCAACGCTGCTTCAACGGCAGCCACCACAGAACTCCCGGGAGGCACAATCACTCGATTTGAACGACGTTGCTGATCTCGCACCCACCGCTTGGATAATTCAATGTTTGGAGAAACCCGCCGCACGCGAGCACCCCCGCCTTCCCTTCAAAGAAGGCGAAGCCGTTCTCGTCTGCACCTGCTGCGGAGGCGATGCGCAGTCCGCGCCACCCCAGTCCCAACGTAACTCCATAGCACCAGTGACCAGGCGGAAACCTGTACGAGCCCCGATGGGGTGCGAAGAGAAGCAAGATGCCGTGGTTTGGCGGCGCGCCAGTAACTTCTGCTCTGAGGAATCCCGGACAGTCTCCCTCGACGGATAGAACCGGCTGCGCCAGGCCAAGGCGCGCTGAGGCGAGGAGCGCCGCAAAACCGCCGACGAGAGCGGTGGTCATCGTTCTGTTTGACATGGTGAAACTCCTTTCACCTGATGGTACACGCCACAAGTATGTCGCCAGCGTCCCATACCGTCCACAGGGAAACCACCCTGATCGGTGGCTTCGGCTCAGGAGACGGGGATCGGATTTGCAGCACTAAAGACGGCTTGCGCGTTACTTCCGTCCGAGGAACTGGCGGGCGACTTTCCACACCGGACCCGCGCCCATGACCACGAGCAGATCGCCCGGGCGGCAGACGTTTTCGAGTTGCTCGACGATCGCTTCGAAAGGGTAGAGGTGCATCGCCTGCACGCCGCGCTGACGCAGGCGATCGACGAGATCCGAAGCGCTGATGCGCTGCTTCTCCGCTTCGCTGTCGCGCACAAAATAGATATGCGGCACGATGACCACGTCCGCCGAACTGAAACTCGTCGCAAACTGCTCAAGCAGAAACCGCGTGCGGCTGTGCTGATGGGGCTGAAACACGCACACGAGCCGGCTGGGCCGCTCGTGGGCGCGCAAGGCGCGGAGCGTCGCGTCGATCTCCGTGGGATGATGGCCGTAATCGTCGTAGACGATCACCTCGCCGCCGGGAATGGCCCGCTTGCCCAGGCGCTGCAGCCGCCGATCGACACCGGCGAACGACTCGACGGCCGAGACGATGCGCTCCCACGCGCAGCCCAGACGGCTCGCGAGCACGCAGGCGACGGCGGAGTTGTAGGCGTTGTGCTCGCCGGGCATCGGCGCGACCCACGACGCGACCTCTTCGCCGCCGTGCGACAGGCTGACGCGGTGCGAGTGCGGATCGAAGTGCACGACCCAGTCCGCCTGGGTCGAAAAGCCGATCGTCTCGACGGCGCACTCCAGACCCGCGGCGACCTGGCCGCGATGGGCGGCGTCATGGCCGATGAGCAGGTACCCGCCTTTATCCCGCGGCGGCAGCAGCGCGGCGAACTCGTGGAACGCTTCGATGATCGCGTCGAGCGAGCCGTAGATGTCGAGATGATCTTCCTCGACGTTGAGCACCGCGGCGATGGTGGGGCGGTGATGATGGAACGAGCGGTTGAACTCGCACGCTTCGCCCAGCAGGATGCCGGGCTGACCCGATCCCGGCTGGACCGCTGAGCCGGTGCGGGCCCCGCCGCCGATCTGCGCGCAGGTGGCGCCGACGACGAACGAGGGGTCGCGGCCGCACTGGATGAGAATGTGCGCCAGCGTGGCGGTGGTGGTGCTCTTGCCGTGCGTGCCGGCAATGGACACGCCGGTGCGGCCGAGCATGAGCCGGCCGAGCGCTTCGGCGTAGTGCATGACCGTCAGTCCGCGGCGCTGGGCTTCGAGCAGTTGCGGGTGATCGGCCCGGATCGCGGCCGAGGCGACGACGAGATCGCACTCTTCGGGCAGTTGGCCGCTTTCCTGGTCGAAATCCACGGGCATGCCGTCGCGGTCGAGCGCGTCGGTGAGGTCGCTTCGGGTCTGGTCGCTGCCGCTGCACCGGCCGCCGCGGGCGCCGAGCATGCGGGCCAGCCCGCTCATGCCGCAGCCGCCGATGCCGATGAAGTAGAGATTCTGCCCGGCGACGTCCCACGCCGGCTCGGCGCTGGCGGCCCGAGTGGATCGACTGCTGGTTTTCGCCCTGCCCGGCTTCACGACCGTCTTGCCCACCTTTTGCCGCCTCCGTTGCGATGCCGCGATGATGTTACTGCGCCTCTTCAGAGATCGACCAACTCGCCGGGTGGAATTGAGTCGGCGATCGACCGGTGTGGCGGCGGCGGCGAAAGGGGGATACATTCCGACTCGTGTCCACCGCCCTGCCATACCGGATCGCCGTGCTCTGCTACCTCTTCGACGCCCAGGGTCGGGTGCTCCTGCTCCACCGCGCCAAGCCGCCCAACGCCGATCTCTACTCGCCCATTGGCGGCAAACTCGAGCAGCATCTCGGCGAGAGCCCGACCGGATGCGCCATCCGCGAGATTAAAGAAGAAGCCGACATCGACGTCGCCGCCGAAGATCTGCGCCTGGCCGGCATCGTGAGTGAATGTTCATATGAAGGCCAGGGGCACTGGCTGCTCTTCTGTTACGAGGTCACGCGGCCGGTAAAAGTGGTGCGCACGCATCTTCATGAAGGCCGTCTCGAGTGGCACGCGCTCGACAACGTGACCAACCTCTCGATCCCCGAGTCGGATCGAAAGATCATCTGGCCGGCGTTTCTGAGCCATCGCGGCGGATTCTTCATGGTGCACATCGACTGCACCGGACCCGAGATGAAGTGGACCGTCGAGCAGTCGGCGGGCGCCGGATGAAAGCGCGCCGCACTTCGTTGCGCACCATGTGAATGAACGCTAAACCGGCTCGCGCACACGCGTTGCAGTCAGGCAATAGTGTGTTTGCTCGTGGCTCATATGTCGCTTTGAACCTATCCTTTAAAGATGCCCCCCGCGACGGGGGCCGTGCGGTTTGCGCCGCAATTGCTTCTCTTCCCGAGCACGACTCTCGGAGGATCTTCAATGTCCAGTTCCACATCAGTCGCGACTTCGTCCGCTGCAGGCAACGGCATGGTCCACGCGGCACAGCCCGGCGAGCCGTTCGGCTGGATGAGGCGCATCGATGCGCTTCGATCTGAAATTCGCGAACGACTCGAATGCGATCGCCTGATGCTCGGCATCGTCGCGCCTCATCGGCCGCGCAGTGATGAACTCATCCTCGTTGACGGCTTGAGCATGGAAACCATCGGCGGATGGCTCGACTCCGGCTTCCGGCATGACAGCGTCTTTCTTCAGGCCATGCGCAGCGGCGCCGCAGCCGACACCGCGGAGCAGGCGCGACTCGCTTCGGCGGACCTGCCCGCACAGACGCCCGTCGCGTGCGTCACGCTTCCCGACGGTTATCCGGATCGGCGCCATTGGATCGCCATCGCCGCGCGCCCATCGGGCACGTTCAGCGAGTCCGACCTGCACACGCTCAGCCTGCTCATGCGCCGCTGGGCGGCGCAATTCAATCGCCCGCGCGATCCCAAGGTCTGCCGCCTGCTCGTCGGCTACGACGATCGCGTCATCCACGCCGACCCGGGCGGTGAATTCTGGCTGGCCGCCGAACACATCGACATCAACCGCGTGCTCGTCGATCTGCGCGTGGTGGCAAGCCAGCGCTGGCCCGAACTCGAAGACGACCGCATGCACGACGTGGTCTTCAACCTCTCGGGCGAGCCGATCTGGATCCGCTTCGAGCGCCGCCGCGCCCTGCCGACCGCGTCGGCCGAGCAGTGGTACCTCGAGCTGCGGCCGCTGGATCGAGGCGATCTTCCGCCGCTGGGCAGCCTCGACGACATGCGCGTGGCCAGGGCCGTGGGTTACATCCACGACCGCTACGCCGAGTCGCCCAGCCTCAACACCATCGCCGAACTCGTCGAAGTGAGCCTGTTCCACTTTCACCGGACGTTCTCGAAACTGGTGGGCACCACGCCCAAGCAGTACGTCCTGCAGCGGCAGGTGCAGATGGCCAAGTGGATGCTCGCCACCCAGCGCGTGCCCATCGCCGCCATCGCCAAGGCCACCGGCTTCGCCAGCCACGGCCACTTCACCTCCACCTTCCGCCGCCTGCAGAACATGAGCCCGACGGAATACCGCGAACAGCTGGAGTAACGCGCCGCGGGATCGCACGCCGCCGTCGGCGATGAACACTGCGGGTGACTTGGTCCAGCGGTCGGCTCCCTGGCCTGAGTCTGATCGAAAACTGCGACCGGCGGGCCACGTCTTCGCGCGATGGACGTTCAATCTGCTTCGTCTGCGCTTCGCGCATTCGCGTGGCCGGGTGCCGTGGTCCACAGGGAGGCTCTGCGACCGGCGGGCCACGTCTTCGCGCGATGGGCGTTCAATCTGCTTCGTCTGCGAGCCGCGTACTCGCGTGGCCTGCGTTCGCCAAGCCTCGCTGACAGGCACTCTCACCTTTTCATGCGAGCGCTCAGATCGGCGTGCCGTTCACCCGCAGCGTCGCCGGCGCCTCGCCGAGCCGCGCATTGCGCTGCCGCCGGCGGTCGTCGCGGATGACTTCGCCGCTGTGATCGATGTCAAACGCGCCGCTGCCTCCCGCTTTGAGCTGCGCCACGAACTGCTCCAGCTCCGCCGGCCACGCGCCGTCGAGGCGCACCTCGAACCCCGCGTCGATGATCATCGCAATCGTGTCGCGCGTCGCCGAGCCGCGCGTCAGCAGATACCCATCGACAAACAGACTGTTCGCCGGATGCAGCGCCAGCGCCTGCATGCTCCGCAGGTGCCCCTCGCGCCCCGCGCCGATGCGGATCTCCGCCGTCGGATTCACCAGCCGAAACAGACACAGCACCCGCAACACCATCTGCGGCGTGAGCGGCCGCCCCTGCAGCGTCGCATCGTTCACGCGGTTACCCGGAATCGGCACGAGAAAGTTCACCGGGATCGACGGCACCGCAAACTCGCGCAGGCGATACGCCACGTCGATCAGGTCCTCAAACGACTCGCCCATGCCCACGATCAGCCCGCTGCACAGGTCCAGCCCCGCCGCCCGCGCCGCCGCCAGCGTGTTCACGCGGTCGGCAAACGTGTGCGTCGTGCAGATCTGCTCATAGTGGCGCTCGCTCGTGTTGAGATTGTGGTTCAGCCGGTCAAGCCCCGCGTCGGCAAGCCGCCTGGCCTTGCCCTCATCGAGCAACCCGGCGCTCAAACACGTCCGCAGGCCCAAGCGGCTCTTCACCTCGGCGATGCACGCCGCCATGTGGTCGATCTCTTCATCGCTGGGCCCGCGCCCCGACAGCACCATGCAGTACCGGTACGCCCCGTTGTCCTTGGCCCGCTGCGCCTCGGCGACAATCTCCTCGCGGCTCTTGAGGCGATACGCCTGGATCGGCGCCTCGCTGTGCTGGCTCTGCCCGCAATAGCCGCAGTCCTCCGGGCACGCGCCGCTCTGCACGTTGTGCAACTGGTGAATGAGCACATCCCGGCCGAAGTGCGCCTCGCGCACCTGCCCCGCCGCCTCGATCAGCCCCAGCAGAGCCAGCCGATCGTCGGCAACAATCGCCCGCGCCTCGTCGCGCCCGACCGCCTCACCGGCGCGGCCGGCGTCAATCCAGCGGTCCAGCAATGCAGCAGCAGTCCAACTCATGGGCCTACAGCATAGCCCCGCAACGACGCGCCGAGAGAGGTGAGAGGAGAAAGCAGAAAGTAGCGCACAACACCCGATCTCGAAGCCCACGACCCCGGCGCTTCGCCGCCCTGAGCGAGGCTCTGCGCGTCGATCGGGCCCCCATCCCGGCCCTGCGCCGCCTCTTGCTCCCCGTCCTTTCGGCATCTTGCTCATCCTCTTCCCGCCCGTCCCGGCCTTTCATCGTCCGAGGCGCGAGCAGCGCGGCCACGACTGCCGCCCGCCGCGCCCACCCACGAAAGGAGCCCCCATGTCACCGATTTCCAACCACTTCGCGGGCCTGCGTCGCCTCCCTTTGCTCGCCGCCGCGGGTCTCGCCGTGGCGCTCAGCGCCTGCGCTTCCGACGAGTACGACGACCGCGATCGCACCGTCTCCTACGCCGAACTGCCCCCCGCCGTCCGCCGAACCGTCGATGCCAACCTCAACGGCGGCGCCATCGAGAACATCGACATGTCCTACGAAAACGGCCGCTGGGTCTACGACGTCGAAGCACGCGATCGCACCGGCGAATTCGAGTTCTGCGTCGCCGAAGATGGCACCTACCTCGGCCGCGACACCGAGGACGACGATGAAATGGACCCCCGCGACCCCCGCGACCGCGAAAAACCCGAAGAACCCGAAGAACCCGAAGAAGAAAACGAACGCGAGCTGCCCGAAGGCGACGGCGTCTGACCCGCCCCCCCAGCCGCCCGCAACCGGCGCCACCACCGACCACCCTCCGCAACGCCCAGGCAAAGCCACGCCTGGGCGTTGTCGCGCGCCGAAGCGCCGAGAAACAACGCAGCTCTCGCGCTCAACGAGCCGCAATTAGCGCTCAACGCGCCGCGATTAGCGCCCAACGAGCCGCGACTGTAAGAGAGCGGGTGTTCGACGACGGCGCGACGCAGCGCCGCCACGCGGTGGACCCGCGACTGCCACAAGGCCATGGGCGCAGCCGAATGGTCAACGAGCCGCGATTAGCGCTCAACGAGCCGCGACTGCCGCAAGGCCATGAGCACAGCCGAATGGTAAGGGAGCGGGTGTTCGACGTACGACGGCGCGACGCAGCGCCGCTACGCGGTCGACCCGCGACTGCCACAAGCCCATGGGCGCAGCCCAATGGTGAGCGAGCCGGTGCCGTCGCGCCCTCGCAGCCACGCCGCCGCTCCAACACACGCCCAACTGTCAGGTTCCACCGGACCTACCTGTTTTAGCCGAGCCCGCCAGCGCCGTGGCGACGATATCGTCGGCTCGATCCGGCGGCAGCCCGACAGAATGCCTAAGGTACTCAGATTGTGGCAAGAGCATCCAGTCAGAGCACGGCCGCAGGGCACTTTGTGTCTCGCAAACGCGTGATTGACCACGGCGAAGTCTACACTCCGCCAGGCCTTGTCAACGACATGCTCAACCTTCCGGGCATTGCCCACGAATGTGAGCGAATCGATTCCCGCTTCCTCGAGCCCGCCTGCGGACACGGGAATTTTCTCGTCGAAGTCCTACGTCGCCGCCTCTCGCTCGTGGACCGACGTCACAAAGCCAGAACACAGTGGGAGCCCAACGCTCTCCTCGGCCTGGCCTGTCTCTACGGCATCGATTTGCTGTGGGATAACGTCAGCGAGTGCGTCGAGCGCCTCCACGCGCTCTTCGCCGAACATTACACGACGCGCTACGGCAAACACGCCAAGCCCCAAGTGCTTACGGCCGCGCGCCACATCCTCCGCTGCAACATCCTGAATGGCAATGCACTCACAATGATGAGCATCGCCGACAAGGTCAGGACGGCCCAACCGCTCGTCTTCACGGAATGGTCGCTCCTTCCCGGCGGCAAGTTCAAGCGCCGCCGCTACGAGTACCGCGACTTGTCCAAGCCCCCGCCGGAGGCCGGATCAGGCCTGTTCATCCCGCCGAATGCCCGGTTCACGGACGAGGATGGCAACCCGGTCTACATCCCATGCAAAGTGTCAGATTGGCCGCCCGTGCATTATCTCAAGCTGGGTCAGCCGGAGGCGGACGGATGAGTTCTTCACTCGCCACCACCCACAACCCCGACATCCTCACCTGCCTCGCCAACCTGTCCGCCGATGAGGTCTTCACCCCGCCCAAGCTCGCCGCGGCCATGCTCGACATGCTGCCGCAGGACTTGTTCCGCCGGGCCGACACGACATTCCTCGACCCGGTCTGCAAGAGCGGCGTGTTCCTGCGCGAGATCGCCCGCCGGCTCAACGACGGCCTGCGCGACCAAATGCCCGATGAGCAGAAACGCGTGGACCACATTCTCACGAAGCAGGTATTCGGCCTGGCGACCAGCGAACTGACCGCCGCCATCAGCCGGCGGAGCGTCTACTGCTCCAAGAAGGCGGACGGCAAGTACTCAATCGCCACCAAGTTCACCACGTTCGAGGGCAACATCCGCCTGCCCCGCACAAAACACCGGTGGAATCAGAACGGCCGGTGCGAAGACTGCGGGGCAAGCAACCAGCGTGAGTACGGGCGCGGCGAGGCCTTCGAGGCGTACGCGTACCCGTTCATCCACGGCATCGATCCAAGGGAGCTATTCAACGTGAGATTCGACGTCATCGTCGGGAATCCGCCGTATCAACTCAGTGATGGCGGCTTCGGCAGGAGTGCGTCGCCGATCTATCAAGAATTCGTAACTCAAGCGAAAATGCTTGAGCCGCGTTTTCTCACGATGGTTATCCCTTCCAGATGGTTCGGTGGCGGCAAAGGGCTTGACGACTTTCGTGCAGAAATGCTAAGCGATGACCGCATCCGAAGTATAACAGATTTCGAAGACGCGACTGAAGTGTTCCCAGGAGTCAGCGTCGCAGGCGGTATCTGTTACTTCCTCTGGGACAGGGATTATCACGGCTCCTGCGAGATGATCAACGTGCAAGGTGGACTACGGACATCGACAACAAGGCAGCTTGACGAGTTCAGCACGTTCATTCGGGAAAGTCGCGCGATTCCCATCATCCGAAAGATCGTGGCTAAGAATGAGCGGATGATGCGGGAGCAGGTTTCATCATACAAGCCGTTTGGCTTGCGTACCTACGTTCAGCCGCAAAAGAGCGGCGACATCAAGCTCTATTGGCAAAAGGGCATTGGGCCTTACAAGCGCAGTGAGATAACGGCCGGGATTGAGATGATCGATCAGTGGAAGGTTATCTCGTCACGGTCGGGACATGAGCACGCCGGGAATCCAGGCAAGGATGGCACGCGTCGCGTCCTTGCGAGAACCGACGTTCTTCCGCCCGGCACCGTCTGCACCGAAACATATCTCGTTATAGGCAACTACGACACAGAAGAGGAGGCACGAAACCTCCTTTCCTACATGAGGACGCGTTTCTTCCGATTTCTGATGAGCTTGTTCATGTACTCCCATGGGATCACAAAAGATACTTTCGCTTTCATCCCAATCCTAAATATGAAAAAGCAATGGACTGATGCCGACTTGGCAAATCGGTATGGGCTGACCGCCGAAGAAGTTGAGTTCATCAAATCAAAGATTCAGGCGTGGGAGTGACAGGAAGGTCGGGAACGAGGCATGAAGCTTTGCTACTGTGACGAGAGCGGCACCGGCGACGAGCCCATTGCGGTCATGGTTGGTGTCGTGGTAGATGCGCAACGCATGCACGTGACCAAGCAGGACTGGCAGATGCTGCTGGAGAAGTTGTCGCGGATCGTTGAAAGGCCAATTCCCGAGCTTCACACCCGCGACTTCTATGCCGGCAAGGACGCATGGAGAGCGTTGCGAGGCGACCAACGATCCGCGATCATTGATGAGACTTTCGATTGGCTTAAGGACCGTAAGCATAAGGTCGTCTTTGTCAGCGTTGAGAAGTCTAAGTTCTATGAGTCACAAAAGGCGGGGCAGTTGAAACCGGAAGTCAGCACGCTCTGGCGATTTATGGGATTGCACCTACTCCTGTGTATTCAGAAGCACCATCAGTCCATCGTGAAGAACAAAGGTCATACGATTCTGATCTTCGACAACGAGGAGCGCGAACGTGTGCGCTTTACTGATCTCGTGGCGAATCCGCCGACGTGGACGGATAGTTACTATGCGAAGCGTAAGAAGCGGGAGCGACTTGACCAAATCGTCGATGTTCCTTATTTCGCAGATTCGACCGAGGTACATTTGCTCCAGGTAGCAGATTTCATCGCCTTCTTCTTGAGGAAACACGCGGAAATCAAAGCGGGATACAAGGACGAGAAGTATGAGGATGAAGCAACGAAGCTCGATGGCTGGCTGAAGACTGTGGCCCAATTCTGTATGCCGTCGAGCGTGAATTACCCGGCAAAGGGCCGTTGTGAGTGTTCGGACCTGTTCTTCAGACACAGTCCGGAGTGCTTGCGCAAACTGGGGTCATAATCGCCGCTGAGGTTTCACGGAATGTCCGATGATTTCTTTCCTCCCCGTCCCGGCGCAACGCCGACGATTTACGCTTTCGCGAGCACGCACCCCGATCACGCGGGGCTGCTGAAGGTCGGCTACACCGAGCACAAGGCCGCCGAACGCATCGCTCAGCAATTCCCCGGCGGATTCACCGGCTACGACATTAGGCTCATCGAACCGGCCATGCGGCCGGATGGGTCGTCCTTTACCGACCGCGACGTGCACCGACATCTCATCTCGCGCGGGATCAGGCACGAAACGCACGAGTGGTTCCGCTGCACGGTCAAAGACGTTCAGGCGGCGATCCTCGCCGTGCGCGAGCGCCGCGCCAACATCGAAGATCGCACCCTCAACTTCGCCATGCGACCCGAGCAGCACGAAGCGGTGGAGATGACCGCCGACTATTTCTCGCGGGCCGCGACGGAGCAGAAGGGCCACACGCCGCACTTCCTCTGGAACGCCAAGATGCGCTTCGGCAAGACCTTCGCCGCCTACCAACTGGCGAAGCGCATGGGCTGGAAAAAGGTGTTGGTGCTCACATTCAAGCCCGCCGTCAAGCACGCTTGGGCCGAAGATCTTCAGCGCCACATTGATTTTGAGGGATGGCAGTTCGTCAGCCGAGACGGGCAACTGAACGGTGCCGACATCGACCCCGACCGCCCGGTAGTCTGCTTTGGTTCCTTTCAGGATTTCCTCCAGCGCACGGCCAGCGGCGCGATCAAGCCGCGCAACGAATGGGTGCACGCGACCAACTGGGATTGCGTCGTTCTCGATGAATACCACTATGGCGCGTGGCGCGAGAATGCGAAAGGACTCTTCGGCGGCGACGAAGAGGACGAGGGTGAAGTGTCAGCCGAAGTGACGAAGGACGAACAAGCATTTGATGAGTCAATCCTGCCGATCACGACTCGGCATTACTTGTATCTATCCGGCACGCCGTTCCGTGCGCTCGCATCAGGAGAGTTCATCGAGGAGCAGATTTACAACTGGACGTACAGCGACGAACAGCGCGCCAAGCGCGATTGGGCGGGACCGGGTCCGAGTCCATACGCGGCATTGCCTCGCTTGTTGTTGATGACCTACACCCTGCCGGACGACATTCGGCAGGTAGCGGAGATGGGCGAATTCAATGAGTTCGACTTGAACGAGTTCTTCCGCGCCGAGGGAGATGGAGACAAAGCAAGGTTCGTGCACGAGGACGAGGTGCAGAAGTGGCTGGATTTGATACGCGGTGCATATAAGGGCACGACGATTGATGACCTGAAACTCGGCAGAGCCAAGGCCGTGCTTCCCTTCACGACGACTGGGCTGCTTGGCCTGCTGAATCACACCTTCTGGTTCCTGCCAAGTGTCGCATCCTGCTTCGCAATGGCAAACTTGCTCAAGGCGCGACAGAACACGTTCTATCATGACTTCAAGGTGGTCGTCGCGGCGGGTCCACAGGCGGGCATAGGCGCAGAGGCGCTGCCGCCAGTTCTGGAAGCGATGGCGGAACCGCTGGCGACAAGAACCATCACTCTCTCATGCGGCAAACTGACAACCGGCGTGACGGTGCGTCCTTGGGCGGGCTTGCTCATGCTCCGAAAATGCTCCAGCCCCGAGACCTACTTTCAGAGCGCCTTTCGCGTGCAGTCTCCTTGGACCGTGCCGGCGGAGGATGGAGCAGAGATCATCGTCAAGCCGGAGTGCTACGTCTTCGACTTTGCACCGAACCGCGCGCTGCGACAGATCGCCGACTACGGTTCGCGCTTGGCAACGGATGAGGCGACGCCGGAGCAGCGCGTGGCCGAGTTGATCGGCTTCCTGCCGGTGCTGGCCTACGACGGCAGCGCGATGCGGCAACTCGACGCCGAGGCGATCCTCGACCTGGCGACGGCCGGCACGAGTGCCACGCTGCTCGCCAAGCGCTGGGAAAGCGTGCTGTTGGTAAATGTCGATGACTCGACGCTCAATCGTCTGATGGCGGACGAGACGGCGATGAAGGCGCTCATGAGTATCGAGGGGTTTCGCAATCTCAATGCCGATCTGGAGACGATCATCAATCGCTCCGAGCAGATCAAGGACGCCAAGCGCAAGATAGCGGACGGCGAGGAGCCAACCGCCAAAGAAAAGAAGGAGCTGACTGAAGCGGAGAAAGAACGCAAGAGCCTTCGCAAACAGGTGCAGGAGAAGCTTTTGAAGTTCGCGGCGCGTGTGCCCGTGTTTATGTATCTCACCGACTATCGCGAGCAGCGCCTGAAAGATGTGATCACAAAGATCGAGCCGCGACTGTTCCTGAAGGTTACGGGGTTGACTACTGCAGACTTTGAGCGACTCGTGAGTCTTGGCGTATTCAACAGTCAACTCATGAACGACGCGGTGTGGAAGTTTCGACGCTACGAAGACGCGAGCCTGCGCTACATGGGTGTGGAGCGGCATCGCCCGCTTGAAATCGGCCTTTGGGATACCGCGCTGACCGAGGAGGACTTCAAGGAGACCTTCGAGGGCATTATGCCGAGCGGCGAATGACGCCTCGACATCCGATTCCCCCTTGCGTCTTCTGCGCCTCTTCGCGGCTAATCCTCCTCGTGCCCCGTGTCCTCCGAGCCTCCGTGGTGAAGGTCCTGATGCCTTCCCAAGTGCTTGGTGCCTCATGGCCAGTGCCTGATTCCAAGTGCCTGATTCTTGCCCCGCGCGCCGGCGCTAGACCCCAGGTGCGCTTTGTGCGCGGAGCCTCTGAAAACGCAGAAAAAGAGATTAAAAGGCGCGCCCACCCCCCCTCAGAAAAATCGAAATCGACGAAAATCGCGCAAACGCACCGCTCATTTGGCGCTCTGGGTAAATCTCGCGCCGTGGTGCGGCACGGCAGCGCTCACTTTCGCGCACATGTGCGCCCCCGCGAACGCACATGTGCGCCCATCACGCGCATCCCCGTGCGCGGCACGGCTCTTGCCGCGCACTTTCTTCCGCCCCGCCGCCCGCCGCCCGCCAGCACGGCACGACGCTTGCAACCGAAGCGATCCGCCCGCGTTCAGCGCGATTGAAAACCATCGGCTCCCGCCGACGGCTATCTGGCCCCCTCGATGCCTGGATGCCCTGGATGCCTGCTAGAGCGTTCCCATCTCACGCGTAGCGGTATCCCGCGTGGGCGAAGCAGTTGAGGGCGTCCGTTGGGGTCACGCGATCGAGGACGGACTGCATGGCTCGCCACAGCCGATCCACCGTGCGGCACGCCAGGCTGCGCAGC
>CAUJHZ010000058.1 GCA_963205185.1 Planctomycetota bacterium | reverse complement strand
CTCCTCGCACTGGGCAAGCCCAAGAAGGCCGCCCTCATCGCCGTCACCCGCAAACTCCTCACCACCATCAACGTCATGATCCGAGACAACCAGCCATGGAATCCTTCAATAAACACTTGACTTCAAAGACAGTCGCTACGCCTCGCCATTGAGCCGCTTCATCACCATCTGCAGGTCCGACCACACCTTACCGCGCGCATCGGGCGTGTAGTTGCGCAGCAGGTATGCGGGGTGGAACGTCGGCATGACGGGTATCTCGAGGTTTTCGAGCCGGCAGGCGTGCCACGTGCCTCGCAGCGACGAGATCCCCTCCGTCGTGTCGAGCAGGAATTTGGCGGCCGGGGCGCCCAGCGCGACAATCGCCTCGGGCGCGATGATGCGCAACTGCTCGGCGAGGTAGGGCGCGCAGTTCATCACTTCAGCCGGCGTCGGCGTGGCGTTGTTGGGCGGACGGGCCTTGAGAACGTTGGCGATGTAGACGTCTTCGCGATTAAGCCCCATTGCCGTGATCATCTTGTCGAGCAGTTGGCCGGCGCGCCCGACGAAAGGCCGGCCGGTCTTGTCTTCTTCCGCACCGGGCGCTTCGCCGACGAACACGAGCCGCGCATCGGGGTTCCCCTCGCCGAAGACGGTGCGCGAGTGCGCGGTGGCGGCGGTGCAGTGCGGGCACTGGGCATCGTGCCTCTTGCGCAGCGCATCGAGCAGCGCCTGCTTGGAGCAAGCGGCGGGCGCTTGGGCGGCCCCGGATGATTCAGAGATGGCCGGCGGGGCGCTTTCGCGAGCCGGCAGGGCCACGAAGTCCACGCCGAGCAGTTGCCCGGCCTGGACCATTTGCCGCGCCGCGCGCACACCGGTTCGGTCTCTCGTCATGCCAGCGCCTCCTTGCACAATCGTTGCAGCGCCGCGAAGCTGGTCCGCACCGAATCGAGCGATGACCCGGCAAAATCGCGGTCCTGCTCCACGATGAACCACTCGACGCCGCCCGACGCCGCGGTGCGCAGGATCGGGCCGAAGTCGATGATGCCCGAGCCGATTTCGGCGAATTTTCGGCTGCGCGCATCGCGCATGTCCTTGAGATGCAGCAGCGGCGTCCGCCGGACGTGGCGCGTGAGAAACTTGAGGGGGTCAGTTCCCGCGTGGCGGCACCAGTACACATCGATCTCAAGCAGCAGCCGGTCGGCCGGGGCATCGACGATCACGTCGATGCCGCGCCGCGCCGAATCCGGGCCGAAGGTCTGAAACTCGAAATTGTGGTGGTGGTACGCCAGCCGCAACCCCCGGCCGTGCAGGCGCGAGGCGATGGCGAGCATCTGCGCCACGGCGTGGCGATAGCCTGCTTCGCTGCGGTACTCCTCGGTGAGGTAGGGGATGACGATGAGATCGGTGCCGAGGCTCTGCGCTTCGTCGATGCACTGGCCGATGTCGGAGTTGAGCCGCTCGAGGCTGATGTGCGTGCCGCAGGCCCGCAGTCCGAGCCGGTCGAGGGCGCTTCGAACCTGGTCGGGCTCGTGGCCGAAGAGACCGGCGAACTCGACGCCGACAAAGCCGATCGCTGCGACCGCGTCGAGCGCGCCGGGCAGGTCCTTCTCGGTCTGATCGCGGATGGTAAACAGTTGGAGCGCGATCGGAGGCAATGCCGTCGGGCTCATACCGGTCTCCCTGCAGCAGCGGACAGGCGCAGTATACGCGCCGCCGGCGCGTAGCGCGAGGCCTCATCCCTGTGGCATGTCGAGAACGGTGCACCTATCGTGCTGGCCTGTATGAAGGGGTGGAGGCGAGGCGTTCGCCCGTCGCGGCGCCGGCCGCAGTTCCGCCAGTTGCCGGGAATGCGCACCGACGATGGTCGAGATGAGCATCATCTATGCCGCATGCGTTGCAGGAGCCGTAGGGCTGCTGTTTCTGCTGCCGCGGCGGGGCAACCGCTGGGGCCTCATCGGCGCGGTGCTCGGCGCCGGAGCGCTGGGGGCGGCCATGCTCGCTCTGGCGCGCGTCGATCGCGCCTCGGGTGATCACCCGGATGTGTTCTTCTACATCCTCGGTTTCATCGCCGTCGGCGGCGCCGTGCGGATGATCAGCAACCCCCGGCCCGTCTACGCCGCCCTCTACTTCATCCTCGTCGTGCTCGCATCGGCGGGGCTCTTCGTGCAGCTCGGCGCCGAGTTCATGGCGTTCGCGCTCATCATCGTCTACGCCGGGGCGATTCTCATCACCTATCTCTTCGTCATCATGCTCGCGCAGGAAGCGCCCGACGACCGCCACCCTGACGCGCTGACCGAATACGACGCCATTGCCCGCGAGCCGATCGCCGCAACCATCGTCGGCTTTGTGCTGCTCGGCGCATTGTTGGGGATGATGTACCGCGGTACGGCCAGCCTGCCGGCGCACGCGCCGCACCACGTCGCCGACGCCGAACTGGCCCTGCTCGTGGGCAAGGTGGACAGCGCCATGCGCGGGGCAGATCTGATCAAGCCGCGCGAGACGATCGACAGCGTCGATCCCGAGGCCCGCATTGCCTGGGTGACTTCACCCTCGCTCGATCAGCCGCGCGCCGTCGAGTGGCCGGCGGGCCTGCGGGTGGACAACGTCGATGCCGTGGGCGTCTCGCTTCTTGCCGAATTCCCAGTGAGCCTCGAGGTGGCGGGGGTGATCCTCATGCTCGCCATGCTCGGCGCGGTGGTGCTGGCGCGCAAGCCGGCAGGCGCCACGGCCCAAGGCGCGGTGCAGCACTTTGCGCTGGGCGCCCGGCCGCGAAAGGCGGGCTCGCCGTGACGCAGCCGCTTTCCGTTCTGGCGCTCAACCACTACCTGCTGCTCAGCGGGGTGCTGTTCGTCATCGGCCTGATCGGCTTCCTGACTCGCCGCAACCTGATCATCATGTTCCTGTGCACCGAACTCATGTTCCAGGCGGCGGCGATCGCGATGATCGCCTTTGGCGCCTACCACGGCAACGCGCAGGGACAGGTCTTCCTGATCTTCATCCTGACGATCGCTGCCGCCGAGGCGGCACTGGCGCTGGCGCTGGTCGTCATGCTCTATCGCCGCGGCTCGACGCTCGATGCCGAAACCTGGTCGGAGTTGAAGGGCTGACATGCACGCGATGCTCGCCCAACTCGGACACTCCGCAGGCGCGGCCGCGATCGGTCAGGCCGAAGTCTTCGGCTCCTGGACCGCGTTGATTCCCCTGCTGCCGCTGCTGGCGTCGATCGCCTGCGGCGTGCTCGCGTTTCGCCCGAGCGGCGCGAAGACGAAGTGGGCCGCGTGGTGCTGCATCGCCGGGCTGGCCCTGTCGTTTGTCCTCTCCGTGGTGCTGGCGCTGAACGTCGGCCACGGCCTCGGCCACGCTTCGATCTTCGAGTGGATCCGGATCGACCGCCTCAGAGCCGACTTCGCCTTCTACCTCGACCCGCTCACAAGCATCATGCTCATCGTCGTCACGGGCATCGGAACGCTCGTGGCCATCTACGCGTCGGAATACATGTGGGGCGATCGCGGCTACGCGCGGTTCTTCGCGTTCGTCAGCCTGTTCATCGTCGCCATGACCTGCCTCGTGCTGGCCGACAATCTCATTCTCATGTACCTGGGATGGGAAGGCGTGGGGCTGTGTTCGTACCTGCTCATCGGCTTCTACTACGACAAACCCAGCGCCGTCGCCGCCGCCAAGAAAGCGTTCATCGTCAATCGCATCGGCGATCTCGGCTTTGCGCTGGGCATCATGCTCACCTACCTGCAGTTCGGCAGCGTCGAGTTCGACGTCATCTTCCGGCAGATCGAGCAGTGGACCGCGGCGGGCATGGAGATGAGCACCGCCACGAACGTGATACCGTTTCTGCTCATGCTCGGCGCGTTCGGCAAGAGCGCGCAGCTGCCGCTCTACGTCTGGCTGCCGGACGCGATGGAAGGCCCAACGCCGGTTTCAGCGCTCATCCACGCGGCGACGATGGTCACCGCGGGCGTGTATCTCATCGCCCGCCTGCTGCCGCTGTTCCTGCTCAGTCCTTATGCGCTGCCCACGGTCGCGTGGGTCGGCTGCATCACGGCGCTGTTCTCGGCCACCATCGGCATGGCGCAGTACGACCTCAAGCGCATCTTCGCCTACTCAACCGTTTCGCAACTCGGCTACATGTTCATGGGCATCGGCGTGCTCAGCAGCGTGGGCGGCACGTTTCACCTCTTCACGCACGCGTTCTTCAAGGCAGCGCTGTTCCTGGGCAGCGGCGCGGTGATGCACGGCTTTGCAGGGCAGCTCGACGTGCGCAAACTCTCCGGCCTGTGGCGCGTGCCGGGCTGGCAGGTCGTCACCGCTTCGATGCTCGTCGCCTGCCTCGCGCTGGCGGGTTTCCCGCTGACCGCCGGATTCTTCTCCAAGGACATGATCCTCGCGCAGGCGTTCGTCACGCCCGGGCCGGGCTACCGGTTGCTCGGCTGGATCGGCCTGATGACTGCCGGGCTGACGGCGTACTACACCTTCCGCGTGTTCTTTCGCGTCTTCCTCGGCCCGGTCGCCTACAAGCCGGGCGACGATCATCATGGCGCGCACGGCGATCACCACTTCCATCCGCACGCCCCGGGGCCGGCAATCAACTTTGTGCTCATCGTACTTGGCCTGGGCGCGCTGCTCGCCGGCTGGGTCGGCGTGGGCGGCGGTCATCACGGCTGGTTCGGCGGGATGATTCACGCCTCCTCCGCAAACTACGAAGTCGCCCACGAACCGGGCGACACGGCCGGCTTCTTCGGCGACCCGCACCGGTGGATGATGCTCGCGTCCTCGGTCGTCGGCATTCTCGGCATCGCGGTCGCGGCCTATCTGCACCTGTTCAACCGGGCGGCGGCGGAGCGCTGGCGCCGCGCGATCCTGCCCGTTGCCGTGCTCGCCGAACACAAGTGGTGCGTGGATGAGGGCTATGACCTGCTCATCCGCCGCCCGCTTCGCGCGATGGGGCACATCTGCTACGCGCTGGGTGACACGCTGATCATCAACGGCCTGGTCGCGCTCGCCGGGTGGACACCAAGGCTCATCGGCGCGGCTGTGCGGCCGCTGCAGAACGGGCGTCTACAGGGCTACGGCCTGGGAATGGCCGGCGGCGCCGCCATGCTCGTCATCATCGTCTGGTGGATGCTGTAAGAGTCCCGAAAGGATTATTTGCCACGAAAAGGCACAGGAGTCACATCGAGAGAATTCAAAAGCAAACGCAGCTCTCACCCCAATGAACAGTGCCTACTCTGCGCCTTCTGAGCCTCTTTGCGGCTGAAAAAGAAATGCTCCTTACCCTCCTGCTCATCCCGACGCTCACGGCCCTGGCCATCATGATGCGCCCGGCGCGCCAGGCGGCACCGATCGCGCTGGCCGGTTCGCTGCTGGCGCTGCTCTGGGCATGGTTCGTCTGGAGAGCGTTCGACTTCGCCGACAGCGCCGCCATTCAACTTGCCGCCTCGTGGACCTGGATCGAGCCGATGGGCCTTCGCTTCTCGCTCGGCGTCGATTCGGTCGCGCTCATGCTCGTCATGCTCACGGCCCTGCTCACGCCGCTGGCCGTGCTCGGCTCGTGGACGGCGATCACTCAGCGCGTGCGCGAGTTCTATCTCTGGCTGGTGATTCTCGAGATTGCCATGCTCGCGGTTTTCATGGCTCGCGATCTGCTCGTGTTCTATCTCGCGTTCGAGTTCACGCTGGTGCCGATGTTCTTTCTCATTGCAGTCTACGGCTCGACGAACCGGGCCCGCGCCTCGATCGTGTTCTTCCTCTACACCTTCACCGGCTCGATCATCACGCTCATCGGGCTGCTGTACGTCGCGTGGGCGCAATGGAGCCACAGCGGGCACTGGACGTTCGACATCGGCGTGCTCACCGCCACGGCGGCGTCGATGTCGCCTTCTCAACAGGCGTGGATTCTGCTTGCATTGTGCTGCGGCTTTGCCGTCAAGGTCCCCCTGTTCCCGGTGCATACCTGGCTGCCGCTGGCGCACACCGAGGCCCCGACTGCCGGCTCGGTCATCCTCGCGGCGGTGCTGCTCAAACTGGGCACCTACGGCCTGTACCGCTTCGCCATGCCCATGTGTCCGGTCGCGTTCAACCAGTACGCGCCTCTCATTGCCGTGCTGTGCATCATCGGCATCATCTACGGCGCGCTGGTCTGCTGGGTGCAGCGCGACGTGAAGCGACTGATCGCCTACTCCTCGGTGAGCCACCTGGGCTTCTGCGTGCTCGGGCTTGCGGCGATCAACACCGCCGGCGTAAGCGGCTCGGTCATGTACATGATCAACCACGGCCTCTCTACCGGCGCGCTGTTCCTGTGCATCGGCATGGTCTATGAGCGCTACCACACGCGCTCGATGGATGAACTCGGCGGCATGGCGCGACGAATGCCGCTCTGGACCGCATTCACGGTCTTCTTTGTCTTGAGCAGCGTCGGCCTGCCGGGGCTCAACGGATTTGTCGGTGAGTTCCTCACCATCTTCGGCGCGTTCACCTCCGGCCAGCCGCTGCAGGGCCTGCCGACCGCCGGCCCGCTCGGCCCGTGGTACGCCGCCTTCGCCGGCACGGGCATGATCCTCGCCGCCATCTACCTGCTCTACTTCTGCGGGCACCTGCTTTTTGGCGCCTACCACGTACCTGACGCGGCCCACGCCGCCGGGCACGAACACAGCCACCACCGCCTGCCGCGCGACCTGACGCTGCGCGAGACCATCGTGCTGGCGCCGCTGGCGGTCCTGTGCATCTGGCTCGGCCTGCAGCCGGACATCGTCCTCTCGCGCATCGAGGCGCCCGTGACGCAGGTCGTCACGAGCATCAACCTGTCGGCGAGCCAGCCAATCGCAGCGGCCGTCACGGCTCAAGACGCGGAGGGCCACTGACATGCTCGACCGCGTCGCGACGCTCTGGCCCGAGATCACCCTGCTGATCACTGTTCTGCTGCTGATGATCACCGGCACCAGCGGCGACAAGGACTTCCGCCGCGTCGGCTCGTGGATCGCGGGCCTCGGCCTGTTTATCGCTTTTATCCTTGCCGTGCGCATGCCCGAGCCCGACACGCTGCTGCCCGGGCTGGCGGGGTTCATGCGGCCGGCCGCGTGCGCGGTCGGCATCCTGCTGCTGATGGGCCTGGGCAACGTGGATGCCCGCTTCGAGAGCGACATCGACGCCGGCCGGCGATTTGATCCGCTGGAGGCCACGCAGGGCGAGTTTCTCTGCTTCTTCCTTCTCTCTCTCGCGGGGCTGATGCTCTGCGCCACCGCGAGCGATCTCATCTGGCTCTTCCTCGCGCTGGAGATGACCAGCCTGCCGACGTACATCATGGTGGCGACGGGCCGCAGCAAGGTGGCCGCGCGCGAGGCCGCGGTCAAATACTTCTTCCTGGGCGCCGCGGCTGCGGCCGTTTTCCTCTACGGCTTTGCCATGCTCTACGGCGCCACGGGTTCGCTGCACCTCATCGACATCCGCGCCGCGCTGGAGGCCCAGGCGGCGGCCGGCGGCATCAGTCCACTGGCGATCCTCGGCCTCGCACTGGCGATCATCGGCATCTCGTTCAAGATCGCCGCCGTCCCGATGCACTTCTATACCGCCGATGTCTACGAAGGCGCCGCCACGCCCGTGACGGCGTTCCTCGCGTTCGTGCCCAAGGCCGCGGGCTTCGTCACGCTCATGCTCCTGCTTTCGTCAGCACTGCACCTTGGCG
The DNA here is from genome assembly GCA_963205185.1 of Planctomycetota bacterium. Lineage (GTDB taxonomy): Bacteria > Planctomycetota > Phycisphaerae > Phycisphaerales > UBA5793 > UBA5793. The sequence continues at coordinate 150,024 of CAUJHZ010000058.1, read as the reverse complement.
AGGGCGGGCAGCCCTGGCCCGAGGCCATCCGCGTACTGCTCTGGGTGCTCGCAGCGCTGACCATGACTATCGGCAACGCCCTGGCGATGTGGCAGAACCGCATCAAGCGCGTCCTGGCCTACTCCTCGATCGCGCACAGCGGCTACATGCTTGTGGGTCTCGTCGCGGCGATGGAGACGGCGGGCTCGGCCGCCGACTCGCCCACGACCAACGGCTTCGCAGCGGTGCTGTTCTACCTCGTCGTCTACGGCGTGACGAATCTCGGCGCGTTCTATGTCCTGGCCTGTCTGCAGCGGCGCGGCGACGAACTGGAGACGTTCGACGATCTCGAGGGGCTGTGGGACCGCCACGGCGGGTACGCCACCATCATGGCGCTGTGTGCCCTGTCGCTGATGGGACTGCCGCCGCTCATCGGCTTTTTTGCCAAGCTGTTCCTGTTCACCTCGGCGATCCGCGCCGGTGAATACACGCTGGTGGTTATCGCCGGCCTCAACAGCGCTGCCGCCGCATGGTACTACCTCAAACTCGCCGGAGTCGGCTGGGTGCGCAAGCCCGGCAGCGCCGCCGCCGAGGTTGAACGAACGCCGGCGCCGGGCCGGCGCTTCGCGGCTGGCCTCTCGGCCATTGCCGCCGTCGCGCTGGTCGTTCTCACCGCGCGGCTCATCGCCGCCGGCGACGCGGCGGTACAACTGCGCTCATCAAGCGCAGCCGCGCCGCACCACGCCGCAGCGCCGGCCGCCTCTGAATCCGCCGCGCGCCATTGAGCCCCGACTGCACCGTTCAACTCATAGGATTGGCCATGACGACCGAGCAGCGCCCGGTCATCCTCATCGTCGGACCCACTGCAGGCGGCAAGAGCGGCCTGGCGCTGTCGCTCGCGCAGCACCTGCCCGGCGGCGGCGAGATCATCAGTGCTGACTCGATGCAGGTGTATCGCGGCATGGACATCGGCACCGCCAAGCCGACTCGCGAAGAACAGCAACTCATCCCCCACCACCTCATCGACGGGGTCGAGCCGGATGAGCCGTTTTCCGTGGACGACTGGCTCAAGTCGGCCGAACGGTGCATCGCGGAATCCCGCACTCGCGGCCGCTGGCCGATCATCGTCGGCGGGACGAACCTCTACGTCAAGGCGTTTCTCGAGGGCCTCTTTGAAGGCCCGCCGCCCGATGAAGCGTTGCGCGCCCAACTCGCCGGCTGGTCCATCGAAGAACTGCACGCCGAACTCGCGCGCGTCGATCCGGCCAGCGCGCAGCGCATTCACCGCAACGACCGCAAGCGTCTCACGCGGGCCCTCGAGGTGCACCGCGCCACCGGGACTCCGCTGAGCCAGTGGCAGTCGCAATGGAGCGGCAGCCCGCGCCGGAGCGATGTGCTGCTCATCGGCCTTGACTGGCCTGCGGAATCAATCAACCGCCGCATCAACGCGCGGGTGAAGGCGATGCTGGAGGCCGGCCTGGTCGACGAGGTGAGGGCCCTGCACGCCGCCGGGCGGCTCGGACCGCAGGCGCGAGAGGCACTCGGTTACAAGCAATTGCTGTCTGCTCTGGAAGGGAACGCGAATCTCGCTGACGCCGTCGAACAGATCAAGATCGAGACGCGGCGCTTCGCCCGCAAGCAGCGAACGTGGCTCAAGAGTTTCCGGGTGTACCCTGATTCTTGCTGGATTGCGTGCGAATCGCTCTCGGCGCAAGATATTGCAGCACAGGCACTTAGTTTCATAACCGCCCGCGCCGGCGGCAATCCGCCCCGAACAGACCCTCGCGCCTGAGGCTATCACTCTCACCGCAGCGGCGGCCCAGTTGCATTAAAGGTATGCCACTTGACCAGCCGACTGCCTTGGGGTACGAAATCCCCCCGATTGCAGCCCTTCCTCCGCCTCCCGCCGCGCCGGCGGGCAGCGGAGTACCCTCGGATCGACAGACAAAGACCACTGAGATGGCCAAAAAGACCAAGTCGAAATCATCCTCCCGATCCAACAACGGCGCCGCCGTAGACGCCAAGGGCAAGCACCTGGTGATTGTCGAGTCGCCCAGCAAGGCGCGCAACATCAACCAGTATCTCGGCCCGGACTACGTCGTCAAAGCCTCCGTAGGACACGTGCGCGACCTGCCCAACAAGTCTCCCAAGGGCGTCAAGCAGCCGGTGCCCGGGGTCGATCTCGAGCATCGCTTCAAGCCCACCTACGAAATCCTGCCCGGCAAGAAGACGACGATCAGCGAACTCAAGAAAGCCGCCCGCCACGCCGCCGACGTCTGGTTCGCCACCGACCTTGATCGCGAGGGCGAGGCGATCGCCTGGCACCTCGCGCAGGAACTGGGCATCGAATCCCGCGACGCCAAGCGCGTCGTGTTCAACGCCGTCACCCGCAGCGAAGTCAAACGCGCGTTCGAACATCCGCACCCGATCGACGAAGACCGCGTCAACGCGCAGCAGGCGCGGCGGATTCTCGACCGCATCGTCGGCTACCAGGTTTCGCCGCTGCTCTGGAAGAAGGTCGCGCGCGGCCTGAGCGCCGGCCGTGTCCAGTCCGTCGCGGTGCGTCTTGTCGTCGAGCGCGAGCGGGAGATTCGCGCGTTCATACCGGACGAGTACTGGAACCTGAGCGTCCGCCTCACCACGCAGCGCGACAGACTGTCGAGTATCGCCCAGCAGTGGATGGCGTTCGTGGGCAAACTCGATGAAAAGGGCAACCCGCCGACCATCAAGGCTCAGAACGCCTGGCTGGCCAAGCAGCATGCATTCCGTGCCGACCTCTTCGAAATCGACGGCGGCAAGCCGGAGATCGGCGACGCGGAAACGGCGCTGAAGATCGCCGAGCGCGCCGGCTTTGCGCTGACCGACCGCATCGAGAAGCGCGATGAGAAGGGCAAGGGACCGGCGGCGAACCTCGTCGAACTCGTCGGCGCGACCGACCCGGGCGATTTCGTCATTACCTCGATCGAAACAAAGCGCACCACATCGCGCCCCGGCGCGCCGTTCATCACTTCGACCCTGCAGCAGGCCGCCTCGACCCGCCTGGGCTTCGGAGCGCAGCGCACCATGCGCATCGCGCAGCAGTTGTACGAAGGCGTCGATCTGCCGCGCCACGGCACGGTCGGCCTCATCACCTACATGCGCACCGACTCGACGCACCTGTCGGGCGAAGCGATCAACATGGCACGGCGGTACATCGGCTCGACGTTCGGCGACAAGTACCTGCCTGACAACCCCAACTTCTACAGCAGTTCGAACAAGGCGGCGCAGGAAGCCCACGAAGCCATCCGCCCCACCGACGTGAGCATCCACCCCGACTCGGTCGCCGCCTCGTTGAGCGCCGATCAGGCGAAACTCTACCGCATCATCTGGGAGCGGTTCGTCTCCTGCCAGATGACGCCGGCCCAGTGGGATTCCACGGCGGTGCTCTCGAGCCCCCTGCGAGACCAGGGCCTCGTCTTCAAATCCACCGGGCGCGTGCTCGTTTTCGACGGGTTCCTGAAGGTGGCCGGCGTGCCCATCGCTTCCGACGAGCAGACGCTGCCGGCGATGAAGGAGAAGGATCACCTCGGCCCGTTCGATCTCAAGCCGCTGCAGAAGTTCACCAGCCCGCCGCCGCGCTACACCGAAGCCTCGCTCGTCAAGACGCTCGAAGAGGAGGGCATCGGTCGGCCCTCCACCTATGCGGCGATCATCCAGACCATTCAGGATCGCAAGTACGTCGAGCAGCGCGAGCGCCGCTTCTTTGCGACCGACCTGGGCGAAGTCGTTACCGACAAACTCGTCGAGGCGTTCCCCGATATTCTCAACCTCGGCTTCACGCGCGAGATGGAAGGCGAACTCGACCGCATCGAGTCGCGCGAGGTGGACTGGGTTGCCGTGCTCGACGAGTTCTACGGCCCGTTCAGCGTGCGACTTGAAGAAGCGCACGAGACGCTCAAGCACGCCAAGGCGGAAATCGAACCCGCGCCCGATGACATCCGCTGCGAGAAGTGCGGCGCGCCCACCGTCTACCGCTTCGGCAAGAACGGCCGCTTCCTCAGTTGCTCACGCTATCCCGACTGCGACTACGCCTCGCCGATCGATGCAGAGGGCCGGCCGCGCAAGATCGAGCCGGTGGACGTCGCCTGCCCCAAGTGCGGCGCACCGATGAACAAGCGCACCGGGCGCTTCGGCGCGTTCCTGGGGTGCACGAGATATCCCGACTGCGACGGCATTCTGAAGCTCGACAAGAAAGAGCGCCCCGTCGCGCCGCAGCCGCCGCCGTATACGACCAACCTGCCCTGCCCCAAGTGCGGCGAGTCGCTGAATCTGCGCAGCGGCAAGCGCGGCCCCTGGCTCAGTTGCTCGGCGTTTCCCAAGTGCCGCGGCCGCGGCGCCTGGACAAAGCTCGACGCCAAGGACCAGCAGCGCCTCGAAAAGGCCCTCGCAGCCCACGAGAAAGAGCATCCGATTCCCGTCATCACCGATCTCAAGGGCCACCCGCTCACGGATGAGCGTGGCCAGCCGCTCGAGAAGCCGGCAGATCGCGGCGAGGGCGGCTCGGGCAACATCTCCAACGACGCTGCCTGACCAGCCCCGCGGAACAGGTATCCGGCACCGCGTTTTTGCGCGGCGCTGGCGGTTGCATCCCCAGTGTTGCGATTCGGCAACATGGAGCTTCAGTCGAGCGCGCCGATGGCCGATCCGCCTCATGGACATGTTGCCGCCATGCGACACGCTGCCGCCGTCCGGGTGCATGATCCGCCTCTCGCGGGTCGGGGCATCGGTATCCAGCGTCCGCAGCGGCAGCCGCGCCGATTCGGCCGGGCCTTCGCCGCCGCTGGGGCACCTGACCGCCCTGCTGAGCGAAATGCGCAGCGCCGCCATTCCGATTGTGGAGATCGCTCGCCAGCAGACCGAGCGCCAGCCCATTGCCAACGCCGCCTGAGGAACGACCAGCCCCCATGACTGCCTCCGATTCACCGCCGCGCATCCTCGTCGTGGACAATGACCCCATCGCCTGTGAAGGCCTGCGGGAGGTGCTGCGCACGCACGCGTATGACACGGCGACGGCGCTGAATGCACAGGAGGCGCTGGCCGCCCTCGCCGACGCCGAGCGGCCGCAGGATGACCGCGCCGCGCGGCCGTTTGGCCTCGTGATTACTGATCTCAACCTTCCCGGCACCGACGGCACCGAGCTGCTCCGCCGCATCCGCGGCCGCCACCCCGACGTCGTCGTCATCGTGCTCACTGCTTACGGCACGATCGAGGCCGCCGTCAACGCCATCAAACTCGGCGCATTCGACTACCTCACGCACCCGCTGGTCGAAGAGGAACTGCTCGCGCTGCTCGATAAGGCGATGCGCCATGGGGCGCTGATCTCTCAGAATCATCACCTGCGCCGGCAACTCGATGACCGCTTTGCGCTCGACAACATCGTCGGCCGCGACCCGCGCATGCAGCGGATCTACGACCTCGTCGAGGCCGTGGCGCCGACGAAGACGAGCGTGCTGATGACCGGCGAGTCCGGCACCGGCAAGAGCCTCATCGCCCGGGCGATCCATCAGCGATCGCCGCTGCGCGACAAGCCCTTCATCGAGATTTCGTGCGGGTCGATCCCCGAGACGCTGCTCGAATCGGAACTCTTCGGCCACGTCAAGGGCGCCTTCACCGGCGCGCACGCCGATAAGGTCGGCCGCTTCCTCGCCGCCGACGGCGGAACGATCTTCCTCGACGAAATCAACTCCGCGTCGCCGGGCATGCAACTCAAACTGCTCCGCGTGCTGCAGGAGAAGCGCTTCGAGCCCGTCGGCTCGACGAAAACGGTCGAAGTCAATGTGCGCGTCGTCCTCGCGAGCAACGAGCCTCTCGAGCAACTCGTCGCGCACGGGCAGTTCCGCCAGGACCTCTACTACCGCATCAACGTCGTGAAGATCGAACTCCCGCCGCTGCGCGACCGCCTCACCGACGTGCCCGTGCTCGCCGGACACTTTCTCGAAAAACAGAGCCGCGCTGCGGGACGCGAGATCCTCGGCTTCAGTCCGGACGCGATGGCGGCGCTGCAGCGCTACTCCTACCCCGGCAACGTGCGCGAACTCGAGAACATCGTCGAGCGGGCCGTGGTGCTCTGTCACGGGCCGAAAGTCGGCGTCGAAGATCTTCCGCCGACGGTGGTGGAGAACCGCCCCGGCCAGATGGCGCTACTCCACCACCGGCATGAAGACGGCGATCCGATCCCGTGGAACGGCCAGACTCTGGCCGAAGCGCTCGAGGCACAGGAGCGCCGCATCATCCTCGCAGCGCTGAACACCAACAACTGGAATCGCAACCAGACCGCGGCTCAATTGGGCATCAATCGCACCACGCTCTACAAGAAGATCCGCGCTTTCCGCCTCGATGAATATCCGCAGGCGGGGTGAATCAACGCGATAAACAAAGGGCCGGACTCAAGTCGAGCCCGGCCCCTGGGTCAGTCAGAATCTCGTGGATGCTTCAGTACGTCCAGTCCACGCGATTGGTCTTGCGGCAACTGTCGAGTTCAAGCGCCTGGTAGCGCACCGTGCGGCCCGCCGCGGCGTTGGGCGTGAAACCCACGAACATCGCCACGCCGTTGCCGTTGGCGACGGCGCTGCCGGCCACCACCGGCTGACGGAGATCGAGCGACACGCCGTAGCAGTAGGTTTCAATGTTCGTCGATCCCGCCTGCAGGCTGTAGGTGAGATACACGCGCCGCCCTGGCGTGCACGCGCTGATGGTGAACGTGTTGTTCTGGCCCGGCAGGCCCGGCACGGGATTGGCCAGCTGCAGTTGAATCGGCGTCAGCAGAAACGCGCGGTTCTGACCGTTCTTGTACGCCAGACCGACGATCTGTCCGCTGTCGTTGATGTCCTGGGCCCGGCGCAGGTTCCAGCCGGAGTTGGGCGCGATGAAGTCATTGAGGTTCTTGGGGCCCGTCGGCTGGTAGATCGTCGCAACGTCTCCGCCGCTGCGGCCGACGATCTGGTTCTTGTTATTGATCGCGTCGGCGTAACTCGTGTTCTCGCCCGGCAGCACGCCGAGGTTGTACATCTGGTTGTTCGTGTACACGAACGCCCGGGCCCGCCCCTGCGCGTTCTCGGAGTAACCGGTAATGCGGCCGCCGTTGTTGATGTCATTGGCCACGCTGATTCCGCCGAGCGTGCCGAGGTCCACCATCTGGTTGTTCTCGTAGCGGAATGCGCGCCGGCTGCTGACGTTGTTGTAGTCTGACCAGCCGACGATCACGCCGAAGTCATTGATGCCCTCCGCGGCCGAATAGGTGCCGCCGAAACTGCCGAGATCGACCATCTGACTGTTCTGGTATCGGAACGGCCGGAACAGTGCATTGCCGCCGGTCCACGCGCCGCCGACGATGATGCCGGAGTTATTCAGCGCGCGGCCGTCGCTCTCCGTTCCGCCGAGCGTGCCGAGGTTGTGCAGCGATCCATCGTAGAAGAACGCGACGCGGTTGCCGTTGGACAGATCAGCCGCGCCGCACACGTGCCCGGAGTCGTTGATCTTGTCGGCGTATCCCTCCGATCCGCCAAAGGTGCCCAGGTCGAGAACGATTCCGTTGGTCCAGCGGCCGGGTCGATAGTTCAGCGTGCTGCCGCACACCTGCCCGTTGTTGTTGATGCCGTAAGCGTTGGTCATGTTCAGATCGGTCACGGTGTACGCCTGGCCCAGCGCCGCCGTCGAGACGGCCGCGCCTCCGAGCACTCCCGCACACCTGCTGATAGCGCGCAACTTCATCCTGATCCCCTTTCAGCCGCTCCTGCGGCAACCGGTTGTTTACCGAAGCGCCACTGTCGCCCCTCGCGCGCTCGCCCGGACATCGGTCGATTGCCCGCGCAAGAAGTCAAGGCGTCATCAAAGTGGACCGCGCGCGTCGAGTCAACCGCGCCCGCTCATCCAAACAACAATCGCGCGCGCTAACGACCTGCCTCAGCGGGGGAGACAAACACATGCGGCGCAATGAGTTCGACCGTGCGATCGCCGACGCCGTTGACGCGCTGCAGATCTTCGAGAGACCTGAACGGCCCGTTCGCCTCGCGGTCGGCGACGATGCGCTCGGCCATCGCCGGGCCGATGCGCGGCAGCGCCTGAAGTTGCGCCGCACTCGCGGCGTTCAGATCCAGCCGCATGTCGGGCGGCGCGATCGGCGCGCTGCCGGTGGCCATGGTTGACACGTGAATCGGACGCGATGCAGCAAGCCAGGCCATGGCGCACGCCAGGATCAGCAGCACCCCCGCCGCCGCCGCCCACTGCACCGGCATCGCGCCGCTGGGCCCCTCGGCCGTCACGGCTCATCCTCGGCGGGCACGCTGACGACCCAGTCGCGCTCGCTCGGCAACGAGCAGCGCAGCACGCGCCGCCGCAGTTCGCGGTGCACATCGCCCATGGCCGTCAGCGCCGGCTTCGGGCGGCCCATCGATGAGATGAGCCCCGCACCCGGCAGTTCCGCCGACTGGTGGTCAAACAATTCGTGGCACACCGCCGACTCGACAAACGGCTTGCTCAGCGCGATCGACATCGCCTTGCGCAGCCACTCCGCCTGCCGCACCGGCGTCCACGGCTCGCGATAGTACCCCGCCGCGTCCGGCTCTTCGCCCGCAGCCTCCGCGCTGCTCTTGCCTTCTTCCCCCGCAACCGCTTGCGCCTTCGCGTTCCGCGCCGGCCGATGGCTGGGTCCGCCCATTCCCGTGACCACCACCGGGAACTCGAGAAACAGCAGCGTGTCGAGGATCGAACTGATCTGCATGAAGTCGCGCGTCGCCTGCCCGCGCTGATGATGGCCGAACTGCAGGTTGATCCCCACCATGTCGAGTTTGAAGCCCGACTGTGCGATCATCTCCGCGTAGACGATCGGCGGCACCGAGCGCGGATGGCCCGAAAAGTATTCGCCGAAGGGCTCGGTCACTTCGACGAGTGTCCGCCCCTGCGGGTGCAGCGTCTTGACCAGCCCCGTCGCCATGCGCGTCAGATCCATCAACTGGTCGTACGCCAGCGTGAAACTCTCATTGATGTGCAGCGACGAGGCGATGTTCCAGATCGACACCGACGAGCGGTAGCGCTTGACGATGGCCTCGATGTGCTCGTGCAGCAGGTCGTAGAGCGTGTCGTAGTCGTGCTCCCAGATGTAGAGCCACTCCGGCACGCTCAGGGCGCGAAAGTCGATGATCGGCCCGAGCATGACGGGGAACTTGCTCTTGCCCGCCCACTCGATCCACCGGTCGTACTTGCTCCAGTCGTACTCGCCTTCCTCCGGCTCCACTTCGCGCCAGCGGATCGGCACCGAGATGAAGTCAAAGTCGCGCGTGATGATCTCGGTAAGCGGCTCGGCGAACTGGCTCTGATACGTCCGCACGCCCAGCGCCGGCGCCGGCTCGCCGCGATTGGCGAAACGCTTGGCCAGCAGGATGTCCGCGTGCATGAACGTCAGCTTCTCGCCCGCGGCGATGGCCTGGATGAGCGCCTGGCGGGCGAGTTCCTGCGCCTTGGGTGGCTCGGTCGATTCGAGGCTCAGCGCCTGCGTGAAAAGATCGCGTGCCGCGGCCCACTGCCTGATGATGGGATGGTCTTCTTCGAGTTCGAAGAGCATCCAGTCTTCGAGTTTGACCAGAAACATCTTGATGCGGTGCCGGGCGAGTTCGAGGTAGAGCAGGTAAGGCTCATCCCGATCGGGCAGCAGGCAGGTCGGCAGCATGAGTCGGCCGTGCTCGCCGGCGTCGATGAGCAGCACGAGCGAGGCGGACTCAGGCGAGCGCTTGTCGCACTGGATCATGCCCTCGCGGAAGGTGACATCGCCCTGCACGCCGATGTCGTTGGCGCCGATGAGGTGAGCCTGCTGCAAGGGGAATTCGGCGGCGGGTTGTTGTCCGTCGTAAACGGAATACACAAGCATCCAGGAACGCTCCAGCCGTCTGGGATGGTCGCGGTGAGCCGAACCGGGCCCGCGCGGACCCCGGCATCGGCCGGGCAACCGATTGTAGCCGCGCAGGGGCCAAGGCTTGTGAGACAGACGCCCTGGTCTCTCTCGTCTGGCAAGCGGTTACGATCACCCCGGATGGAGCGAGTGCAAACGAACTCGGACCAGTGTGCGGCAGGCGGCGACGAGGAGACGGCGCCTTTCTCTCCATCAAGCGGCAGCCACGAGATAACGATCGACGACCTCGACCCTGCGTGGCTCCGGGAGCGAGTGACTGCCTACCGTCGCGAGTACGGCCCTTGGTGGTGGCGGTCGCCGGTGCTTATCTCGATCTTCTTTATCTTCGCCATATTGGGGATCAGCGTCGCCCTTGGATGTGTGTTGCACCTTGCCAAGAAGGGGCCGTTCATATTCCTCGCCACTCCATTCGCGTTCGCGGTGCTGGCGATCGCCTGCGATGCTCTCCTTCGCCTGCCGATCGACTCAGAGCGAGGCGCTGCCGAAGCGATGCTCGCTCATCTTCGGTTGCTGAGCGACGCGCCAGTGCTGCCGCTTCGCCCGGAATACGCGCTGTCGAAGTTTCCGAATCGCATTGAGCCTGCAAAGATCCGAGAACGTGCGGGATTGCCGAACCTGTGGATACCGATGCGATACGTCGATCAGTTTCGTTCAATCAACTGTACCCAGGCATACGCGCCGTTCCTGCGGATTCGGTTGTCTCGCGAGCCGGCGTATGGGTCCAGGTGGGGCCGGTTCATCTTGGGCAGAGTGAGCGCACCGGCATCCGTCCTGGCCGCTCTCATTCTGTTTCAGATTCTCGTGCTCGTGAAGGCTGGGCCCGGAGCGATCCTGCTGTTTGTTGGTGTGGTCGTACTCGCTGTGATCGTGTCGGCTCGAGTACGTGGAAAGTTCCAGGTTCGCTCTACGCGCAGCGGATCGTCGAAGATCAGCCATGCCTCGTGTGCGGGTACTCGTTGAAGAGTTTGCGGCACATCGAGGGAACGGTGGCCCGGTGTCCCGAGTGCGGTTCATCTCTGACAACCCTCGACATCTGTCTCAATTCCGGACGTTGATGGAGTGCCGGGCAGGACTCGCACGTTCGCCGAAGCGCGGTCGCCCGACCCCGGGACCGGAGCGCGTGCTGGTGCGCACGCATTCACTTGCCGTTGCCTCCAGTCGCATCGCGCACACCGGCGCACCGGGGTCGGCGCGCTTTGTGCGCTGGTGCTCTCAAAACCGCATGAAAACTCGTTCATACGCTCGTCCGGCGCGCGGAACTCGATGAGAATCGCTGAGAATCGGTGAGGTTTCGACCTCGATCTGGCAAGATGGGTCAAAGGTGCGTCAAGGCGCGCACGGGCGCGGTCAGTTTTCCGCACGAACCCGCTCGCCGCGAGCGCACAAGGTTGCGCTGACTGGTGCGCCAGCGTGCGCGGCACGGCTTTTGCCGCGCACTTTCTTCGCCGGCGCTGCGCCGCCGGCCCTTTCCCGGCACGCCGTTTGCCTTGGCGGCAAGGCGGCGGGCCGCGCGCCCGGTCGAGGCATACATTTCCCCCATGACCAACGCACTCTACAAGACCGATCTCCCTCTTCCGAACCGTCGCCAGGGCAAGGTCCGCGACATCTACGAACTCCCCGCCGACTCGGCCGGCCGGCCGCGCCTGCTCATCGTCGCCACCGATCGCCTCAGCGCCTACGACGTCGTCATGCCCACGGCCTTTCCCGGCAAGGGCCGGCTGCTCACCTCCATCAGCATGAAGTGGTTCCGCTGGATCGAGAAGCAGGCCGCGCTTGGCGTCAAGCACCACGTGCTCAGCACCTCGAGCGCTGACCTGCCGGTGTCGGAAGCAGACCGCCGGGCGCTGGATGGCAGCATCATGGTCTGCCGGCGCAGCAAGGTCGTGCTCATCGAGTGCGTCGCGCGCGGCTACATCACCGGCTCGGGCTGGAAAGAGTACAAGAAGGACGGCACCGTCTGCGGCATCCGCCTGCCCGCCGGACTGAGACAGTGCGACAAACTGCCCGAGCCGATCTTCACGCCGGCGACCAAGGAAGACGTCGGCCACGACGAGAACATCACCTTCGAACGCGCCTGCGAACTCGTCGGCGAAGGACTCATGACCCGCCTGCGCAAGATCACCCTCGATCTTTACAAGCAGGCCCACGACTACGCGAAAGCGCGCGGCATCATCATCGCCGACACGAAATTCGAGTTCGGCCATGCCATCGACGCCAAGGGCAACGTCACCGATGAACTGCTGCTCATCGACGAAGTGCTCACGCCCGACAGCAGCCGCTTCTGGCCGCTGGACAAGTATGAGCCGGGCCGGGACCAGGAGAGTTTCGACAAACAGTACGTGCGCAACCATCTCGAAACGCTGGTGGCCGCAGGCAAGTGGGACAAGAGCCCGCCGGGCCCGGAGATTCCTGCAGACATCGTGCGCAACACCATCGCCAAATACCAGGAAGCGCACGACAAGCTGTTCGGTTGAGATCAGCCGCGAAGAGGCACGCAAGGCGCAAAAGAAAAATGCTCTTTGATCTGCCTTTTCCTTCTGAGCCTTCTGTGCGTCTTTGTGGCAGAAGATAATGTCACGACTGCCTTTCGATCCTGATCGCGTGCGCGGGGGCGAAGCCAAGGCGCCCAAGCGCGCCGGCGGCGAGGCGCCGCTCAGTGTCTCGCAGATCACTGAACTCATCAACCAGGCGCTCATCGACCGCCTGCCGCGCAAAGTCAGCGTGGTCGGTGAGATCAGCAATCTCTCGCGCCGCGGGCACTGGTATTTCTCACTCAAAGACGAGACGGCGGTGCTCAAGTGCGTCGCCTGGGCGAGCAAGGCGAGCAAGTTCGGCTTCGACGCCAAAGACGGTCTGTCGGTCGTCGCCAGAGGCGCGATCCAGCACTACGGCCCGCAGGGGCAGACGCAGTTGTACGTCGATGCGCTCGAACCCGTCGGGGCCGGAGCGCTCGAACTCCGTTTCCGTGCGCTGTGCGAAGAGTTGCGGGCCCTGGGCTACTTCGACGTTGATCGCAAGAAGCCGGTGCCGATGTTCCCCCGCCGCGTGGCGATCATCACCTCGGCCAGGGGCGCTGCGCTGCAGGACTGCCTCGACACCATGCGCCGCCGCTGCACCGCCGTGGAGATTCTCGTCGTCGATGTCCGCGTGCAGGGCGCGCAGGCGGCGGGCGAAATCGCCCGCGCCATCCGGCACATCTCAAAGCACCACGCCCGCCTGCGCGTCGATGCGCTGCTGCTGACGCGCGGCGGCGGCTCGATCGAAGATCTCTGGGCGTTCAACGAGCGCATCGTCGCCGAGGCCCTGCGGACCTGCCCCATTGCGACGGTGGCGGCAATCGGGCACGAGACCGACACGACCATCGCCGAACTCGTCGCCGATCTGCGCTGCGCCACGCCGACGCAGGCGGCCATGCGCCTGGCGCCGGATCAGCGTGAACTGCTCGCCCAGATCGACCAGAGCGAGCTGCGCCTCGCGCTGCATCTGCGCCACCGCCTGCGCTACGCGGCTCAGCACCTGCACGCGCTGAAGACGGCGCTGTGCACGGGCGGGCGCGAGGCGCTGCACGATCGCGCGATGCGGACCCATCGATTGGCTCTGCGCCTCGGGCCGCTGAGGCCGGATCGCGTCATCATCGAGCGCAGCCGCCGCCTCGGCCTGGCGGCGCATCGCCTGCACGCCGCCGCCGCACACGCCATCAGTCAGCGGCGCCCGCAACCTGGGCTGCTGGCGCAGGCCCTGCATCGCGCGGCGGCCGACTCCCTCGGCAGAGCGGGCAATCGTCTCGATCGGGCGCAGGCCACGCTGCGCAGCGTCGATCCGCGGCGCGTGCTGGCGCGGGGTTATTCGATCACGCACAAGCCCGATGGCACGGTCATCCGCTCGGTGGCCGATGCCGGCCCCGGACAGCGGCTGCTCACCAACGTCTCCGACGGCACGATCGAAAGCGAAGTGACCGGCTCGGCACTGCGGCCTCCCAAGCCGGCAGCCGGCTCTCCCACACAGCCCCATGGCGCTCCACCCCGACGGCGCACGCGGCGGGGCGCGGCGCCGCCGAACCAGATGGAACTGTTCGATCACCTCCGGTAGAGTCGATCCCATGTCCAAGCGCAAGAATGCCGCTTCCGAGCCGCCCGCAGCCGAGACGCTCAACTACGAGCAGGCGGTGGCGGAACTCGAACTCATCATCGACCAGATGGAATCGGGCCACACGCCGCTTGAGCAGGCGCTGGCGGATTACGAGCGCGGCGTGGCGCTGCTCAAGCGCTGCCGCTCCATCATCAGCCAGGCGGAACAGAAGATTGAGCATCTCAAGGCCAGCGCCGACGAGAGCGCGGCGTCCGCAGCCGGGGCGGTCGATGAAGCGTGTGAAGACGAGGACGAGTCCGATCGATGAGCGGCATTGACGCGTATCTCCGGCCGTTCTGGATCTACCAACTCGTTTACGTGCCGTTTGTGTTTGCGCTGGGCGCGATCGTCGGGAGTTTTCTCAACGTCGTCATCTTCCGCCTGCCGGCGCGGCAGAACATCATCTCGCCGCCCTCGCACTGCCCGGTGTGCAACGCGCGATTGCGCTGGTACGAGAACCTGCCGGTGGTCGGGTGGATCCGCCTGCGCGGCCGCTGCGGCCATTGCGGCGCGCCCATCAGCATCCAGTACCCGCTCATCGAGGCGCTGTGCGGCACGGTGTTCACGCTCATCTTTGTGCTGGGCTACATGGTCCTGCCGTCGGCGCCGTACATCGGCGAACTGCTGCCGGCCTACCTCGGCCGCTTTCCCGGGCTCAGCGCCACGTGGCCCATCCCGCTGCTCTACTGCATTCTTTTCTCGGCGCTGCTGGCGATGACGATCATCGACCTGCGGACCTACACGATTCCCATCGAACTCACCTGGGCCGTCACGCTGCCGGCCCTGCTTGTGCACGCCATCATGCCGATCTGGCCCGGCGGCGAACTGCGCCTGCCGCTCTCGCAGATGCCCGCGGGCACGGATGGCATCGACCTTGGCGCGTGGACCATTCCGCTGGTCGGCCCGGCGGGCCTGGCCGCGGCGCTGGGCGGCGCTGCGGGCATCGTCATCTCCACCGCGCTGATCCGCCTCAACCAGTTGCGCTACTCCTTCCTCGATTTCGATCTCTACATCAAGGAAGATGATGAGATCATCGATTACCCGCACCCCCGGCGCGAACTGGAGTGGGAACTGGACTTCCTCGGCCCGATTGTGCTCGGCCTGCTGCTGGGGCTGAAGATCGGCTCGCACTGGTCGGGCGCCGCCCTGCCGCTCTGGGCGGGCTCGTTGGGCGGGTCGCTGATGGGCTACCTCGTCGGCGCCGGGCTCATCTGGCTCTTCCGCCTGGCGGGGACCGTGGCATTCGGCAAGGAGGCCATGGGCCTGGGCGATGCCCACATGCTCGCCTGCGTGGGCGCGGTCCTGGGGTGGGTCGATCCGATCCTCGTATTTTTCCTGGCGCCGTTCCTGGCCATCACGGGCATGCTCATCGGCACGGCGCTGAGCCGCTGGCTCAAGGGCTTTGCCCGCTACATTCCGTATGGGCCGTGGATCGCACTGGCGGCGGTGGTGGTCATCATCGGCGACAAGTGGATCGAGGTCGTCCTCGAGGCGATTCTGAAGGTTCCCGTGAATCTGCCTTGATTTCCGCTCCACCGGCGCGCCCATGCTGGACTCGCCCGGCGAATTCGCTATTGATGATGCGCCTTTGTTGAACTTCGAGCCTGAATGACGATACTCAGACCGCACCAGAGATCAGGAAAGGAACGGGTCGATGCGAAGCATTTTCAGGGTGATGGGAATGGCCGGGCTCCTCGCGGTGGCGATGGGCCTGACCGGCTGCAACAACAGCCTCAAGGAAGAAAACGCGCGCCTGCTGGATGAAAACGCCGGCCTGCGCGACCAGTTGGCGCAAACCGAAGACGCCCTCCAGTCCGCAGAGCGGCAGCGCTCTGAACTGGCCTCCGAAGCCAGCCGCTACCGCCAGCAGGTCCAGGACCTCCAGAGCAAGCCCGCAGCCCAGCCGCAGCGCACCGGCTTTGAGGGCATCAGCGGCGTGTCCGGCGAGGCGCGGCCCGGCGAGATGGCCGCCGTCGTGGAAGGCGATCTGCTCTTTGACTCGGGCAAGGTCACGCTCAAGTCCGCCGCCAAGTCCTCGCTCGACCAGGTCGCCCGCGTGCTCAACAGCGAGTACGCCGGCCACACGATCCGCATCGCCGGCCACACCGACACCGACCCCATCAAAAAGAGCGAGTGGAAGACCAACGACCGCCTCGCCTGCGAGCGGGCCATGGCCGTCAAGGACTACCTCGTCAGCAAGGGCGTGGACAGCAAGCGGATGTACGTCGCCGGCTACGGGCCCAATGAGCCCAAGGGCAGTAAGGCCCAGTCCCGCCGCGTCGAGGTCGTCGTCCTGATGCGCTAAGCCGCCGGCTCTCGGCGAGCCCGGACGATTCGAACGGACCAAAAACAAAGGCGGAGGCCCCCACGACGGCGCCTCCGCCCTTCTGTTGCGCCCGGCACAGGCCGGCGCTCAGAGTCTGGCCTGAAATATACCCGATTTGCCGGGAATGTGGGAAGAAATCCGGGGAATTGCGCGAGTTTTTTCGCGCTGCGGGAGCAGATTTCCCACGGGCCCGGCCAGCCGCTCGGGCGGTTGAGGCCGGCCTACGCCAGCGGGTCGGGCCGATACAGCCGGGTATCCAGGGCCCAGACCTTGTCGGTGAAATCCGAGTCGGCGTCGGTGACCATCCCCACCTCCGGGCGGGCGTTGTCGATGCCCATCTGCGTCTTGGCGTCGAGTTCATCCAGGCGCGAGACGAAGATCGCCTCGGGCGTCGAGGGCACCTTCGCCGCGCCGTACTCGGGGATGCCGTGGTGGCTGAGAATGATGTGGTGCAGCACGAGCAGCGCTGCAGGCGGCAGTTCCGGCCCGCCGCGCGCTTTGACCGCATCGGCCTTGCGCTGGAGCATGAGCGAGCCGAGCACGATGTGGCCCACCAGCTGCCCTTCGGTCGTGTAGGTGAAGCCGTATTCGTACGAGAGTTCCATGCATTTGGCCAGGTCGTGCAGGAACAGCCCGGCGATGACCAGATCGCGATTGAGTTTGGGATACAGCGGCAGCATGCGGTCCGCCAGCGTGCACAGCTGCAGCGTGTGCTCGAGCAGCCCGCCGAGATACGCGTGGTGCATCGACACCGCGGCCGGCGAGCAGCGGAACGAATCCATCAACTGCTCATCGGTGAGGTACTCGTTGATCAGGGCGCGGATCGCCGGGTGCTGGAGCGTCTCGAGCAGCGCGAGCAGGTCGTCGGTCATCTTCTCGACGTCTTTGGTCGTCGCCGGGAGCAGGTTGGGCAGGTCTTCGGCGGCGACCTCGACGGGCCGGATGTCCATAACGATGAGCTGCCGCTCGCCCTGGTAGGGCTGAGTCTGGCCTTCGAGCCACACAAAGCCGTTGGTGGGCAGGCACTTGAACTGCTGCTCGGTGATGTTCCACATGCGCGCGGCGATCTGGCCGCTTTTGTCGCGGATCAGGGCCTTGAGATACGGCTTGCCGGCCTTGGTCTGACCCAACTGGGCGTTGTAGATGCAGTAGATCCCATCAAGGTACTGCGAGTTCTCAAAGTCAGCGATGAACGTGTGCGTGGACATGCGAGCAGGCAGCCTCGTGTTACGGGTCGTGGGGTTCATGGTAGGCGTGGGGTCATCCGCGCGGGTGCGTCGAACGTTGACCACGAAGGACACGAAGTGCACGAAGGGAATGATAAATGCACCGAGCCCCGACCGTGAGGGAGGGTCTTCGCCGATCACCGGCCTTCTCGGGTGCCGTGGTCGAAGCGAGGCTCCGCGAGCGCCGGCCACGCGAGCGCGCGGCGCGGGATCAATTGTCGCTGGACAACGGCCGCGCGCTCAACGTGGCCCGCCGGTTGCAAAGCCAACCTCTGGACCACGGCACCCGGCATCGCGTGCAGCGCGACCGCACCGCCGTCACGTCTGCACCGAGCCCCGACCGTTAGGGAGGGTCTTCGCCGATCACCGGTCTTCGCGGGTGCCGTGGTCGAAGCGAGGCTCCCTGGCCTGAGTTGGATCGAAGGCGGGGAGCGCCGGCCACGCGAGCGCGCGGTGCGGGATCAATTGACGCTGGACAACGGCCGCGCGCTCATCGTGGCCCGCCGGTTGCAAAGCCAACCTCTGGACCACGGCACCCGGCCCGCGTGCAGCGCGACCGCACCGTCGTCATGCCTGCACCGAGCCCCGACCGTGAGGAAGGGTCTTCGCCGATCACCGGTCCTCGCCGCACTTGTGCAGCGCAACCCCACCGCCATCACCGCCGTGCAGACGGGAATCCACGAACGTGCAAGTGCATGCGTGTTCCCTCTGACAACCAACCCGGCCACCCGTTCCGCCAAGCCACGCGGCCCGGCACGCCTCCGACACACGCCCACCTGTCAGGTTCCACCTGACCTACCTGCTTCCGCTTGTCTTTGAATCGAGGCGCATGTCGTCATCACTGTACAGACTGTCGTGACAACTGCCAAAACACCTACGAACACGGTCAGCCACAATACCCAACACGTGTAGGTACGGATGCATTCTTGGAGGCGTTCGCTATCCAATGCGACCTTGGCGTTCATCGCCGTTGATCTCACGAGAGAGTAGAGAAACAGCTCCGTACGAAAGCGCTCTTCGTGCGCTCCTTTGCCGAGCTGGAGGCGGCCCTCTCGTGCCCGAGCATCAGCGTAGAATTCCTTCCACTTGAGATAACTCTCCTCAACGTCACACAAAAGTTGTTCGACGGGCTTGTTCAGGTCCTTGTCGGTTTCGATCTCAGAACGGCGCATCGTTTCAGTACGCTCGCTGTCGAGATAGATTTGGCGCTGCCAATCTTCGAATGGATCACGTTCCCACTTTTTTGTGCGGCGAGCTGGGGTATCGCCGTCTTGCGTACCGGACATGCGATGCGACCTTTCTTCTAGATTCCGTCGTCCATATCGTCTGCCGCACAAGCCCCGAACGCGCTCAAATCGGCGAGAGGCGTTCCTTGCGTGCACCGAGTCAAGGCCGACCGGACCATCGCTGTTCCCATTCCTCCGCGAGTTTCGGATTGATGGTTTGCTTACCCCAACCTACTCACCTGATCCGCGCGGCGTAAGAAGAGCCCACTATGTTGCCCTTCGACGACTTTTACCTCCAACTCAAACTGCGCCATCAGCCGCGTAGCAAGCTCTTCCAGAAATCCTAGAGGCGTATAGCTGCCGAGTACATCAAACCAAGAATCAAAACCATATTGGTTAGGCGTGCAATCGACAAGGGCGCCTCCAAGGTCGACAAAGACGAAATCCGGCGTCGTGAAACAGTTGAGAGAGTAGCGTCCCTCAACAAATCCACACATCACCTGCGTGAGTGTCGTGAGAAGCACGTGTTCGAGGTGCGCCGTCGCATTCGAGATCAAGAATAGTTTCGTGCCGCCCGAAGAGTCCTCTTGAGTCGGAGCATCAGCTAAGATCACTTTGACGATTGGCCTGTGCCGGTGGGGCGCCATGAAAGTACCGTGCACGTTCATGCTCCCCGACCGCTTCGCCGTCTCCATCATCTCGTCCCAATCGACGCGCTGGACACCTTCCTCTTTCGAATCGGATACAAACTCTCCGAGATCCAGCTGATCAAAGTTTGCCTCCCGGAACACTTCGTGCCGACTGTACTCCGGCGCACTTCCCTCGGGCAACGGCGATCCGCCTTCGGTGAGCAATGTACCGTCGGATGCGGCCGCGATACGCGTTGCGGTCCACCCTTCATACCGCGTCTCGCCGGTGAAACTCACATGAGTCGGAGGACGGAATCTGATCTCCACGTCCCATTGAAGCGGGCCAACCTGGGAATGTGGCGCTTTGCGACTCCGCACTGACGTGATAGCACACGAATGGGGAGGGTATCCGCGCCATTCTCGATCGTTCAGCACGTATAGCGGAAGCCTCGCGAGAACGTCTTGTGCCGAAGCGGAAGAGAGAAATGTGAACCGAATTATTTGTGGTGTTAGCATGAATCTATCGCCTTACGTCTTCTGCACAAAGTCCTCATGCAGTATCTTCTACACGTTGAGGAGTTTGATGAGACTACTTGCTGGACTTTGACCTCTCGTGCAGATACTCGTGAAGATCCTCAGTCGTCCGGACTTCCTTGATCGGCTTCCCATTGCCTTGGTTTGCCCAGATGTGTCCAGACCAATCGTTGTATATCCGGATGATCTCGCCGTCCTTCATCGTTGCGTAAACCACACGCGGTGACTTGTTGCCCTTCTTGCGCTGGTTCTTCGGTGCGGTCACTTCGTAGTCCAAACCCAACAGTTCAAGCACTCGAACCGTCGAAGCGATCATCTCAGCAATGATCCGGCGCTGGGCCTTGTTCATGAATCGATCTCCTAATGTGTTCAAGCCACTCTATTGTCAGGGGCCTGTTCGGTCAAGACCGAAGGCGTCCACCCATCGGGTGGGGCAGCGCGGCGAGAACCGCAGCGTCACGCGAGGCTATTCGAGGACACGTCCCAATCCCATCCTTTCGAATCCATCTCTCCCCCATCGCGGGAAAGTCTCGTTCCGTCATTCCTGACCCTCACCCCATCCCGGCGGCCCCCTATCCCGGCGTTATTGCGACTCATCCCGTCGCGGGAAGGCCATATCTCTATGAATGAGATCCTCATCGGAAGCATTGAGTGAGTCAGTCATCGGGCAAGAACTGTGGCAATGCGGTTTTTCGACTGATTTCGCGGATTTCGGATATCGGGCTGGAGTGGCGCGGCGGGCGGGCCGAAAGGTCCGTAGGGTCCGCTCGGCGGACCCTGCCACATTCATCGGGCTGGCGCGAATTCATCCGTGCGGGCGGGACGCACGCACCACCGATTGCAGCCGGATTGGAGGCGTTATGGCGGTGCCACTCTTTGCGCCCACGCGCGACAGCGATCTGCTGGCGTGGTCGAGTAACTTTGCCGGTCGCATCGTCGCCGACCCGGCCTTGTATGGCCTGGATGCGGCGCAGGCGAGCGCGTACAGCGTACTGCACAGCGCTTTCGCCGCGGCTTACAGCGCTGCGAGCAATCCCAATACCAACAGCAAAGCCAACGTCAACGCCAAGAATGTCGCGCGGCTCAACCTGCTGGGCAACGCCGACGGCGCGCGGGCTCTGGTGCGCATCGTCCAGGCCTTTCCCGGCACGACCGATGAGATGCGCGGCGAACTCGGATTGCGCATCGCGGATGCCGAGCCGACGCGGATCGAAGCGCCCGACGACGGGCCGGGCCTGACGATCATCGCGACGGTCGGCCGGCTGGTGAAGGTGAGGCTGCGCGACAAGGCGAGCGTGGAGCGGCGCGGCAAGCCGCCCGGGGCCATCGGCGCGACGGTGCTGTATTACGTGGGCGAATCGGCGCCGGCGAGCCGATCGCAGTGGAACTTTGCGCTCAACACATCGCGGACGATCTTTGAGGTGGTCGCCCCGCCGGAGGTGGAGGCGGGCGCGAAGATGTGGCTGACGGCGTTCTGGTTCAACGCGCGGATGGAGGAGAGCCCGGCCGCGCGGCCGACGAGCGCCCGGATTGGCGACGGGCTGGCGATGGCAGCGTGACGGGGCACAGGGTGCTGTGAAGACCGCTGCTTGGCGCGCCGGTCACTCATACGCGACCACGCCGAAGATCGCGAGGCCGATGATGGACAGCAGCCAGGCGCCTGCGGCGAGTTTCCATCGCGCGCCGGAACTGAGTCGCCGGATCTTTGCGGAGCGGCGATGCCAGAGAATCACCAGCAGTGAAAAGACGACCGTTTCAACGGCGAGGACGAGAGTGTCGGACCACTCCCAAAAGCCGCTAAGGAGGGAGAAGAGCGTTGTGAGGATGAGCGCGAATCCCGCAAAGCCCGCGCCCGCCGCCAGGCCGACGAGGCCGGTGATGAATGCGGCCATGCGCGGCTGGGTGAGGGCGATCTGGAGTTTCAGTTGCTGGCCGCATTCGGGGCACTTGTCCCCGCGCAGGTTGTGGAGGTTGTAGCCGCACATCGGGCAGGCGTCGTCGCAGGCGGCGAGGTGCTGCTCGAGCAGCGTCGGCGAGGCGGACTCCTGGGCGGGATCGATCATGCTTCTCCTTGCGGTGCGCGATCGGCGCGGCGGCGGCATGGAACGGTATCGCGCTGGTCCGGTAGAGGAGTTGCTTTCCACTGTTGCGAATCGTGTTGCCTCGCGCTTCGGGGAACTGGCCAGGGCGCAAGCGACGTTCATTGATTTTTCAATGAAACGGCTCGCGGCGGGCCTCAGGCCTGAGGCGGCGGATCGCTCTGCGGGTGGCCGGCCTGCTGAGGCGACTGGCTGGTCGTCCCGGGCGCATCGGGCGCCTTGATCGCCGCGGCGAGCCAGCGGTAGCCGCCTTCTTCGACGCCGGCGAGCCAGTCGAAGTGCTCCTGCGTGAGTGCATCGACCGTGAGCGAGTGATAGAGGGTTTCCGCCGTGCCGCGCTGGTGAAGGTGGATCTCGGCGTGGCCGCGCTCCTGGAGCAACGCGCGCAGGTGGGCCGCCTCGCGCGCATCGAGGAGGATCACCACCGCCCCACCAGCAAGCTCTTCATGGAGCGGGATCGATGGCATTGGGCGACCTCCGGTTGAGCGAGAAAGATGTCATTTTTACAGATGAGCGGGCGGCCGGCGGTAAGCAAAATGCTCACAGCGGAATTAATATCGACCCGAGCAACGGCACCGGCGCGCGGGCGACGCGACCTGCGATAAGACAGGCAAACTGCGCAGGGGCGGGCAATGATCGCGGACGACCCTACCGCCGGCGCGGGGCCTTGGCGTAGAGGCGCCAGTCGGTGAGGGCCACGGCGGCGCGGACTTCGTCGTGCAGCACGCCCTCGGCGACATTCATCTCGCGATCGCTCACGCGCGGCACGGTCGCGAGCACGGGCAGACGATTCATGCGGGCGAGCCAGTCGCGATTGGTCTGCATCGCGGGATCGGGATCATCGGGGTTGTAGAAGTTCATGACGAGGCCGGCAACGCGGCAGCCGGCGCGGCGGAGGGCTTCGACCGTGAGAGCCGTGTGGTTGAGCGTGCCCAGATCGGCGCGGCAGACGACGAGCACGGGATAGTCGGCGCCGGCGATGAGATCGAGCACGGTGCGCTGCGGGTCGCCGGGATCGACGGGGACCATCACGCCGCCCACGCCTTCCATGAGGACGACGTCGCAGCCGCGATCGATGGCGGCGAGGCTGCGGCGGACGGGCTGAAGATCGAGCGGTACGCCGCTGCGCTCCATGGCCACGGCCGGCGCGAGCGGCAGGCGTTCGAGGATGGGCGAGACCATCGGCAGGCCGCCGATGGCGGGGTCGAACTGCGCGAAGTAGGCCAGGGCCTGGGCGTCGTCGCTCACGAGGCCTTCGCGCTCGGTGCGGGCACCGGTGGCGAAGGGTTTGCACACGCCCACGCGCAGGCCGAGTCGGACGAGGACATCGGCGATGGCGCAGGTGATGACGGTCTTGCCGACGTTGGTGTCGGTGGCGGTGATGAACAGGCCAGGCTTGCCGCGCGGCGGGAGGTCGAAGGAGTTGGCGAGGGGCTCGGGCATATTAGTTCAGCCGCGATGAGGCATGAAGACGGAAGTGAGGAGGAGACGGCCGCAAAGAGGCATAGAAGACACAAAAGCAGAACAAATGAATTCAATGGTTCGGAAATGTGAATTGGTATTCTTCTTTTGTGACTTTTGTGCCTCTTTGCGGCGAATCAGGCTTTCGTTTCGCGCAGTGTGCGCAGGACATGGGGAAGTTCATCGGCGAGTTCGGCGGCGAGCAGGCCCGCGCTGCCGTGCTGCTGCGCCCAGCGCTGGCCGGCGAGGGCGTGGAGGGCCACGCCCCAGCAAGCGGCGTCGAACAGATCGAGCCCGCCCATCTGATTGGGATTCACGCGGCCGAGATGCGGCTTCCAGAACTGCGCGACGATCGACGCGATGGCGCCGGTGAGCACATCGCCCGTGCCGGCGGTGGCGAGCGCGGCATTGGGATGCGCGGCGGTCCACGTGCGCTGGCCGTCGGTGATGATGGTCGAAGCGCCCTTGAGCACGACGATGCAGCCGAGGCGCCGGGCCATGTCGGTGGCGTTGCCGGCGGGATCATCTTTGCCGGCGCCGGCGCGCTCGATGCCGAGGGCTTGCGCGAGGCGGCCGAACTCGCCGGGGTGCGGCGTGATGATGAGCGGAGCGCGGAGGTCGGCGGTGAAGTCGCGCAGGGCGGCGAGGTTGTTCAGGCCGTCGGCGTCGAGGACGATGGGCACTTCATCCTGCGCCAGCAGCCAGACGAGCAGTTGCTGGCGATCGAATCCGACGCCCCAGCCGGGACCGACGGCCAGGCACGTTGTCTTTTCGAGTTCGGGCGCGAGCAGAGCCGCGGCGTCGCTGGAGCACAATCTGAGGTCATCATCGACAGGCAGCGCGATGCCCGTGGCGCTGGGCGCGATGGTCAGGGCCGGGGCGAGCACGGTGGCGGGCAGCGCGAGTTTGGCCAGGCCGCAGCCGGCGCGCAGCGCGGCGATGGCGGTCAGTGCGGGCGCGCCGATCATCGTGTGCGTGCCGTCATCGCAGCCGCCGACGATGAGCACCGTGCCGAACGTGCCCTTGTGGCTCTGATCGGGGCGAGGCGGCAGCGGCGGGAGTTGGCTGAGATCGACGGGCATGCAGTGCAAGTGTAGGAGTATGGCGCTGGATCTTGATCGCGAGATCCGGGCGGGACGGTTCAGTATTCCAGGCTGACGACGTCGATCTTCAGGCGGCCCATGATCGCGAGCAGCGCGGTCATGTCGGAGAGGAACTCGTCTTCGTTGGCGGCGGTGAAGCGCAGCGCGATGTGCGTGGCGTCGAAGCGCTGCGGCTGGGTGGCGTCGAAATCGACCCACGCGCCGTCGATGAGCGCCTGCGACCACATGTGATAGCCGAAGATGGACTTCTGCCCCGCGAATTCATCGACGAGCACGAGGCCCGTGGCGAGGCGCGCCGGGATGCCGGCCGCGCGGAGCATGGCGGTGGTGAGCACCGCGTGCTCCGTGCAGTCGCCTTCGCGATCGCGCGCAATCTGGGCGGCGGAGGCAAGGCCGACGCCGAGGCTCTTGCGGCGGATGTAGCGGCCGACGAAAGTCCGGATCGCCTCGGCCCGGCGCTGCGGGCTGGCGGGCACGTTGCGCACGGCGCGCTGCGCGAGTTCGATGACCTGCTCGTCATCGCAGGTGATCAGTTCCGATGGCTTGAGGTAATCTTCGGCGCGATCTTCGACGGGCTCGCTCGCGGCGGGTTCGATGGTGAGGCGGATGCGATCCGGCTCATGCAGTCGCTCAATTTTCTGCGCTCCGCCGGCGGGGAGGTCGGGGAGATCGCCCTCCGTCACGCTCAGGTCGTACACGGCCTTTTTGAGTCGGTTGCGGCTGGGAATGGGCTTGCTCGGCCGCACGAAGGTTTTGAGCATCATCTCCGGCCCGGCGCCCATGCGCATCGCGCTGGCGCGGTCGGAAAGCAGCGTGACGATTGAAGCGCCGCCGAGTTCGACTTCGCTGCGCACGAGTACGCCCTGCGTGTCGTAATACTCGGTCGCGGCGAGGCCGGGGCTGCTCGATGTTACGGCTTTCCATTTCGAGGCCATGACCTTCCTGCCGCGCACGTTGATGGTCGTTTCGGCTTCGAGGAGTTCGCGCGTGGTGGTGACGGGCTCGATGTCGCCGAGCACGTCGATGGAGGTGACGGTGAACTGATCTGTGCCGCCGCGCAGGCGCGCGTGCGCGAATTCGCTCGCTTCGCGCGGCGTCTGCCAGTCGCCTTGCGGCAGCGGCAGCGTGGAGGTGCTCGTGCGGCCGGCCTCGGTGATGCGCCTGGTCAGGCCGGACGGGCCGAATTCGTAGAGCACCTCGCGCGGCGTGGAGCCGAGGTCCTGCATCAGCCAGAATGACACGGGCTCGCCATCGACGGTCTCGACAAAGCGGCCGGACTTGCGCGACTCGACGGGTGTGCCGGCGCGCGAGACGCTGAGGAGCCACTGCACCTCGGTGGTAATGCGTCCGTCGGCAGTGGTTTCAGAGCAGTGCATCCACCCGGCGTGCTGGCCCTGGAGCAGCACGGTGTACCAGAGATCGGTGTTCTCAGGAGGGGCGGCCGCAGCACCGCGGCAGACGAGCAGCACGAGGAGCAGCGCCAGGCCCGGCGCGGCGGATCGGTGGCGGAGTGATGTGATGGCGAAGGGCAGGTTCATCTGCACGATCATACCATCGCCGCGCAGTGGACAGTTTAGCACTTGGCGGCGGAGCAGATGCTCCTCCGCCGTTTTCATGCTCCATTCACAAGGCGATTCAAGGGTCCCGAACCACGGTCAACCGGATCACCGCATCCGACGTCTGGAACGTGAGCTGTTGGTCGCGGAAGTCTGTGCCGGACAGGAACAGGGGAAGTTCATCGGCGAGCAGCACCACGCCGTGATTGCTGCTGGGAGTTGCCCGCCATCCATCGATGACGCTCTTGAAATCTTCATTGCGCCCGAAACTCACCGGCGTGCCCTGCGGCATGGGCGTCATGCGGATCTTCGTGGCGTAGCCGCTGTTGAACGGGATGGCAATGATATGCGGCGGGGGGTCGAATGACCCGAGCGAGGTTTCTCGTCCTAATAGGCGCATCCGTTCGCGTTCCAGGACCCGAGCATTTTATAGACATTGATGACTTCCATGTCGCTGTCACGACTCATGCAGGTAGTTAGAGTCGGATAGTGTGGATTGAACTCCTGCGAGTCGTGCTTGAAGTGGAAGATCAGTTGGGTCTACACTGATCGCCGGTGTCGGCGTTGCCGAGACTGCAAACGGTGATATCGCGAGTTTCCTCGATTTGCGAGTAACCGATGTTGTACGCGAAACTCTCGCCGCGCCTTGGGAAGGCGCCGTTGGGATTGTCGCGCTCGGTCGTGGCGCCGACGATGTCGCAGATGGTGTCGTAGATGTCGACGTGGCTGATCTGGCGGTCGTCGAGGGTGTCTTGATATGGGGTACCCGTGATCCCCTCGCCCATCACGAAGAGCGGCACGCGGATCCCGCCCTCGTAAAGCGTGTTCTTGGCCTTGGAGTTCAGAATCTCGTCGATCCCATTATCGCCGAGGAAGAAGACAATGGTATTGCTCTGCGACTGGTATTCCGCGGTCTCGGGATCAAGAACTTGAAGTCGATCGCCACCTGTGCGGAGCAGTTCCCGCAGCAATGCCGTATCCAGCGCCTCGACGTTCTGGGCGAAGCGCTCTTCTTTCGTGTCCCCGTATTCGCTGGTCTCGTCCAGCAGGCTGGTGTCGTCGATCTCCCACCAGCCGCTGGTTCCATCTGAGTGCCGCTTGTGCGGTGTGATGGTGTGGAAGAAAAGCGCGTAGGGGGTTGTCGTCGGGTTCGGCCGGTTGTTCACCGCATCGCGCGCCGCCTGCATGGCGCGGAGCATGTGGTGATCGGCATAGAAATAGTGCTCTGGATCATCGTATCCGTCGCAGATGTCATCCATCCAGTCCACGAATACGTCGAACCCCTGAGTGTAGGGCAGCAGTTCGCGCCCTTCGGACACGGGGTAGCCCTCGTCGTAGCCCAGGTGCCACTTGTCGATCAGGATCGTGTAGTAGCCCATCTGCTTGAGCACTTCGGCGATGGTGCGCTCCTGCGTCTGCAAGGCGAGGCGGTTGGTGACCCAGGCCGGCGCGCCCGAGAGCGCGGTCGACTCGCACGGGTTGCCCGCGTCGTCCAGCGGGTTATAGCGGCCAAGGACGCCGACCACGCCGTTGTCCAGGGCGCTTCGTCCAGTCATGAGGCACGCGCGCGTGGGCGAGCAGTTCGGATTGACCCGGCAGCGCCTGAAACTCACTCCCTGCTGCGACATGGCGTTGAGGTTCTTGGTGTAGATGAGTTCACTCCTCTGGCCCTCGTCGCCCGCCCACTGGATCGCCTCGAGGCCCATGTCATCGGTCAGGATGAAAATGAGGTTCGGAGGCTCCTGCGCGAATACGGGCGAGGCCAGTGAGCAACTCATCAGTATCGCCGCCAACTGTCTCATGCGGTGCAATGACATCTCCATCCTCCTTTGGAGAGCCGGTGGCTCGCGCCGCCTGCCCGGGCGGTCGCGCTGGCTCCCATCCAATATACCGGCCCTGCGCAGTTTCAGTAGGCCAAATCCACTTCATTGGTCAACAACAGGGTGAGATTCTCGCGGTGAAACTCTTGGCAGTTTCACCCGGCTCCCGAATCCTGGAGTAGACTTGGAGTGTCAATCACGGGAGGCGTCTCATGCCGTTCCGCGAGAGGATCCAGAATCTGATTATGGGCGGGTTGCTGGCCACGGCTGCAGGCATTGCAGATGCCCAGCCCAGCGGCGTGACGGCCTACGAGTTGACGTCGATTGGTGTGCTTGAAGGTCACGACGTTTCGAGCGCCAAGGAACTCGATGAATTCGCCCGCATCGTCGGACGGTCCGGCAACGTGCCATCAGAGAGCGTTGTGTGGATCAATGGGGAGTTGATCACTATTCCTGCACCGCCGGGCGGCGATGGCGGGGATGCGTACGGAATTAGCCCATCCTCCGGATTGCTCGTGGGATCAACGCTCGTCAACGATCGGTTTCGGGCCGCCGCGTGGAGGATCGGCATCGGCTCGACGATGCTTGAGAATCTCCCCGGCACTGGCAGTTATTGTGATGCGTTCGCGGCCAGTGATCTCGGCTGGATGGTTGGAGCGTGCGATCTACCCAATCGCTCGGCCCTCTGGCCGCGCCTAGCTCCTCCCGTCGACCTCGGACGGTTGAGCAGCCGGCCCGGCGACGAAGGCGCCAACGACATCAACGAACTCGGCGAGATCGTCGGACGATCATACAACGAGCAGGCTGTCACCCGCCCCTATCTCTGGCGAAACGGCCAGATGATCGACATCGGCGGTGAACCGGCTGACCTCCGAGGATTCGCGTATGGCATCAATAACAACACTGAAGTCGTCGGGTACTTTCTCAGTCCGCGCCGGCGCGGCTTTTATTGGTTCGAGGGTCAGATCACCGACCTCATCGAGCCGTACCCGCTTGGCGGCATTCCTCAACCGAAAGAGATCAACGACGCGGGACTCGTTGTCGGCAGTGCGACAAATAGTGAAGGCTCCGGCCCAACCGCGGTGGTTTGGGACAAGGCGCAGGCATTTGTGCCAATCGATCTGAACGATCACATTTCACGACATCCCGACGTGACGCTGGTCACGGCCGATGATGTCAACGAAGCCGGGCAGATAGCGGCATACGGAGAGAACATCGATGGCGATGGCCGAGGCTACCTCGTCACGCCTTACCTCTTCGAGATGTCCGACCCCGAGCCGGGTCTCGCCGGCCAACGCAACACGATGACGATCACCGGCCTGCTGCCCGATCAGCGCGTTCTTCTCGCCTATGGCACGCGCGAAGGGGCGAAGAAGATCCAGCCCGACTGCCCGGGCGGCACACTCCTCATCCGTGATCCGCAGACATCGCCGATTGTCCGAGCCGACGCCGACGGCGTGGCGACGATCACCGTCAACGTCCCCCAGGCAGCGCGCGGCCGCACCATCCGCATGCAGGCCATGGCGCCCTTCGAGTGCGAGATCAGCCACACCGTGACGTGGACATTCGAGTAGCTGAACCGTTTCAAGCGCTGGGGCATCTGCCCATGCGCCCGCCCCTTGCACGTACGCCTCCAGCGGGCGGTTATGATTGACGATGCCCGAGTCTGTGAATCCTTCGCCTGGCGAATTCGTGCCTGCCGCCCCGGTCATCGGGATTGCCGGCGGGATCGGTTCGGGTAAGAGCGAGGTCGCCCGGCTGCTGGCGGGCATGGGCTGCGTGGTGACGCACTCGGATGAGGATGTGCGGCAAGTCCTGCTCGAGCAGGATGTTCGGGATCGGCTGGTGGAATGGTGGGGCGGCCAGGTGCTCGACGAGGCCGGGCGGATCGACCGCCGGGCCGTGGCCCGGATCGTGTTCGAAGATGAAACCCAGCGGCGGCGGCTGGAGAGTTTCGTGCATCCGAAGGTCGATGCCCGGCGAAAGAGGATGTGGGCCGAGGCGGCGGCGAAGGGGCCGGTGACGGCGTTTGTCATTGACGCTCCCTTGCTCTTTGAGGCCGGTCTGGACCGGAATTGCGATGCGGTGATCTTTGTGGACGCCGCCGAACCGACGCGTCTGGCCCGCGTAAAGAAGGGGCGAAGGTGGGATGCAGCCGAACTGAATCGTCGAGAAAAAAACCAGTGGCCGCTTGAAACCAAGCGGGAACGGTCCGATTATGTGATTGTCAACGAAGGGGACGTCGCCGATCTTTCCCGGCGGGTCCGGTTGACGCTCGACGAGATCCTGACGAAGTCCGCCGGCTGCGAGCCCCGTAAAGGGCCGCGACCTGCTCCGTAGGGTCGGCCGCTCAGGCCAAGGTTCCCCCCTGCCCGCATCTACCGGTTGTCCGCGCTTCTGTCCAGCCCGACAGCCGTGCCATTCCGACGATGGTGCAATCTCCTCTGCGGCGTGGCCCCACCACCATCACTTCCCGGACAGCAACTCAACGGTCATCTCATGCCGGGCGACGCGACTCAACCCCCCTCTTCTGCCGAGCCCTCGGCCGGCGCATCTTCGAAGTCCTGGAGTTCAACAGTGGAAAGTAATCC
The DNA here is from genome assembly GCA_963205185.1 of Planctomycetota bacterium. Lineage (GTDB taxonomy): Bacteria > Planctomycetota > Phycisphaerae > Phycisphaerales > UBA5793 > UBA5793. Next base: position 119,403 of record CAUJHZ010000058.1, on the reverse strand, counting down.
GACCGCCACGAAGCGCAAGAACGGTCAAAAGAAAGCCAATCGTCGCCGGCGCAAGAAGGGCGGCGGCGGAGGCGGCGCGCCCAGCGGCGCCGCGAGCGTTCAGCCGCCCGTGAATCCCGCCGCGCTGCCCAAGGATGAAGACCTCGAAGCCGAAGCCGAATCGCTGGCCAGTCTGCCGGCCGACGGCGTCGCCACCGGCGAGAACGGCGAGGTGCTGCACATCTCCGAACTGCAGAACATGGAACTCGAGGACCTGCTCAAGGTCGCCGAGAGCGAAGGCGTCGGCGACACGGCCGGCCTCAAGAAGCAGGAACTCATCTTCCGCATTCTCAAAGCCCGCATGGCCAACCAGGGACTCATGGTCGGCGAGGGCGTGCTGGAAATCCTGCCTGACGGATTCGGCTTCCTGCGCTCGCCGAACTATTCGTACCTGCCCTGCCCTGATGACATCTACGTGAGCCCGAGCCAGATTCGGCGCTTCGGCCTGCGCCAGGGGTGCATCATCCAAGGCACGGTGCGGCCGCCCAAGGAGTCGGAGCGGTACTTCGCGCTGCTGCGCGTGGACCAGGTGAACGGACGCACGCCGGATGTGCTGCACCACCTGCCGACGTTCGAAGATCTCACGCCGCTGCACCCGGATCAGCGCCTGGTGCTCGAAACGACGAGCAAAGAAGTGAACATGCGGGTGGTCGATCTGGTGGCGCCGCTGGGCAAGGGCCAGCGGGCGCTGATCGTCGCTCCGCCGCGCACCGGCAAGACGGTGCTGCTGCAGAAGATGGCCAACGCGATCATCAAGAACTGCCCGGGCACGAAGATCATCGTGCTGCTCATCGACGAGCGCCCCGAGGAAGTGACTGACTTCCGCCGCAGCACGCCGCCGGAGGTCGAGGTCGTGGCTTCAACATTCGACGAACAGACGGCGCGGCACGTGCAGGTGGCCGAGATGGTCATCGACAAGGCGAAGCGCTACGTCGAGTTCGGCGAGGATGTGGTCATCCTGCTCGACTCCATCACGCGACTGGCCCGCGCGTACAACAACGAGATGCCCCACTCGGGCAAGATCGGCACGGGCGGCATCGACACCGGCGCGCTGCAGAAGCCCAAGAAGTTCTTCGGCGCCGCTCGCAATATCGAGAACGGCGGTTCGCTGACCATCATCGCCACGGCGCTGATCGACACCGGCAGCCGGGCCGATGACATCATCTTCGAAGAATTCAAGGGCACGGGCAACAGCGAACTGCACCTCGACCGCCGCCTGGTCGCCAAGCGCATCTACCCGGCGATCGACATCAGCGCTTCGGGCACGCGCCGCGAAGAGCTGCTTCTCGATCCCAAGGAACTCGAACTCGTCTACCGCCTGCGCAAGGTGCTCAGCGACATGAACGTGGTCGAGGCGATGGAACTGCTCAAGTCGCGACTCGAGAAGACGAGTTCGAACGCTGAATTCCTCATGACGATGAACCTGAGTTGATCAACGGGTCGAGCGGCGACGGTCCGACGGCTCCGCTCGACTCCTCCCGTGACGCACGACGCTTCCAACCTCGCGCCGCTGTCCCCGACCGGCTCCACGACGCCGGCCGTCGTGGGCGCGCCCTCGACGATCGTGCGGGGCGTGTGCCACACCTGCTTTGCGTTTGACGTCGGATTCGGCATCAACCTCAACGAAGCGGAACGGGCAATCGCCGCCAGCAGCCGCCGCATGGTGATCCAGAAGAAGAAGCGGGCGCCGCAGTCGGTGCCCGGACCGACGGTGCCGCTGTCGATCGCGGTACAGACCGAGCCGATGGCGCTCGGGGCGTTTCAGATCGACGTGATGGTGGATGTGGTGCTTTATGCCTTCGGCGCAGCGTCGGTTCGATTCTCGATTCCGCTGGCGTGCCCGTTTGAAGACCTGGCCGAATTGAGCGATCTGCTCTATGACCACCTGCCGCTGGCGCAGCGGGCCCGCGAACACGTCGAAAGAACGCTGGCCGCGCTGGGCGCCGCCGTCAGCAAGCCGCGCATCGCGCCGCCGATCGAGGATTACGTCATTTTCGAGATCGAGTCGGCCGCCGGCGAACGGGCGGAGGAGTTCATCGGCCGGCGCCGCGCCACGGTCGCGCGCATCCTCCGCGCCGAGCGCGAGCCGCTGTCGAACCAGGAGATTGACGATGCGCTCTCGCTGTCGATCGGCTACGGGGCCGGCGACCGGGCCGTCATCGACTGGCACGCGGCGATCCTGCTCGGTCCGGACCCCGGCGACGTGCGATCGATTCTTGAGTTCGCCAATGTGCAACTCGTGCAGATGCGCTCGCTCGACGATGAACTCGAGCGCGTGCTTGACGCGTCGTACGAACTGCTGGCTCGGTTCAAGGGACCGCGCCAGACGTTTCTGGGCATCGGCGGCGGGCAGTTGCGTCGGCTGGGCATCTTCCACGCCGACTCGGCCATCCTCTTCGAAGGAGTCACCCACTCGATGAAACTGGTCGGCGACCAGTACCTCGCCCGCGTGTACCGGGCCGTCTCTCAGCGCTTTCACCTGCCGCAATGGGGCGCGAACATCAACCGCAAACTGCAGACGGTTGACACGATCTATTCAAAGATCACTGACCGGCAGACGACGGTGCGCATGGAAGTGCTCGAGTGGATCATTATCATCCTGATCCTCATCGAGGTGATCAAGGGGTTCTGGCCGGTCTGAATCGCTCGCTCCGCCATTGCCATGAAGACGCAACTGCACTTTGACATCCAGGCTCAGCCGAATGACACGACGTGCGGTCCGACGTGCCTGCAGGCGGTGTACGGCTATTTCAACGATCACCTGCCGCTCGAAGACGTCATCGAGCAGACGGGCCGGCTCGCCGACGGCGGCACCCTGGCGGTGATGCTGGGCATTCACGGCATCCGCCGCGGCTACAAGGCTCGCATCTACACGTGGAACCTCGACCTGTTCGACCCGACGTGGTTCGGGCCGGATGCGCCGAATCTCAGCGAGCGGCTCAAGGCGCAACTGGCGTTCAAGACTTCGCCTCGCCTCCACTACGCGACGCAACTGTACCTCGAGTTCCTCGCCACCGGAGGCGAACTCCGCTTTGAAGAAATGAACGCAGCGCTCTTTCGCAAGTTTCTCAAGCGGAAGATTCCGATTCTGACGGGCCTGAGCGCCACGTACCTCTACCAGTGCTCGCGCGAACTCTTTCCCAGCGATCGGGCCGTCGCCGACGATTTGCGCGGCGAACCGACCGGCCACTTCGTCGTGCTCTGCGGCTACGACGCCGCGACGCGGCAGGTGCTCGTCGCCGACCCGCTGGCGAGCAACCCCCACTCGCCGGACCTGCGCTACCACGTGGATATTGACCGGCTCATCTGCTCCATCATGCTCGGATCCATCACGTACGACGCCAATCTCCTGATCCTCGAACCGAAGGACCGGAGAACAACGGAAGAGGCAATGCATGTCCGCGCTGATCGTGGTCAGTGATCCATCCGACTGGCCCTCGAACATGCCCGGAGTCGAAGTCGTCTCCGGGCGCAACTATCTCACCGACGCCGCCTACAGCGGCCGCCGGCACACGCGCGTATTCAATCTCAGCCGGTCGTACCGCTATCAGTCCACGGGCTATTACGTCTCATTGCTGGCCGCGGCGCGCGGCCACCGGCCGCTGCCGAGCGTCACCACCATCCAGGACATGCGCTCGCTGACCATCGTGCGCTCGGTCACCGACGATCTCGACGAGCTGGTGCAACACTGCCTGAGCCCGATCCAGTCGGACCATTTCGTGCTCAGCGTGTACTTCGGGCACAACATGGCGCAGCGCTACACGCGCCTGGCGCTGCAGCTGTTCAATCTCTTCCCGGCGCCGATGCTGCGGGCCCACTTCGTGCGCGACGACCGATGGCGTCTCGTGCACATCAAGCCGATTCCCGCCAGCGACGTACCTGACCCGCACTGGCCGTTTCTCATCGACGTGGCGACGCGACACTTTGCCGGGCACACACGCAGCGTTACCCGGCGCAAGCCGGCGCTGTATGACCTGGCGATCCTGCACGACCCCAAGGCGGCCGATTCGCCGTCCAACGACAAAGCGCTCAAGAAGTTCACCCGCGCCGCCGAACACGTCGGCTTCGACGCCACGATGATCACCAAGGACGACTACGGCCGCATCGCCGAATTCGATGCGCTGTTCATTCGCGAGACGACGGCGGTGAACCACCATACGTTCCGCTTCTCGCGCCGTGCAGCCGCCGAGGGTCTCGTGGTCATCGACGATCCGGAGTCGATCGTGCGGTGCACGAATAAGGTGTTCCTCGCCGAGGCCCTGCAGCGGCACCAGATCCCTTCGCCGCGCACGCTCATCGTCCATCGCGGCAACGTCGATCAGATCGTGCCCACGCTCGGCCTGCCGTGCGTGCTCAAGCAGCCCGACAGCTCCTTCTCGCACGGCGTGGTCAAGGTGCACACGGAGGAAGACCTCGCCCAACGCGTCGAGGAGCTGCTCGAAAAATCCGATCTGCTCGTCGCGCAGGAATTCCTCCCGACCGAGTTCGACTGGCGCATCGGTGTGTTCGCCGGCCAGCCGCTCTGGGCATGCCGCTACCACATGGCCCACAGGCACTGGCAGATCGTCAAGCACGACCGCGACGGCGAACGATCGTACGGCAAAGTCGATTCGCTCCCGATCGAGTCGGCGCCCAGGTCGATCGTCCGGGCCGCGGTGCGGGCGGCCGCACTCATGGGCAACGGGCTCTACGGGGTCGATCTCAAGGAGATCGGCCGCAAGGGTGTGGTCATCGAAGTCAATGACAACCCAAACATCGACGCCGGCTACGAGGACCAGGTGCTCAAGGATGATCTCTACGATCGCATCATGCAGGGATTCCTGGCGCGGGTGCGCGCCCGCACGGAAGGGAAATCACGTTCATGAGTGCTTCTGATCGGACGCTGCACCTCTTCGAAGGCTTCGGCGTCGAACTTGAATACATGATCGTGAATCGGCAGACGCTCGACGTCATGCCGATCTGCGACGAGGTCATCCGTGCCGCCGTCGGCTCGTACACCTCCGATTACGAGGCGGGCGAGATCACGTGGTCCAATGAACTGGCGCTGCACGTGATCGAAGTGAAGACCACCGAGCCGGCCCGGGCGCTGGGGCCGCTCGTCGAGCCGTTCAACGAGCAGGTGCGAGCGATCAACACGATTCTCGAGGCGCGCGGCGCGCGCCTCATGCCCGGCGCAGTGCACCCGTGGATGGACCCGCACAGAGAGATGCGCCTCTGGCCGCACGAGTACAGCCCCACTTACGAGGCGTTCGATCGCATCTTCTCCTGCCAGGGGCACGGCTGGGCGAACCTGCAGAGCGCGCACCTGAACCTGCCATTCGGCAATGACGAGGAGTTCGGCCGGCTGCATGCGGCCATCCGTCTCGCGCTGCCCATCCTGCCGGGCCTGGCCGCGAGCAGCCCAGTGCTCGACTCGTGCGCTACGGGACTGCTCGATAACCGGCTCGAGGTGTATCGCCACAACGCGCGACGGATACCGTCTGTCAGCGGCGCAGTGATCCCCGAGGCCGTGTACACACGCGCCGCTTATGAGACAGAAATCCTCCAGCGCCTCTACGTCGACATCGCTCCGCACGACCCGGCGGGCATCCTGCAGCATGAATGGCTCAACGCGCGCGGGGCGATCGCGCGCTTCGACCGCGATGCCATCGAGATTCGCGTGCTGGATGTGCAGGAAACGGTGATAGCCGACCTGGCCGTCATCCGCATGGTCATCGAACTCGTCCGCGCTCTGTGTGAGCAGCGCTGGTCGGATACGCTCAGCCAGCAGCGCTGGTCGATCGAGCCGCTGGCGGAAATCTTCCTCGCCGCGGTCCGCAGCGCTGAGACGGCGCGCATCGAGAATCGCGGCTACCTCGAGACGCTCGGCCTGCCGGTCGATGCATGCACGGTCGGCGAACTCTGGCGGCACCTCGCCGAGTCGCTGGTGCTGAGCCATCCCGACGTCGCCGATGAAATCAAGGCGGCGCTGCGCATCATCCTCGACGAAGGCACGCTGGCGACTCGACTCATGCGGGTGCTGGGTCCGGAGCCGTCGCGGCCGCGGTTGCGCGAGGTGTATGGCCAATTGTGCGACTGTCTGCAGCGCGGAGTGATGTTCCGTGGCCCGGCGGTCTGAGCGCATCGCGGTCATCGTTACGTGCGAGCACGGCGGCAATCGCGTGCCTCGACCGTATGCGCCGCTGTTCGCCGGCCACGCTGAACTGCTCGCGTCTCACCGCGGTTGGGATCCCGGATCGCTCGACATGGGCCGCGCCTTCGCCGCCGCGCTGCACGCGCCGCTCATCGCCTCCACCACGACGCGGCTGCTGGTCGAACTCAATCGGTCGCCGCACGACCGCGCGCTGTTTTCGAAAATCACGCGGCCGTTGCCAGACGCCCAGCGCGAGCAGATTCTGCGCGACTACTACCACCCCCACCGGCGGCAGGTGGAGCAGGCCATTGAAAGCGCGCTGGGCCGTTCGCAGCGCGTCGTTCACCTCGCCATGCACACCTTCACGCCCGTGCTCGACGGCGTCGTCCGACGCACCGACGTCGGCCTGCTCTTCGATCCATCGCGCAGAGCCGAACGCCTGCTCTGCACGCGCTGGCAGGCGGCGCTGCGCCAGGCGCGGCCGGAACTGACGGTTCATCGCAACCAGCCGTATCGCGGCGTCTCGGATGGCATCCAGACGACCTTTCGCCGGCGCTGTCCGGCCGCGCGCTACGCCGCGATGGAACTCGAGGTGAATCAGCGCTTTGCCGCCGGCTCGCGCACGGCATGGCGGCGCCTCGTGGCCGACCTGGTCGCCACCTGCAGGGCCGCGCTGAGCACGATGTGACTTTACATCTCGCACGGGCGCGTGGAGACGGATCGGTCTTCGCCGACGATGACGAGGTGGTTGACGGGCACTTCCGTCCAGCCCGGATCGTCGCTGAGCGGCTCGGAACTGATGATGACCGTCGGGCCGGCGCCATCCGTCGGCGCGATCATGCGGCAGACCCCGCCCTCGCAGACGTAGCGACGCCCGGTGTGCACGTAGAGCGAGTCCGCCCGCCCGCGCGAATCGGTGCTGCAACGCGACGCGACTGCGTGGCGCCCGTCGGCCACGGCGATGTTGAGATAGCACGACTGATCGATGCCGGCCTCGCGCGTCAGGCGCACGAGCCGCTGAAGCGTCCGCTCGAGCGCCTCGGCGAGCGTCTCAGTGGTCGAGCCGTTCGAGCCGAGCGCGGCGTGCTCATCGAGAAACATCGCAAAGAGATGTTCCGAGTCGGTCGTGCCGAACACCGCGTGAAACGCGTCGTCGGACAGATCGGCGATGATGCGCCGGCGGAGCCGCTCGAAGCCAGCCACATCACCATTGTGCATGAAGGCGAACGGACCGCTGGTGAATGGGTGGCAATTGGTTTCCGTCACCGGCAGACCGCGCGTCGCAGCGCGGACGTGGGCCAGGGCGCAGTGCGTCCGCGTGACGCGGCACAGTTCGCGCAGGTTGCGGTTGCTCCACGCCGGCGAGATCGATCGAAACGTCGCGGGCTGCGGGCTGATCGCCGGCGCGTACCACGCCACGCCGAACCCGTCTCCGTTGAGCGGCTCCTCGCGCTCGCGGCTCTCGAAGCTCTGGTGGATGAGCGAGTGGGTCGGCTCGGTGATAAGCGAGCACAGCGTAATGGGCGGGCCGACGTAGAGGGTGAAGCGGCACATGTGACTGACTCCAGGTCGGCAAGGCTGAGACGGTCGCGGCGGCACCGGCGTCGAACGCGCGTGGTCGCGGCAGGGTCTTGGAGGCGGAAGCGCGGCAGCGGCGTTGAGAGCATCGGCCGGACCGGGGCTCGACCCGCATTCGATAGCCCCGAGGGGTGAAGAATGTTGACGGTTCCGCAGCGTGGGCCTAATGTCCATTTCCGCCAAAGGATTGCGGGGTAGAGCAGTCTGGTAGCTCGTCGGGCTCATAACCCGGAGGTCGTAGGTTCAAATCCTACCCCCGCTATTGAAGGGCCGGTTGCAAATGCAGCCGGCCCTGTGGTTTAATGGAATCGCCGCCGAGAGACCTCGGCGGCGTTTGCGTTTGCAGGCCACTGTTCTGCAAGGACTTGGCGGAGGGCTCGATGTCGGGCCGTGCCTCTGCCCGCGCCGAGGTCATAACCGATGAGCGCGGCCGGAGTCGCCAAAAGCGCCGGTTTGGGCCAAAAGTCTCTCCGAGTCTCTGTTTCGCAGGGTACGGGGTTATGAGGGGGTTGTCTTTCCAGTAGGGAGCGCAACCCCCACTGTTGCGCTCGGTGAGGGGGCGCAACGGTGTTCGCGCACTGAAGCGCCTGACTCGGTAGAATGCCAGGGGCAGCGGCGCGGGGTGAAAGGCGAAGTAGCCCGAACTCGGTAACCGCCCGACCGATGTCGCAAGCTCGGATCGACCACTCAGCGCTGACTCAGGAATCAGATGCATGGATGATTCGAGTGCCCGATGGCCAGACGTGTTCGCTTCGCTCAAGTCCCGGTTGGCGGACGATGGCCCAGTCGTCACACTTGCCGAGTCCTGGGAAGAGCAGACAGCGACGGGGCTTTGTGCAAGGACGCTCACCTGCGGACTTGTGCGCGAAGCAGAGTACGAGGCGATCACTGGAGAACCGGAGCTGGGTCATGAAGTGAGCACTTCAGGCCCCTACCCATCTCCCGGAGACTGGAAGTACCATCCTCGCTTCTGGATCTTCGGAACTTCTGCAATCCCCGACGACATCGAACCGTTAGTCCTGAGCTGGACGTCGAACAACCGGACGGTCCAGCATCCCGATCCGGGCTTGTTGATGACGTACGGGCTGATTCCTCGCGTCGAAGAGAGCGCTGCCGTCCACTGGGACGAGCCAGCACAACCGACACCCGACGTGCTAGTCGTCAAGCCAGTCTCCATCTACGAGCACTTTCACGAAACTCCTAGCAGCGTCACGATTCTAAGGGATTACTTGCAAGATTACGCCTCGCTCCGGCAACGATCAGTCGTATGCGTCTTCTACGAGCGATGGATCGTCGACAACGATGAGCAAGCGCGATCCCTGCTCGGCGGCGAACCGTACAAGGAGTATCGCTTTCGAGACGCGTTCATTCGGATTCAGACGATTACAGGCAGTGACTCACAGTTCCACGTTGACATCTGGGGTCACCGGTTGCTGATTCGACCCGGTGCCCTTCCAGTATCGGAGGATGCGAATCACTTCGGGGAACTAAACTGGCCAGGCATACCCGGAGCCATCACTGACGACAACTGGCGCGGCCAGGGAATGGCTTTCGTGTACGTCAAGGATGATGTGCTCGGTCGGTTCGAGGGACGACCCGAGTACACCATCATCCCCGAGAGTGGGACCGTTTCATATGGCGGTCAATGGGCTGTCGGATACTGCGGTCGCATCGACCGAGATCTCATCCGCCTTGAAGTCAGAAAGCTCTATGAGGCCAACCATCCAGACATTGTTCGGCATTACCACCGTCACTCCGTTTCGCCACCAACCGCGTCGACCGGAGAGTTGCAGTCGGTGCGCAATATAGGCATTCGCGCTCGCGAAATCGTGTTTGGTCTGGTCGAACTCGGGGAGGCCGTCGCGGTGCTGGCAAGTCGTGTGCTCGGGCGCGTGGTCAAATCAGCAGATGTGGTTTCGCTTGATCGACAATGGCTTGAGTACCACGGCTGGTGGAAAGCCGACGCTGTTGAGCCGATTTGCCGACATGTACCGATCTCTGCGACGCGTGACGCGTTCGTGGATCGGTGCAAAGACCTCTATCAACTGGTCGGAGAAGGGCTGAGTGAGCGAGTGTTGCGTGAGTTGTTGATCGGTTTGGGAGCCGAAAGAACGAGCATTAAGGATTTCCGCTCGCTGAAGTGCCTCTGCCGACTCGTGGAACTCAGCCTGATCGCCCAGCAGGCAGGACTAGATCTCGCCACCGATCGTTCCGACGTCGTATCGCGATTCACGGCCTCGTTTGATCCCAGCCCCTGCAGCCACTTGTTCTCCCTGAATGATCTGAGACAGTTGGACGCGCACAGACGTGGAGCCTCCTTTCCGCAAAGACTGGCGGCGGGTCTCCGCACGTTTGGCATCGATCCAGCAAGCACGACTGCGGGACATGGCTTGGCCATTGACGCGTTGTACGACAGACTAGCGACCGAACTCAACCAGTGCGCAACCGCAATTGCCACGGTATAGGTAACCCACGAAAGTTCTTGTCCAGTGCAGGTGGCGATGATGCCGGAGTCCTGTGCGCAGTCGTCGCGGTCTACTTCGACGTGGTACAATTCCGTGTGCAGCCGTTTGCCCGTGCGAGACGACGCTGGCGGTCGCAGCCGGTGTAGTGGCAGAGCGTTGCCCGAATCGCGATCCACTGCCACGCAGATGGTGCGCTGCCGGACGACTGGGAGAGTTTCGAATGCACGATGCAGCGGAATCCGAGAGCGCCGCCACTCCTTTGAACTGCGATAGCGGCATGGATCCCAAACAATTGGCGGAAGCTATCGCTTCAATCGTTGCATCTGCGAAGAATCTGCATTCTGACATCAAACCCCTGGTTGCACACATCAGCATGCAGGCGAAACGTGCTCAGGAGGCACTGCAAGCGATACATGTTGATTGGCCAAAAGTGACCTCGGTTCTCAACGGGGTTCTGGAAGTATTCGCACAGCTGCCGGAGCGCCAGCGCCAAGCGATGATTCATCTCGGTCAACACGGCTGGTACGTCGATTTTGAGCTTCCATTTCGCGCCATATTCGACTTCGCACAGGACATCGGTGGTCGCGATCACGCTGCCGCTGAACTCGTACTGTGTCAGTACTTCGATGAACGGATGGAGGGGCTACTGAAACAGGTCGAAGAGTCCTTCGGCCATCGACATCAAATAATCGCATCGGCATTCCGTGCCCATGAGCGTGGAGAATTTGATCTGTCGATACCTGTGATTCTGGCGCAGACTGATGGGATATGCTTCGAAGTCACGAACGTACAGCTGTACCAGTTGAGCAAACCAAAGCACTTCATGAAGGCTTTTCCAGACGCCGACGGAGCGATCACCGCTGCATTGCTGGCACCCCTCTCGACTGAGTTGCCAATGGTATTTCCACAACGCAAGCGAACAGCACACCCGCCTTTGCTGAACCGCCATGCCATACTTCACGGAGAATCGTGCGATTACGGTACGCGTGAGAATTCATCTCGCGCCGTGTCGCATTTAGCATACGTCATTTCGGTACTCGCGCTCATGCGGGACATCCGAACTCCAGACTGAGACACTTCCCGAATTCACCCCTACGATCGGAGCATGTCCTGCATCTTTTGCGGCGCAGACTCGTCGGACGAAACGGTTGCCCACATCTTCCCCCAATCGTTGGGAGGCGGCGATTGGGCTGTCTTGCCAGCCGGTTTGGAGTGCGCGAAGTGCAACCAGTACTTTGGTTCAAAGGTCGAACCATTGGCGCTTGGCAGTTTTCCGCTCCTGCCGTTTCGATTAATGATGCAGATCCCGACGGCCAAGGGCAAGGCACCAAAGCAGGAGACGCACCTCGGCACTCTGCGTGCGACCGGCATGCCCGGAACTCTGGGAATTGATCCCCCCGATCCACGAGTTGAAGCAGCGATCACGGCCGGACGCATCACTCAGGTGCGCCTGTTGGCGGAGTGCACTGAACCGCTCGCTACAGCCCGCCTGCTTCTGAAGATGGGCATTGAAGTGATCGCAAGGGATGACCCGACTATCGCTCGAAGCGGTCGATATGACGATGCTCGCTCGTTCGCCAGAGCGCCTCGAAACGGTGGCAATTGGTGGTTCTTGATCACCACAGATCACGAACGCTTGTTCGCTACGTTTCGACGTGGTGTTTCGCTTGCCGATTGGGTCAATCGAGTATCCGTTGAGATCTGTGAGGATGCTGGTGCGGAAATGTGTGTGTTCCGCCTGCTCGACATGACCCTGATGTGTCCCATGCACGCTCACATTCTGCCGCCCGACATGACAACGTTGCCAGAGCCGAACTTCCGGCTCGTCACGGTGCTCGCTTGAAAGAGCTCCGACCAAATCGCTCGGTTTGTTCTGGCTGCTGCGCAACTGGACGTTTTTCGGCATAGGTAACCCATGACGGCGCTCCTCGTTGCGCCGCATCATGTCCTGTGCCGGAGCCCGCTGTGCCCGCCATCACCGACCCCGCCACCATGTCCGTCGCGGAGCGCCGCGTCGAGGTCGGTCGCATCCTCGCATGCGGCCTTGTCCGCTTCGTCCGGCCGGCCCGGTCGCGGGCATCCTCGCCGCCCACTCAATCCGCAGATTCCGGCGACATCGCACTTGAACTCGGCGAGCCTGCGCGCCTCACTGTGGTGAGCCGGCCCCGCGGTTAGGGCCGGGTCTCCATCCCGAAAGGAGCCGCCACATGCCAACGACCATCGAACGCGAGATCGACGCCCTGCACCGGATGACCACGAGTGAACTCGTCGAACGTTACGAGCAACTCTGCAACCAGCCGTGCCGGACCCGCCACCGAGCGTACCTCATCCGCAAGATCGCCTGGCGGATGCAGGCCAACGCCGAGGGCGACCTCTCCGAGCGTGCCCGCCGTCGTGCGGCTGAACTGGCCGACGACGCGGAGGTGCGCGTGATGGCGCCCCGCACGCAGATACACCCGCCCCAGCCGGACGCCCCACCCCCTGCGATACGCGCGGTCTCTGCCGCTGAGCCGCGCGACCCGCGCCTGCCGCCGCCCGGCTCGGCCATCGTCCGCAAGTACAAGGGCCGCACGATCCGCGTCGTCGTGCTCGACGACGGGCAGGGATTCGAGTGGGATGGGCAGCGATATCGCACGCTCACCGCCATCGCCAAGAAGGTCACCGGCAGCCACCTCAACGGCTTTCGCTTCTTCCAGCTGGAGGCGAAACCGTGAGCCGGCGACGAACCAGCGCCGCAGCGAACGGCAACGGCAAGGCCGAGACGCGGCGGATTCGCTGCGCGATCTACACCCGCAAGTCCAGCGAGGAGGGCCTCGACCAGGAGTTCAACTCGCTCGACGCCCAGCGCGAGGGCGCCGAAGCGTTCATCACCAGCCAGAAAGCCGAGGGGTGGACCTGCCTGCCCGAGCGCTACGACGACGGCGGTTTCTCGGGTGGCAGCATGGAACGGCCGGCGCTGGCACGACTCCTCCGCGACATCCAGTCCGGCGGCATCGACTGCGTCGTAGTCTACAAGGTCGATCGCCTCAGCCGCTCGCTGCTCGACTTCTCGCGCATCATGGAGACCTTCGACAAGCACGGCGTCTCGTTCGTCTCCGTCACCCAGCAGTTCAATACCACGCACTCGATGGGCCGGCTCACCTTGAACATCCTCCTGTCGTTCGCCCAGTTCGAGCGCGAAATCATCGGCGAGCGCATCCGCGACAAGGTCGCCGCCCAGAAACGAAAGGGTAAATGGGCCGGTGGCGTGCCGGTCCTGGGCTACGACGTCGATCGCAGCGGCCCGAGTCCCCGCCTGGTGATCAACGCCCGGGAGGCGGCGCGGGTGCGCGAGATCTTCGCCCTGTACCTCGAGAAGGGCTCGCTCCAGCCGGTGGTGTGCGAACTCACCCGGCGAGGCTGGGTCAACAAGCGTCGGCTCACCAAGAAGGGCGATAAACTCGGCGGGCGGCCATTCGACAAGGCGACGCTCCATGTGCTTCTGACCAACCCGATCCTCACCGGCAAGATCGTCCACAAGGGCGAGGTCTACGAGGGCGAGCACGAGGCGATCGTCGGGCAGGATGTGTTTGACCAGGTCCAGTCGCTGCTCAGGACGAACGCCCGAACCGGCGGCGCCGAGGTGCGCAACAAGTACGGGGCACTGCTGCGCGGCCTGCTCAAGTGCAAGGGATGCGGCCACGCCATGACGCACACGTTCAGCAGCGGCCGCAAGGGGCGGTTCTACCGCTATTACCGCTGCGTGCGGGCGATAAAGAGCGGGGCCCAGGTGTGCCAGTCGGGCACCCTGCCAGCAGCGGAGATCGAGCGCGTCGTCGTCGATGAAGTGCGAGCACTGGCAACGGACAAGGCGCTCGTCGCCGAGGTTCTGGCTGGGGCGCAGGCGTCCGTCGCGGGCGAACGATCAACGCTCACGACTGAGCGCGACGACCTCAAGGCCGAACTCCGTCGCCAGCATCGGGAACTGCGGCGGCTCGTCAAGGATGGCCGGACGGACCGCGAGACCACGGCTCGAATCGCCGACCTCAATGAGCGCATCCGCGGCGGGGACGAGCGACTGCGGGAACTGGATGCCCGCATCGCCGAACTCGAACGCGAAACCATCACGCGCGCCGAGGCCGAAGCGGCCTTCGCCGACTTCGACGGGTTGTGGGCCAATCTCAGTCCGCGCGAGCAAGCGCGAGTGCTCAACCTGCTGATCTCCGCTGTCGAGTACGACGCCAAGGCCGGTAGCGTGTCGGTGACCTTCAGGCCCACCAGCATCGGGGCGCTCGCGCGCCGCCGCAAAGAGCAAGCCGCATGACCACCATCACCCGCGAGATTCACTTCGCCGTCAAGGGAAACCGCAAGCGCGCCATCACCGGCCCGGCGCCGCAGAAGCCGGAGCCGAAGGGCCGCATCCCGCGCATCTCCAAACTGATGGCGCTGGCGATCCGCTTCGACCAGTTGCTCCAGGACGGCGTCGTCGCCAACCAGTCCGAACTCGCGCGCCTCGCCCACGTCACCCAGCCACGGATGACGCAGATCATGAATCTGCTCAACCTGGCGCCGGACATTCAGGAGGAGATTCTGCACCTATCGCCAGTGACTGCCGGCCGCGACGCCATTACAGAGCGGGGCCTAAGGCCGATTTTGCAGGAGGCCGTCTGGACGAAGCAGCGGCGACTGAGCCGTTTGTTCCGCAAACCCGACCACACCTAATGCTGACGGGAAGCCAATCCGTTTCGGATCTTCCGAGGGGGCAATCCTACCCAACTCTTCCCCGACACCTCGTTGAGCCGTACGTCATGCAACGAGAGACACCGGTTCTACCATAACCGCTCGGATGACTCCTGCATCGATGGCGGGATAATGCTATCGACGAGCGGAGCAC
This sequence comes from Planctomycetota bacterium, assembly GCA_963205185.1. Taxonomy (GTDB): domain Bacteria; phylum Planctomycetota; class Phycisphaerae; order Phycisphaerales; family UBA5793; genus UBA5793. The sequence continues at coordinate 104,315 of CAUJHZ010000058.1, read as the reverse complement.
CCGCATGCCCCGGGTGAGCGATTCAGCAAGGATGTAAGCCGGGATGATCCACTGGAATTGCATTGCCTGCCATGAACTGCTCGAAGCCCCAGAGTCCATGAGTGGCAGCGCCCTCGCATGCCCCAGGTGCGGCGTTGCCAACGCCGTCCCCGCCCGTTTCTGGGCCCAGATCAATCACCGCTGGTTCCTCATCGCGCTCGCAGGCGGCATACTCCTCACCGGCATCTGGGTTGGCCTCCGTCTCGGCCGCCGCGAGGTAGTGGTGATTGATCGGTCGAACGATCGCGCGATTCCGGATTCCGTCTTTGTCCCGAACGATGTAGTTGATGCCACGGTTGCAGCATTCATGCGTCGATGCTCGCCAGATCGCGGATGGAAGCCTTGGACCAGTGACCACCTCAATCAAATCGAAGGCGGTTTCAAGCGATATCACACGTCGCGCGCGATCGAATCCCCGTGGATGAAGGCAGACATCTGGGTCGGGGACACTCGAATCAACCAATTCGATTTCACGATGAGGTTCGAGATGGAGAGGACCAGTTCACGCGAGGATTTCGAGCAAAGGTTCACTTCGACAATGGCAGTTTTCCTAGTTGTGACTGAAGTCGACGGAGAGCGACTGATGGAGCAGATGGGTGAGGACATTTGGGATCGCTCGCAGCCCATGGTCAGGGTCGATGTCAACGGGTTGCAGGTAACCCGATTTCTCGACGAGGACGGTTTCATGATTTCCGTCGGTTATCCACTCCACTAACCACCCCGTGACCTCGGTGCTCTTCCTGTTCGGTTTGCAGACCACGCTCATCCCATCGACCAGTCCTTGCAGAGCACCTCCGCCTGTTCGAGCACGAGTTCAGTTGCCCGCTGCTCCATGTCAGGCGGATACCCGTACTTCCGCAGCAGTCGCTTCACGAGTACCCGAATCTGAGCCCGCGCGTTCTCTCGAACCTGCCAGTCGATGGTCACGCTCTTCTTCACTCGATCGACGAGCTCCTGCGCCAGCAGGCGCAACTTGTCGTCGCCAAGCACCTGTCGAGCACTCTCATTGTCCGCGAGTGCATCGTAAAAGGCGACTTCGTCGTCGCTGAGCCCGAGTTCCTCTCCTCGCGACTGTGCCGCCCGCATTTCCTTGGCGAGATTGATCAACTCCTCAATCACCTGAGCCGCCTCGATCGCACGGTTCTGGTACTTCCGAACCGACTCTTCGAGCATCTCGGCAAATGAACGAGCCTGCACCACATTCTTTCGCATCCGCGTCTTGATCTCGTCGTTGATGAGCCGCTTGAGCAGTTCCAGCGCCAGATTGCGCTGCGGCAGCCGGCGCACATCAGCGAGGAACTCGTCGGAAAGAATCGAGATGTCGGGCTTCTCAAGCCCTGCGGCGGCGAAGATGTCCACCACCTCCGTCGAGTAGACCGCACGCGACACCAGTTGACGAATGGCGGACTCGATCTCGTCCGGTGATCGCTCCGACTCAGACGCCGCCACCTTCACCAAGGCCGTCCGAATCTCTTGGAAGAGGCCAACCTCATCGCGGATTGCCATTGCTTGCTCATGGGGAACGGCCAAGGAAAAGGCCTTGGAAAGCGCCGAGACTGCCTGCACAAACCGCCGCTTCCCGTCCTCAAGACCGAGGATGAACTCCATTGCCTCGGCGATGCCCGCCATGCGCTTCGCGGGCTGGACACGGAGCACCGCCGGGTAGTCAAAGCCGTGCAGAAGGTCTCGCACGACTTCGTACTTCTCCATCATCACAGCGACAGCCTGCTCCTGGTCAAGCGCGGCCGGGCCCTTTCCGCCACTGGCCGTATACGTGTGCAGCGCCTTCTTGAGTGCATCGGCGATGCCAAGGTAGTCCACGACGAGGCCACCAGGCTTGTCGCGGAACACCCGATTGACTCTGGCGATCGCCTGCATCAGGTTGTGGCCCGTCATGGGCTTGTCCACATACATCGTGTGCATGCTCGGGCAGTCAAAGCCGGTCAGCCACATGTCGCGGACGATCACGAGCCGCAGGGGATCTCCTGCGTCCTTGAATCTCTTCGCGATGGCCTCCCTCGCCGCCTTGGGGCGGATGTGCGGTTGCCAATCCTGATGATCCGATGCCGAGCCGCTCATCACGATCTTGATCGCGCCCCGATGATCGTCTGCGCTGTGCCACTGCGGCCGCAGATTGGAGATGGCGTCATACAGAGCGACGCAGATCCGCCGGCTCATGCAGACGATCATCGCCTTGCCGTCCATCGCGTCGAGACGCTTCTCGAAGTGATCGACGATGTCCTGCGCCACAAGTCCCAGTCGCTTCTCCGTTCCGACCATCGCCTCGAGTGCGGCCCACTTGCTCTTGAGCTTCTGCTTGTCTTCCTCCTCCTCGCCTTCCGTGATCTCTTCGAACTCGGGGTCCAGCCGTGGCTTCTCGTCCTCGCTCAACTCCAGTTTCGCCAGACGAGACTCGTAGTAGATCGGGACCGTGGCCCCATCCTCTACGGCCCGGAGGATGTCGTACTTGTCGATGTAGTCGCCGAAGACCGCAGGTGTACTCTTGTCGTTGAGTTCCAACGGCGTTCCAGTGAACCCGATGAACGATGCATGTGGCAGTGCGTCACGGAGGTACTTCGCCATGCCGTACTTGATTTCGCCGCTCTTGCGATCCAACTTGGCGCTGAACCCGTAGTGGCTGCGGTGGGCCTCATCCGCGATGACGACGATGTTGCGCCGCTCGCTCAAAGCGTCGCCACCCTCAAACTTCTGCATCGTCGTAAAGACCACGCCTCCCGACGCCACGTGAAGCAGTTCCTTCAGGTGCTCACGGCTTTCGGCCTGCACCGGCTTCTGCCGCAGCAGCTCGCTGTTCACGCTGAATGTGCCGAAGAGCTGATCGTCCAGGTCGTTGCGGTCGGTGATGACGACGATCGTCGGGTTCTCCATTGCCGGATGGCCGATGATCTTGCCGGCGTAGAACACCATCGACAGGCTCTTGCCCGAACCCTGCGTGTGCCAGATGACGCCAGCGCGCTGATCGCCATCCGGGCCGCTCGCCTCGACGGTCGTTTCCACCGCCTTGTTCACCGCCCAGTACTGGTGGTATGCCGCTGCCTTCTTGGCGATCGACTTGCCGTCATCCTCGAACGTCGCGAAGTTCAGGATGTAGTCCAGCAGCCGGGACTTCTCGAATACACCTTGGATGAGCACTTCGAGTTGGACGGCACCCTTGGGTGCTAGGCCCAGGCCGTCCACAGTGCACCATGGCATGAACCGATCCCACCCAGCCGTCAGTGTCCCCATCTTCGCCGCGTACCCATCCGAGATCACGATGGCCTCGTTGAACGCGAACAGCGATGGGATGTCGCTCTTGTAGGTCTGAATCTGGTTGAACGCGTGGCGGATGGTCGTCTTCTCTTTCGCCGGGTTCTTCAGTTCGATCACACCCAGCGGCAGGCCGTTCACGAACACGACGATGTCGGGACGGCGGTTGCACTTGTCCTCGATCACTGTGAACTGGTTGACAACGAGGAACTCGTTGTCGGCAATCCTGGGGGGATCGCGCTCGATCAACCACACCTTGCCGTGGCGCTCTCCGCCGTCCTCCATCCACGAGACATCGACGCCGTCGACAAGCAGGCGGTGGAACGCGCGGTTGTTGACGACCAGGGAGGGGCTCTCCGGCCGCGTCACACGGCGGATCGCTTCCTCGATGGCTTCGCGTGGCACCTCTGGGTTGATCCGCTCGAGCACCCGTCGGAGACGCCCCACGAGCACCACCTGGCCGTAGTCTGCGCGTTCCGGCGCCGCGCCGTCCGGGGCGATGTCGGGGCCGTGGGCATACTCGTAGCCGAGGTCCCGCAGGTAGCCAACCGCGACGATCTCAACCTGGGCCTCATCGAGGTAGCCGGTCATGCGGGGTTCTCCGCGTCGGCACCAGGATCAACGAGATTCTTCATCGCCGCATAGTGTTCGGAATCTTCCGATTCGATCAGCGCCAGAACCTCCCGCAGAATCGATCTGGACTCGCCGAGAATCGACGGATCATGTTCTGGTTGCCCCGTCCCCGGACCGTGCGAATGTGTCTGTACGAAATTCAGAATGCGGCCCTTCCTCGCTTCGTCGGAGGTGGAGACCTCGCGCAGAGCGCCCCACAGATTGTCGAATGCACCGGGGTGCCGAAACGCCAAGAAGCTTTCCACCAATCGACGGGCAACATTCGGCAATCCGTAGCATGCCTCCAGGCCATCGGGCATCGGTCCATTGGCAAACCGATACACAGAGGCGAACAGAAAGTGGTATTCGGACTCATAAGTAAGCAGCAACGGGTCGAGTGGGCACAGTACCGATGTTCTCTTTCCGCTTTCCTCAGCACATTGCAGCATGTAGAACCGTGCCTTGTGTTTCGCTGGATTCTTGCGCTTCTTGTTCACTCCATGATGAAGCCAGTTACGCACCTGGCGGAAGTAAGCGAAGTTGTGCGTGAGTACGAAGAGTTGACCAGCATCTGCAGTACGCTCCCGCATCAGGCTGAACGCTAGGTGCATGGCGTTGGCGTCAAGGCTGGACACCGGGTCGTCGAGGACAACCACGCCATTCAGCTTGTCGAAGCCGCGATCTTCCAGCGCCTTCAGGAAATAGAGGAGTGCGATCGCTGTCATCTCCCCTTCGCTGAGCATGTCGGCGGGCACACCATTCCGCATAATGCTGTATCCGGTGTCCATGATTGCCAGCTGTAGCTCGCCGTGGCCCAAGTACTTTCGCAGGTCGTCGTTGAGTTCCTCCGCCGGCCGACGGTGCTCGACGATTTCTCGCTCTAGCCGTTCGATCTCGTTGATGAGCCGCCGCACGTCCTGCTCCGCGGGCGCGATTGCTGCGTGGGCTGACTGCACGGCATCTTGAAGCCGAACGAACTCCTCGAGTGCGCCCGCGATCAGACCAAGTGCGAGTCGATCCCGCGACGAAGCGATGCGGGATTCGAACTCGTCACACGTCTGATTGTGCTTGCGAAGGACTCCGTTCAGACGATCGACTGCGTCCGTCGCCACATCGGGAACGGTGATGTCCAGGCTGAGGCGATCGAACGGCCGCGACCGCTTGTCGACCAGGATCCGAACGAGATCATCCAGAAACGCACGAACGGCTTCGATGGCCTTCTGCAGCTTTTGTTCGGCGTCCGCGTACTCCTGGCCGAGATCATCGTACACCTCGATCTGCTTCGGCAGAATGACTGCGCCAGCCCGTGTGGATTCAGACCTCAAGGCCTCGATCTGCTCATCCAGTCGGCGGAGGTACTGCTCGTACTCAGCGCTGAAATGCGCTTCAAGATCTGCAAGGCGGTCAGGCGGCAGGGGCTGTTCACAGAACAGACACTTCTCCGCATGCGTGTCTCGGTGCAGACCAAGCCCTTTCCGCGTCCAATCGGCGAGCGCGGGATCGTCCTTCAACGTCTTGATCGCCGCCGACACGACAGTCGTCGAGAGCAACGGCGCCGTTGCGTCAGCCAGCCCCTTCGTCTCCGGTAGGCGGTATGCAGACTCTGGAACTCTGGGCTTGGGCTTGGCTGCGATCTGCGCACGCAAGGTATCCAGCTCACTTTCGGCCAGTCGATGCGATGCACCATCGCCATCCGTTGTCATCTTCTGCGCACGACTCTGAAAGTCGGACTTGTCGTAGTTGTTGTACGGATTCGGACCGGGCGATCTGAGTACATCCTTGATTCCTCTCGCTCGATCCTGACAGAACTTGTCGAACGTCTGCTCGGCCCGCTGCTTCTTGGCGCGCGCGTTCGTAAGCGAAGCTTCGGCAGTCGTCCGTTCGCCCTTCAGCCCATCGACTTCCTTCTGCTTCTCGATGCTGTCTTTCCCGACCACGAAGATCGGCGGTACATCACCGCCGCTCACGGAAAATACGCTCTCATTGACGAAGTCGCGGTTGAACACCCGCACTTGGAGCGTGACATGCGGAAACTCCGATCCGCTGACATCGCCGCCGTTGATGCGAATCGTTGCCGCTCCCATCGCCGGCGGCCTGCGAAGTTCCAGGTCACGGAACAACCGGCTCATTGTCGTCTTGCCCGAGCCGTTCCACCCGTAGATCAGGTTGTACCGTACGAAGTCGCTGAGACCTGCGGGCCATGTGAAGTCCCGGAAGACGCAGTAGTCCCGCAGCCTAGAGATGCGATCAATCGGCATCACCGCACCCCTTGGGGACGGCTTCGGCGGGCGAGGGCCCCAGTTTGCTGCCGCAGCGATGGAAGGGCACGCGGTCGTACTCGTCGAGACGGTCGGCCATTAGTTTCGCCTTCTCCTGGTGCCCGCAGTTTTCAGGTGTCCGATGTAGCCAACCACGATCAGTTGTGTCTCTCCCGAGCGATGAGGGAAGAAGTACACCCGCGTCGAGTCCTTATCGATCTTCACGTGGGGCGTGATGTCGATCTCTGTACCCTTGTATACATCCTTCCGCAACCGCATCAGCTTGTTGTTGTCCTTGGTCATCTCGCCCTCGGTCATGGCCAACCGAAAGCCAGTGCTCTCGAAGAAACGCTGCTCTAGGTTGCCGACATCTTCGGACTGAAAGAACAGATCATGGAGCGTTGTGGCCATTGCGCGCAGGCATGTCCATGTATCGTTGATCCGACGGAATTCGCATTCGTCCGCCGTGCGAAGCGCCTGATCGGTGAACGCGATGCGGTCCCGGTGCAAGACTGAGATTGCATTTACGACCTCTCGCATGCTTTGCGGCAAGCGGTCCAGCGCCGCGATGGCGTCCGCCCGGGCCCGCAGGCCGGCCGCCGCGCGCTCCGCATTTGTGGCACGCTGCCGCAAGGAGCGCGTGTCGAACTCAAGCCGGGATACTGCGTCGCTCAGGTCGGCGACCTCGTTCTCGAGCGCCTGAATCCGCTCGTCCTTCTTCCGGTTCTGTTCCTCCAGGTCGCTGTTGGTCTCCTCCAGCAGGGAGATCCACTCGTGGCGGTCCGCCTCCCCAGCCTCTGCCTTCAGCGTGGCCATCCGGTGTTCGCGATCGATCGTCGCGATGTCCTCAAGCGCAACGATCGTGTCCGCCCTCGCTACCCCAACTCGGCGCGCGACGCCCCGGACGAGCATGTCGAGGACGGTATCGACGCCGAGTTCCCCGATGGCGCGGCCGGGAACGAAGCGGTGCCTCCTCGCGTCCGCTGGACCATCGAAGCGAAGCTCGGGCTGATACACCCTCACCATGCCGTTCCAGCAACTGAAACGACGACCAAGGCACCATTCGAGTTCCCTGTCCAGATCGGACGAGGCGGACTCGTAAATCGATGCTGAGCCGGAGAGTTTCCGCGCCAGCAGCCCCGGATCGATCAGAAACTTCCCGGAGTCAAAATCCCGCGACACCAGCACGATGGGGCACTCCCTGTCCGGATCCTCCAGCCTTCGCCGGAACCCCTCGCCGTCCCCTGTGTTGAGGACGCGAGGCTCACTGAGCAACTGCTCCGTGCCAGAGAATGCCCGCCAGTCCGGCGATCGCAGGAGCCACCCGACGAGTCGCGGGGCAGTGGGCATCGGGGATTTGGGTTCGCGCCCAATGTAGCCCTCGCGCACGAAGTGGCCGATGGCCAGCGCGAATCGGTAGTCAGTTGAACTGATGCGCGTGATACCGATGTCGGTGCGCCACGTCCTCGCCGGCTCGTCGTCATCATGCTCATACCGAACCGCCCAGTACTGTGGCGCTCGATCGTCGCCGTTCCCTACAAGACTAGCGGTTCGGACATAGTGGTATCGGGCGCCGGGCGGCCTCCACTCTCCGCTGCGGAAGAACCAGCCGGCGAAGAATGCATCGTTCGTTTCCGGCGGCGCCATTTGGGGGGACTGCTCGATCCAATGGCGGATCGACTTGGCCAATGAAGACCACGGCTGGTCAATGGACCCCAGCGGGCGAAGGTCGAATTCGCACCGGTAGTGGGCTGTGGCACTCGTCGCCCGCCTCATTCCGCCACCTCCTCAACCGCTGCTTTAGCCTCCGGTACCTCAACATCGCCGCTCAGAAGTTTCGGCAAGAGCGTATCGCGCAGGCCCGTAAGGACGCGAATCTGATGCACTCCCACTCTAATTCGCTCGTGGAGCGACGCCACACGAATCTGGAATGCCTCGGCAACGTCATCGGGAGGTATCGTGACCGGGTAGTTCCCCATGTCCGTCCAGTTCGTGCGGGGCATCTTTGTGCCTGCCGAGTGCGAGTCCGTGTAGTCCACGAACGCCTTGCTCGATACGAGCGAGAGCGCGAATCCACGCCAGCGGTCATCCTCGGGTGCGATGACCACGATATCGGTCGAGCACACTCCATCGACGGGCGCAATGCCCACCTTGTGAAAGTACGGGCGGAGCTTGCCAAAGAGTATCTCGCCCTTGCGAAACAGAGACTTACCACTGGCAACCTCATCCGCTCGCCCCCACGAGTCGAGAGCGATGCTGCGCCGCGGCATGTGTTCGAGGCCAATGTACGGCGTGGCGGGGGGAATGTCCGCCGGCTTCACTCCGCGGCGCGGGCTATCTGCGATATCTGCCAGCCTGCCAGGTTTCCATCCCTCCGGAATCGGGCCGAGTTCGGAGTCGATGAGGCGGTCGGGAAAGAGGGCGGCGAGCTGGGTGGGTAGGTCGCCGGCGGTGGGATCGCCCTCGGCCTTGGCGCGGACGGGGTCGAAGTCGATGAACCACGACTTGAACAGCGCCTGCGCCATCCGTTCCAATGTCCGGTTCATCCGCCGGTTCAACTCGATCTTGTCGTCCAGTGAACCGAGGATCGCAGCGATGCGACGCTGTGTGCAAATATCCGGCTTTGGAACCTTGAAGGATTCGATCATCCCCTTCGTGAGTGCATTCCTTGTCGCCCCTGCGTGCGCCCACGCCAGCATCTGCGCCTGCATTCGAGGAGATACGAGGAAGTATCGTAGGAATGCAGGATCAAGCTGGTCACGTCGCGGTCGGATGATCGCGACGTGCTGATTCACTCGAGCGGGGAGCACCCGAGGGTCTGGCTGACAGCAACGCGCGACAGAGTCGCCTGTGATATTGAGAAGCACATCGCCAGCTTCAACTTCGACATTGCAGAGCTGGGATGCGTGCTCCTCCGACAGATACACCAAGCCGTTAGTCGTGAAGCCGTCGTTGTAGACATTCTGGCTGCGAATAAGCGCAGCAACACCGTGTGGGAGATACACCTTCTCCCCACCTCGAGGCGTTGCGCCACTGCCGATCTTCGTACAGAGCGGACCAAGCTCAACCTCGGGAACGGCGTCACTCGGCATAACCCAGCGCCTCCAGATTGTGGCGTATGGTGTTGTCGAGTTCCTGCGCCTCGGCCATCTGCTCGAAAAGTTCGGCGGACAGTTCGGCCATCTTCTCCTTGAAGGGCACGCCGTCGTCTTCGATCTCTTCCGCGCCGACATAGCGGCCCGGCGTGAGCATGTGGCCGTGTGCCTGGATCTCTTCGAGTGTGGCGGTCTTGCAGAACCCGGCGATGTCCTGGTACTTGCCGGCGTCCGCTTCACCACGCCAGGCGTGGTAGGTGCGGGCGACCTCAGCGATCTCTTCGCTTGTCAACTCGCGGTGCGTGCGGTCGATGAGATGGCCCATCTTGCGTGCGTCGATGAAGAGCGTCTTGCCCTGACGGGCGCGGACAGACTTGCCATTGATCTTGCGAGCGGCCTTGGATCGCGTGAGGAACCAGAGGCAGGCAGGAATGGGCGTCGTGTAGAACAACTGGCCTGGCAATGCGATGATGCAATCGACGAGGTCGTGCTCGATGATCGCGCGGCGAATGTCGCCTTCCCCGGAAGTGTTGCTGGTCAGTGAACCATTGGCGAGAACGAAGCCGGCAGTGCCGTGCGGGGCGAGGTGGTGCAGGAAGTGGAGTATCCACGCGTAGTTGGCATTGCCGCCGTCGACGGTGAAGGTGGAGCCGTCCTTGTGCTTGCGCTCGCCGCCGGGCGGGAGCGAGAACTGCGCGCCGGGCGATGCTGAGTCGAACCGCTTCCAGCGGGCGTCGTTCCTGACCTTGGAATAGCCCCAGTCCTCCATGTTGAAGGGCGGGTTGGCGAGGATGAAATCGGCCTTGAGGTCCGGGTGAGCATCCTGAAGGAAAGAACCGCCCTCATTCCACCTGATGTCGCCGTCGATGCCGCGGATAGCGAGGTTCATCTGGCAGAGGCGCCAGGTCGTGTAGTTGGACTCCTGGCCGTAGATGGCGATGTCGCGCTTGGCCTTGGTTCCGTTGCCGTTGCCGGAGGCGTGGGCGGCGACGAACTTGAGGGCCTGCACGAACATGCCGCCGGAGCCGCAGCAGGGATCGAAGACGCGGCCCTTGTAGGGCTCGAGCATCTCGACGAGCAGGCGGACGACGCACGACGGTGTGTAGAACTCACCGCCGCCCTTGCCTTCCTTCTCGGCGAACCTGCCGAGGAAGTATTCATAGACGCGGCCGAGCACATCGCGCTGGCGACTCTCTCTGTCGCCGAGGCCGATGGTAGCGATGAGGTCGATCACTTCGCCGAGGCGGCGCTTGTCGAGCGCGGGGCGGGCATAGTCCTTGGGCAGGACACCTTTGAAGGCCTTGTTCTCGCGCTCGAGGGCGGCCATTGCGTTGTCGATGAGGGTGCCGATCTCGGGGCGCTTGGCGTTCTTCTGGAGGTAGTCCCAGCGGGCATCCGGCGGTACCCAGGGGATGTTGTCGGCGGCATACTCGTCCTTGTCCTCCGGATCGGCGTGCTTGTCCTTGGAGAGGGCAGCGTGCTTCTCGAGGAAGGCGTCGGAGATGTACTTCAGGAAGATGAGGCCGAGGACGACGTGCTTGTACTCGGCGGCGTCCATGTTGCCGCGGAGTTTCTCGGCGGCCTGCCAGAGGCGGTCTTCGAAGCCGAGGTTGGCGGAGTTGTTGCTCTTGGCCACAGGCTACTCCTCGTCGTCTTCTTGCTGTTCCTGAGACGCCACAGCCCAAATCCGCTTGAGCGGGACTTCAGCGCGGAGATCCTCGTCAAGTTTGTCGTAGACGGCAAGGAACTGGCCGATCAGATCGCTTTGGTCCCAGAGGCGGACCCTGAAGAACAGGCGGCGGACCTCCCGCATGATTGTTGGCTTGAAGCCACCCCAGCAGACGAGCAGCCCCTGTTCGGCGCCGACCTGTTGCATGGTGCCCAGAAGTTGATCGAGCACTGCACGCTCAAGCGGCGTCGCCTGGCTCTTGACTTGGACACAGATCTTTGGGGAGCCGAATCCGAGCGTGTCGGGCGCGGCGAGGAGATCAACGCCGCCGTCGGTGCCCTTGTCGCTGCGAAACGTCGTGAAGCCCTGAGCGTCGAGGATGGCCTGTACGAGGCTCTCAAGGCCGTGGCCGGCGAACTTGGCGTAAATGTGGCGGGCGATCTGGTCGCGCGCGATCTGCTCAAGGTCGAGGTCCGTCTCCGCCGGCTCGACGGTCTCCTCGTCCTCGCCATTGGTGGGAGCGATCGCCCGCGGCTTGGCGCCGGTCGACTTCCAATCGTTGGCCTTCATCGCTCGCACACGGGCCTCGGCGTCATTGCGCTTGATCTGACAGACGGTCGTGAAGGCGCCGAGGGAGTTGAGGATGTCTTGGTCGAAGTTCGTGCGCGGGATGTCGGTGGCGAGCCACTTCACGGCGCGAGAGTGGTAGTACGGGTTCTCCGCTTTCGGGTGGAAGGTGTAGTCTCCGGTGATCTCGCCGATGTGGATGGTCTTGCGCTTGCTCGGCACGGCCACCCAGTCGCCGGGGGCCATCTTGCGGGCGAATGCCCAGATTTGGCCCGAGTTCTGCACTCGGTGTCCCCGCGTGAACTTCGGATAGACATCCTCGAGAACCGTGAGGAGTTCCTCTCGACTGCGCAATGGGCCGAGATCCCGATTGAGCCCGCCCCAGGTGAGGTACACTCGGTTGTCATCGAGGAACTTGCCCTCGTGCTCGCAGTGCCGACCCGATCGGTTCAGCCAGAGTGCCATCGAATCCTCCAATGCCGCGGTCGGAACCATGCTTTCATAGGCGTCGAGTCACCGTCCGCGCTTCAGCCATGAGTCAATTGCCTCACGATGAAACCGCCAATGGCGACCCACCTTCTGTCCAGGAACTCGCCCGTCCTGGGCGAGCTTGTAGAGCGACGACTTCGAGAGCTGGAGATACCGCGCGAGGTCGTCGATGGTCATCACCTCCGGCGATTCGGCAACCCTCGATCTGGCGGCACCCCGTTTGGGCGTCATGCCCGCATGATAGCGGTTATTATCCGTTGCTGCGAGCGGGCTGCTGAGTGCCCCGCCAGGCGCCGGGAGAGGGAGGAGGATCGCTCAGAAAGGACCGGTCGATGCCCTCCACCTACGACCCTTCAGCACACATTCAGCCACTTGCTGTCGGACCTCGCGACGAGAGCGTACTCGACCAGAGGGAGGTCACTGTCCAGTCGTACCGATCGACTGTGCCTTTCGATCGGGAACGGATCGAGCGGGGTCTCGGTCAAGCGTGGCTGTCACCCACTATTCGATTCGGCGTCTTCGCCACGCTTCAGATTGGCAACGCGGACTCCGCCACCGTCGTCCTTGGACTGCAGAACGACCTGTCGGTGCGCACCTATGACTACGACGCGCGCAGGCCTCTCTGGTACTCGTGGCAGAACGTCATCGTCGACACGGTGAATGTTCAGTACTCCCGCGACGACCGCGGGATGCTGAAGTTCACCGCGACGGGTGGTGGACGCAGGATCACCGACGAGATCCTCTACGAGTTCAACGCCACCAATCTCGGAATCCCGAAGGACTCCGTTACAAAGGAGCAGTTCGACCTCGAGAAACTCCGCACGCTTTGCTTCAGCCGATTCAGCGATCGTCTCTACAAATTGCGGTTTGCCGGTCCTTCTGGGGTGCAGTACCGCAGCATCGACCACGCGTCGTTCCAGAGCCGACAGTATCTCGATCCCGCGGCCGAGCGGTTGAGCGAGATTCTTACTGATCCGAAGGTGACCATCGAGTCGTTCGATTCGGATGTTGAAGTCTCCGCAGCGTCGATCTCCGGAAGTCTTCTGATACGCTTTTTTCTTCGTGGCCTGAGCGGATCCCTCCGACTCCGCTTCCCGAGAATCCATTACAAAAAGGAACCGACTACTGCAGAAGATCAGGCGCGGGCATTCTACCAACTTGTCGACACGACCGTCCGGACGATTCTCGACGCGGATTACTACACGCATGTGCCGCGATCCCTCGACGACCTCGCCTTGGCGGACGAGATGTTCATTGATATGGTCGATCTCGCTCCGTATCGCGAGGTGATGGCCGCGCCCGAAGTTCGCACGGAGTTCCTCCACACCGCCGACTTCAGCGATGACTGGAAGCACTGGAATCCCCACCTTCGCGCACTCGATGAGCTCGCGAAGGCAGAGGATATCGCAAGGGAAGCCGCATCCATCGTCCGTGACATCGCAATCAGCGCGCCGCAACGGCTCCCGGCACTGCTGGGCGCGTGCCGCAGCGATGCGAAATCGGCCCGAATCTGCGAGATCGCATCGACGGCGTGTTGTGATGCGCTTCAGCGCATTCCCGCCGAGTACCGTGCTTTGGTGGAGGCGGAACTCGTCGCGTGGGCGTTGGAGCAGCCGGCTGAGGCGTGGGAAGTTGAAATCCCAGCAGAGTGCATTCGTGTCCGCAAGCTGAGGATGCGGCTCGACGACCTCTCACTCGACGCCATCATCGCCGTGCTCGCCAAGCTCCTTCCGGCCCTCCACGCGCGCCTCATTGCGGCGACGGGCGACCTGCGACCGCTGCTCGAACAGTTGCAGTGGTGCGTCGCGGCAATCGCGGAGCTGCCGCCAATGCATCACCGCCTGCCTGCGTCACTTCGGCTGATCGCCGCGAAGCGCATTCCGCTTCGACCGCAACAGAGCGATCGAGTGCTTCGAGAGCCGGTGTCGACCTTCGCAGAGCTGGACGACGCGCTGCTCGAACAGTTCGGCCTTCCGGTGTGGCCCAGCCTGCAGGTCGGCCAGAGCGAGTCGGGGGTCGTCGTCAGGAACCGGGGACTTGGGGCGGCCCCGAGCCTCTCGACCAGCGCCGCGGGCAGCCTTTTCGACGGTGGAGAAGGGGACGCCCAGGATCTCGCGCCGGGCGAGGAACTTGTCGCCGAGCGTCCGGCTGGGCGCAATGGCGTCGCCCTGCGATTCGTGAAGTACGGAGCCGAGCGCAATGTGATACTCACGATTGATGCCCGGCGCGCGAGGACGCCCTCGCAGCGCATCGAGCCGCGCCCGACGACACCAATCAGCCGAAAGCGTCGAGAGGCGCAGCGCGAGTACCGCACAAGGATTGATCCGGATCGCCGCGTGATCGGGACCAGCCCGGGCATCCTCGAGGTGTTCGAGCAGATTCATCACGCGAACAAGATCGACGGTCTCGCACACGTTTTGATCCTCGGCGAGCCCGGCGTCGGCAAGACCCACATCGCGGAACTGATCCACCGGTCGAGCGATCGGTCCGGGAGGGTATTCCGCGTAGTCAATGCGGGCGGGAGCGGCGGCGACCTCAACATCCAGCGCGGCGAGTGGATCGGGTTTGGAAAGGGGCATGGAGTCACAGGCGTCGACCCGAAGGGTCGACTTGGCCATCTCCAGCACGCGCATGGCGGGACGTTGTTCGTCGACGAGTTCGCGACCATGTCTGCAGAACTGCAGGTCATTTTCCTCTCGGTACTCGACCGGCGCGAGGTCCAGCGCGTCGGAGGCGACTCGTTCACGCCCGATGTGCGATGCATCTTCGCGACAAATGCCGATATCGACGCCGCGGTGGCGGAGGGAAGGCTTCGGCGCGATCTCGCGGACCGGCTGGCGATCACGATACGGATTCCGCCGCTCCGCGAAAGACGCGGCGACATTCTGCTGTTGGCTCGGCACTATGCGGCAGCGAAACGCGTAGACGAACGATGCCTCGTCGCCTTTCTTCGTCATGACTGGCCCGGCAACATCCGAGAACTCCGGAAGACGCTATCGCTCGGAATCGCACGTGCTGAGAGCGAGGGCGGGAGTCGGCTGCTGCTACAGCACTGCAACCTATCAGATTCCGCAATCGAAGAAGCTGAGGCGCTCAAAGTCGACGCGTGCAGCCGCGAACTCTGGCAACTCGCCGACACGATCGCGAGGGAGGAAGGATTCGAGCCCGGAGAGGGGCTGCAGAAGCGGGCGGCTGAAATCATGGGTGTGAAGGAGCCCCAGGCATCGAAGATGTACAAGGAACTCGGCCTGAGCATCGACGCCACACCCCAGCTGGCCTGATAGGACTGCACATTCCCGGCCAACAGCCGACTTTCCTGGATGGTCTCCAGACTTTCCTACGACGCCGTCCGACTTTCCTGTGACGCAGGCCAGACTTTCCTGCACACGCTGCCGACTTTCCTCAGGGCTCTCGTCGGAGCCACAAACGGCGTTTCTGATCTGAAATCGACCATTCGGCACCTGGCACGGGTGTTGTTTATGTCCTTGCATGGACAGCTTGTACACGAAGCGACAACTCTCGACCGCCCGCCGCTCCCTGATTGAAGTCTTCCAACGGGTCAACTACGGCCGCATTGCGGGCTTGACCGTCCGGTGCGGCGAGCCGGTGCTTGATCCAATGCCGCGTGTCATTCACGAGTACAAGTTCCAATCTGACAACGGTCCTCGGCCGGAAACCCGGAAGCCGGACTTCCTGCTGAAACGCCAAGTCATCGAGTTTTTCGAGCGACTGGACGAGATTCCTGATGGCGTGATCTCGTCGATCGAGATTCAGCGCGGCCTTCCATTTCGGATGATCGTCGAGGAGACGCTCGCCTGAACGACCAAGGGTCGGCTCCTTGCGCATGTCAATTCGTCAATGTACCTGACAACTAACCGGCCACCAAGTGGAGGTGTTGTGGGTGCCGCAGAAGCGGTAATCCTGCAACGCCTCCTTTGTTCTCGTGGCGCAGATTCTGTGGCACTCCTGAGCACCTCCCGGCCAACGGGAGCCCCCTTTGGAAACGCCACGACCGGCCCTTCCGACTGACGTCGTCAATCACCCATCCACCGCTGAACTGATCAAAACAAAGGCCCGCCAGTTGTGCCGGCGCTCCGACTTCTCGAAGTCGGACCTCGACGAATTCGAGCAGGAGATGCATATCTACGTGTGGCGCAAATCCCACCTCTACGACCCGGATCGGGGCAGCATCGACGCGTTCGTCAACACCGCGCTGAAGAGCTGGATCGGCATGGAACTGCGCCACCGGCACCGCCAGAAGCGGTGGAACGGCCGACCCACCGTTTCGATAGAGCGCACGAAGATCGAGTGCGGCGGCGATGAAATCTCGCTGAGCGCCATTCTGAGCGAGTGCGACGGCCGACGCCACACCTTCTGTCACGGCCTCACTCCTCTCGAACTGCTCCTCCAACAGGAATGGGTCCGCGAAGGCCTCAGTCGCCTCACGGCTGAAGAGCGGGAGATCCTCCTGCATGTCGCTCAGCACGGCGTGGCCAGCGCCGCCCGCGAATGGAGCGAGCGGCTCGGTTTCCCGTTCTCCCGCCGCCAGGTCGGCAACGAGCTGCTCCGCATCCGCGGCAAATTCGAAGATCCGCGACTTTCCGGGCAATGAGCGCGCAACGCGCCAGCACACGGCATAGGTAACCCATACCCCCCCACGCGCGCAGTCAGCCTGCCGTTTGGCGGACCACAACAGGAGGCAACGCCCATGTCCGACACCGTGTTTCGATTCTCATTCCGAGCCGGCGTCGACCTGACCGAGGTCGAGGCCACGCTCCATCTGGCCATCGTCGCCGCCGAGGGTCTCTTTGGCGAAGCGCGCGTGCGAATGGAAGTCGCGTACCACGTCGACGCTCCCCACTGCGTCATCCTGATCGACGGCCGCACCGGCGCCGGCGATGCGGTCGTCCGCGTCTTCACCGCCTTCATCACCCGCGAATTCGGCGAGGACTCGTTCCAGGTGCGGCGGACGTCGCAGCCCATCAACCCGCG
Organism: Planctomycetota bacterium; assembly: GCA_963205185.1. Classification (GTDB taxonomy): domain Bacteria; phylum Planctomycetota; class Phycisphaerae; order Phycisphaerales; family UBA5793; genus UBA5793. Next base: position 87,327 of record CAUJHZ010000058.1, on the reverse strand, counting down.
CGCCACAACCACCCCCACTGCCCCCACCGCCGGCGCCGCCACCTGAACCCATTCGAAGGAGTCTTCATCGCATGACATCAATCCAGAGCATCCAGAAGGGTCGGGCCGTCCTGCCACGACGCACGGGCCTGTTCGGGGTCCACGGCGTGGGCAAGAGCACCTTCGCGGCTATGGCTGAGAAACCGATCTTCATTCAGACTGAAGAGGGTGTCAACGACCTCGGCGTCGATCGGTTTCCGCTCGCGAAAGAGTACAGAGCAGTGGTCAATTCGCTCGCCGTCCTCTATTCCGAGCCGCATGAGTATCTGACCATCGTCATCGACTCGCTCGACTGGCTCGAGCGGCTCATCTTCGCCGAGGTCTGCGCCCAGCGCGGCGTCGAGTCGATCGAAGACATCGGCTACGCGAAGGGCTACGTCTTCGCCCTCACTCAATGGCGCGAGGTGCTTGCAGGTCTCGATGCTTTGCGGGCGCATCGCGGAATGTCGGTGATTCTAATCGCACACGCGGCCATCGAGAAGTTCAACAATCCCGAAACCGATTCCTACGACCGCTACGTGCCGCGCCTCCAGAAGCAGGCGTCGGCGCTGATCCAGGAGTGGTGCGACGAGGTCTTCTTCGCGACCTACCGCGTGCTCACGAAGACGACGAGTGAAGGCTTCGACCGCAAGCGCACGCAGGGCATCGGCACGGGCGAGCGCATCATCCGCACGACCGAGCGGCCGGCGCACGTCGCCAAGAACCGCCTCAACCTCCCTGACGAAATTCCACTCGATTACCGCATCTACGCCGCGTTTGTGCGCGGCGAGAACCCGCTCATCTCTGCCGAATCACCCACTTCTTCTGAACCGAAAGGAAACTGACCCATCATGGCCAATCTCAACGGATTCAACGCGAACGAAGTCGATCCCAATCCCGGCTTTGATCCCATCCCTGCGGGAAAGTACGTCGCGATTATCGTCGCGAGCGAGATGAAACCCACCCGCAAAGGGAACGGCGAGTATCTCAAGTTCGAGTTCGACATCCTCGACGGGCAGTACAAGGGCCGCAAGGTCTGGGATCAACTGACCATCAAGCACCCCAATCCACTCACCGTCGACATCGCCCAAGGCACCCTGTCTGCAATCTGTCACGCAGTTGGCGTCATGACGCCCAACGACTCGGCTGAACTGCACAATCTCCCGCTAATGATCACCGTCGGTCTGGAGAAGCGAAGTGACAACGGCGAACTCAAGAACGTCATCAAAGGCTACTCGAAGCGCGATGCCGGTTCCGGTGCAGTGGGCGCCGCGGCAGCGAGCGGTCCGGGCAGCACTCCTCCGTGGGCGAGGAAATGACGCCAGCAACCGCCACCAGTTTGAACGGCGCAGCCGTGTTGCGCGAGGTGTCCGCCACCTCGCGCGACGCGGCGGCGTCGCTGGCGCTCGATGATCGTGATGCATGCCTTCCTGGCGTGCATGCCGAGGAACTCCAGGCGCCGTGCCCGCAGTTCTGGACTGCATGGAAACGACTTCAGAAGTCGGCGGGATCGCGTGTGCCGGTCGTCCTCTTCCGTCGCCGCCGATCCAAACTCATGATCTGCCTGGCGGCCGAGGATCTGTCGGCGCTCTCGGCCAGCGTGCGCGCGGCGCAGGAGGCGCTGGCGTGATGGAACTGCGGCCGTATCAGCGTGAGGCGGTGGATGCAACCTACGGCTACCTGCGCGCGCACGATGACAACCCCTGCATCGTCCTGCCGACGGCGGCGGGAAAAACCTTGGTGATCGCCACGATCTGCCGCGATGCGGTGGGCCTGTGGAACGGGCGCGTCGTCATCACCGCGCATGTGAAAGAACTGCTCGAACAGTCGCTGGAAAAGCTCCGTGCCGTCGCTCCTGATCTGCCCGTGGGTTTGTACTCGGCCGGGCTCAAACGCCGCGAGTTGGACTATCCCGTCACAGTCGCAGGTGTTCAGTCCATCTATCAACGGGCCTGCGATCTCGGTCCCGTTGATTTGATCATCGTGGATGAAGCCCACATGCTGCCCGCTGATGGCGAGGGCCGCTATCGCCAGTTCATCGCTGAAGCGAAGGTTGTCAATCCGCATGTGCGAATCATCGGTCTGACTGCCACGCCCTTTCGCATGAACTCGGGGATGATCTGCGCTCCCGAGAACATCCTCAACGCCATCTGCTACGAGATCGGCGTGCGCGAACTGATCGTGCAGGGCTACCTATGCCCCCTGCGCACCAAGGCCGGCGTCGCGCGGGCCGACATGAGCGGATTGCACACCCGCGCCGGTGAGTTTATCGCCGGCGAGGTCGAGGATGTCATGGACACCGACGACCTCGTGCAGGGTGCGTGCGCGGAGATCGTCGAGCAAACCGCTGATCGTCGGTCGGTGCTGATCTTCACATCGGGCATTCGCCACGGTCAACATGTCGCGGAAACACTGCGCATGCGTCACGGAGTCGAGTGCGGGTTCGTCGAGGGCAATACACCCGCTCCCGTCCGCACTGCGCTCCTCAAACGATTCAAGGCCGGGGAGTTGAAGTACCTGGCGAATGTGAATGTGTTGACGACTGGTTTCGACGCACCGGGAATCGACTGCGTGGCCATGCTGCGGCCGACGCTTTCGCCCGGGCTCTTTTACCAGATGTGTCTGGATATGGAAACCGAGGTGCTGACTTCCTCGGGCTGGCGGCGGTGCCATGAAATCGCCACGGGCGATGTTGTGGCTGCGTTCGACCTCGACACCGAGGAGATCACGTATGTTCCGGCACTCGACAAGGTGCATCGGGCGCTTCGTCCGAGCGAGTCAATGTACGGCGTGTCGGCCCCGCACCTGGACATCCGAGTGACGGACCAGCACTCGATGGTCGTTCGCGGACGAGCACGAACCTGCCTGCACTGGCAGATTCAGACCGCGACGGAAGCGTCGCACCGCAAGGAGATGTTCAACGTTCCGGTTGCCGGGCACGGCCGGCAGCATGGCATCGATGCCCCTCTCACCGATGCGGAGGTGGAGTTCATCGGCTGGTTCTTGACCGACGGCTACATGAACCACGCGAATTCCACGGTCGCCATCAGTCAGTCCACTGCAAAGTTTGTGCCGCAGGTGCGCGACGTATTGACGGCGTGTGGCATGGCGTTCCGCGAGTATCGGCAGTCGCGAGAGGGTCGCCTGTCCAGGTACGCCGACGGAGTGCTCTTCGTCGTGCCTCGCGGTCACGGCCGGGGGGCAACCGCGGGGCTGCGAGGCTGGTCCGATCTCGCCCCGTGGCTGGACAAGGACGTTCCGGCCATCTTCAACACGCTGAGCCGGCGGCAGTTCAGAATCCTTCTGAGTGCCATGAACCTGGCCAACGGCAGGAACCACAGGCCGCGCGACTATGAGAAGCGCGTGATGACAATCGCGGTAGGCTGCCGTCAGCGGATGGCGGATCGCATTCAGCAACTCGCGATCGAGCGCGGACACCGGTGCAACATCGCACAACACGTTCCGGCGTCAAGCGAATGGAACCGCACTCCGCGGCCGCAGTGGACGATCCATGTCAAGCCGCAACGCGTGGCGTGCGTGGGTGGAACCCGGGATGAACACAATCGTCTCGGTGCGCGTCGGTGTCGGCTCGGGCCGGTTGACTTCGAGCGCAATGAGTGGGTCTGGTGCCTGACCACCGACAAGGGCACACTGGTCACGCGTCGCGGGGGAAAGGTCGCGGTTGTCGGAAACTGTGGCCGGGGATTTCGCATTCATCCTGAAAAGGCTGACTGCCTCGTCCTTGACTTCGGCGGGAACATCATGCGCCACGGGCCCGTCGATGATCTTCTCATCGATGAGCCGATCGAACGCAACGGCAAGGCGCCGATGAAGGAGTGCCCGGGCTGCCATGCGATCATCTCCGCGGGCTACCTGACGTGTCCTGAGTGCGGCTACGAATTCCCGCCGCCCGCTCGGAATGGACATGATGCCGAGGCCACGAGCGAGGGCATTCTCTCCGACCAGGTGAAGCACAGCGTCTACAAAGTGACGGGTGTCTGGTACGACGTTCATCACAAGCGCGGCGATCCCGATGCGCCGCCGACGATGCGAGTCTACTACCAATGCGGCTTTGCCACGACGTTCAGCGAATGGATCTGCTTCGAGCACGCCGGCTTTCCGCGACGGAAAGCGGAAGCCTGGTGGCGGCAGCGCTCGAACGAACCCGTGCCCGACACCGTTGACGAAGCCGTCGATTTGGCACGGTGCGGTACGCTGGCACCGGCACTGAGCATCACGATCAGGCGCAAGCCCGGCAGCAGGTACGACGAGGTCGTCGGTCATGTCCTCGGCCCGAAACCCCCGCGCATCGACACCGACGAGGGGGCGGCGCAGTACGCCCGGACCTACGGCGGAATCGCTGAAGAGGAACTTCCCTTTTGACACGAGACGCCATCGTCGCCGAGATCGCTCGCTTCCTCACCCTGCTCGTGCAGCCGGGCGACGTGTTCGAGGTCCGCGCGCCCAAGTGCCTGGAGCGGCGCGGCGCGACATACACGAGCACGGTGAGCGGGTATTTCACCCACGCCTCGATCGAGGCGGCCGCGGGCCTGATCTCCGAACTCGACGAGAGCGGCCTGGCGCCGGGCGTCTATGTCACGCTCAATCCCGTCAGATCCGATCTGCTCGCCCGGGCCGCGAACCGTCTCAAGCGCCGCGCGCCCGAGACGACGGCCGACGGTGACATCATCGCCCGCCGCTGGCTGCTTGTCGACGTCGATCCCGTGCGGCCCAGCGGTGTGAGCAGCACCGACGACGAACTCGAACTCGCGCGGCAGCGCGCCAGCGCGATCTGGGTGTTCCTTTCGCTCCAGGATTGGCCTGAGCCGATCGTCGCGATGTCGGGGAACGGGTATCACCTGCTCTACCAAATCGACCTGCCCGCGAATGACGCTGATCTGGTGCGCCGCGTGCTCATCGCGATCGCGGATCACTTCGATGATGAGCGCGTCAGGATCGATCGCTCGGTCCACAACCCGGCCCGCATCACGAAGATCATCGGCACCATGGCGCGCAAGGGCGACGACCTGCCTGCCGGCGACTGCATCGTCGCGCGGCCGCACCGCCGTTCGAAACTGATCAACGTTCCCGACGAGGTTCGTGTCGTGCCGACTGAGGCGCTGCAGGCGCTCGTCGAGACCGCCAAGCCTCCGCCGCCGTCTTCGCCCCCCGACCAGATCGAGCGCTTTCCCCGCACGCCCGATGGCGTGCGCGTCTGGCTCGAGCAGCGCGGCGTGCCCGTCAAAGGCGTGCGCCGCAACGGCACCAAGACCATGCTCCTGCTCGAACGCTGTCCGATCGATCCCGAGATCGTCTCGACGGGTTCATCGGACATCGCCGTGCTCGTGGGCGACGATGGCATGCTCGCGTATTGCAACAAGCACAACCGCGGCGAGAACTTCACCTGGCCGGATCTTCGGCGTGTGCTCGATCCGGAGTATGCAGCGCGCGGGACCGCGCACGATGCCGTTGATCTGTCGGGGATGATCAATCGCGATCCACCCCCATCGCCCGAGCGTGTCAGTGCCGTCGAACCGGCGCCGGCATCAGATGAGCCATCTGAGCCGCCCGCCATCGTCGCGCCGCCCGATCCCGGTCTGCTGCCCACCGAACTTCTCCGCGTGCCCGGCTTCGTCGGCGAGGTCATGGACTTTTGCCTCGCGACCGCGCCCTATCCCAATCTCGTGCTCGCGTTCTGCGGCGCGCTGGCCCTCCAGGCCTTCCTCGCGGGCCGCAAGGTGCGCGACGGCGGGGACAACCGCACGAACATGTATCTCCTTGGCCTCGCGCACTCCTCGGCCGGCAAGGACTGGCCGCGCAAGGTCAACACGCGCATCGTCCACGAGATCGGTCTCTCCGAGTGCCTCGGCGAGCGATTCGCCTCGGGCGAGGGCATCCAGGATGCGCTGTTCAAGCAGCCGAGCATGCTCTTCCAGACCGACGAGATCGACGGCATGCTCCAGTCGATCAACAAGGCCAGGGACGCCCGGCACGAAGCCATCATGAGCACGCTGCTGACGATGTACTCGTCGTCCAACAGCGTCTATCCCATGCGCCGCAAGGCGGGCAAGGAGTCGCCGGGCGTCATCAACCAGCCGGGCCTGACCATCTTCGGCACGGCGATCCCCAATCACTACTACGAGGCCCTGAGTGAGCGCATGCTCACCAACGGCTTCTTCGCGCGCATGCTCATTCTCGAAGCGGGCCAGCGCGGCGCCGGCCAGGAGCCGAGCATCCGCGACCTGCCGCCGCGCGTGATCGAAACCGCGCGGTGGTGGTCGGACTTCTCGCCGGGCAGAGGCAACCTCGAGCACTGGCATCCGGTGCCCAAGGTCGTGCCGCAGACCGAGGCGGCGAAGGGTCTGCTCGTCGAGCTGCGGCACGAGGCCGAGGCCGAGTATGCCGCGGCTGAGCAACGGCAGGATGCGGTCGGCACGACGGTGTGGGGCCGCGTGAGCGAGCAGGTGCGCAAACTCGCGCTGCTCCACGCGATCAGCGCTGATGCTCGCAATCCGTCCATCGACGCCGACGCGGTGCGGTGGGCGCGTCAACTCGTGATGCACCAGACGCGCCGCATGCTCTTCATGGCTGCGGGGCATGTCGCTGAGAATCCGTTCCACGCCGAGTGTCTGAAACTGGTGAAGAAGTTGCGCGAGGCGCCGGGTCGCGTCATGGCCCGCAACAAACTCATGCGTGCGATGCGCTGCAAGCTCGCCGATTTCGACCAGATCATCGCCACGCTGCTCGTGCAGGAAGATATCGAGTGCGTGGACATCCCGACGAGAACCAAGCCGGCCCAGGGGTATCGACTGCCATGACGCCGCGGCGAATCCACCACGCGAATCCGTCACGAACCGTCACGCCAGATGCGCGCCGGCGACGTGAAACGGCCGGAAATGGTGAATCCGTCACGAATCCGTCACGGGTCGCCGTGACGGATTTCGGTGGGCGGAAGTCTTGGTTAAATAAGGAGATAGAGAATATATCTCTCTCTATTTCTCTATCCATCACACCCACCCGCGCGCGCTGCGTACATGCGCGAGCGCGCGTGCGCGTTAACGCGAGGGGGAAACGAGGATGGATTCGAGTGATCGATGAAATCGAAAGGAGCCGCAATGGGCTGCCTGCGCTGGACCACCTACTGGACGCGCGCCTTCGACCAGGGTTGCCACATCGACGGCTTTCGCGGCGCCGATCGAGTTGCGCGAGTCGTCGCAATGGAGCAGATCGAATCGCTGCCGATCATGCCGCACACGAGCGGGCGCGCGCGATGTCTGTACCTGGCGCTGGCGAAGTGCGATCGCGGCTGGGAGGTCGTCGGCGTGTACGCCAGCGCGGCCAAGGCGAGGCGCGAGTGCGAGCGCGCGCTGCATTAGGTACTTCCCAGCAAATGGCGTGCCACGAGGGACGCGGGAACAGCGGCGAAAGTAGACAGAGATCGAATGACGCGGCACTGTCCGACTTTGCAGAATGGCGTGCGGCACGGAGGGCCGCAGCATGAGCGCAAGTGTTGATGACACCTTGGTTTGCCGCCTGGCGGGCGAGTTGTGGGCGGTGTTCGCGCCGTGGCGTGGGCCGTGGGGTGGTGGCGGCGCGGCGGCGGCGTACCTGGCCCGGCGATCATTCCGCTCCGGCGCAGGCCTGCGTTGGCGGCATCAGGGTCGCGATCGCGATGAGCGCGATGAGAATGTCGAGGCGCTGGGAAGGCTGGAGCGGCGCGGTCTGCTCCACCGTCGCGTTGAACGGACAAAGGTAATCGCCACCCGGCTGCTCGACGCCGGGATCGAACGGGCCTGCTCGCTGGCCGGCGCGCCGCGCTGGCTCGCGGGTCGGGAGGTCTGTCAGCGCCTCGCCGCCATCGATGATGCGCGGGCCACGATGACGCACCTCGGGACGCGGTGGACGGCCGAGTGGGCGCTGGCGGGCACACCCTCGTACTGGGCCGCGTGCGGCAACGACGAGGACGGGCGCGCCAATCGCCGCCTGCTGTCGGTTCTTGAAGAGCAGGCGATCCCCGCGCTGGTTCGCGGCTGGCTGATCAGCGGCGCCGATCTGGACGGCCGGGTGTGGTACAGCCTCACGACCGCCGGGCGCGCGGCGCCGACGGAGGCCCCGGCCGACGCGCCGCAGGCGATCGACGCCGATGCCGATTGCGCGCTGGCGTGGCGCGAGGGGGCGCACGCCATGCAGGTTCGGCTCGCCGCCGCGCCGCGTTCGGAGCGCGAGATCGGCCTGCTGCCGCTGCCGGCCCACGGCGGGCCAATCGTGGGCGACGACGTTCGCCCACGTGGCGATGTGCCCACGGCAGGCGGCCGGAACTACGCCGCTGCGGCACATCTCGCCACAGGGGCGAACGTGGGCGGCGACATGGCGGCAACCGGGGCGGCGGATTCGCGCCCGGGCCGCCCGGCTACCAGAACAAGGAGAACGGACTCATGAACGCGTTCAAGGTTGAACTTCGCCCCATCACCGAGATCAGACCCTATGAAAAGAACCCGCGGCTCAACGACGACGCCATCGAAGCGGTGATGAACAGCATCCAGGCTTTCGGCTGGCGGCAGCCGATCGTGGTCGATGGCGACGGCGTGATCATCTGCGGCCACACGCGATGGAAGGCCGCGCAGCGCCTCGGGCTCGAGAAGGTGCCCGTCCATGTCGCGACTGATCTCAAGCCCGAGCAGGTGCGCGCGTACCGGATCGCCGACAACAAGTCGGCCGAACTGGCCGAGTGGAACATGGAATTGCTGCCGATCGAGATGGCCGAACTCCAAGGCGCCGGATTCGACTGGTCGAGCCTCGGCTTCAGCGCCGATGACCTCGCGAAGATCTTCGACCCGGGCGTGCAGGAAGGGTTGACCGATCCTGATGCGGTTCCCGAGCCGCCCGATGAGCCGATCACGAAGCGCGGCGATCTGTGGATTCTCGGTGAGCACCGATTGCTGTGCGGCGACAGCGCCAGCGCGGCCGATGTCGATCGACTGCTCGATGGCCAGCCGATTCACCTCGTCAACACCGATCCGCCGTACAACGTGAAGGTGGAGCCGCGATCGAACAACGCGATCGCGGCGGGCAACTCGTCCTTCACCGCGTCGAAGAAGAAGCGCACGCACCACCAGTCGTTCGATGTCGCGCGCCAGGGCGAGAAGAAGCGCACGACGAAGAAGATGCGGGCGAAAGACCGACCGCTGGCCAACGACTTCGTCACCGACGAAGCGTTCGACGAGATGCTCGACGCGTGGTTCGGCAACATGGCGCGCGTGCTCATTCCAGGCGGCGGCTTCTACATCTGGGGCGGCTACGCCAACTTGGGCAATTACCCGGGGCCTCTCAACCGCGCGGGCCTGTACTTCAGCCAGGGAATCGTGTGGGATAAGCAGCACCCTGTGCTGACGCGCAAGGACTTCATGGGCGCGTTCGAGATCGCGTTCTACGGATGGCGCGAGGGCGCTGCGCACCGATTCTTCGGGCCGAACAACGCGACTGATCTCTGGCATGTGAAGAAGGTCAACCCGGCGTCAATGTGTCATTTGACCGAGAAACCGGTCGAGTTGGCCGTGCGAGCCATGCAGTACTCGTCCCACGCCGGCGAGAACGTGCTTGATCTCTTCGGCGGATCGGGTTCGACGCTGATCGCCGCCGAGCAGACGCAGCGCCGCGCGTTCCTGATGGAACTCGATCCGGCGTACTGCGATGTCATCGTGCAGAGGTACGAGCAGTTCACGGGGAAGAAGGCGGAGCGTTGTGCATCATGATGCGGGCGCTACTTGGCAGTCTCGGTCGGCAGTGGCTCCCCGCACTCGGTGCAACGATTGCTCGCTCCCATCGGATAGCCGCATGCGGGACACAGACGCTTGCGAAGGCGTCGGCGTCGCAAGTACCACCGGGGGATGAAGAGCAGTGTGAACGGAATGGCGGCGTAGAGCAGCGAATTGCCGATCATGCCGCCCCAGATGGGTGTGACCGGAATGTCGTAATTGTTGCCGCGCCGTCGCCACACCTTCATGCCGCGTTCGATGGTGACTGGCCGGTGCTCATTCGCGGGTGCGTTGGTGTAGTCGATCCAACGCTGCCCTTCAAAGCACCGCAGCGGAACACCCGAGCGCAGTCTCCACCCGTAGTGCAATCTGCCTCCATGCTCGTCAGACGATGTGCCCGAAAGGTGTGCCGCATCGCTCCCGAACGCCTTCGTTGGGTAGGAGACACCGCCAGGAGTGGGATCGAATCCGTGGGGAGCATTCTGCTTCCACCAGTGCACTTGTTCGCTGGTCGGATCATGAACCGCGTTCCGGGCGGGCCAGCTGATTGTGAGTACGCAGCACCAGGCGACCGCGACGTTGAGAATCGCGCCGATCAGCAGAAAGACGAGAATTCGGCCGGACCATTTCAGCATGCACACACCTCGCAGTCAGGATCGCGCCGCCCCGGCCGACGGACTCGGCAGTGGCTCGCCGCATTCGGTGCAGACCGGCGAGGTGCCGCGCGGATAGGCGCAGGCGCCGCAGAGGCCGCGCCGGATGCGTCGGCGGCGGCACCACGCTGCCGGCACGGCAACGAGTATCCACGCGACGCTCGCGTAGAAGGCCGTGTTGACGGCAAAGCCGGTCCAGATCGGCCGCAGGGGCAGGACGAGGTCGGTGACGATGAAGGTGTCAAGCGTCTGCTTGTGACCGAGATGGATGCCGCCCTGAACGGGGCCGTGCGTTCCCTGCTCGAACGCGCACCACATCGAGACCATCGGCCAGCCGCGCGCCGTGTGGCCGATGGGATTTGTCATCGATTCATAGATCTCACGCGGCTCACGGCCGGCGAGCGGGCCCCAGTGCGGCCAGAGGGTGTCCAACGGAATCACCGGCAGGTCGGCCCAGCGCATGGTTGTTCCCTTGTGCACCTGCACGTGATCCGCGCCAAACTGGCGCGTGCGGCTGATCGACAGGCCGGCCGGCCCAAGCAACTCGTTGCGAAACTCCTGAGGCACAAACTCGCCCGGCTCCATCGGTTCGTTCGTGATTTGAAGCGAGCCAGGCTGATAGAGCACGCGCCAGCCGAGCCACCACGCCACCCCGACATTGAGAATCGCGCCGATCAGCAGGAAGACGAGAATTCGACCGGACCATTTCAGCATGGACCTTCCTCCTCAACTGCTCCTCGCACGAGCCGACGGAGATGCCAGCCGTTCGCCGCATTCGGTACAGACGGGCGAGGTGCCGCGCGGGTAGCCACAAGCGGGGCAGCGGCCAGCGCGCACGCGCAGCGTTCGGCGCGCGAACCCAAACCCGTAGTACACACTCGCGGTGATGCCGCCGAGCAACAGCGTGTTGGTCGCGAGGCCGACCGGCAGAGGTTGATAGGGCAAAACCACAGGCGATCGCGATGCACTGCTGCCGGAGATTGCAGAGAGGTCCAAGGCGCCATACCACTCCGGCTGGATGATGCGGCGAGCAGAGTATTGGTTAGATCCCGGCCACCGGTTCGGGAACCTCATCTCACGAGACGCTCGAAAGGCGAACATCGGCCATCCGACCGCTACCTGCGGCCCGTCCACAATGTTCAGTTTTGCTTCGTCCCACCAGACCCTACCTTCGTACTCTGGAAACCTCGGCAAATCAGCGAGTCGCGAGAATTTCATTCGGGTCATCACATCGTAAAGAACCCGTTCGAATCCAAAACGACGCACGATATCAACGTAGCCCCCGCCGTTTTCTTGAGCGGCCCTGTTCATTCGGAGCTGGGAGTGGGTGTAGTAGTGGTCCAAGTGCTCCGCATTGAGGGCAGCACAACCCCACGCCACCGCGACGTTCACGATCGCGCCGAGCAGGAGGAAGAGGATGATGCGACGAAACCACTTCAGCACGGACTAAGTTCCTCACCTGCTCCTTGCACGAGCCGACGGACTCGGCAGTGGATCGCCGCACTCTGTGCAGACGGGCGAAGTGCCGCGCGGATAGCCGCAGGCGGGGCACAGACTCCATTTCGTGCGCAGCCACCTTCGACTCGCCACCGGTACTCGGAATGCGACGTTCAGGATGATCGCGTAGAACAGAGTGTTGAGCGTGAAGCCGGACCAAATCGGGTACAACGGGAGCGCCGGCGGGTCGATTTGCATCAGTCCGGGGCCGCGATCGGGCAACCACGGTATTCCCCAGTAATGCTCCATGTCATTGGCGGCCCAACATCGCCAAGTCGTGAGCGCCAACATTGGCCAGCCCGCACCGCAGAAAACCTGCACGCGCTGTTCGCCCCGCGCCGCTGGCCACCAGACTTTTCCAGTATACGGAATCGAAGAATTGCCGATTTGGACGCTCCACTCGCGGGATACGCCCGTGTTTGTCACATACTCAACGCCAAACCGCCGAGTGACGCTCACGAGGAGTTCACTGTTGTGCGGATCACGGTAACGCGCGGGGCTTTCATCCGCAGTCGAGTGCCACGCAACACACCCCCACGCCACCGCGACATTCATTATCGCGCCGAGCACCAGGAAGGCGAGAATTCTGCCGGACCACTTCAGCATGGACTCACCTTACGATCAGCATCGCGCGGCCGGGGCAGCCGACGAATTGGACAGTGGTGCTCCGCATTCGGTACAGACGGGCGAGGTGCCGCGCGGGTAGCCGCAGATGAGACACGATCCTTGTCTGGAACGCAGCAACCGCCGGATTGCGAACGGTGCGCCGAAGACAAACCAACCAGCCATACCGAAACATATCGTGTTGATAATGAATCCTGGCCATATGGGGTGAAGCGGCACAAGACGGTCATCTGCGTTGAAGACGTTGGATTGCGTTGCAGGCACTGCCCAAGTTGATTCCTCGATGATGTTCTCGTCAATGCGTAATCGACCAACCATGCTCAACCAAGGCCATCCATGAGCGTACTCGATCCAAAAGTCATCCTCAGAGATTGTCGATCCCATTGCCGTTGGCGGCCTATCCCGAACGATGCTCCATTGCCGAGTCATCACGGGGCTGTTGATCCAATCGGGCGCGGGAGGATGATCCCATACCACCAACTGTTCAACTCCGAAACGGCGGATCGAACAGCCAATCCATGTGGGATTGTCCGGATGAGAACGAAATACCGACATTTCGCCATTGAAGTCAGTGGCTTTGAATGTCAATCCCCACGCCACCGCGAGGTTCACGATCGCGCCGGGCAGGAGGAAGAGGATGATGCGACGAAACCACTTCAGCACGGCCTCAGTTCCTCATCTGCTCCTCGCACGATCCGACGGACTCGGCAACGGCTCACCGCACTCGGTGCAGACGGGCGAGGTGCCGCGCGGGTAGCCGCAGGCGATGCATCGGTGCCATCTCGTGCGATGCCATCTGGTGAAGAACGCCGGAATCGCGACGCAGAGCCAGATCGCCAGCCCGTAGCCGATTGCATTGAGGAGGAATCCTCCCCAAATTGGTTCGAGTGGGATGTGATAGATTTGGTCGTAACCGTGCCCAGTGGGCCGCCGGAATACCCACAGGCCCCTTGGCACAACTGCGACCTGTCCTATCGGGAACACGTGGTCACCGGTGCATTGCATGACGCTCCAGTGTTCGCCCGTCATGCTGATCAGTGGCCAACCCGCGCTGACGCGTATCACGTCCGAGCCGGCCGCAACAGCCTGCGATTGCGCGCTCATGGCTACCGCCTCATAGCCCATGTCGTGAGTCACATGCACCTCGTCTGGAGTATCGACCACGCCCTCCGGGCAATTGGCACGCCACCAGCGCGTCTGCTCATCGCTGGGAAGTGGCGCGCCATTGGACCAGTGCCGCCTACGTGGAAGCGCACATCCCCACGCAAACGCAACATTCACGATCGCGCCGAGCAGCAGGAAGATGGCAATGCGGCGGGCCCACCTGAGCATGATGTTCATTGTACTGGCGACGAACTGGTCCGGCATTCCCGCAGACACAGCCGCGGCGGCGGGCGCTGCGGCTGTGCATGGGTGAGACGGGTTGGCGGGCTACTCGCCCGTCTCGGCCGCCGCCTCCTCCGGCCCCTTTTCGCGCAGCGCGTGGTATTCGATCATTGCGTCGAGCCAGGTGTCGTCGGTGGCCGCGACATGTTTGCGTTCGCGGGCGGGCACGATGCAGGATCGCTCCTTGAGGAACGCGACGGCCGTGGCGACCTGCGACCACGGCGGCATGCTGGTTTCGTCGCCAGCGCCGACGTTGGCGCGAATCTCTTCGAGCGTGAACGCGGCGTTGCCCATCAGGTCGATGGCATGGGCGACCTCTTCGTAGACCGCTCGCGTACACATGTGCTCGTAGGGCTGGCCGCGTCTGGGCACCACGCGGCGCAGCAGCGCGCCGCTGGCGGCGTCCACGGCGAACGATTCGCCCGGACCGCCGGCGGGTTTGGCGGTCGCCGCGTTGACCGCGTGGGCGAGCCCTTCCCATTCTTCGGCGGTGACCATCTGGTCTTCGCGGGCTTCGAGCAAGCGCTGGGCCGCGAGCAGCACCTGGCGCAGGGCGTTGATGTCATGGCCGCTGGTCATGATCATCACCTCCTTGCCGCCGCAGCGCCGGCGGCGTGTAGACATTCAGGCAGGTGGCGCAGCGGACGCGCTCACCGTCGTCGATCCAGATCAGGTTGTCAATGTGGCGCTCGCTGCAGCGCGGGCAGGCGTCTTCCGGCTCGACGAGATGTTTTTCATGTTCCGCCGTCATGGCCCCACCTCCCCGCGCGATTCGCTCAGGTCGAAGATGGCCACCACCGCGAGCAGGCCGACCAGCAGCGCCGTGCGTTCGTCGAGAGCTGCGAGGTCGCCCGCGGCGCAGGTGCGAATCAGCGCGGCCTTCTCGGTGGTGGGCATGGCGGCCAGCATGTCGCGCATCGTGGCGCGGGTCTGGTCGGCGTGCGCGAGCAGTCGTTGGACATCGCGGTCCATCGATCACGCTCCTTTCCGGGCCGTGAACCGGCCCTTGTCGGCTTTGATGAACCGCGCTTCCTTGCCCTTGGCTTTGATCTCGCGGATCATCGCGGCGTACAAGGTCGCGTGCGGCGTGGCGCCGTTGGTCTTCCACCCCGCGGCGATGGCGCGCTCGGCGATGGTCTTCGCGTCGAGCGGCTCTTTCGCGCGCCCCAGGACCTGTGCTGCGGCGTCAAGGCCACTCAAGCCCTCGCGCTTCTTGCGCGGTTTGGCGCCGGCCTTGCCGCCGGCGGTCTTCTTCGTCGTCTCGCCGCGTGCCTTGGGCGCGCCGCGGTCGGGCGGCATGGTGATGCCAATCTGCGCCGGGCTCTTGCCGGTGAGCTGCTTGATGCTCTGCTTGATGTGGAAGACACCGGTGACGGTGCCGACCGCGTCCACCTCGCGGCAGCCGGTCTTCTCATCGACGGCCGAGGTGGCCGGCGCCCGGTAGAGCAGCGGCGTGCGGCCGTCGACGCGGAAGAACAGTTCGTAGAGCTTGCCGTTCTTCTTCCAGCACACGTGGTTGCGGCTGGTGGGCAGGCTCTCGACCTGCTTGGCGATCTCGGCGTGCTGGTCCTTGTTCACCAGCGCGATGCGCGGGGGCGTGCGTCGGCCCTTGCGCTTCTCGGCGGGCGGTGCGTCGGCCGGTGTCTTCGCGTCCGGCGTGCCTTGCTGCGCTGCGGCCTGCTCGGCTTTCTTCACCCAGTGCGAGCGTTCCTTGCCGTCGACGATCTCGGTCTTCAGCACGAGACCCTTGGCCGCGGCCTTCGCGTCGCGCTCGGCGATGCGCTGGGCGTCTCTATCAACAACGCGGCCCCCGGGTTTCACGCCGGAGGCCGGTTTGGCGTCCTTGTTGTCGCTGCCTGCAGGCGGCGTCGTGCTCGCTTGCGGCGGCGAGCCGACCTCGGCCCGCAACCGCTGGGCGCTCTTGATGCGAACCTTCTTCTTCGTCTCAAGGTTGGTCGCGTCCCAGCCGCCATTTCGATTCTCGGCGTCGATGCGCACCTTGGCGATATTGCCGGACACCTTCGCGGTGTAGGTGCTGCCGATCTGGACTTCGTTCTTCTTCATGGTGCTGCTCCTTTCGTTGATGCAGCGGTTGGTGGAAATGGCTCGCCGTCACGTGGCGGCGAGTTCTTCGATGACTGCAAGGTTCGGCGACACGCGCCAGCGCGGCCGGCCCGACCCGTCGGTCGCGATGATGCGGCTGTTGACGTTGCACGCGTCGGCGAAGGCGTCGAACATGCGCTGCGTCGCGCGGCGTGCGGCGGCGACGATGCCTTCGGGCGTGCCATCGTGGCTGGCGACGAGGTGGCCCAGGACGATGCCATCGCGGTCGCAGGCCTCGCGGATTACCACGTCGGGCGCGCCGGCGCCGTTGCGGCGGGCGGGACGATTTCGCTCAATCTGAATGGCACTGGTCTTCATGATGCTCCTCTCTCACTTGCTCGCCGGCAGCAGCGTGATCTCGATCTTGCGCCCGCAGGCCGGGCACACGGCCTTGGTCGGCCGCGCCGACTGACGGCCCGCCTCGTAGGCGCGCTCGAGCGCCTCCTTCACGCACCACACCGCGGTGTCGTGGAAGTCGAGGCGGTCGCTGTTGCGGGTGGCCAAGGTCTCAAGGCCGAGGACCTCGCGGGCGATGGTGTTCAAGGTGTTGTCGCGTGTCGTGCTCATGGTGATTCCGTTTCGTCTGGCGTGGGTGGTTCAGCAGCCGGCGACGCGCTCGATCTCGAGGCGCACCGCGTGGATTTCGGAGTTGGTGCAGCGCGGCCGGCCGTGGCGGTCGCTGCCGTAGATGGCCTTGGCCATCGCCGTCGCGGCGGCCCAGCGTTCGTCCTCGCCGCTGTGGCGCGAGAGTTCGAGGCAGGTCTCGCCGAACAGAATCTGCGCTCCGTAGTCGGCGTCGCGGATCTCGACATCGCCCCGCTCGCCCTTGATGGTGATTTGTTTGATGGTCATGGTGGTGGTCCTTCCCGGCGCGTCGATCGCGCCTCGTGGTCACTTCGTGAAGATGCCTTCGGGCAGGATGTGGAGGAGCAGCTTGGCGGTGTCGGCGGCGTGCTGCCGTTTCGCGGCGTCCTCGGCGATGCGCTGCGCGTCGGAGAGCAGCCATGCGGCGTCGCATCGGATTCCGCTGGCCGCGTGCTGCTCGCCCTCCTCGGCGTGGCGCTTGGCGTTGCCGAAATCCCGCGCGAGGTACTTCGATTGCGTCTGGTAC
Source organism: Planctomycetota bacterium (assembly GCA_963205185.1). Classification (GTDB taxonomy): domain Bacteria; phylum Planctomycetota; class Phycisphaerae; order Phycisphaerales; family UBA5793; genus UBA5793. The sequence goes on along the minus strand of CAUJHZ010000058.1, from coordinate 70,180 downwards.
TCGTCAATGGCGAAGTACAGGGCCTTCAGCGCCTTCTCGTGCTCGGGCGTCGTTGCGGCCATCTCGCTGATGCGGTTGAACAGGTCGTTGCTGGGCAAGGCGAGCAGGTCGTCGAGGCTCATCGTGGTGGTCTGGCTGGTTGCGTTCGTATCTGGCGTTGTCATGGTGCTGCGTCCTTTCGGTTGAGTGGTTCAGCGGCGCGGGGCCCATTCGTACCCGGCGCGTTCGAGTCGCGTGGCGTCGGCGAGGCAGACCACCCAGAAGGCCCCCTCGCCGAGCATCACCGCGCCGGCGCGGGTGCGGGCGGCGATCGAGAATGCGATGGCTTCGTCGCGGATCACCGTTGGGCGGTACTTGAGACCAAGGGCGCCCTGGGCGCTGATCGCGGCGTCTATGTGCGGGTTGGTGCGTTGCGTTTGCATGCGTCTGGCTCCTTGCGGCGGGCGGCCTATTCCGCCTCGCGTTGCACACATGAGGGCATGAACGGCGCGCACATGCAAGGGGAATCGCCGAGGATTCGAGCAGGATTCGCAGATTGTGCACAACTGGGCATGAGTGTGGGGAGCCTCGCCGCGAGCAGCGCGCCATGTGCTAGGCATCTGCTAGGAATGGCCGAACATCGCGCCGTGTTGGCCCACGTTGGGCCGGGTTCGTACATGGGCCGACGCCTCGCATCGAGCAACCCGGGCGCGCCGTGGGCCACGGAGGGCCGCCGTGTCGACGCCGCGTGAAGAACAGACCGTTCGACCAGACTCACGGCAAGCCGAGCGCGCCGCCGGGCTGAATCCCGCCGCTCTATCGGTGACCGACACGGCGCGCACGTTGACGCGCGTCGCCGGCCGGCCGGTGAGCGAGGCGATGATCGAGCGCGACATCGACGACGGAGCGCCAACCAACGCCGACGGCACGATCAACCTGGTGCACTACGCCGCGTGGCTCGTGCGCGACATGGCCGAGAGCGCCAGCGCCAACGGAGGTGCTCGTGGCGATTGACCCGCGCCAACTCAAGCCGGCCGAACTGTGCCGACTGCTCAACAGCACGCCGCTGGGGGAGGTGATCAGCGAGCGGCAGCTGCACCGGCATCGCACCCGCGCCGGGTATCGCATCGGCGACGGGAAGACTGTCGATCTGCTCCGCTACACCGCGTGGCTGGTGATCGAACGGCACGAGCGGCTGGCCGTAGAAGACGCCATCGATGATGATTCTGCAGATGAACCATTCGACGCGGCCCGAGCTCGCCACCTGCCCGAGTCCTTCACCGGTCGGGCCATCGACGCCCTGCCCGAGATCATCGACGCGGGCCGCAAAGAAGCCTGCCGCCGCAACTTCCGCCTCTTCTGCGAGACCTATTTCCCGCAGACATTCCACCTGTCGTGGTCGCCGGACCACCTGAAGGTCATCGCCCGCATCGAGCAGGCGGTCCTCGAAGGCGGCCTCTTCGCGATGGCCATGCCGCGCGGCAGCGGCAAGACCAGTCTGTGCGAGATCGCCTGTCTCTGGGCCCTGCTCTACGGCCACCGCGAGTTCGTCTCCCTCATCGGATCCGACGAAGAGCACGCCAGCCAGATGCTCGAATCGATCAAGGCCGAACTGGAGAACAGCGAAGTCCTCCTGCACGACTTCCCCGAGGCGTGCTTCCCCATCCACTGCCTCGACGGCATCCACCAGCGCGCCGCAGGCCAACTCTTCGAAGGCAGCCAGACCCACATCGGCTGGACGGCGCACGAGATCGTCCTGCCGACCATGCCGGGTTCGCTGCCCTCGGGTGGCATCATCCGCGTCGCCGGCATCACCGGCCGCATCCGCGGCATGAAGTACAAGCGGCCCGACGGCCGCAGCGTGCGCCCCTCGCTGGTGCTCATCGACGATCCGCAGACGGATGAATCGGCACGGTCGCCATCGCAGTGCGCCACGCGCGAACGCATCCTCGCCGGCGCCATCCTCGGCCTGGCGGGCCCGGGGCGCAAGATCGCCGGCCTCATGACACTCACCGTCGTGCGGCCCGACGACCTGGCCGACCGCCTGCTCGATCGTGACAAGCATCCGCAGTGGCAAGGGCAGCGCACGAAGATGGTGTACTCCTTCCCGACGCGCGAGCAGTTGTGGGCGGAGTACGCGCGATTGCGGGCCGAGGGACTGCGTGCCGACGAGGGCATCACCCGCGCCACGGAGTTCTACGGCGAGAATCGCGCCGAGATGGATGAGGGCGCCGAGGTCGCGTGGCCGGACCGGTTCAACCATGATGAACTCAGCGCCATTCAGCACGCGATGAATCTGCGGCTCCAGGATGAGGCCGCATTCTGGGCGGAGTACCAGAATGAACCGCTCCCGGAGAGCACCGCCCTCGACGAAGACCTGCTCACGGCCGAACAGATCGGCGCGAAGATCAGCGGCCACGAGCGCGGCGAGGTGCCGATCGGATCGTCACTGCTGACCATGTTCATCGACGTGCAGGCCAAGGCGCTCTTCTGGCTCATCGTGGCATGGGAGGAGGATTTCACGGGGAGCGTGCTCGACTACGGCACCGAGCCGGACCAGAAGGACCCCCACACGTACTTCACACTCCGCGACATCCGGCGAACACTCGCCGCGGCGGCGCCCCATGCCGGTCTCGAAGGCGCGGTCTACGCCGGTCTCGAGCGGCTCGTCGATGCCAAACTCGGCCGGGAATGGAAACGCGACGACGGCGCGATGGTCCGCATCGACCGGTGCCTCATCGACGCCAACTGGGGGCAGTCCTCGGATGTGGTCTACCAGTTCTGCCGCCAGAGCCGGTACGCGAATCTCGTCATGCCCAGCCATGGCCGGTACGTCGGCGCTTCGAGCATCCCTTTCAGCGAGTACAAGCGCAAGCGCGGCGACCGCGTCGGCCTCAACTGGCGCATCCCCGTCATCACCGGCAAGCGCGCCGTGCGCCACGTCGTCTTCGACACGAACTATTGGAAGTCCTTCGTGCACGCGCGCCTGGCGGTGCCGATGGGTGATCCGGGGTGTCTGTCGCTGTTCGGCCACACCGGTGGGTCATCCAAACGCACGGCGGCGAACCATCAACTCCTCGCCGAACACCTCACCAGCGAGTACCGCGTGAAGACGCAAGGTCGAGGCCGGACCGTCGATGAGTGGAAACTCCGCGTGGACGGCATCGACAATCACTGGCTCGACTGCCTCGTCGGCTGCGCCGTTGCCGCATCGATGCAGGGTGCTGTCCTCTATGGCACGGACACGCAACCCGTGCCGCGCCGGCGAATCCGGCTCTCTGACCTCCAGGGAGGGCGGCGATGAGCGAAACCACGACCACGCGGAAACGCGATCCGGAGCCGCGCGGGATCCTGTGCCCGAAATGCGGCTGTGCGCACTTCGAGGTCATCTACACCCGCCGTATCCCCGATGGCGCGATCCGCAGGCGGCGGGAGTGTCGGCACTGTGGCAGACGCGTGACGACGACGGAACGCATGGGGGGATAATTCTCTGGCCTGGGCCCTGCTTCACGGGCTACGCCGGGGCAGTTTCGGCGGCACTCGTCAATCTAGGATTGTGGGTAGGCATTGCGGACTAGATATATGGCCGCTGGGGATAAACGACGGTGCCCGAGGGAACTGCGATGATCTGTCCCATCTGTTGCATGGAGTATGCGGCGGGCCTTGGAGAAGACGAGAAAGCACACGCGGCATTTCACGATCAGGTGGTCAACGGCGTGCGCGCTCGTCCTCTCTCTACAGAGCGAGTAATCTGGCAGGAACGCAACCGACGGATCACAATTGTCGATGCACATTCACCGAGAGCCCAAAAACTCCGGGCACAGAAGCTAGCGTCTGGCGCCGGAATGGGCATCCCGAGTGTCGGGGGCCTGTACCATGCGGACGAGTCCATGGAGGTTCGTGGCACGAACATCCTATTGCACCACGTGGGCCATCGAGCCGTCGGAATCATGATGCTCCAACCTCGGACTACCGTCTGGCGACACGTTTGGCGGGACGATCAGGGAACCGAGTTCCAAGCCTGCCCCGATATCACACAGATGTGGTCGATCATCTTCGTTGCAGTGTCCATGAATCGTCGTCGCAGTGGAATCGGCCGGGAGCTGTACCAATCGGCTTTGAGCCTCTTTGCGTTATCACCGGATCAGATCGGTTGGTGCTCCCCGTTCACTGACGCTGGTATCGCTTTCCTTCGGGCAGTTTGCCCGGATCATTTCTATCAGGCCGAATAGCGACGAACCTTGCGGATCGACGGTGACGTGTGGCTTGGCCCTCCCCCTTTCGATCCTCGTCCGTCCCAGTCGTCGTCTTGCGAAGCGTCTCGCCGAATTCAAACGCACGTCGACGAGCGGTTGCCAGCCAAGAAAACGAGTCGACGAGACTTGACCACCCAGCATCTTGTTGTACCATCATGGCTGTTCGGGTCATATGGCCCATCGTTATGGGAGACTGGAAATGCCTCGTTCTACCGCGATGCCGCTGGCGATCCTCATGGACCTGTCAGCGATTTTTTTCGCCATCCGCGATCTCTACCCCGAGCAGCAGCTGAACTACGCCTCGCTGGCGGACGCTATCGCCAATGCTGTAGGCAATGGTCCGCCAGGGCGGCAGGTTGATCGTGTCGCATGGACGTCCTACAGCGAGACGAACCAAGGCCAAGCTCGCTTTCTGGCGCATCTTGAGTCTAGTTGGGCAATTCGACGGTTCGCTCCGAGTGACAGTTTCGTCGTCGAGCCTGGTGCGATGAATCTTGCTCCTGGTGATCGTGCCGCGCAGCGGTTGATTCGATTCGATGCTTCGATTGCCTTCGCGATGGGCGCGCTTTCGAAGACACATGAAATTGTTCTGGTATCTGACAGCTTCGCGCTAGCAGAACCGCTCATTCGTGCGGCGAAGACGCGAAGCAAATACGCAAAGAGCCATCTGGCATTCTTCGGCAGGAGCCTCGACGGTCGGTGGGGCAAAGTGCTGCGGGACAGCGCCGCGTCGTTTCCCCTGATCCTGATCGACCTAGACGACCGCGAAGAAGAACTCTTTGGCATCCGCAAAGTGGGATCGACCGATGCGTTTTCCGACAACTTTTTGATCCACTGACGTTGTGGATCGGTGTTTTCGTTTGGTGGTTTATGCCGCCGCATTATTGAAGGGAGGCTCTGATGAGCCCGAATCGTGTTTCTTCGTCCTCTGTGGACGATGACTATGCCCATGATCGTGAACTTGTTGCCGTTGTGGGAATGCGAAGGAAAGTCTTTGATGCACTCGTGCAATCGGAACTTGGTGGGCATTTCGAGTTTGCGTACGGTGGTTGCATCGATGACGGCAGCAACGCCCGCGCGGTGGCTGAGCGGGCAATTGCGAAGGCTTCAATCGTTCTGTTGAACACGAAGTACGCCCGCAAGCTTCCGTCGCTCTGCTGCAATGGACATGCTGTTCTGCAGTTTCGCGGAGCGAGCTCTGCGAGAGCACAGTTAGGCGAGTGGCTCTCGCGGCGCGACGGGCGACGACGCTCCGCCTGAATGGTCAGACTACTGCAATGCAGAAGGGTGGAGGAATTCCTCCACCCTTCCGCCGCAGGCCGGAGAGCTGGTTCAATCTCGATGACGATCTAGAGCCCACCGCGCAATTTGCCTCGGAGCATGCGTCACGAGTTCTACCCGTGTAACGACTTCGCTCGCACCCCTCCTCAGCCGCAATCTCTGAGCGTTTCATCCGTCCGTACCTGACGGATGGACCATGTGCTTCCACCTCTGGATGACCCCGGCCGACTCGTGATCGCGCTGCGCTTTGTCCCTGCGCCTGATCTGGATGACGCGGTGCAGGAAGCGTGGGTGGCGCACCTGGAGGGGCGGCCGGTTTCCACGGCTGTCAACACCTACGCCCAGCGGCAGCGCCGGTATCGCAAGCGCATGACCGTTCTCATCGAAATGTACGAGGACAAGGGATGGCTGAGTCCGACATCGAGCAGGCGATTAAACAAAGCGCCGAAGGCCCCGCCAAGGCGAGCGGCGATTCGGGCAGCGTCGAGCAGCACTCGCTCCGCGAGCAGATCGAAGCGGACCGCTACCTCGAAAGCAAGAAGGCGAGCCGGGGCAAAGGGCTGAAGGTGAAGTTCGTGCAACTGGAGCCGCCGGGTACGGCGTGATGATGCTCAAGCAATTGATGACATCGTGGTTTGGCAGCAGCGGCAAGGCGCCGGCAGCGTCATCGCGTCCGCTGGTGCGGATCGTTCGCGCCAAGTTCGACTCGGCGCAGACCACGACCGACAACCGCCGCCACTGGGCCAATGCCGACGGCCTGTCACCCAATGCGGCCCTTTCGCCCGAGGTCCGGCGCATCCTGCGCAACCGGGCCCGCTACGAGGTCGCCAACAACTCGTACGCCAAAGGGATCGTTCTCACACTGGCCAACGACACCATCGGCACGGGCCCGCGCCTCCAGATGCTCACGAATGACACCAAGGCCAACGACATCATCGAGAAGTCATTCGAGCAGTGGTCGCGGGCGATCAACCTGCCCGAGAAGTTGCGCACCATGCGGCTGGCCCGTGCGGAGAGCGGCGAGGCCTTCGGCATTCTCACGAATAACCCGGCCGTCGAAGCGCCGGTCCAGCTCGATCTGCGACTCGTCGAGCCCGACCAGGTCACGAGTCCGCCGGGTCGCCTGCTCCGCATCGGCGAGGCGGACGGCATCACCTTCGATTCGTTCGGCAACCCGATCAAGTACACCGTGCTGCGTCGCCATCCGGGGGACGGCGGCATGTTCGGCTTTGGCGGCGAGTTCGACACCGTGCCTGCCGCATCGGTCGTCCACTACTACCGCGTCGATCGGCCCGGCCAGTGGCGCGGCATTCCCGACATCACGCCGGCACTGCCGCTCTTCGCCCAGTTGCGGCGTTACACACTCGCGGTCATCGCAGCCGCCGAGACCGCCGCCGACTTCGCGGCCGTGATCTACACCGACGCCCCGCCCAACGGTGAAGCCGAATCGCTCGAGCCGATGGACATCGTCGAACTCGAGAAGCGCCTGGCCACGGTCCTGCCCGGCGGCTGGAAACTCGGCCAGGTCCATGCCGAGCAGCCCGCGACGACATACGCCGAGTTCAAGCGCGAGATCCTCAACGAGATCGCGCGTTGCCTGAACATGCCTTTCAATGTCGCAGCCGGGAATAGCAGCGGGTACAACTACGCCTCCGGCCGCCTCGATCACCAGACCTACTACAAATCGATCCGTGTCGAGCAGAACCACCTTCAGACGGCGGTCCTCGATCGGATTCTCCGCGCCTGGCTTGATGAAGCCGTGCTCGTCGAGGGATTGCTGCCCCAGTCGATGCGAGCGATCGGCGTCGCCACGCCGCACACGTGGTTCTGGGATGGCATGGAGCACGTCGATCCCGCCAAGGAAGCGAATGCGCAGGCCACACGACTGGCCAGTCACACGACGACACTCGCGACCGAGTTCGCCCGGCAGGGTCGGGACTGGGAAGAAGAACTGCGCCAGCGGGCGCGTGAAGCCGAACTCATGAAGGAACTGGGACTGTCACCGGCGCAGGCACAGCCGAGCGCGGGCGACACCAGCAATGACGGGAATCAGGACAATGGCCAAGAGCAAGACGCCAACGCGATCAGCATCGCCGCCTGAACAGGCGACGCCGCAATCGATTGAGATCACCGCCGCAGCGCAGATCGATATCGAGGCGGCGGCCGGCGAAGGTCAGACGGCGCTGCCGCGTTTCAAGATGATCGCCTACACCGGCAGCGCCATGCGCGTCGCCGCGTGGCGGCACCCGGTCATTCTCGACCTGGCTGGATTGAACATCCCCTCGCAACAGCGGCCGATTCGATTCAGCCATGATCCGGCTTCAGGTGTCGGTCACACCGACGCGATCCGCATCGAGCAGGGGCAACTCATCGCCTCGGGTGTTGTGTCGCGCGACACGCCCACGGCCCGAGAGATCGTGACCTCTTCGAAGAACGGATTCCCCTGGCAGGCGTCGGTGGGCGCTTCGGTCGAGGAGTTCGAATTCATCCGCGAGGGGCAGAAGGTACTCGTCAACGGCCAGGAGTTTGCCGGACCCGTGAACGTGGTCCGCAAGGCGACACTCGGCGAGATCAGTTTCGTGGACCTCGGGGCGGATGGAAAGACCAGTGTGAACGTCGCGGCGATCGCTGCGAATCAGGAGAACGTCATGGACGGTGAGAACAAGGACAACGAGAACGGCACGAGTGTCTCCTCCACCAACGGAGTCGTTTCGGAGGCCACCGCGGAATCAGCGCCGTCGGCCGATGTCGCTGCTACGGGTGACACCAGAGCCAGTGCCGTCGAGGACATTCGCGCGCAGGCGCTTGCCGAGACCAGTCGCATCGCGGCGGTCCGCCGCCTCTGCGCCGGCCGGCACCTCGACATCGAGGCGCAGGCCATCCGGGAGGGCTGGGACGCCACGCGCACCGAACTGGAGATCCTGCGCGCCAGTCGCCCCAAGGCACCGGCAGTCCATGTGCCCGACCAGAGTGTGAGTACGCAGATCCTCGAGGCGGCATGCCTGATTGCTGCGCGGTTCGAAGACCTGGAGAAGCACTGCGAGGAACAATCGCTCGACCTGGCGGCCAAGCGGTTCCGCGGCGGCATCGGGTTGCAGGAACTGCTCCTCGAAGCCGCATGGGCGAACGGGTACACCGGCCGCAACTTCCGCGACAGCCGTTCAGTCCTGAGGTTCGCCTTCAACCCCGGCATCGAAGCTGGCATGAGCACGATCGACATCGGCGGCATTTTGAGCAATGTCGCCAACAAGTTCCTCCTCGAGGGATTCTTCTCCGTCGAGCGCACCTGGCGCAACATCACCGCGGTGCGCAACGTGAGCGACTTCAAGACCGTCACGTCGTACCGGCTGGTGGGCAAGGATCAGTACGAGATCGTCGCCCCCGGCGGCGAACTCAAGCACGGCACACTCGGTGAAGAGCAGTACACCAACAAGGCCGACACCTATGGCCTGCTGCTGGCCATCGATCGGCGCGACATCATCAACGATGACCTCGGCGCCATCACCACGGTGCCGCGCAAGTTGGGTCGCGGCAGCGGTCTGAAGATCAACGATGTGTTCTGGTCGATCTTCATGGCCAACACCGACTTCTTCAAGGCCGCCAACAAGAACTTCCTCAGCGGGGCCGACACGGTGCTCAGCATCGACGGTCTGACGAAGGCCGAGGTCGCGTTCATGGACCAGGTCGACGGCGACGGCAAGCCGCTGGGAATGCTGCCCGCCATCCTCCTCGTGCCCACTTCTCTCAGTGCCGTCGGCACGCAGCTCTTCAAGAGCATGGAACTGCGCGACACGACCGCGAGCACGAAGTACCCGGTGAGCAACCCGCACCAGGGCAAGTTCCGTGTCGAGGTGAGCCGGTACCTGAGCAACGCCTCGTACACCGGCAACTCCGCCAAGGCGTGGTACTTGCTCGCCGATCCGACAGACCTGCCGGTGATCGAGGTCGCGTTCCTCAACGGTCAGGAATCGCCGACGATCGAGACGGCCGAAGCCGACTTCAACGTGCTGGGCATCCAGATGCGCGGCTACCACGACTTCGGCGTGAACCTGCAGGATCCGCGTGGCGGGACCAAGAGTAAGGGCGAAGTGTGATCGGGGCTGGAATCTGCGTGATCAGTTCTCCGCCGCACACTTGATTCAGGAGTTTCAACATGACACAGGCAACATTCGTACAAGACGGCAAGTCGATCGACTACACCCCCGGCAGCGCCGTCGCAGCCGGCCAGGTGGTGGTGCAGAGCACACTGCCGGGCTTTGCGCGAACTCCCATCGCGGCCAACACGCTCGGTTCGCTTGGCGTGGCTGGCATCTACGACATCGTCAAGGTGACGGGCGCGATCGACGCCGGCGTGGCGGTCTACTGGGATGCCAACGGCGATCCGGTGGGTGGCACGGCCGGCACCGGCGCGCTGACGACCACTTCCACCGGCAACGCCTACCTCGGCAAGACCGTGCGGGCCGCTGCGGACACCGATGAAACGGCGCGCGTGCTCGTCGACCACTCCGTCATCGGCCTCCAGAGCACACTCACGGGCGCGATTCCCGATCCCGGCGACGCGGGCGCGATCCCCGTCGCGCAGTCGGGGTACGTGCCGATCGTGACCGCCGGCTCGGAGACGCGCACCCTGGCGATCCCGACGTTTGTCGGACAGGAACTGCTCCTGTTCATCAAGACGGATGGCGGCACCTGTGTGATCACCGTCGCGTCGGCGATCAACCAGACCGGCAACAACACGATCACCATGGCGGATGTGAACGACTCGATCCGCCTGCATGCGATCGACAACGACGGCACGCTCGCCTGGCGCGTGGTGTGCAGCGATGGCGCGGCGCTCTCGACGGTGTGATGCATCATGACCGATTTGCTCAGCCAGGGATTGTCATGGCTCGAAGATCAGCGTCACCAGCACCTGACGCGGCTGGTGACGTACCAGCGCGGCGTGGATCAGGTGGAACTGTCGGCGACGATCGGCCGCACCGTCTTCGAACAGGACGACCACGCGGGCGGGCTCACGCGCATCGAATCGCGGGACTTTCTCATTCGCGCCATCGATCTCGTCCTTGCAAGTGAAGTGGCCTTGCCCCAGCCCGGCGATCGCATCGTCGAGACCGATTCGATCGCCACGTACACCTACGAGGTCATGGCGCCGGGGGCCGAGCCGCCGTGGCGCTACAGCGACGTGAATCGAACGACACTGCGCATCCACACCAAGCACGTGGGCACGGAGAACCTGTGAGCAGCACGATCCTGACCATCGCGGATGCCGTGGTCGCGAGCCTCAATGGGAGCTCGTTCTCAATGCCCTTCACGGCGCAGCGCCATCTCGTGCCGAGCCTGGCACTCGAAGACCTGGCGAATCTGCATGTGACGGTTGTGCCGCGGGCTGTGGCGAGAACCGCCTCGGGCCGGCGCGACTCATGGCTGGACTGCACCATCGACGTGGGGGTGCAGAAGAAGGTGAATGGCGATCCGGACGCCGACGCTTTGATCGCGCTCGTCGAGGAGATCGCCGAGCACCTGAGCCACCAGAGACTGGCGGGTGCTCCCGAGGCCGCGTGGCTGGGCACCACGACGGATCCGCTCATTTCGCCCGAGCACCTCGATCAGCAGCGTGCATTCACGAGTGTCGTGTCGGTCACCTACAGGGTGAGGCAGTAGACGACGAAAGGACCGTGACCCATGGGCTTCAAACTCGGCATGGAAGCCGTCCTCAACTACAAGGTGGACGGCCAGGGCGCCGGCGGAGCGTGGCTCGAACTGACCAACGTCCGCGATGTGACGCTCAATCTCGAAGCCGCCGAGGCGGACCTGACCACGCGCGGCAACGCGGGCTGGCGCGCCAACGTCGCCACCCTCAAGTCCGCGACCATCGAGTTCGAGATGGTGTGGGACACGGCCGATGCCGGCTTCACCGCGATCCGCAATGCGTATCTCAACAACGCCATCCTGGGCTTCCAGGTTCTCGATGACACTGGCGGCGAAGGGTTGCAGGCCGACTTCATGATCAGTTCCTTCAGCCGTAGTGAGCCGCTCGAGGAGGGCATCACCGTCTCGGTGACGGCCAAGGTCGCCTACTCGGCCACGCCGCCCTCGTGGATCGGAGGTGCGTAATGCCCAGCAGTACCCTGTCACTCTCCGGCGAGATCGGCGGCGCGCCATTGGGAGCCACGCTCCAGCGCACCGCGGATGGTGCCATCCGCCAGGGGCCGATCACGCTGCCCGCCGCCGAGGCCGGCACACTCTCGACGCGATCCACCGACACCACGGGTGTACTCACCCTCGCGGGGACCACGCTTCAGATCGGCGATGTCATCGACATCTACTGGGATGGCGGCCGGCGCTACGACGTGGATGTGACCAACGTCGTCGGCGATGCCGTAACGTTCTCAGGTGGGGCCGGTGATGTGCTGCCAGCGCAGGACACGGCCGTGACGGCGGCCGAGCAGGTGGCGATCGCCCTGGCATTCACCGGCGATGAACTCGTTGCCATCGGCGCCAAGCTCGGAGAGCGCGGCCACCTCAGCGTGCGTGATACCGGAGTAACCACGCTGTCGATCGACCTCGTGAAGAACGAGACATGGTTCTGGCTCGACGGCCAGCAGATCGTGAACCCGCTCGCAGGCGACTCGGTCGATGGCCTCATGGCGAGCAACGCATCGTCGTCGGCGACAGCCGTCCTCAACCTTGGCGTGCTGTACGACTCGACGCCGTGAGCAGGAGAACGCACCATTGGGATGCTGGATGTACACCATCCTGGCCTGCTGGATTGTCTGGCTGCTGGTGTTCTGGGCGAGCCGCCGATTGCTTGCCGCGTTCCCCGTCATCGATCCTCAACTCTTCGAGCAGCCAGTCGAGCGCGCAGGAGAATCGCAGATTGGAGTCTGACATGATCATGTACTGGGTAGGTGGAATCGTCTTCCTCTGGCTGATCTGGGTGTGGGCGGACTGGAAGTACCAGCAGGCCCGCGCCGCGCGTCGGGCTCAGGAGTACGGGCCGCCCGAGCAATCAGGAGATGCCGCCGGTGAAAATGTTCAAGGACAACACGGGTAACGAGTGGACGGTCGAGATCAACATCGCGGCGCTGAAGCGCATCCGCTCCCTCACCGGCACCGACCTGCTCGAAGTGATCAGCGGCGGCGACCTGCTCGAACGCCTCATGCGCGACCCGGTTCTGCTGTGCGACATCATCTACGCGCTGGTGAAGCCGCAGGCGGATGAGAAGCGCATCAGCGACGAAGCCTTCGGCGCCGCGATGGCCGGCGACGCCATCGACGCCGCCACGGCGGCATTGCTCGATGAACTGGTGGCTTTCTGCCCCAGCCCGAGGGACCGGGCCAACCTCGGGCGGGTGCTTCTGATGGTCCGCCGCGCGATGGACAAGGCGCGCGACGTGGTCGAGGCCCGTCTGGAAGGCGGCGAGATCGAACGGATCGTGGACGAAGCGCTGAAGGCGGCGACCTCTGGCAACTCATCTGGCGCTGCGCCGGCATCCTCGGCCTCGACCCCGCCAGCCTGACATTGCGTGATCTGCTCGTCATGGCCGAAGCGCGTCAGCGTGACGAGTGGGCTCGGGTCTCATCGATCATGGCGCTCATCGCCAACACCCAGCGCAGCGCCAAACACCAGCGGGCGTTCCGGCCCAGCGACTTCGACCCGTTCGCCCGCAAGGGCGGCGTCATGCAGGCGGATGTGTCGGTACTGAAGGAAGTGTTCATCGAGGGACGCGTGCCGAAGCCGGCCCGGGAATCGTCATGATCGACCTGCGCATCAAGCAGATGTTCTTCGACCGGCCCAAAGTGAAGCGGGCCGTCGATGCCGCGCGCCGCCGGGTGCTGAGCAAAGCCGGCGCCTTCATACGCCAGACGGCGCGCACGAGCATCCGCAAACGCAAGGGCACGAGCAAGCCGGGTCAGCCGCCCCACTCCCACGTCGGCCTGCTCCGGCGCTTCATCCTCTTCGGCTATGACAAGCAGAGCGACTCGGTCGTCATCGGCCCGGTGGGATTCAAAGCATCAGCCGCGCCGCGCGTGCTCGAACGCGGCGGCACGGCGACCGTCACCCGCCGCCGGCGCGGCAGGCGCAGCGAGCGCCGCGTGCGCATCGCCGCCCGCCCCTACATGCAGCCGGCGCTGGAGAAGGAGCGGCCCAAATTCCCCGAACTCTGGCGCAACAGTGTGAGGGGGACCTGAGCAATGGCCACCACCCAGGGCATCCGCGCCGGAAAGGCCTTCGTCGAGATCGGCGGCGACGACTCGCGCCTGCTCCGCGCCCTGCGGCGCGCCCAGGTGCGTCTCAAGGCCTTCGGCGACGGTGTGCGGTCAGTCGGCCAGCGTCTCGTCGCCACCGCGGCCGTCATCGGCACGCCCTTCGCGCTGAGCAGCATCGCCTTCGCCACCTTCGAGCAGAGCATGGCCCGCGTCCGCGCCCTGACCAACGCCAATGAGAAGGACTTCAAGCGTCTCTCGGATGAAGCCAAGCGCCTCGGCGAGACGACGGTGTTCTCGGCGAGCCAGGCCGCGGATGCGATGGGATTCTTCGCGCTGGCGGGTTTCAGCGTCGAGCAGATCCTCAAGTCGATCGGCCCCACCCTCAATCTCGCCGCGGCGGGCCAACTCGAGATCGCCCAGTCCGCCGACATCGCCGCCAAGATCATGGCCGGCATGGGGATCGAAGCCGATCGGCTTGGAGAAGCGGTTGATGTCCTTACCAAGGCGATGACCACGGCCAATACCGACCTGCTCCAACTGGGTGACGCCATGAAGTTCGTCGGCCCCATTGCCAAGAGCGCCGGCATTGCCTTTGAAGAGATCGTCGCGGCCATTCAACTGCTCTCCAACGCCGGCATACAGGGCGAGATGGCGGGCACGACCTTGCGCGGAGCCATCCTCGCGCTGACCAGCCCGAGCAAGGAGGCGGCCGACACATTGAAAGAACTCGGTGTGAACGTGCTCGACGCGCAGGGCAACGTGCGGCCGCTGGCCGCCATCATCGCTGATCTCAACCGCGCCATGGAGGGCATGGGTTCAGGCAAGCGCCTCGAAATCCTCGGCCGCATCTTCCAGGCCCGGCAGGCGGCCGGTGTGGCTGAACTCCTCTCGCAGGGCGCTGACAAACTCCGCGACTATCAGAACGCCTTGCAAGGCGCGACCGGCACGGCCGAACGGATCGCGGGCGTGCAACTCAACACCCTCAAGGGTCAGGCCATCATTCTCAAGAGCGCGCTCGAAGGGCTCGGCATCGCCGTGGGTGAGTCGATTGTCGCACCCCTGCGCATCGTGACGCACCTGATCACGCGCGTCACGACTGCGATTGCGCAGTGGGTGCGCGAGAATCGGATGCTGGTGGTCGTCGCCGCGGGATCGGTCGCCGTGCTCGGCGCTGTCGGCGTGGCGCTGGTGCTGGTGGGCGCCAGCGCGCAGGCCGCGGCGTTCGTGCTCGGTGGGCTGGCGAGCGTCCTCGTCGCCGTGAAAGTCGCGTTCGCCGCGGCGGCCGCGATCATCGGCGCCGTCATCTCCCCCATCGGCCTGCTCATCGCCGCCGTCACAGTGCTCGGCGGCACCGTCATCGCGTGGTCCGGCGCGGGTGGCAAGGCCCTCCAGTGGCTGCGTGATCGGTTCGGCGAACTGAGCAAGTTCGTCGGATCCGTGGTGAGCGGCATCCGCGATGCGCTCGCCGCCGGTGACATCGCCCTGGCCGCGCGCGTCCTGTGGGCGGGCCTGCGCGTGGCGTGGGAGCAGGGCATCCAGCCATTGCGTCAGGCGTGGATCGGCTTCAGCGCCGGATTCCAGCGCGCGGCGATCATCGCCTTCTCCGGAGTGCGCAAGGCGTGGATCGAGGTCCGCGACTGGTTCGAGCGCAACTTCCCCGACTTCACCGCAGGCATCGCCAAGGGTTGGGCCAATCTCGCCGCGGGTGTGCAGCGCATCTGGGCGCGGGTGACGAACTGGCTTGCGGACCGCTTCACCGAGGTCATGGGGCTTCTCGACGAGACACTCGACGTCGAGGGCGCCAAGGCGCTCAACCGCCGGGAACTCGACGCCGATCTCGCGGGAATCGAATCGCAGCGCAAGGACGCCATCGCCGAGGCCGAGCGCCGCCGCGGTCGTAGCGACGCGCAGCGCGAGCAGGAGAAGGAAGCGGCGCTCAATGCCGTCGATGCCCAGCGCGCCGAGGCCCTGGCTGATCTCGATGAGCAGACGGCCGAACGCATTCGCCAGGCCGAAGAGGCTCTGGCCCGCACGAAGCAGGAACTGGCGCAGGCCGTCGATACAGCGCGGCAGCAGCGCGAAGACGCACTGGCCAGTGGTCAGGACCCCGCGTCAGCCGCGCTCCAGCGCCTGGCTGATCTGGGCGATCAGCTCGACCTGCTCGCCAGTCGCGTCAGCGTGCGCGGCACCTTCGACGCCTCGGCCGTGCGCGGCCTCGCCGCCGGCGATGACAGCGCCGAACGCACCGCGCGCGCCACGGAACAGACCGCACGTCACACCAAGCGCCTCGTCGAGGCCTCCACGAAGGGACTGGCCTTCGGATGAGCACGGAAGTTCACGAACGCGGGATCAGTCGAACGACCGCCAGCGGCCGAAGCCCATCGACCGAGCGCCTGTACTGGGTGCGCGGCACGAGCGATGATCTCGAGGCGCTGGCCGCGCTCGAAGCCGAGGTGCCGTCCTTCTACGGCGGCCTGCCGCTCTACCAGGTGCGTGTCGAGGAGGCCGGACCCGATCTGTACGACGGAACCGTGATCTATCAGGTCGATTCATCGACTGACCCGCCCGACACCGGTGAGAGCACCTTCACCTTCGAGACCGGCGGCGGCAGCGAGCACATCACCCAGTCATCGGCCACCATCGCTTCTTATGCGCCGCCCGGCAAGACCGCGCCGGATTTCAAGGGCGCCATCGGCGTCACGGCCGACAGTGTCGAGGGCGTGGACATCGTGGTGCCCGTTTACCAGTTCACCGAGACGCACTACCTCGATGACAGTCTGGTGACGCCCGTATATAAAGGTACGCTCTTCTCCCTCACCGGCCGGGTGAACGATGCCCCATTCAAGGGCTTCAACGCGGGTGAGTGCCTGTTCCTGGGCGTCTCAGGCTCCAAACGAGGCCAGGGCGACTGGGAACTGACCTTCCGATTCGCCTCGCGTCCCAATCGCACCGGGCTGGCCATCGGCGACATCACCGGCATCGACAAAAAGGGCTGGGAGTACCTCTGGGTGAGGTATGCCGAGGCGGAGGACGCGACCGCCGGCGCGCTGGTGAAACGGCCCGTTGCGGTCTACGTCGAGCGCGTGTACGACAGCAGCGACTTCACCGGGCTGGGGATCGGAACATGAGCGGCGATTCCCTGCGGAAGGTGAAATCCGGCGATCCGCTGCGTATCCCCGCGGGGGCGTACAACGCGTTCGTCGATGCGGCCATCGATCTGCGCCAGCGCCAGCATGAGGAATCCCGCGAACCCCAGCGCCTGCAGCGGGACAACGATGTCATCCTCGTTCTCAACTCCACCGCTTCGACCGTGAATCGCTTCGGCGTGCTCGCGATCACCGATCCGATCATCGCCCCCACTGACGCTCTTGAACTCGAACGTGTCGCGTTCACTGGCGTTGTGCCGGCGGCCGAGCACGCGGGCAAGTTCGCAATCCTGCTTGAGACTGCCTCGCCCGGGGCCATCGTCCGCGCCGCAATGGGCGGAGTCGTTCCCGTGAAGATCGGCATGGCCGATCCGAACCACGAGTTCGCGGATGTGTCGCCGGGGTTCACCGACCGATTGCTCAGCGGCGACAGCGGCGCGGCGCAGATCCTGTGGGTCGAGAGTTCGATCAGCACGACGCGCCAGGCGATTGTCCGATTGCCTGCCGGTGGCGCGGCCGTCTGTCTCGCCAGCGCGAGCGGCCTGGCCTTCGACGCGAATGGCTGTCTCAAAATCGACACCACCGTCAACAGCACCGTGCAACTCACCCTCGTCACAGGCGTCACGCACGCCATCGTCGGCAACGTCCTGCGCATCACGGCCCAGCGATCGATCATCACCCTCTCGCGCAATGTGGCCGGCGCGGTCATCGGCGTCGGCGCCACGCCCACCACCGATCAGACCAGCGACGTGAATCTGGAGAGTTGTCCGTGACTCGTTGTGCGCAATCGAACGGAGTCGAACTCACTTGTGGTGAGCGACCGAAGGGAGTCGAACCATGCCCCTTATCCTCGGCCCATCCGGCAACACGCTGCTGCTCGGTTCGTCCGGCCTGCCCGCGACGAGCACGCGATGCTGCTGCTGCAAAGAGGGCGCCGACTGCCCCCACTGCCTGTGCTGCGAGTGCTGGGTCTGTGGCGACGGGATCAAACACGCGCTACCCACCGCAGGCTGCCACAACGCCAGTGGCAAGGCCTGTCTGACCGTGACGCTCAGCGGCCTGACGTTCGTGACGAACTGCCGCACGTTCCGCAACAACAACTGCGTGGCCGCGCCGGGCACGTGGGCATCGTACAAGTACCTCTCCGCCGCGATGCCCGATCTGGTGCTGCCGTTCAACTGGAACGACGGCGCGCACACGCCGATTCGCGATCCCGACCTGCCGTGCGCTGAGATCGCCCCCGGCACGGTCTGCCGCCAGTGGCACATGTGCGTCGTCCTGCCCGACACCGGCATCGACGCCACGCAGTACGTCAACGCCAACTGCACCGGCACGAGCAACACGTTCAGCGTGCTCATCACCAGCGCCGTGCTCGACTACCAGGTCGTCGGCACCACGCGCCGCTTCGTCCTCTGGGTCACCGCCTCACCCGCCGGCACTATTCCGATCCCCATCTTCTTCGGCGCAGCGAGTTTCGACGCGCGCCAGTGCGCCAACTACTCGACCTGGCCGCTGGTCATCCCCAACGGCCTGAGCAGCACCGCGTGCTTCTGCGGCGGTTCCGGTACTGCGATGCATCCGGCCGCGACGGGTGGCACGGCGACACTGACGATGGCGTGCGATACGGATTGCAGTGGTTTCGACGGTGGTGCGGGGCTGGCGTCAACCGAAGCGTCGGGGCCGCGGATTGCAGCGCATCGCTTTGCCGATGCCGCGGCGATCGATGTGGCTGATGCTCGCGAGGAACGACGGCTCGGGTGCCAGAACTGTCGCAAGCGGAGATCTAGCGCATAACGCCGCAGAGAAGCCATCGACGCCGGCAGGACGACTGACGTTGCCGGCTCCCTCGCGGGCCCGCGGGACGACAAGCTCCCCCGCGGATCGATGGTTCAATTCTTCTGCGAGCGTGCGCTACTTCGCCGTGTACTGCCCGCGCCCGACCCGCTTGAACAGGTCCTTGCGTTTGAGCAGCGTCAGGTTCACCATCATGGTGAAGTTCGCAGCATTCGACTTGTAGCCGGACTTCTGCACCGCCTCGGTTATCTCGGATACGCTCATGGCTTTGCCATTTAGCAGGTCGCGGAGAATCGCGTGGAGCGGCTGCTCGTTGGCCAATCGTGTGCGGGCCGCGGCAGAGCGACCGACTCGCGTCCGGGCGACGCCGTTCTTTCGGGCACCCTCGAGCGCCGAAAGCTCACTGTTGATTTCGGCCAGCTCCTTCTCCAACGCCTCTCGCCTCGATTCGAACTCGCCAGCCATCGCCTGCCTCCGTTCGAGTTCGCGGATCAGTTCAACGGTCGGGACGCGGCTTAGGTCGGGCTTCTTGGACATCTGACTTCTCCGTTCTGCGCGGCGACGGTTTGGCACCGCACAATGCTAACTCCATGCTGGCAGTGCTTCTCGCCAGCCTCACGCTGTGCCGCCTTCAATGCCGCGTATCCCGGCCAATGGTTTGAGCAGCGCCGCCTACCTGTGCGGCGGTTCCGGTACCACGATGCATCCGGCGGCGACGGACGGTGACGTTGACAATCGCGCGCGGACTGCAGTGGGTTAGACGCCGGCGCGGGGCCGGCGGCAATCGAGCTGTCGGGGTCGCAGATTGCCGCGCACCGGTTAGTCGACGCGGCCATGGTAGATCTGGCTGATGCGCGCGAGGAACAGCGGCGCGGTACCGCGGCTGCCGAAACCATCGTCAATCGGAGTCAGATGGATCTTCGTCCGCTCGGCTTAACGGTGCCCGTTTCAGAATGCGAATTGCACTCCGAAAGTGACACGGACGTCGGGCGAGTCGTCGCCGATTCCCGCACCGGCTCCGACCGACAGCACCGTGCGCGGCTCGAGCTGGTAGCGGGCGCCGAGTTCGATGATGTTCGATTCGTGGCCCGACTCCATCTCCCATTCGCGAATGAAGTCCGCCACGATGATCGTGTCGGTGTTGAGGCGGAACGAGTAGCCGGGGATGATCGCGAAGGTGTCGTCGCGCTCGTCGGCCAGCGCCTGGAAGTTGTGCCCCCACTCCAGATTCAGATGGAAGCGGCCGAAGTGCTCATCGTCAATCGTGCGGGTCATGATCAACTTGAGCGTAGTATCGAGTCCCTCGCTATCTTCACCCGTAGGCGCATCGATGCGGCCGGCGATGGCGAACGCCGGCAGCGACAGCGACTCCTGATTGAAGTTGTAGAGCGCGCCGATTTGCACATCGCCGCTGCCGCGCCGGTCAGCGTCACCGGCGAAGAATGGCGCCCCGATTGTCAGTTGCCAGTTGGGTGCGATGCCGAACTCGACGCGCGGCTCGATCGTCGCCCGATCGTTGCTGTCATCGGTCCGTTCCCAGGAAAAGCGGAACTGCACGTCGCGGTTCCCCAATGCGGCGGGGTAGGCGTCCTCGACGCGCACCGGCAAGCCTTCCTCCAGGTTCGTGTGATCCGTCTGGGCCCGAGCGGACGCACACAGCGCCGTGACGGTGATCACAATCAACGGGGTCGATGGTATCACAGCGGATCGCATCACATCGCTCCCGGCGTTTCAGCGCCGCTGGTCCGGTTCCCGCTCATTCAAATCGCCCGGAGCTGGCAAGGCGCCCGGCAGCCGAGGTAGCGCCGGCTCTGCATCCATCGGCATAGGTTCGACATCCTCCATCTCCCCGTACTTCTCCCGCCAGCCCTGGAGCATCGCATCGATCATCTTCTGGGGTGTAGCACCAGGCTCCATCGATTCGGGCATCATCTTCATATCGGGCATCACCGCCATCATCGCATCGTGGAGCGAGCCGGCGATCTCGCCTTCCTGCATCCCCGGGCGGAGCTTGAGGCGGATGGCGGCCATCATGCGCTCGTGCATTTCTGGCATCATCGTCTGCCCCTCAGGCATCATGAGCGGCATCATCTCCTCGTGCATCTCCATCATGATGCGCGTCATCTCGCCGTCGGCGCCCTTCATCCAGTCTGCGTAGATGCGCGGGTCCATGTCCGGATGGGGCAGGGGGAACTTGCTGGCGAGTGCATCATCGCCGGGCTGGTACGAGAGCGCGGCAATCACGCGGTACAGTTCATCGCGCTTCTGCTCGATCGTCCATCCCTCGTAGGCGAGGATGTCGTAGACGATGCCGTGGAACATGTGCAGGTTGTCGAAGGCGTTGGCGACCTCGGGCGCCATTCGCGAGTAGCGCGGCGCCGCCTCCCGCAGAAGCAGCATCCTCTGCGGACGGTCCTTCAGCACCTGCTCGAAGCACACCCGGTCCGTCTGCTCCACGGCGAGCACCTGCTCCTGATCATTGCCGCCCATCATCTGGGCCTCGTAGATGACCGGGTGCCACCAGTGAGCGG
The DNA here is from genome assembly GCA_963205185.1 of Planctomycetota bacterium. GTDB lineage: Bacteria > Planctomycetota > Phycisphaerae > Phycisphaerales > UBA5793 > UBA5793. The sequence goes on along the minus strand of CAUJHZ010000058.1, from coordinate 48,982 downwards.
CGTAAAAGTAGTTGTTGCTCCTGGGGTAGTAGTTCCGGAAGTACGTGAAGTACGGCTTCATCATGACGCCCGCGCGGCGCATCGTCACGTCGAGCGGCGCGCAGCTGAACGCCACGTCGTTCTTCTCCAGGTAGTAGCGCATCGACCGGTCCGTCCACCGGGCCTTGTCGCTCCAGGGGATATCGATCGAGGCCATGATGTCATAGGTCTGCTCGTGCAACTGGTGCGTCCAGTCGATCGCTCGGAACACGCGCCACGCCGCCCGCGCCGTGTACGGGGCGTACATCTCCTGGCTCGGCTCGGTGCGGGCCTTAAGTTTGAGCGCGAACTCGAGGGATTCCTCGTCGAAGCGCGCATCCACCTGCTCGTGGTCAGCCAGCGGCGTCAGCAGGAGCACATCATGCTGTTTGCTGTGCGAGAAGTGCAGGGCGGCGCCGACGCGGAATGCCTCATTCTGGCGATAGTAGAAATCCGTGTTGTACGGGCCGCGCAAGTAGGAAATGTCGTTGCGCGGTTCCACCGGGGCGGCGGATCTGCTCTGCGCGCCGTGCGATGGCGCGTAGTGTGCTGCCGCCAAGGCGCACCCCAAGGCGCACCCAGCCACCGAATGCTGCCTCCCGCACCGCAGTCTCATCTTGCGTCCCATTGGTGGGCGAGGATATACGCGGCGCTGCGAGCCGTGTTTTAGGCATTTCACTCATCATGGGGACCGCATCGGCAATCTGCCGCCGGGTGAGTGCGACCGGGATATCTCGCGTGGCTGCTCCGCCATGTACCGCCCGCGCCAGACGCGCTTGAACAGGTTCTTGCGATTGAGCAGCATCAGGTTCTGTTGACTGCTTCAGTGGTGTGTTTGCGGATCAGGGAGTTGGTGGAGGCCCGGCGGCGCAACGTCAGGGAATGGGAACTACTCGGCGGGTGGCGCAACCAGCACCCTGCGGAGCGTCCTCATCGCCGCGGACGGCTTGCAGACGATCGCGCCGACGTGGCGCCACTGGTCATCACCATCAAGCACCACGACCCGCTGCCCCGGACGCAGGCGCAGGAACGACGCCGCACGCTCCGGCTCAGCTCCGGCGCCATCTGTTACCCGGTGCTCGGCGAGCTCGGGTTCGGGCTACCATCGATCGCTTCGTACCTCAACGCTCTGAGCGTTTCGATCACGATCGCCCGAGTGCGCTTGTCCTCGATGGTCACTCGCGCCCGGCCGACCGGCGCAGATGCGACCGCTGGAGGCTCGGGTGGGGCTAAGCCCAGTTGACAGCGCGTACTGCGACCAGACCGGCCAGTCTCGGATCGCGCGCGAGCGTGTGCGAAGTCCGACGGGATGCATGCTTCTCACTTCTGTTTGCCGATGCTGCACTCAGCGGCTCGGTGCCGGGACCAACGCTCGGAGTCGCTGGCCGACATTGGACCGGAAACGGAGCGTGGAGGGGCCGACAATCGCGCCGCAAGTTAGCCTAACAAGGCACACTCCTGTCCCGTGGATTTCAGATCGACCGGGGACCGTGCCATCGGGGTCGAATTCTCCGCAGGCACAGCGGAACGCCTGGAGAGCGAACGCTTACGCCATCAGCGCCGAAGGATCGCGACAAGGTCAATCGGAATCCGCGAATCCCGCCCTGCAAACGTCACAAGAGTCCACCGGTCTCTCCGGGAGCTGACGGCGGTTCGCGGCACTAGCGCCGCGCTGCGGGCGCAGCGAGCATTGCCTCCTCCTCGCGCCGCCGCTGCAACTCGTCGTCCACGACAAGTGCTGCATCCGCGACCCCGACCTGCCGTGCGCCGAGATCGCACCCGGCACTGTCTGCCGCCAGTGGCACATGTGCGTCGTGCTGCCCGACACCGGCATCGACGCCACGCAATACGTCAACGCCAACTGCACCGGCACGAGCAACACGTTCAGCGTGCTGATCACCAGCGCCGTTCTCGATTACCAGGTCGTCGGCACCACGCGGCGCTTTGTCCTCTGGGTTACCGCCTCGCCCGCCGGCACGATTCCGATCCCCATCTTCTTCGGCGCAGCGAGTTTCGACGCGCGCCAGTGCGCCAACTACTCGATCTGGCCGCTGGTCATCCCCAACGGCCTGAGCAGCACCGCCTGCCTGAGCGGCGGAATGGGGCGGCGATGCCCCCGGTCGCGATGGGCGGAACGGCGATACTCACGATGGCGTGCGATACGAACTGCGATGGGGCAGAGGACAGCGCTGCGTTGACCAGTACCGGGGTCACCGGCCCGCCCGTCGCCCCGCACCGCTTTGACGATGCGACGGCGCTGGACCTGGCGGATGCGCCGGAGGAGCAGCGGCGCGGGTGAAAGGGCTGCCGCCAACCGCGCGGATCGGCTTGAGATCATGGGGGGTGTGCGTCCTGAACTACCAGTTCATCAGCACCATGCGCCGCTTCACATGCAGGGCCGCCGTGTTCCCAAACGGCACCATCCTGATCCCCATCTTCTTCGGCACCGCCAACTTTGACGCCGGCCAGAGCGCCAACTACTCCGCTTGGTCTCTCATCATCAACAACGGCCTGACCAGCACCACCTGCCACTGCAGCAGATCAGGCGCCGCCATGCAACCAGCCGCAACGGATGGCACTCCACAGCCATCAGCAATCAGCATGCCATAGTGTTAGGGACTCTTACAGAACGCGGTGATCGCTATTGGAGAAAACCGTTGCCGAGTGGTGCTGGGCCTGGCGACTCCGCGGGCGCCTTAACAGCTCGGACGGCCAGAATGATGTCCAGGTAGACGCTCTGAACGTCCGTGATGCGGAACCCTGCGGTCCTGACGTTGGCGAGCGTGTCTCGGTTCATCGCCGTTCCGGTGCGGCGCGTCCAGAGGGTCATCAGGTCCAACATCCATGCGAGCAAGCACTGACGGCTGCGCACATGCTCGAACATGAGCAGCCGTCCCTCAGGGCGCAGCACGCGGTGCATCTCTTGCAGTGCCCGGACGGGATCAGGAACCGAACACATGGTGCAGGAAGTAACGGCAGTGTCGAATGAACCGTCCGGGAAAGGCAGGTCCAAGGCATCGGCCTTCAGAAGGCGCAAGGTGCCGGCATAGGTCTGCCCCCGCTTGGCCGCGCGGCGCAGCATCTCGTCGCTGATGTCGATCGCCGTGATAGCCATGCCTGGCGGAAATGCGGTGAAGTCCGCGCCGGTTCCGGCAGCCTCGAAGAGAACCTCGCCATCCATGTCGGCGAATAGCGCGGCCTTGGCCGGCCCGCGCCGGAAGCTTGAGGCTTCGCGGAGGTCGTAGAACCGCGCACGCCAATCCCAGTTGCAAGTCATGGTTGTAGACCTCCCGGCGTGCGTCCCGCAGTGAGAGCCCAGCGACGGCACGAGGCGCCGTAGACGGCCAGAAGCGAAAACGCCAGCACGCCAGCAGCCGCGCCCAGTCCAAGTGCGCCCGGCCACGTGAGCACGCAACCGCTGCCGTGCAGGAGGCAGAGCGTCATCGGTGCGATCATGGCGAGGAGCATCGACGGCACCATCGTTTCGATAGAGCCGAGCAGCGGAGCAGCGAGCGTCGCCTGGAGTACTTGGACCACCATTGCCCCCACCATGCCGATCGCAATTTCCAGGCAAAGTCCCCAACCGATCATGTGGGCCGCGTGCATCGCCGCCATAGTGACGACACCGACCGAGGCGAGGAAGAGAAGATCACCGATAATTATGCTCATCCGGCGGGTCGGGCGTGTCGTGGCGGCGCGGTGAGCCCGGGACTGACCAGTGAGTGACTTCAATCGAAGAGATCTACGCATATCTTCCTCTGTGATCGTCTTCTAGTGATGTTTGTACCACCCAACGCCCCTGATGTCGTTCCACGAGTTCGTCTGGTGGCAGAGAAAGCACTGCGACACATCGGCGTGCACCACGCCAGCCACCTTCATTGATACCATCTGAAAGTGCATCATGTAGTGGCTGGGCGGGGCCTGGTGGCACTGCGCACAGTCGGTTGAAAGCGGCGATGGATGGCGAAACTCTGGAATCATCCATCCGGTCATTGCGCTTGTGCCGTGGCAGGCGGCGCAGTCAATCCCAAACAGAGTACGATGTGGGTCCTGATTCGAATGGCACGCGGCACAGTCGAGCAGTGTTTCCAGTGGCTGGATGCGCGAGTGACCAACTGGCAACGACGACATCTGCATGGCCCCAAACCCTGGTTCGGACTTCGCGCGGCTCAAGACGATGGCCGCCAGCACCATGTGATCCATTTCCACGGATCGCTTCGCCGCACCACGATGTTCGAGGTGACAGCCGCGACACTCCGCGACATCCGAATGAAACGCCGTCGTCTGCTTGGACAGCAAATACTCGTTGTTGGCATGGCAAACTATGCACTTGTCGGCCGTCGGCCCACGATGGGGCGTGTGGCACGCCTCGCAGTCGTTCTCGAGGAAAGCGTGCTTGGCCGAGAGGTCGCCGGGACTGACCATCGCCTGCCACGTTGAGACGGCCTGCGTGCCTCGTTCGTGGATCACTGCGGGAATCCCGATCGCAGCAGCCAGAGCACTGGTCGTCACGACGCCGTAGATGATTGGAAGGGCTTTCATAAGAGCCACCGGATTCCAAAGTACCATTCTGACCAGATGTGCAGGACCAGAAGCGTGTAGAATACAATCGCAATGATGATGTGGCACATCAGCCACTTCCGAAACACTTCCTTGGCCGTCTGATGCGTGTGGATGGCATACTCAACATCGGCGATGGATGTTGACAGCGAGACCGCCTTGCTGAAAGGCTCACGCGAAGAATCCGCGTCGGATGGGAAAACGAATGGAGCCGCAAGGCGTCGAAAGAACCCCGACCAGCGGCGGATGCGCACGATGGCCGCAGGATCGAGGCGAAGATCTGAAGCGAGCGAATCATACTGCTTCTGGAGGGCGGCGAGCATGATCTGTTTGTCGCGGATCTCCGTCGAGACGCGACCCATGAGGTAGCGCCCGAGAAAGCCGCTGACGACGACGATCAGCATCATCAGCGTGAGCCAGATCCCGACGGTGCTGTTGAACTTGTGGCCGCTATGAAGGATGGCCAGAATCGGCCCGATGATCCCCGCGTAGATGTGGATGGCCAGCAGCGTGCGCATCGAGGTGTGCGGGGTGACCCGCCGCTTGAAGAATGGAATCCGCTTTACGAGCAGGTACAGCAGCGGTATGAACATCAGCGCTGCGGCCGAGAGGCCGAGCATGCCGCCCTCAAGACTGCCGGCGAACCGCTCATCACGATGGAACACGAAACCCCCAGCCAGCACCAGCAGCAGAGCGACCAGACAACTGACGATGACACGCTCACGCTCCTGCATGGTTAGGCTTCCACCTCCAGGCTTTCCGTTGCCTTGGCTTGACATGCAAGGATAATGCCACTGGCCTTCTCCCCGGGCGGCAGACCGTCCTCCACGGCCATTGTGACCGTGCCCTTGCGGAGTTTGATTTTGCATGCGCCGCAGGTGCCGACGCGGCAGGAATAGTCGATCGAAACTCCGACGTGCTCGGCGGCCTCCAAGACGCTCACGTCAGCTGGTAGTGGCGCGGTCTTGCCGGAAATTGTGAAGACCACGCTGGGCACTTCCGGGGCATCCGGATCTACTTGCGCTACCGCGGCTTGAAACGCAATCTGGCGCTCGTGCGGCCTTTGACCCGGTGGCGGACCGAAGCCCTCGGACTTGATGTTCGCTGCCTTCACCCCGAGTTCGAGCAGCATCGCACGCGTGGCGTCCATCATCGGCGCAGGGCCGCAAAGGTGAATGTGCCGACTGGCAATGTCGGGCACTGACTTCGCGATCAATTCTTTGGTGAATCGGCCGCGCAGGCCTGTCCACTCAGTTCCGTCTGATCCAGTCGCTGTGGCAACGACATGAAGGTTCGCATGGCGGCGTTGCAGGTGTTCAAGTTCGGCGCCGAAGGCGAACTGATCGGGCGTACGACATGAGAAGAGCAAGTAAATGTCCTTGGGCCACGCCCGATCGGTGAGGTAACGAATCACGCTCATCAGGGGCGTGATCCCCACGCCGGCACCGATCAGCACGATGCTTTCGGCTTCCTTGCCGGTGAACGTGAAATAGCCCTGCGGAGCAGAAACCTGGAGGAGTGCCCCCTCGCGGACTTCATCACAGAGATACCGCGAGACGAAACCCCGTTCCTCACGCTTCACTGTAATCTCGATGTAATCGCGTTGGGCGGGCGACGACGCGATCGTGTACGAACGCTTGACGGTCCTGCCGTCTCGGGCGACCGTTAGGGTCAGGAATTGTCCGGGAAGGAAGGTAAACGGGATTGGGCCGCCGACGGGTTCGAGCAGGCGGAAGGTCTTGATGGATGGTGTTTCGGCGAAGGTCCGCGCCACGCGGAGGGAACCGCCCCAGGGTCCGCGGGGTGTTTCGGTCAGTCGCCGCAGCAGCGTCGAGGCGCGGCGCATCTTGAAGAAGTACATCGCGATCATCGCCAGCGCAAAGCCGATCAGGATCACCATGAGTGAGAGGTGCGCCGCCGAGAGGCCGAGGACGGACCATCGCTCCGCGGGCATGGCCGGTCCGGTCAGGTTCATCTGCGACCTGAACCAGTTCATGGCGATGGCTCGTCCGTCCTGATTCTCGGATAGCGCCCGGTGTGCCGCGAGACCACTGTCAAATCGCGCCATCCCTTCGCGCAGCAGCGCGACCGCTTCTTGCATCGCTTCGTAATCGTCCGTCGGAGCAGATCGCACCAGTCGATCAAGTCCCTCCGCCATCAACACTGTGCCACTCTTCATGCGCTCGTGGGCCGCCGCTTTCACTTCCGCCCGCTCTTCTTCTGAGAGGCCCGAGAGCTCCATAAGCGTCGGGTAGAGCTCCTTGGGCGGGGGAGCACCCATCCCCTGCATCATCTCGGTCATGCCTTCCATCGCCCCGGCCCCATCGGGGGAAACGCCATCCTCCGTGGGGCTGTCCTGACCTGGATGATGGCTGGCATGCTCCTCCGGCGCAACCTGAGCGCCGAGCAGGATCGTGAACGTGAAGACGATCACTGCGGCCAACATGGATGAATGGCACGGTTGGTTCATTTCTCCTTGGCTCCCAGAGATTCCCGATACGCCCGCCGAATGATTTCGTCGCGCTGCCACTTGCGGAAGTTGGCGACGCTCACCAGCCGGCCCGCGACGATTCCGACGATGAAGTACACGGCAATCATGGCGTACTGATCCGCATTGCCCATCTCCGAGCCGCGCCAGGACCACAGGAGGTGAGCGAGGTAAAGCACGCCAGCCGCCAGTGCTGTCAGGACACCTCCGCGCGTACCGAACGTGACCGCGCCAATCAGGATAGGTACGAAGAACATGCCGGCGAGCAGGATGTGCAGTCCATGCAGGGCGTGCGTCCGCGTGCCCACCAGAAAGTGCAGCAAGACGGTGGCCGCCATCCAGAGGACAACGCGACGAAGTTGGAACCGCTGTTGTTCGACCACGGGGCGAATCCTCAGTGGATCTCGAGCACGCGGTTCATCGTGCCAAACGAGTTGCGCACGCATTTGGGGCAGCCTTCGTGCGGCCCATCGCAGCCCGACTCACAGCACCACTGACCATCGATGATGAACTTGAACTCGTGGCGGCCCGGCTTCAGCTCAATGCTCGCGGACCACTCGCCCGATCGACTTCGATTCATGGGCTGGCCCCTCCAGGCGTTGAACGAACCGGCGACGAGAACCTCCTTCGCTTGCGGGGCGGCCACGGTGAAGGTGTGCGACCGTATCTTGGTTGATTGAACAGTCTTGGTCATAGGAAGTCTCCTGTCTATTGAAGTACGCTGGAGTTGGTTCACCTGTCGTCCATGCCGCCTTGGGGCACAGCGGGCGCTAGCGGAGAGAGCGGAACCGAGGACATTGGCGCGGGAGGAAGCATCCCGGTGAGTTGCTGGCGCTGTTCATCGGTGAGCACGCGCGCAGCCTCGCCCACCGCACGGATGAATGCCAGCCGTTGTTCGCCCTGCTTGCGAGCGATCTCCTGCACCTTCTGCTCAATCGCCACGGCATCAGGCTGGTCCGCGGCGGTCAGCAGCCAAAGTTCCTGCTCGGCCTGCGCGCTTTTGCGCTGCAGATCGGCCTGCTGGAGCAGCGCGCGCTCCTTCAGTTGATTGAGCGCGATCTGCTGATCGAGCGTGAGCGTGATGTGCTTGGAATGATCGAGGAAGAACCCCGTGGCCCCGACATGGTAGATATGCGATGCCCCGGGGAAGCCGGGGAGTGCCGAGGGCATGCTCATGGTCGCAGTACTGCCCGCGCCGCCCATAGGCATCTCACCCATACCCATCATCTTCATCATCTGGTCCATGCCCATCCTGCCGGCCATTGCGGGCGGACCGCCGGACATCCCACCGCCCATCACTTTCACGTCCATATCCCGCATGCCCATACCACCGTCGGACACGCCGGGGGGTCCGGACATGCCTGACATTCCACCCGCGCCGCCGCCCATCGCCGGCGCTTCCCCCATCGAACCCATGCCCATGCGGCGCTGCATGCCATCCGGGGCGGGAGGCGCTGACATCCCCTGCGATGGAGCATGCCCTTGCGCCAGTGCAGCCTGCAATCGGGCGACCTCGCCGCGCAACGCTGCGAGCTGTTCGATCAAGTCCTTCATGGAAGGCTCGGCCGGTGGCGCATCCGGTTTCGGGGCGTCAGGGCGCTGAGTATGCTGCGAGTGTGTGGCGTCGGCCGGCGGCGTCGATTGCCCGAGCATGCTCGAGGTTGTCCCCATGGCGGCGAGCAACGCGGCCACCACCATGCAAACCCTTGAAATCCGTGTGTGTGTCATGACAGTGTTCCTTTCGCAAAAGTGTGTAACGCTTCGTCGACGCGGGCAATGTCGCCTCGCGCCGGCCTTGCAAGCAGCTTCAGGAATGCGGATTCGGGCATTCTCAACCTCGATGACTGACCATGCAACGACAAGAACCACCATGAGCAGCAATGACCGCGGAGAATCAGGCGTCCTCAAACGACGCTCCTACGCTGTCCAATGCAACTCCTTTCCATCCAATTCCAGACTCCGGCTCCCATCCTCCAGACCAAAGTCATCCAGAGCGTTCGAGGCGAAGGAACCGAGCGTTGATCGCGACAATGACGGTTGACAACGACATTAACACCGCACCGGCGGCGGGCGAGAGAAGGACGCCCAGCGGATAGAAGAGGCCCGCGGCGGCGGGAATCGCTAAGGCGTTGTACCCCGTCGCCCACCACAGATTCTGGACCATCTTGCGGTACGTGGCTCGCGCCAGTTGGATGATCGCCGTGACATCGCGCGGGTCCGAACGAACGAGAACTATGTCCGCCGACTCGATCGCCACGTCCGTGCCCGCCCCGACGGCAATTCCCACATCAGCCTGCGTCAGCGCCGGTGCGTCATTGACACCATCGCCGGTCATCGCGACGGTCAATCCGCGCGATTGGATTTCCTTGATCTTCGACGCCTTCTGGTCCGGCAGGACTTCCGCGAAATACTCATCGAGCCCAAGTTCAGCCGAGACCCATATCGCAACGGCCTTCGCATCTCCGGTCAGCATCATGACCTGAATGCCCATCTCCTTGAGGCGGCCCAGCGCCTCGCGCGACGCGGGGCGGATGATGTCTGCCAAGGCGATGACGCCTGCAACCTGATCGTCGATCAACAGGTAGACCACCGTCTTGCCTTGCTCGGCGACTTCTTGAACACGTGGGTCGCGGATCGTGAGGTTCTTCTCGCGCAGATAGCCGGGGCTCACGATCATGAGTCGCGTCCCATCAACAATCGCTTCGGCTCCCTTGCCCGGGATCGCCTTGAACTCTTCGGGCGAGCTAAACTCGATGCCGCGCTCCTTCGCGCTGCGCACGACGCCATCGGCAATCGGATGCTCGGACTGGCTTTCCAGACCGGCGGCAAGTTTCAGCAACTCCTCTTCGGATCGCTCGCCCAGGGAAATCACATCCGTCACGCCGAAGCGGCCCTCGGTGAGCGTGCCGGTCTTGTCGAACACGATGGCGTTGATCTCGCGGGCTCGTTCAAATGCGGAGCGATCCCGGATGAGCAGACCATTGCCGGCGGCGATTGACGTCGACACCGCCACGACCAGCGGCACGGCCAGGCCAAGCGCATGGGGGCAGGCGATGACCATGACAGTCACGGCGCGCTCCAGAGAGAAGTCGAATGTCTCACCGATGATGAGCCATGTGGCGAGAGTGATCGCTCCGACGGAGATCGCTATGATCGTCAGCCACAAGGCGGCCCGGTTGGCGAGATCCTGGGTTCTCGACTTTGATTCCTGCGCTCGCCGGACCATTTCGATCACCTGAGACAGGTAGGTCTCGCCGCCCGTCCTGCGGACCTCGATCGTGAACGCCGCTTCACCATTGATCGCGCCGCCGATGACCTCATCACCCTCGCTCTTCTCCACAGGCTTGCTCTCCCCGGTCAGCATGGCCTCATTGACTGTCGACCGGCCGTCGAGGATGATGCCATCGGTGGGTATCTTCTCGCCCGGCTTCACGAGCACCTTGTCGCCGTGCTTGAGGTCGGCGACCTTCACGTCGCGCGTTCCGCCCTCCGGTTCAACCACATGCGCTTCCGAGGGCATGAGTCGAACGAGTTTCTCAAGAGCGGCCGACGCCCCCATGACCGATCTCATCTCGATCCAGTGCCCCAAGAGCATGATGTCGATCAGTGTCGCAAGCTCCCAGAAAAAGACCTCACCCCTGAGCCCGAACACCACCGCGCTGGAATAGAAGTACGCGACGGAGATCGCGAGGGCGATCAGCGTCATCATGCCGGGCCTGCCTTTGCGCAATTCGGCAACGAACCCTGCCAGGAATGGCCATCCGCCGTAGAAATAGACCACCGAAGCAAGGCCGAACTGCACTTGCGCATCGCCCGAGAAGCGCAGTGTCTCCTGAATGCCAACCCATCTCTGGATCATCGGAGCAAGTGCCACAACGGGAATGGAGAGTGCAAGCGAGATCCAGAATCGACGCCGAAAGCCGGCGACCATGTGGGCGTGATGGCTGTGGTGATCAGACGCGATCGCGCTACGACCTGCATGACCGCTTCGCCCGTCTTTGTGCGGCGGAGCGGTGCCTCCGGGCCCCATGTCACGATGAGGATGGTCGTCGAGACCTTGCGTGCGTTTCGGCTCGTGCTGATGATGCTCGCGCATAGTTAGCCTTCCGTCTTCGAACGCCGAGTGAAAGGCACAACCGGAAGTAAACGAATAAGACCGTGGGTCATAGGTGCCTCTCAATCCCGAGTGTCAATCTTGAACGCGACGATGGTCATGTCATCCGTACGGCGCGCCTCCTGGCGATGACGTGCCACATCGTCGCAGATCAGCGAGATCATCTGAGCCGGACTACGCAATGAAGGGGTAGCTAGCAGTTCGATGATCTGCGCCCGGCCATAGAGGTCGCCGCTTGCGTTCATCGTTTCTGAAACTCCATCGGAAAGAAGAACGATGGTGTCTCCCGCGTTCAGCGGGAGGGCGGCATCCCGGCAGTCGGCGCTCTCACACATGCCCAGCAAGGATCCGGTCGATTCGAGTGGGGTCACGCCGCCGTCGTGACGCCGAAGGTAGCAGGTCTCGTGACCCGCGCTCGCGTAGGTCGCCACATCACGCGCGTGGTTGATGTGAACGACGATCATGGAGACGAAACCCTCAGGCAGGCTTGCGTCAAGATAGCGGGCGTTCATCTGATTCAGGAGTTCCGCCGGCGGGAGCCGCGAAACGTCAAGCGAAAGCAGGAGCGCTTTGATCATCGCGGCGCCCATCGCCGCGGCGATGCCGTGACCGGAGACATCAGCGAGGCAAATCAGCACCGATCCGTCTTGAAGATCGATGATCTCGGCAAAGTCCCCGGCGACCTCATCCGCCGGCTCGAAGGCCATAGCGGAGCAGCAGTCGCCATTGGCACTCTTCGCGGCCATCAGGTGCTGCTGAAGCTGCCGGGCCCGGGCCAGTTGACGCTGCCGGTCTCGCTCGCGCGCGCCGAGTTCGCGGCTCATGGCGGACACTTCGCGCGCCAGATAGGAGATCTCGGCGCTGCCGCCAGTGGTCAGCGGCTTTCCGAATTCGCCGCGACCAACACCGCGGACAAACGTCGTCAGGTCGCGAATGGGCGCATTGACAAGGCGGAGAATCAGGAAGTTGATGAGAAGGGCGCCGAGAAAGCCCGAGGCGGCAATGATGCCCGCCCGCACCGCGGCCTCGTTCTGAGTCGCGCGGACGGCGCCCCAAGCCTGCTCGGATACGGCCACCCGCACGTCCTCCAGGGACGCCCGGCCGACCACCCGTGACTCGCTCTCCGAAAGGACTGGATCGTGGGCTTCGCCGTGCAGAGACGGATGAGATCGCAGCAGACGATCTCCGATGCGCACCTCGATCATGTGGCCGGGAGATTCCGACTGGTCCATTGCGGTGCAGACGGCATCGATGTGATGTTGAACCGCGCTTGAGCCAACCTGCTCAAGGGGCCCAATCGCCACGGCAATCGCCCTCGCCTCATCCGAAAGTGACGCGATCTTGGCGTGAATGGCGGAGCGCACGCCCTGTCGGTAATCGAGGTAGAGAAAGGTGATCAACCCCGTGCCGACAATCAGGTTGACCAGGAGGAGCAGTTGTGTCCGAAGCGTCCGCCGCCCGAACCACTCTGCGATCCTGCGGAGGGGCGGGTGCTTCGGCGCTTGCCCCGCCGACCGAATGACGGTCGAAGGCGTGATTCGAATGGCTGCTGCTTCATCCATGCTTCAGACCTTTCTGAAGGTGTCAACCCGCGGCGCCGACTCCATCGCGGGCGAGTTCCTGCCGCGTCGCCGGGCTGGCTACGGTACCGGGCGGGTTCTCGTACCAGCCCGGATCATCGTATGAGCTGAGTTGCTCACGGATCTTGACGATGGTGAACATCCCACCCATGGTGATGTAGTCAAACGGGCCGACCGCGCCGACCATGGGGATGCTGTTGTCGGGCACCGCCATGTGGCCGCGCTCGATGTGGACGCCGTGCTCGCCCATTCCATCGTGACCCATCGTCATGTATCCCGGCAGCAGCGGGCCGAGGTTTCGATCAAGCATACTGGGATCGATGCCGATCATGTTGGGCATACCGTGCCCCATCTGATTCATGAGGTGGTGGGTCATGTGGCAATGCATCGCCCAGTCTCCCGGCTCGGAAGCGACAAACTCCACGTCCCTCGTAGCGCCGACCGGCACGAGGACCGTCGTTTCCGGCCACTGCGCCGGCGGTGGAATCTGGCCGCCGTCGGTCGCGGTGACCTTCCAGAAGTGACCGTGGATGTGAATGGGATGATGATCCATCGCGCTGAGGTTGCCAAAGCGGATGCGCACGCGATCGTTCAACTCGGCCACGAGCGGCTCCGTTCCCGGATAGGCGCGGGCGTTCATGGTCAGCACGTTGAAATCGGTCATCTCATTGGGATCGGGACGCGAGGTTCCTGGCACGATCTTCCACTCGCTGAGCATGATGACGAAGTCGCGATCCACCCGGTAGTCTGAGGTTGGCTGACGCGGATGGAAGACGATCATGCCCATCAAGCCCATCCCCATCTGCGTCATCTCGTCGTGGTGAGAGTGGTACATGAACGTGCCGTGCTGGCGAACGGTGAACTCGTACTTGAAGGTCTCGCCGGGACGGATGGCCTTCTGATTGAGTCCGCCCACGCCATCCATGCCGTTGGGGAGGTAGACGCCGTGCCAATGCACCGATGTCGGCGCGATCAGACGATTTGTCACGTAGATGCGAACCCGGTCGCCTTCGACTGCTTCGATCGTTGGCCCATGAACTCGACCGTTGTAACCCCAGCACTTTCCGCGCAGGCCGCGGGCGAATTCGTGGTCAACCTCTTCGGCGATGAGGTGAAACACCTTCACTCCATCCACGATCTTCCACGGCAGCGACGCCCCGGAGGGCGTGATGACCGGCTGGTAGTGCCGGCCGGGCAAGCCGGGCTCGAGAATCGGATGGTCCCGGTCGCCGGCATAAGAGGCTTCCCACTGTCGCTCGGTCTGCTCGTAGCGTGAAGAACCCTTGGGAGGCGAGGCACCGACAGGCTGATCCTGGACCGCCGAGGCGAGCGAGCGTCGAGGCGCGACAAGGGCGGCGCCCCCGAGTGCGGCGCTGCTGAGTATCATGTTTCTGCGAGTGAACATCTCAGTGTCCTTCCTGCAACGTTGTCATGCCCATTGAATCTGCGACCGGGAGCGAACGCGGTGCATCGTTCAGCCATCTGGACGAGAGGTGGCCGCTGAGAATCTGCTCCAGGTCAACCCGCGCCAACCAGTATGCCTCCAGGGCATCGATGTACCGGCGACCGGCATCGATCTGCTGCTGCTTGGCCACCAGCAACTCGAAGACGCCGATCTGCATCGCGTTGTACTGCAGGAATGTGTCTGCAAGAATCTGCGAGCGCAGCGGCAGAATCTCATCTCGATAGAACCGGGCCACGCGCTCGGCCGCGACGTAACGGTCTCGGGCCAGTCGCAGCGCCGCGCGGACCTGCACCGCCAGAGCCTCGTACTCGTGCAGGGACTGTCGCAGCACCGCCTGGGCGCTGGCGACTCTCGCCTGCCCCTGATCGAAAAGGGGAATGGGCAGAGTCACGACCGGACCGATGTACCAGTTGCCATCATCGCGCTCAGCCGTGGCGCCGGCCTCTGCACGACGGAGCAGCGACGCGGTGCGTGTCAGACCCAGACTCCGGCCGCGCGCCTCGATTCGGGAGCGCACCGCCGCCAGGTCGAGGCTGTTGGCTACTGCCTGTCGTTCCGCGTCTTCTAAAGGCATGGATTCATCTGAGATCGCCGGGAGGCTTGATTCGACTGACCACGAAGTCCTATGCCCCCACAGACCCATCAACTCGGTCAACCGCTCGCGCGACTCCATTTGCCGCAGACGTGCCGAGGCGAGGCCAAGCCGCGCCTCATCGCGAAGCGCTTGTTCGTTCCTGAGCATGAGCGTGGTGACGTTGCCCGCTTCGTAGAGTTGTCGCATGGCGTCGTAGGAAGCGCTGGTGGAGGAGACGACCTGCTCGAACATCTCGACTCGTTGATGATTCGCCTGTGCCTCAATGAACGCGGATCGAGTCTTGGCCGCGAGATCCAGGACCGCACCGATGACCCGCCAGCGCGCCTGTTCGAACTCCGCCTCCGCAACTGACTTGCGCAAGGGGATGAAGAACACATCGAGGAAGTTCAGCGCGATGCCGAAATCGATCTTGGTGATTCCATCACCGGCCGGAAACTTGATCGCAGCGTCGAGGACCGGATTGGTCAGCAGGCCGGCCTGAACGACCTGTGCCTGTGCCACCCCGAGTTCTTCGTATATGGCCTGGAGCCGCCGATTGCTAAGCAGCGCGATCTGGACCGCGGCGTCCGGTGTCAGGGGCTGCTTCAATAGTTCATCGATGTACCCGTCGACGGCTTCGTCCTCCGGGCCGCCTTGGCGCCAGTAAACGCGCTGGGCGAGGCGGCTTTGCACGTCGCCCAGCACTTCGTCGAAGCCCGGCCGCGGGGGAAGCGAGGTGCAACTTGCCACGACAATCGAACCCAACGCCGAGATGATCATTGTGCGGTTCATTGGTTGGTCGCTCGTTTCAGGGACCCGGGTGGTGCGGCCGCTTCGCGGCTGCCTCATCAAGCCGTTTGAGGTACTTTTCAGGCTCCGCGTTGAACTTGGCCACGCAGGCAGGGCAGCAGAATCGAACCTCGCGGCCATTGTGGTTGATGACCACCGGATCGCCCATCGATCCCAGTTCCGCGCCAGAGACAACGCAGGTGTCCAGCGGATACTCCGCGCCCTTGGCGATCGGTGGCACACCCGAACCGTGATCGTGCAGCCCTTCCATTGGCTCCGGCGGATGTACCGGCATGGCAGGAGCATCTGCCTCGAGTGTGAGGTCATTGGGTGGCGCGGTATAGGCCGACCCCGGCCCCAACTCGCTCGCGGGATGAGAGGCCGGGAGATTCCACTCAAACGCCGGCGCGGCGCAGCCGGTCAGTCCAGTCATTCCAGTCAAGACGAAGATGGACATGTGTCTAGATCGGCGCATGTCGGACTCCTTACGGATCATGATGACCACGAATAGTGATTGAGGCCATAGACTAGCGCTCCACCAAAGTACCCTGCGGCGGCGGCCAGCAGCGCCACGGCGGCAAGCGACACGCGGAGCCATCCCCTGCTCATACTGGGATGGCGCCACCTCAGCCGTTCGCTCAGCGCCAGCACGATGACGGAGACGAGCGCCGTTCCGCTCCCGGCCCAGCGGTGAGTGGAGAGCAGCCAATCCTCGTCTACGAGTTGAATGCCGCCGAACAACCAGCCAAGTAGCGCGGCAACCGTGGCTCCAATCGCTCCGCCCCAGAGACAAAAGCGACCTGCTTCATCGAACCACCGGCGGCGCGTGGCGACGAACAGGCACTCGGCGATGAACGCCGCGAGGAGCAATCCGATCGGAAAGTGAACCGTTGCGGGATGGAACTTTCCGATCCACTTCAATATCGGCCAAGGCCCGGCGCCGTGATCGAGGTCGTGCGCGTCATCAGCACGATCCTCCCCATGGAGGTGTGGCTCCGCTTGCTCGACTCTCCCGCCCGATGTGTCACTTGGCCGCTCGTCGTGATCCAGCCTGATGTCAAGCGCCGCAAGGTTGACCATGAACGGCTCGGGATCACGGTCAAACTGGCGTTTGCACCTCTGGCAACAGAAGTACACTCGGCGCCCTTGGTACTCGGAGAAGATCTCCGGATCAATCGGCTCGTCAGTGATCACGGGGCACATGGCGTTGCCTGCAGGCGGATCTGTCGTTTGCGCCGGATCGAGGTCCAGCGCGCACAGCGCGCTGGACCCCATCGCGGCCTGGATGAGCAGCACCAGGCTGATCAGCACGGCAGAGCACTGTGATCGAACTCTCATCTCGACACGTCCGCGCATCATCAGCGATCCCCGTGCCCGTCCTCGTGTTGACCCCCTTTGTTCCCCGCGTGGATCTCGCCGGGCATTCCACCCTGCTTCTTCCACGCTTCATCAAGGATGCTGAGGAATTTCGCCGGCGTCTTCTCAAAATCCTTGACGCACCCCTTGCAGCAGAAGCGAATGAGGTGGTTGTTGTACACGCGATCGATCGGCTCACCCATGTCGCCGCCGAATGCCTCGTCCGACACCAGGCAGGTGGCGATCGGGTAGTGCTCGCGCTGCTGTTTCAGTACAGCCTCGTCGAGTTTGGCAAGCGTCGGCTTCGGGTCATTGAGGAACTTGGGCAGGCAATCCTCGCAGCAGAATCGCACGAGGCGGTTGTTGTAGACGTAGTTGACCGGCTCCCCCATGGACCCGAGTTTGCCACCCTGGATCGGGCAATCCGTCAGCGGGTAGAAGGGCATCTGGGCCTTGACGATCTCTTCGTCAACCTTCTTCCAGTAGCCCGCCTTGTCGCCCTCGAACTTCTTGACGCATCCGCCACAGCAGAAGCGCACCTCGCGGCTGTCGTACGTCTTCACGACCGCGTCCCCCATCGAGCCCAGTTTTTTGCCGGAGACGGGACAGGTGTCGAGCGGGTAGGGATCGGACTTGATGTCCTTGGCCGGATCGTTCCGGGGTTGGGTGTGGGGAGCGGCGTTCGGCGCCGAATCGTGGCCGCTATGCTGGGCCATCGCAGGCAAGGCTGCCAGGCTCAGACTGGCCAGCACGACGGCGCCGGTCGCGATGAAATGTGATGCACTCGGTCTGCATGTCATGCAAGCAAACATGGGAACTCCTTAGAGGACAGGGGGAAATGTCGTTCCTTGCACGGTACTTCCGGGCAAGCGTGATCGAATTGCGGTGTGGTGAGGCGCGTGCCGCTCCGGTCGCGCCGACGAGATGAATAGGATGAACATGGCACAAGCCGTTAGGCTGTGCGATGGGCATCACTCGGGCGGCATTGATGCGGCTAGACCAGAAGCAGGCAATGTCGCGCATAGAGAGATTGTGCGCGCACCTTCTCCGTCAAGGCCGGATCTGCGGGTCTGTAGCGGTGTTCTGACGCTGCTCGATCGAACTCGATCAGGCCAGTCGGAACGGCCGAGGTCAACAGACAGAAAGAGTGGAACAGGTGTGCGGAAGGCACGGCCTCGGCCGCGACAAGGGTGGCTTGTACCACATGGCTCTGGCAGCCGCATCCAGTGTCGCCCGGTTCGTCTCGGTCGCAAGGCTGCTGGCTGCTTGATTGCTCTGAATGGCAAGCGTCTCGCTCGCGATCTTCATGCTGACCGTCGTAATGCACGCCTTCGATGGCCCGCTCGGTGGCGTTGCTTGAACAGTGAGACGCCTGCGCGATCCGGCAACAGCACAACGCGGGCGACCAGAACGCCACCACAAGCGCGAGCAGAATCCGGAGTGACTGAGACGAGTTCATCGTGTCCAAAGTATAGGCGGAGGGAGCCGACACGGTCCGGATCGGCCGCATGGGCCACGCCCCCCTCGCCACTCGTCAGTTCTCATCGCGCTTTTTCTGCTCAGGGAACAGCACGTAGCGAGCCGGGTCGAACGGGTTGCCCTCGTAGCGAGTGACACCGGCATGCCCATCCAGGAACGCCATTGAGTAAGCGCCAAGCGCGCCGTGATGGGTCTGATTGGGTGCTATCCGGAATACGGCGTGGAAGTTCCCCGGTTCATCGAGATAGGCCACGAACTGCGAGGCGATCTGCAATCGCGCGCGGGTGTAGGCTCGAACGCCCGCAGGCCAGTTCATCGGCTCCGCCACGTCGTTGTAGAAGAACGCGTGCCAAGGATACCACGTTCCATTGAAGGCGTACGACGTCCCGACGAGAAAGTACGCGCTCGTGCCGTGCGTCGGCTCCGGCTCGCTGAAGTCTTCAGTGAAGTTGTAGGCCAGGTCATCCGGGCACTGAAAGACCGGGAAGTTGAACTGTTGCGGATCGAGGAAGTCCGGTCGCGGCGTGGTCCTGTCGCCTCGCGGTTGATCGGCATGAACATACCTGTTGAGCGGGCGCTCGTATGGCAGGTACAGGTGATCCCACGCGCTCTCGGGCCTGGTCGTGTAGCGCCCGCCGTGACTGTAGTTGTCGAGCAGGGCATGGCCGCGCGGGACGAGGATGGGCATGAGATCATTGTGCTCGTCGAGGTACATCGCGGTTGCGACCATGATCTGGCTGAGGTTGCTCAGGCAGCCCGCCTGCCGCGCCGCATGACGCGCTCGCGCCAGTGCCGGCAGCAGCAAAGCGATGAGCAGAGCGATCACGGAGATGACCACGAGGAGTTCGATGAGTGTGAACGCGCCGCGACCACACGGCTCAGCGCCATCGAAGTCGCATCCACGAGCCGGGATTCGATCATCGGAACCGTGGTTCATGGCGGTTTCCCACCGTTGTGCGGCAGATGAGGCTGGCCACCCCACATGAAGTCGCAGGTGCGAGCATAACCGCCGCGATGGGCGCGGTATTCCCGCCGACGATGGGAAGCGCCTCCGATGCCTGCCCACGTCGGCTTCATGACGGATGCCTGGGCGGCCGGATGAGCGGAGGCCGGCGACGACCCGCTTTGCGGAGGTACTCATCCAGTTCGCCGCCCGGACACACGCCAATGCCCCGTCTACAATCGGACCCTCGCGATGCGACGATCCCTCGTCCCCATTCTGGTTTGGATTTGTCTGCTGGCATTCGGATTCGGGAGTGCGGCTCTGCGCTCGGGTCTCGTGCTCTGTTCGGATGTTCACGGCGGCACACGCGTGGAGTTGGGCTGCACGAAGACCGGTGTCGGCGAGTGCCGCTCCGCCGCCGTCATCGGCGACCCGACGAATGAAGGCGATCCGTGCGGGCCGCACCCCTGCGAGGACACCCCGCTCAGTGTTGAAGGCTCCGGGGCTCAGATCGCCCCACGAGTGGACGTTTTGCCCGCGATCGTCCCTTCACTTCTCGCGGCCACGGTTGCGATCGACACCGATCAGCTCAGGACTCGGCCGCACACGAGACTGAGATTCTCGTCAGCACATCCGCCCGATTCCATCGTCCGCCTCCGATCTGTCATCCTCCTCGTTTAGCGCTAGAGGTATTCCTCGCCCACGCTTGACGGCGACTGCCGTTGAGCCGTTGTGGCGTTGGTTCGTGGACTGCGCGCACGCCGATGCGTCGCCGGTTCCGTCCCGTCCCTCTCGATGCGCTTACGAGGAACACCATGTTCGTTCATCTGCATACTCCGCGCCGGTGGCGCTGCAAGACACTCCGCGCTGCCGTCCCCGCTCTGATACTTCCATGTCTGATCGGGTGCCAGACGATCGCCCCGCCTGACCCCGCAACAGAACAGGCCGTGGTGGAGGCGACCGGAGTGGAAGTTGTCATCCAGTTCAAGGTCGAAGGCGGTCCACTCGACGAGCCGGTGTCGGCCGACACTCTCACGCTCGGCCAAGCCGTGGAGCGGGCCGTCACGACCGATCCGGGTCTTCAGGCGGCGCTGGCGAGGGTGCGCATCGCGCTGGCCGACGCCGATCAGGCGCGACTCCTGCCCAACCCGGTCCTCAACATCGCACTGAAGTGGGGTGCCGGGTCACCGGTCATCGAGGCCTCGCTCGCGCAGGACTTCATCGCCGCGCTGCAGATTCCGCGCCGATCCAGCGCCGCGGACAATCGTCTGCGGCAATCGGCGGCCGATGCGGTGACGGTCGCTCTGGACGTGGCGTCGGAGGTGCAGGAAGCATACGTGGCCGCGCAGGCGACCGATCGGCTCCTTCCGATCCTGGAAACGCGACTCGACCTGCTTCAGAAGTTGGTCAGCGTGGCGCGCGATCGACTGGAAGCCGGAGAGGGCATTCGAGGCGACCTGACCACACTCGAGGCGCAGCGCGTGGAACTGGAGGTGGAGATCGCCGATGCCCGCCTTCGACAGCGTCAGGAACGCCTGAGGCTGGCGCGACTCATCGGCGAGCCATCGGGGGCGGCGGCGTGGGCGCTGGATTCCTGGGTTACGCCGCTGCCACGGTCTGATGTTGAGTCGCGATGGGTCGAGGTGGCCCTGCTCCATCGACCTGAGGTGCAGGCCATTGGCTGGCAACTCGCCGCTTTGGGAGATGAGAAGGCGCTGCTGCGACTGCTTCCGTGGGAGGGCGCGGAAGCGGGAGTCGAGGCTGAGCGTGACGGCGAGTGGTCAGCGGGGCCGGCGCTCGCCTTGCCGCTTCCGATGTTCGACATGGGCCAGGCCCGGCGCGCGCGCCTCAGCGCCGAGCAGATCGAGGTGCGCCACAATCTCAC
The DNA here is from genome assembly GCA_963205185.1 of Planctomycetota bacterium. GTDB lineage: Bacteria > Planctomycetota > Phycisphaerae > Phycisphaerales > UBA5793 > UBA5793. The sequence continues at coordinate 27,731 of CAUJHZ010000058.1, read as the reverse complement.
CCGTGCCAAGCGGCAGGTCGTCGAAGAGGTTCGTCGAGCCTACGAAGCGCTCGAAGCGAACACCGCCAACCTTGAGCGGGTCCGCCGGGAGTTGATCCCGCTCCAGCAGCAGCGACGGCAGCAGGCGGAGGACGCCTACCGCGCCGGCCAGACTGATGTGACGCCCCTGTTCCTTGCCGAGCAGGATCTCCGGGCAACGCAGGCCAGGGCGATCGACATCGAACGGGAAACCGCGCTCGCACAGATCCGCTTGCAGCGTGCCGTCGGCGGCGCCGGCGTCGTTGGGGCAACAGGTCTTGGAAACGAGGGCGGCGAGCCCGCCACGCACCAATCCACCGCGGCAGCGCGGATGTAACGGAAACACTCGGGCAGATCACTGCCCTGGAGAGCATCACCATGAGCACCTTGAGATTAATCAGCCTCCCGCATCTGCGGGTCAACCCACAAATCGTCGTGGCGATGCTCGTCATCGCGACAGTCGCCATCACCGGATGCGATCGGGATCAGCACTCGGAGGAGGATGGCCACGACCACGGAGAGACGAGTGCCGTCAAGATGACTGGCGCCCACCAGGAGGGAGACGGGCACGATCATGATGAGCCGCATGGAGCCACACCGGCTGGCGAGCACGAGGAAGACGACGGCCACGCCCATTCTGAAGGCGAGTCAGAGGCTCACGTGGATGAGGTCACGCTCGCGCCCGACGCGATCGAGCGGTACGGCATCAAGGTGGAGCGCGCCCAAGCCAGAATCCTCCAGCACACACTGGTCGCTCCGGCGCGGGTCGGATTCAACATCGAAGCGATGGCGCATGTTGGCTCACCTCTCTCAGGCCGCGCCGTGGAGATAAAGGTCCGGCTTGGCAGCATGGTGGACGTGGGTGACGATCTCGTCGTCGTCGAAAGCCCGGAACTCGGCGAGGCGCAGAGTGACTTTCTCATCAAACGAACGGCGACGCAGACCATCATTCCGACGGTCGAGCTCGCGAAATCGGCGTGGGACCGGGCGCGAGGACTCTACGAGAAGTCCGAGGGAATTGCGCTGGCCGAAGTGCAGACGCGCGAGGGTGAGTACAAGGCCGCCCTCGCCGCACAGCAGTCCGCGCAGGCGGCGGCGACCGCCGCAGAGAATCTCCTTCACATCCTTGGGATGAAGCAGGCGGAAGTGGAAATGCTCATTCAGAGCGGTGAAGTTGATCCCCGATTCACCATCCATGCCCCCCTGGCGGGCCAGGTCGTCGAACGCGAGGTCACGCTGGGCGAACTGGTCGGACCCGATCGGGAAAAACTGCTCGTCATCGCGAACACCGAGGTTCTCTGGGTGCTGGCAGATGTACCGGAAGCGCGCGTGCATGAAGTACAGGTCGGAGCGACGGCATGGGTGACCGTCGGAACCGTCGGCAGTCTGAACTATCAGGGACAGGTGGCGTTCGTATCTCCGTTCGTCGATCCGACGACGCGCACCGCCCAGGTTCGGGTCGAAGTGCCGGCATCCGAGATTGCACTCAGGCCGGGCATGTTTGCGCAGGTCGAGATCGTCGCGTCCGATCCCGGCGGCACCATGCCTGCGGCGGTGATCGCAGTTCCCGATGAAGCGATTCAGACCGTTGAAGGTGGTCCCGCAGTGTTCGTCCCCGTCGCCGGTGAGCCGAACACCTTCGCAAAGCGCGCCGTGAGCATCGGCACGACCATCGGCGGGCTTGTGCCGATCCACTCTGGACTTCAGGAGGGCGAGGAGTTCGTTGTCGCCGGAAGTTTCATCCTCAAAGCCGAGTTGGGCAAGGGCAGCGCTGCTCACGAGCACTGATTCCTGCCCTCATCACTGGTCCACCTTCGCCGCCGCGGCCGGCCCCTATCGGAGTCCCTGTCATGCTCGAATCGGTCCTGCACTTCTCCATCAAGAACCGCTGGCTCATCCTGCTCCTTACGGCTCTCGTCGCGGCCGTCGGCGTGTTCTCGCTCAAGCGGCTTCCGATCGACGCCGTTCCGGACATCACCAACAACCAGGTCCAGATCAACGCGATGGCGCCGTCACTCTCTCCTATCGAGGTGGAGAAGCAGGTGACGTTCCCCATTGAGAACGCCCTGGCCGGGATTCCAGGATTGCAGTCAACCCGCTCGCTGTCGCGCAACGGGTTTTCCCAGGTCACGGCGGTGTTCGATGACGACCTCAACATCTACTTCGCGCGCCAGCAGGTGACCGAACGACTTGGCGAAGCCAAGGAGTCGCTGCCTGAGGGCGTCGAGCCGGTAATGGGGCCGATTGCCACCGGTTTGGGCGAGGTTTACATGTGGACCGTCGCCTACGAACATCCGCACGGGCAGGGCGCCCCGGTGTCAGACGGTCAGCCCGGCTGGCAGAGTGACGGTTCCTACCTGACGCCGGAGAACCGCCGCCTCGCCAACGACCTGGAGCGGTCCTCCTATCTCCGCGAGGTGCAGGATTGGATCATCCGGCCCCAGCTCAAGAGCGTGAAGGACGTCGCGGGCGTCGACGCTATCGGCGGTTACGTCAAGCAGTACCACGTACAGCCTGATCCGATGAGGCTCGTGTCCTATGGATTGAGTTTCGCCGAGGTCATCGAAGCGATCGAAAGGAACAACGTCTCAACCGGCGCCGGGTACGTCGAACACAAGGGCGAGTCTTACCTCGTGCGCGCCACCGGTCGAATCGAGACCGTCGAGCAACTGGAATCGATAGTGGTCGGGACGCGCAATGGCGTGCCGATCTACATCCGCGACATTGCCGTCCCCGGGGGCGTCGCGATCGGCAGGGAACTGCGGACGGGGTCCGCCAGCGAGAACGGCGAAGAGGTCGTCGTCGGGACGGCGATCATGCTCATCGGCGCCAACAGCCGCACGGTGGCCGCCGCCGTTGACGCCAAGATGGCCGAGGTCAGCCGCAGTCTTCCGCCGGGCATCGTTGTGCAGCCCGTGCTCAACCGGACCAAGCTTGTCGATGCGACGATCCACACAGTTCAGAAGAACCTGATCGAGGGCGCCATTCTTGTCATCGTCGTGCTGCTCCTGCTCTTGGGCAATTTCCGCGCCGCGATCATCTGCGCGCTCGCCATCCCGCTGTCGATGCTCATGGCGGCCACCGGCATGGTTCAGAACGAGGTGAGCGGCAACCTGATGTCGCTGGGCGCGATCGACTTCGGCCTCATCGTCGATGGTGCGGTCATCATTGTGGAAAACTGCCTTCGTCGCCTGGCCGAACGGCAGCATCATGAAGGACGGTTGCTCACCCTTCAAGAACGGCTGCACGAGGTCATGGTGGCCGCCAAAGAGATGATCCAGCCGTCGGTGTACGGCCAGGCGATCATCATCACTGTGTACATTCCGATCCTCGCTCTCACCGGCGTCGAAGGCAAGATGTTCCGGCCGATGGCCCTGACGGTCATCTTCGCCCTGGCGAGCGCCTTCATCCTCTCTCTCACCTTCGTGCCGGCGATGGTGGCCATCCTGATCCGGGGGCGAGTGCAGGAGAAGGAGATGTTCCTCATTCGCTGGGCCAAGGCGCTCTACCAACCGGTCCTGGCGTGGGCGATGCGCCTTCGCTGGCTTGTCGTCGCGACTGCGGTGGTGGCGTTCACCGCTTCAGCCGTCCTCTTCACTCGACTCGGGCAGGAGTTTGTACCCACGCTCGACGAAAAGGATTTGGCGCTTCAGGCCCTTCGAATGCCGAGTACCTCTCTGTCGATGTCGCAGGACATGCAATTCCAACTCGAGCAGACGCTGGCGCGATTCCCGGAGGTCGCTTTTGTCTTCTCTAAGACCGGAACAGCCGAGCTGGCCGCGGACCCGATGCCGCCAAACATCAGTGACACTTTCGTGATGTTCAGACCGGAATGGGAGTGGCGCAGTGAGTCAGATCTGCGGCGGCTCGCTGCGCAAACGAGGAGCGAAAACGAGAACATGGGGCTGGCGGGTCCACAGGAAGCAGGCGATGAAGGGGCCGCCCGAGATGAGGGGCCGAACCTGAGTGGGCACAAGGGGGCGCTCCTTGAGCTTATTCAGGCTGAAGTCTCACGACTCCCGGGCCAGAGTTATGAGTTTACGCAACCGATTCAGATGCGGTTCAACGAACTCATCTCGGGCGTGCGCGGCGACATCGCCGTCAAGGTCTACGGCGACGACTTCGACAAGATGCAGGAGACCGCCCAGGCGATACTCGAAGTGCTTGAGGCCATCCCGGGAGCCGCCGACGCCAAGGTCGAGCAGACCGAGGGCCTGCCCGTCATGACCGTGGACATCGACCGGTCGGCCATCGCCCGCTACGGCTTGAGTGTCGCCGATGTGCATGCCGTCGTCGCCGTGGCGATGGGCGGGGCCGAGGCCGGCCTTGTGTTCGAAGGTGATCGGAGGTTCGATCTGGTCGTGCGCCTGCCCGATGCGCTCCGCGGTCGCATTGATGTGCTCGACCGCCTGCCCATCCCTCTCCCCCGTGGGCCGGAGCCGGCGCAAACAATCCAACTCGCAAGCGCCACGGGCGGGTTGAATGGCGCCGAACATGAGGAGACGGGTTTCATCCCCTTGGGCCATGTCGCCGCCATCGACGTGGCCGAGGGGATCAACCAGATCAGTCGCGAGAACGGAAAGCGCCGTATCGTCGTGCAGTGCAATGTGCGCGGCCGCGACCTCGGCTCGTTCGTCAAGGAGGCACAGGCACAGGTTGCGAACGTGCCGCTTCCTCCAGGCGGCTGGCTCGACTGGGGCGGCCAGTATGAAAATCTCGTCGCGGCCAAGCAGCGGCTGACCATCGTCGTGCCGATCTGCTTCTTCCTGATCTTCCTCCTGCTCTTCTCGACCTTCAAGAGCGTCAAGTATGCCCTGCTGGTCTTCAGCGCCGTCCCCCTAGGCCTCACGGGGGGCATCGTGGCGCTCTGGTTCCGGGGAATGCCATTCTCGATCTCAGCGGCAGTCGGTTTCATCGCCCTCTCCGGCGTGGCCGTGCTCAATGGACTGGTTATGGTCACGTTCATTAACCAACTCCGCGCTGAAGGACTCGCGCGTGACGCGGCAATCGTCCGAGGATGTCTGACGCGCCTGCGCCCCGTGCTGATGACCGCGCTGGTCGCCTCGCTCGGATTCGTCCCAATGGCTCTCGCGACTGGCACAGGCGCGGAGGTGCAAAAGCCCCTGGCCACAGTCGTGATCGGCGGCCTGACGTCCAGCACGCTGCTCACGCTGCTTGTCCTCCCTGCACTCTACCGCATCTTCACCGGTTGGGATCCGACCGGTCGTCCGTTGCCCGTCTCGCAACCGTGGGAAGGTCCGCATGCAGGGCCGCTTGAAGTGAATGCCCAAGTTGTCGAGCCGCCTTCAGCCGCGAAAGGCCCTTCTCCGCCATCGCCGGACGCGCCGAGCGAATCGAACAGACCGCATCGACCCCCCGAGCCGCCGAGCGGGACAAACTGAGTGCTTGGCCAGCAGATGGGCTCGCCCCACGGACTTCGAGGATTGCACGAGCCGCGCCACGATGTCGCATCGCAGAAAGACACGACGACGACGCAAGCACTCGCCGCGTCAGAAACCACTTCGGCGACCAGCAGATCCCGCGCCGCCTGGCTGGAAGGTGCTTTCGATCGCGGGCGCGGCGATCATCGTCGATGGCGCCTGGGCGCTCTGGATCATTCGCGAGTACCGCATCTATCGGCACCTGCATCTCAGCCCCATTTCCTTCACCATCTGCGTCTTTCTCACTGCATGGGCCCTATGGCAGGGATGGCTCTACTTTCGCCACGATCAGTGATCCCCCAGGGGGGTAAGAAACATGGCGAACGGATCAACGAGCCTCCAAGCGATGGTCGGGCTCGAACGGAATCTTCCAGCGGTCTTGAGCACCGCAACAGGGCTCTCGGTGACCACCATCGACCAGTCTGTTCAGTCACAGCGGAAGTGCCGGAGCCCGCCGTGCCCGCCATCACCGATCCCAGCACCGTGTCCGCCGCCGAGCGTCGCACGGAGGTTGCGTGCATCCTCGCATGCGGCCTCGTACGCTGCCTCCGGGCCGCCCGGGCGCGAGCATCTTTGCCGCCAGCGGAATCCGGAGATTCCGGCGACATTGCACTGGAACTCGGCGAGCATTCGCGCCTCGCCGCCGGCGATGACAGCGCCGAGCGCACCGCACGCGCCACTGAGCAGACCGCCCGCCATACCAAGCGCCTCGTCGAGGCATCGAACAAGGGATTGGCCTTCGGATGAGCACGGAAGTTCAGGAACGCGGGATCAGTCGAACGACCAGCAGCGGCCGGAGCCCTTCCACCGAGCGCCTCTACTGGGTGCGCGGCACGAGTGATGATCTCGAGGCGCTCGCCGCGCTCGAAGCCGAGGTTCCTTCCTTCTACGGCGGTCTTCCACACCGAGCGAGATTTTCCTCAGAACCGGACGGTCGTCCGCAGGCCAGCCGTCCAGTTCGGGGGTAGACTGTGACGGTCGATCTTGGCCGGGGGCGCGGAGCCATCGATGAGCAGCCAGATTCTCGAAATCTACGCCGCTTCGCTCACGACCTACCTGCCCGCGGCCGCGAGTCTCGTGCAGGATGTCGCGCCCCGCGCGATCCAGCGCAGCGTGAATCTCGATGGCTCATTGCGCGAAGCGCCGGGGATCGCGATCGCTCTCGCGGGCAATCCGCTTGAAGGCGAGGGAAGCGGCAACTGGAACCGCAACGACCGCATCTGCGGCGATGTGCGCCTCGACGCCGGCGCCTACTCACCCTTTGACATCGACATCGCGATGCCCGCACCGGGGTTCTCGTGGATGGTCGGGCGGACCTACAACGCCCGGCAGGATGTGGATGGCAGCCACCACGACAGCGACGGCTACCAAGGTCGGAACTGGTTCCAGACCAGCCAGCCGGAGATCCTCCTTTACGGTGATCCCTCCGACGCCGCCAACGATGTGTTGTATCTGATCTACGGCGCCGACCGGTACATCGAGTTCAAGCGCGAGGGCACCAGCAGCAGTCAGTTCAAGTCGAAGAACGGCGTCGCGGGCGTCTTCGACTGGTCGGCGGCGCAGGGCAGCGATCCGGAGATGTACGTCTACACCGACCAGCACGGCACGCGCGTGCACTTCTTCGGCTTCGACGCCAACGCGGGCGTGGCCAAGGGGCAGATCTGGAAGATCATCGACGCGGATGGGAACACGGCGTATGTCGGGCACGAGACGGACCCGAGCACCGCGATCAGCAGCGGCTTCCACACCAATGGCGGCATCAAGCTTGCCTTCGACACCGCGGGCCGACGATACACCTACGCCTACACGACGCTGGACAGCGTCGATCGCCTGACACAGGTCAAAGTCGAGATCGATGAGAGCGGTTGGGTCGAGGTCAACCGCGTCGACTACGCCTACTACACCTCGGCGGACACGACCTACGGCGAAGCGGGCAACCTTCAACTCGTGACGATCACGACGCCATTGACGGACACCTCGAAGTCGATGATCCGCAAGAAGTACTACCGCTACCACAAGTCCGGCGACGCCAATGGCACGTCCTATCAGGTCAAACTCGTCGTCGGATTCGAGGGGACGCGGAACTTCGACTGGACGCAGGATGGCCAGTTCGATGATGACTTCCTGACTGCGAGCCAGAGTGCACTGCTGGATTACGCCGAGGCGTACCTCGAGTATTCGAGCCGGCAGATCTCGCTGGCGACCTTCAACGGCCAGCGCGCCTGCTCGGGCATCGCCACCGGCGAGGGAACCTACGAGTTCACCTATTCGACCAACACGAACCATCAGGGCACCAGCGGCTACGACGCCAACTGGCTCTATCGCACCGTCGTTGAGTTGCCCGACACGACCTTCCTGACGCAGTACTTTGATGAAGTCGGCCAGCCGCTGGCGCAGGTCCGCACCAAACTCGACCCCACGCAGACGAGCGGACAACTGACCTGGGCGACGGAGGTTCTCCGCGACGATCGGGGCGGCATCACCGACATCCACACGCCCGCCAACGTCACGGCCTACACCCATTCGACGGGCGCGTTTACGCTGAGTTCGTCGGTCGGCCTCATCACCACCATTGTGCGCCAGTCGTCGGGCGACCTGACTGGCTTCATCACCGATGTGAAGCACAAGACGGGCACGAGTGGTGACGCCTATCTCGATCTCACGCTGACCTACACGACCACGAGCAAGACGATCGGCGATTCGACGGTGGTGCGGCCTCTGGTGACCAGCCGGCGCATCTATGAGGATGAGATCACGTCGGGCACAACCAATTCCCACGTCACGACCTTCACCCATACCTTCTATACGGGCGATGCGGTGCTCATGCCCAAGGAGGTGACGACGACCTTGCCCGCCGTCACCACGGGCAAGAACGGCTCGGGAACGGCGAATACGTCGAAACAGTTCTTCCTCGAGGACGGCACGCTCCAGTTCGAGAAGAACGCCGAGGACCGCATCGACTACAGCGAGTTCGCCGGCGGGCAGCTGGTCAAGCGGATCATCGACGCCGACACCACCAGCGGTGATTTCAGCGGAATCACGATTCCGACGGGATTCTCGAGCACCGGTTCGCCGCTGCACCGCAAGACGACCTACACCTACGACCGCCAGGGCCGGCTGGATGTGATGAACGCCACCGCGGCGGGCGGACTGGTCAAGAAGTCCAATCACTCGATGCTCGCCAGTCGCCTCGCGGTGACACTCGCATACGGCGACTACGATGAATCATCGGACCCGGATGTGTTCTACGGCCCCGTTCAGTACGTGATCACCAATCACGCCGGTCGGCAGGTCTACCAGTGCGTGATCGAACTGACGGACAACGAATCGACAACCGCGCTCAACAGCCAGGTGGACACGACTGAGAGCGACGTGATCGACGCCGTGGCGAACCTGGGCAACTGCCACATCCTCACCAAGACGATCTTCAACGCGACGGGTGTGCGGGCCACGGCTCAGTGGCAGTACCACCTCCGCCCGCCGATTCCCGTGAGCGGCTCGACTGGCGAAGGCTCGCAGGGCACGAACTACGACGTGACGACCTTTGCCCACGATGCGATGGGACGCCTGATCCGCACGAAGACTCCGGCAGGCACGATCACCCGCAACGAGTTCGACACCCTGGGCCGGACCGTGAGCCAGGAGATCGGCACCAACGACAACGGCGATCCCGGCGGCGACACCTCGGGCACCAACAACATGGTCGTCGTCTCAGAGACCGAGTACGACGGCGGCAGCGACGGCGGCAACTCCTACATCACCAGCCAGACCTCCTACATCCGGGACAACTCGACGGGCAGCCGAGAGACCACCTTCGAACACGACGTGCGCGGCCGGGTGCTGCTCCAGACCAATCCCACCGAACCCAAGTTCATCCTTAACAAGTACGACAACCTCGGCCGGCTCGTCGCCTCGGGCCAGTACAAGGACGGCAATGTCAGCGCCTCGGACAATCCCGTCACGCGGTCAACTGATCGCCTGAGCCTGGCGCAGTCCTTCTTCGATGAACTCGGCCGCACCTGGAAGGCGACGCGGCACAAGATCAACCAGTCCACCGGCGCTGATGACGATTCGCTCGCGTCCCTGACGTGGTACGACAAGGTCGGACGGATCATGAAGAGTCAGCGCGAAGAACTCACCAAGACCTATCACGACCGGCTCGACCGGGTGACGCACGTATTCACCTTGGCCAGCACGGACGACTCGAGTTACGCCGACGCCCAGACCGTCACCGGCGACATCGTGCTCGAAGAGAACCAGACCGTCTTCGACCCGGATGGCGATGAGGTCCTGATGCAGGTGCTCATCCAGCGCAAGCACGAGGACGCCGGCACGGGCCAGACGACGGGTCCGCTGGACACCAACGCCGACGGCGATCCGATGAAGATCACCGCCTCGGATGTCAAGGGCCGGGCGCAGATCACGGCCCTTTGGTACGACGACCTCCACCGCCTCACCGACACCGTGATGTACGGCACCAACGGCGGCAGCACCTTCGACCGCACCAATCTCAGCATTCCCGCCCGCTCGGACACGGCCCTGCGCACCACGACCACTTACGACCTCATGAGCCGCGCCGAAACGATCGAAGACCCCATGGGCCGCGTGAGCAAGTTCGAGTACGACGACGCCAACCGCCAGACCAGGACAATCCGCAACTACGACCCGAACACCAACAGCGGCGAACCCTTCGGCACGGACATCAACCAGACTGTCGAGTACGTCTACACCAACGGCCTCCAGACCTCTATCACGCAGCGGATGACGGGCAGCGGCAATGACCAGACGACCACCTACACCTACGGCACGACCAAGGGGACCAGCGCCGGCGATTCAAAGATCGCCACCGGGCACCTGCTCCAGAAGGTGCAGTATCCCGACTCGCTCACCGCGGCTGATGTCGTGACCTTCGCCTACAACGCACAGGCGGAAATGATCTGGACCAAGGATCAGGTCGGCCGGGTCATGGAGTATGACTTCGATGATTCGGGCCGAAGGACTCACGAGCGCGTCACCACCTCGGGCGGCTTCGACACCGCCATCCTGCGCCTCTCGACGACCTATGACAACCACGGCCGCGCGAATCTCGTCTCGTCCTACGACAATGCGACCGTCGGCAGCGGCACGGTCCAGAACCAGGTGCAGTACGCCTACGACGACTGGGGCAACCTCGCCTCATTCACCCAGAACCGAAGCGGCGCGATCTCGACGGGCACGAGCAGCGACGAGTACGCCATCGCGTACGCCTGGGAGAAGAAGGAGCCGACCGGCGCACGCCGGACACTGCGCCGCACACAGATGACTCTCCCCAACGCCGGTGTCCTGTCCTATCTCTACGAATCCACCGACGGCCTGCACGATGACGACGCCAGCCGGGTGACGCGGATCGCCGAAGGCTCGGGCGGCGGGGCGACCAATCGCGTCCGCTACGCCTACCTCGGCGTCGGCTCGCTGGTGGGCACTGTCTACAACCAGCCCAGCCCGGTCGTCACTTCCCTACTGTTCAACAGCAGCGACGTCTACGACGCGATGGACCGGTTCAACCGCATCATCGAGTCGCGCTGGAAGCAGAGCACGACCGACCTCTACAAGGTCGCGCTGGCCTACAACCGCAACTCGAACCTGCTCACCGCCGACGATTCGGTGCAGACCGGATTCGACTGGAAGTACACCAACGACATGCTCGAGCGCCTCACCCAGGCTCAGGCGGGCACGCTGTCCGGCGGCAGCATCACCAGCGAGACGCGCAAGCAGATCTTCGACCTCGATCAGGTCGGCAACTGGACTCACACCGACCTCGTCACCGGCGGCTCCACCACCGAGTTCGACTGGGACTTCACGCACAACAAGGTCAACGAGATCACCGGCTGGGACAATCAGACGAATAACGTCGCGCCGACGTACGACGCCTCGGGCAACCTGACCGACGACAAGCGCGACTGGCAGTATGAGTACGATGCGTGGTATCGGCTCGTCAAGGTCAAGGACCAGTCGAACAACGTCAAAGCCGAGTTCGTCTACAACGCGCTCGGATTCCGTCTCAGCGCCCGCTACGACGAGACGGCGCCGTGGTATCACTTCGCCTACGACGAGCGCTGGCGGATTGTGGCCATGTACGAGGATGACTCCGACGCTTCGGAGCCGACGGAGCAGTTCTGGTATCAGAATGCTGGGGCTTCGGGAATGGGTGGGTCTTCGTACATCGACGATGTCGTCCTGCGCGATCGGGACACCGACGCCAACGGCACGCTCAATGAACGCCGCTACTACCTCCAGAACCAGCACCACGACGTTGTCGCTCTGATCAACACCTCCGGCTCGATCAGTGAGCGCGTCAACTACGATCCGTACGGCTCGCCCATCGGCACGTTCACCTCGATCGCCAACCGCAAGGGTTACGCAGGTTACGAGTACGACGCCGAACTTGGCGACACCTACCACATCCGCCACCGCGTTTATCGCAGCGACCTGGGCGTCTGGACGCGACGGGATCCGCTGGGGTATGTGGATGGGATGGGGCTGTATGAGTATGTGGCGTCTCTTCCACTAATTGGGATTGATTGGATGGGTATGGCTTGGGAGAACTGCAATCACGGCACTTGCACTTTTGCCGGACCTCCAGATCAGCATTCGCCATTCGTGATTCCTCCGCCCGTCCCCGGAGTGCCATTCATCCCCAAGCGACCCTTGAGACCGCGCGATTGCAGGCAAGCGCGCAATCGCTCGGAGTGCATCGGGTGCTGTTCCGCGTTCGTGCCAGGCACTCGTACGCATCGCGCTTGCATAATCGGTTGCACTGATCAATTCGTATGCATTCCAGGAAACTGGAAGGTAAAGTGCAAACCTGGATCTCACTGTGCCACGCTCTATGGGCCACCCCAGCCTCCTCCTCCCCAGAGCCCTCCGCTTCCTGGTGAGCCGTGCTACTACCCGAATCGACAAGTGTGTATCCAAGGCGGACTGCTTTGCTGGGAGAGTCAATGCGTCTGTCAGTGTGCCGGTAACAGCCCTGGACTGAATTGCATTCGCGGGTGCATTCGGTGCGCCGAAACAAACGGGGCGCCGCGGGTAGTCGGTGTCGAACGGTGGTGCCAGGCCCAATGTGGACTAACCCCGAATGAGCAGAAGCGGCTCTCCTGCTGTCTGAACCAAGATTGGAATCACGGCGGATGTGCAAGTATTCCGCAAAATCCGCCTCCTCCGATGAACCCGAATCCGAATAATCCAGCCTGTACATCGATGCCCGTACCATGACTTCGCGCAGCTATGAGTTTGTGAAGTCGTTAGCTGCGCATGGAACCTGCGCTGCCAGCGCATTGACGTCACTTGGATTGTTGTTCGCGTATTTGCTCACTTTGCTATCATCTTCGAGTACGCTGTTATCGAATGCCTTGAGCCACTACAATTGGTTGATATCCAAGCTCCGGCCAGAGCCTCTCGCGCTATCTCCAGCTTTTGTCGGCCTATCAATGTTGATGGTACATCTTACACTCTTTGTACTTCCGGCAGGCGTAGCAGTGCCTGCTTTTCAACTGTTGCGCGGTCTCGTCACGGGCAAAACTGATCTGATGCGAGACGTTCGATACTGGTGCCGACTCGCTGTCGTCGGCGCGTCTGCCCTTTTGCTGTTCGTTACGAGTTCCGTTTTGTATCGAGCCCTTCTGAATACTGACATATCGACTTCGATATCCGCGACGCTCGATCGCATTCCGATGTTTGATGTCCTGAACCCGAATTGGAGCTGGTCTCGTGCTGCGTTTACCTGCATGTCGTTTGTGTTTCCATACATGCTGGTACTCGCAATGCTGAACATCTGGATTCGAGCCATGCTGACGCGCACGCCGCACGACACCTGCAAGCACTGCGGCTACCACCTTTGTGGGACTGGCGGGATTTGCCCCGAATGCGGCAGGTGAGAGCAGCGGGGTGCAGTTGATTTGACTGATGCCCAATTGTTTGCAGCAAGTAGCGTGGGTTGATTTGTAGGCTGGCATCAGCGACGCATTGGGAGCGCATCCCGCTGCCTCGATGCGGGCGGCATCGTCGCCGACTGACCGTCCGGGAAGGCGCCCATTACGCCGGCGCCGACCGACCATTTGCAACTGTTGAAACCGCCGCTCCCCTCGCGTGTCTCTCTTTCGCTGTCGCACTGATGCGAACACCGTCGCGCCACCTCTATTGAAGGGCCGGTTGCAAACGCAGCCGGCCCTGTGGTTTAACGAACGCGCCGTCGAGAGACCCCGGCGGCGTTTGCGTTTGCAGGCCACTGTTCTGCAAGGACTTGCGGATAGGGCTGATGTCGGGTCGTGTCTCTGCTCGCGCCGAGGTCATAACCGATGGGCGCAACCGGGGTAGCCAAAAGCGCCGGTTTGGGCCAAAAGTCTCTCCGAGTCTCCGTTTCGCAGGGTACGGGGTTATGAGGGGGTTGTCTCCCCAGTAGGGAGCGCAACCCCCACTGTTGCGCTCGGTGAGCGGGCGCAACAGTGTTCGGAGCCCTTGGGCCGTGGCTCTGCAAGGCGCTGACGAAGTTGGCATGGGCGCCCTTGCCGCAGCTTTCGCCCCATCGCTCTCGGAGTGTCCTGTTGACGGGCCCTTCTGTAGGTGTTACACTCCCCAAGTTGCGAAGGTGTCCTGTCGAGCGCCGGCTAGACGTCGGAGCCAAATCGAAGAGTGCGAACCCTTCGGTAAGAACCCCCTCGCATGAAACTTAGTTCCCCGCGCACGCTGTAGATGCCGCGTGCATGGGTTGATTCGCGTTGACTCCATTGACATGGAGTGTTGCGCCTTTCGGACGCGAGCGGCGTGCTCGCGCCTGTCTTCCATCACCGGTCCGACTTCACGTCGGGCCAACAGGTCAGGAGATTCGCCATGATTGACGAACGATTCACGATTGTTCAAGAAGAGCGCTTCATTGAAGCGACGCGCGACAGCGGCTACAAGTCGACTGCGAGCGCGGTTTCGGAACTGGCCGACAACGCTTTCCAGGCCGGCGCAAACCAGTTTATTGTCCACTTCAGGAGCGAAGAGCAGGCCTACAACGGTCGAGGACGGAAGCCGTCACCCGTAGTGGATGAGGTCGTGTGCGTCGATGATGGGTCGGGCATGTTACCGAACGTGCTTCGAACTGCGCTTCGCTTCGGTGGCACGACGCGGTTTGATGATCGCAGCGGGTTGGGCCGCTTCGGTATGGGCCTGCCAAACTCGTCCGCGAGCCAGTGCAGGCGGCTCGAAGTCTACACATGGAAGAAGCCCGACGAGGTGTACTTCAGCTACCTCGACATCGACGAGATCGCCTCGGGATCAATGCTCGTTGTGCCGGAGCCGGTCAAGATGGATATCCCGTCGCGGTACGCTGCCTACAAGATCTCGCCTACTGGGACGATGATTGTTTGGCGCAAGTGCGATCGCCTCGACTATGCAGGGCGAGAGGACACGCTCACGCGCGAGCTGCCGAACACACTCGGGCAAACCTACCGCCACTTCCTAGTCAGCGGAAAGGTGATCCACGTCAATGGCCGCGATATTCTGCCTTTCGATCCTCTGTTTCTCATGCCCGAGGCGGAGCATCATGGTGCCACCGCCCACGGTGCACCGATCGTCCTTGACGTTCCCATCCCCGGCGCCAACGGCAAGACTTCTCCTGTTACGATTAGGTTTTCGTTGCTCCCTGAGACGTGGCAGACGAAGATCGGCAAGAGTACTAAGCAGTCGCACGCGCACGGCATCGACCGCGCACGTGGCTTCTCGATCGTGCGTGCCGGGCGAGAGGTTGACTTTGGCTATTTCCGGCTGCGCCGTCCTCACTGGACTGACTCCTGGTGGAGTTGCGAGATTGCCTTCGAACCCGAGCTTGATGAGCTGTTTGGTGTGACGCATACAAAGCAGCAAGTCAAACTCGGGGAGCGGATTCGAACGCGTATCGAGAAGGACATCAGCGCAAACCTCGCGACGCTCTCCGACATCATTGTCTCTAGAGGCCGCAAGGCGCACGCTGCGGACCCCAAGAAGGCCGAGAACATCGCCAAGGATCGTGATCGGTTCCTCCGGACGTCTCCGGCCCTGCGCGACAAGGACCCGAACATCGCAGAGCGAGAGCTCCGTGAATATGCCGAGAGCCGAACTTGCGATGGTGTTACGGTCGATGAGGTCCTCGAGGACATCCGGAACCGTCCGCTCCTCATGGACTTCGAGAATCTCCCGGGGGCACCGTTCTACCGGGTGCGGACATTCGGAACATCCACGGTTGTCACGCTGAACCGTGAACACTCGTTCTTCAGCCGGCTCTATCAGCCCTTGTGCGACATGAACCCGGCGAGCAAGACTGCTCTGGAGCTCTTGCTCTTTGCCTTGGCCAAGGCGGAGACACTGGCCGAGGATGAGGGTGTGCTCTGGTACAGGTCGCAGCGTCACGAGTGGAGTCGCGTGCTTTCGGTATATCTCGAAAGCGTCGAGTCCCTTGACCGGGTGATGGCAGACGCCTGATCCATTTTGGCAGCGGCCAGCCAAGCGGCGCTGACGTAAAGTCAGCGCCGCTTGTCGCTTCAATCGAAGAGCGAGCAAACGTCTGCTCGACCTGAATCACATTCAGTCCTTGTGCGTCGGGTGGACCAACCACAGCGAGCATGAGATCACGCGCAGAGCACTCCATGGGTCGCCACTGGGAGGCCGCGCTCGCCGGTCGGTCGCACGCTCAGTGAGCAGCCGTCAAAGTGATTTTGGCCCCCGCTAGGCCTTTCCCACGTACTTCGGCGGACCGATCTCTTGCGAGCAAAGTCCGTAGCCATTTGATTCGTAGACTTCAAAGCAGGCCCGAATCACTGGCATGGGCAGCCCCAAGTCGAGCTTGATGTCCGGCCCGTGCAGCCATCGCCCTCTTTCGCAAGTTTCGATGCGAGTGATCAGCTCGCTCATGTGTTCGTCGCTTTCGCACAGCGCACACATGTACATGATGAAAGACGGGTTGATCACTCGCAATCCGTTGTAGTACCGGTGCCCGATGGTGTGTTCTCCCTTGATCAGATGCCTTGCTTCAAGAACCGCAAGGCATTTGCTGAACTTGTCGTAGAAGTCCGCATCGAACCAGACGTGCGCTCCATCCTCATCCGTCATGGCCGCATAGATGGCCCTCGCCACTTGCGGCACGTCCGGATGAATCGCGCTGATCGGGTCTTCGATCTTCCTTACACGCTCTGCGAGAGCCTTCGAGCCGGCGCGGTCAATTTCCGCCTGCAACTGAACGAGCCAAGCGGTCAATGGAGACGACACGCCGGCTATCCGAACGATGGAAAGCAGCCAATCCATTCTGGTCCTCCTTTGGTTGAACGGGATCATGTTATGCTACCTGGCATCTCGGCGCCCGGAATCCCAGGATGCGATGCGGCTGCACGTAAGATCGGACCTGATGACCGATGCGGCGCCGATGCTGCCCACGGCGGTGTCTTGAGGGGTCACGACTTGCGATGCGCTGCAAGTACCAGGCCCGGCGGCGAGTGAGTGCGCAGATCGTGCATCTTCGATACGCACGGCATAGGTAACCCATGACGGCGCTCTCCGCGCGCCGCATCATTCCCTGTGCCGGAGCCCGCCGTGCCCGCCATCTCCGATCCCGCCACCATGTCCGTCGCCGAGCGCCGAGCCGAGGTCGCCCGCATCCTCGCATGCGGCGTCGTCCGGTACGTCCGGGCGGCCCGGTCGCGAGCATCCTCGCCGCCCACCCAATCCGCAGATTCCGGCGACATCGCACTTGAACTCGGCGAGTCTTCGCGCCTCACTGTGGTGAACCGGCCCCGCGGTTAGGGCCGAGTCTCCATGTCCGAAAGGAGCCACCACATGCCGACGACGATTGAACGCGAGATCGATGCCCTGCAACGGATGACGACGAGCGAACTCGTCGAGCGCTACGAGGAACTCTGCAAGCAGCCGTGCCGCACGCGGCACCGGGCGTACCTCATCCGCAAGATCGCCTGGCGCCTTCAGGCCAACGCCGAAGGTGACCTGTCCGAGCGGGCGCGACGTCGCGCGGCTGAACTGGCCGACGACGCCGAGGTGCGCGTCATGGCGCCTCGCACGCAGATTCACCCGCCCCAGTCCGACGCCCCACCCACTGCCACTCGATCAGTCTCCGCCTCTGAACCGCGCGACCCGCGCCTGCCGCTGCCCGGCTCGGCGATTGTCCGCAAGTACAAGGGCCGGACGATTCGCGTCGTCGTTCTCGAGGAGGGCCAAGGCTTCGAGTGGGACGGCGATCGCTACCGCACCCTCACGGCGATCGCCAAGAAGGTAACCGGCAGCCACCTCAACGGGTTTCACTTCTTCCAGTTGGGAGCCAGGCTATGAGCCGGCAGCGCACCACCGCCGCAGCCAGCCGCAACGGCGAGGCCGAGAATCGCCGGATTCGCTGCGCCATTTACACCCGCAAGTCCAGCGAGGAGGGACTCGATCAGGAGTTCAACTCCCTCGACGCCCAGCGTGAGGGCGCCCAGGCGTTCATCGCCAGCCAGAAGGCTGAGGGATGGATCTGTCTGCCCGACCGGTACGATGATGGCGGCTTCTCGGGCGGAAGCATGGAACGGCCGGCGCTGGCTCGATTACTGCGAGACATCCAGTCCGGCGGGATCGACTGCGTCATCGTCTACAAGGTCGATCGGCTGAGCCGGTCGCTCCTCGACTTCTCGCGCATCATGGAGACCTTCGACAAGCACGGCGTCTCGTTCGTCTCGGTCACCCAGCAGTTCAACACCACCCACTCGATGGGCCGGCTCACGCTGAACATCCTGCTCTCGTTCGCCCAGTTCGAGCGCGAAATCATCGGCGAGCGCATTCGCGACAAGGTCGCCGCCCAGAAGCGCAAGGGCAAATGGGCCGGTGGCGTCCCGGTTCTCGGCTACGACGTCGATCGCAATGGCCCCAGCCCGCGACTGGTCATCAACGCCCGAGAGGCGGCGCGGGTGCGCGACATCTTCGCCTTGTACCTCGAGAAGGGCTCGCTCCAGCCGGTGGTGAGCGAACTCACGCGGCGAGGCTGGGTCAACAAGCGTCGGCTCACCAAGAAGGGGCAGCAACTCGGCGGGCGGCCTTTCGACAAGGCCACGCTCCATGTCCTTCTGACCAACCCGATACTCACCGGCAAGATCGTCCACAAGGGCGAGGCGTACGACGGCGAGCACGAGGCGATCGTCGGACAGGATGTGTTCGACCAGGTCCAGTCGCTGCTCAGGGCGAACGCCCGCACGGGTGGCGCCGAGGTCCGCAACAAGTATGGCGCCCTGCTGCGTGGTCTTTTGAAATGCAAAGGTTGCGGCCACGCCATGACGCATACCTTCAGCAGTGGTCGCAAGGGGCGGTTCTACCGCTATTACCGCTGCGTGCGGGCGATCAAGAGCGGCGCGCACGTGTGCGAGTCGGGCACCCTAACCCCGGGAGGGCTCACCCGCGCAGTCAGCTTGCCGTGTGACCGCCCACAACAGGAGGCAACGCCCGTGTCCGATACCGTGTTTCGATTCTCGTTCCGATCCGGCGTCGACCTGACCGAGGTCGAGGCCACGCTCCATCTGGCCATCGTCGCCGCCGAGGGCCTCTTTGGCGAAGCGCGGGTGCGGATGGAAGTGTCGTACCACGTCGACGCCCCCCATTCCGTCATTCTGATCGACGGCCGCACCGGCGCCGGCGATGCAGTCATCCGCGTCTTCACCGCCTTCATCACCCGCGAATTCGGCGAGGACTCGTTCCAGGTCCGCCGCACTTCGCAGCCCATCACACCCCAATCCGAACCGGCCGCCGCTGCCGGCTGAACCCCAAAGGAGATCGAATCCCAATGACCATGCTCCAGGCGATCCAGAAGGGCCGAAACCAACTGCCGCGCCGCGTGCTGCTCTACGGAGTCCACGGGGTGGGCAAGAGCACGTTCGGCGCCATGGCCGAGAAGCCCATCTTCATTCAGACCGAGGAAGGCATCAACGACCTCGAAGTCGATCGATTCCCTCTGGCGACACGTTACGCCGACGTACTCGCATCGCTGTCGGCGCTCTACTCCGAACCGCACGAGTACCGCACGGTTGTGATCGACTCGCTTGATTGGCTCGAACGGCTCATTTTCGCCGAGGTCTGTGCCGAGCGTGGCGTTGAGTCCATCGAGGACATCGGCTATGCGAAGGGTTACGTCTTTGCCCTGAGCCAGTGGCGCGAGGTCGTCGCCGGCCTCGATGCGCTGCGATCCCAGCACGGCATGCAGGTCGTCCTGATCGCGCACGCCCAGATTGAGAAGTTCAACAACCCGGAAACAGACGCCTATGACCGCTACACGCCCCGCCTGCAGAAGCAGGCATCGGCTCTGGTGCAGGAATGGTGCGATGAGGTCCTCTTCGCGACGTACAAGGTGTTGACGAAGACGACGAGCGAGGGGTTCGATCGCAAGCGCACCCAGGGCATCGGCACCGGCGAACGGATCATCCGCACTGCCGAGCGTCCGGCGCACGTCGCCAAGAACCGGCTGAATCTCCCCGAAGAGTTCCCGCTCGACTACCGCCTGTATGCGGCATTTGTCCGCGGCGAGAACCCGCTCGTTTCCACTGAACCCGCCACTACCTCTGAACAAGGACACTGATCCATCATGGCACATCTTAATGGATTTGACGCCAACGAAGTCGAACCGAACACCAACTTCGATCCCATTCCTGCGGGTAAGTACCTCGCCATCATCGTCGCCTCGGAGATGAAACCCACCCGCAACGGCAAGGGCGAGTACCTTCAACTCGAACTGGACATCCTCGATGGTCCACACAAGAGCCGCAAGATCTGGGACCGTCTCGTCATCAAGCATCCCAGTGAGCAGACCGTCAAGATCGCCCGCGGTACGTTGTCATCGATCTGTCGCGCCGTGAGCGTCATGGCGCCGCGTGACTCAGCCGAACTGCACAACCTGCCACTGATCGTGAGTGTCGGTCTGAAAAAGCGTGACGACACCGGCGAACTCACGAACACCGTGAAGGGCTATGCCAAACGCGACTCCGGTGCAGCACCAGCCGGAGCAGCGGTCGCCAATGCGCCCGGCAGCACCCCGCCCTGGGCGAGGAAGTAAATGCCCAGGTTGCCAGCCAGTTCGAACGGAGTGGCCGACGCGGCCGTGTTGCGCGAGGTCCATGAGTCAGCGCGTGACACGGCCGCAGCAATCGGGATGGATGGCCATGAGGCGCACCTGCCCGGTGTGCATGCCGAAGAACTCCAGACTCCATGCCCGCAGTTCTGGAACGCGTGGAAGAAACTCCAGAAGTCAGCAGGTCAGCGTGTGCCGGTCATCATCTTCCGTCGCCGCCGATCCAAATGCATGATCTGCCTGGCCGCCGAGGATCTGCCGGCGCTGATGGCCAGCGTGCGCGCCGCGCAGGAGGCGATCGCCTGATGGAACTGCGGCCCTATCAGCGCGCGGCGGTCGACGCGGTCTACGAGTTCCTGCGTCAGCGGGAGGACAACCCGTGTGTCGTGATCCCAACCGCGGGCGGGAAGACCCCGGTCATGGCAACGATCTGCCGCGACGCCGTCAACAACTGGAACGGTCGCGTCCTGATCCTGGCCCATGTGAAAGAACTCCTCGAGCAGGCGCTCGATAAACTCCGCACGATCGCCGCCGATCTGCCCGTCGGCATCTACTCGGCGGGTCTGAGGCGCCGCGAGTTGAATTACGCGATCACCATCGCCGGCATCCAATCGATCTACCAGAAGGCGTGCAATCTCGGTCCCGTTGACCTGATCATCGTCGATGAAGCCCATCTCATCCCGCCCGACGGCGAAGGGATGTACCGCCAGTTCATCAATGAGGCCAGGCTCGTCAACCCGCATGTGCGTGTCATCGGCCTGACCGCGACGCCGTTCAGGATGAAGACCGGGACGATCTGCGCCACGGACCACATTCTCAACGATGTGTGCTTCGAGATCGGTGTGCGCGAACTGATCGTCCAAGGCTACCTCTGCCCGCTGCGCACCAAGGCGGGACTCGCACGCGCGGACATGAGCAACATCCACGTCCGCGGTGGCGAGTTCATTGCGGGCGAAGTCGAGGATCTGATGGATGTGGATGATCTCGTGCAGTCTGCGTGCGGCGAGATCATCGAACACACCGCGAACCGGCGCTCAGTATTGATCTTCACTTCCGGTGTTCGGCACGGCCAGCATGTCGTCGAAGTCCTCAAACAACGCCATGGAGTCGAGTGCGGGTTTGTCGAGGGCAACACATCCGTGCCCGTGCGAAACTCGCTGCTGAAACGGTTCAAGTCCGGCGAGTTGAAGTACCTGGCGAATGTGAATGTGCTCACGACCGGTTTTGATGCTCCGGGAATCGACTGCGTAGCGATGTTGCGCCCGACACTTTCGCCCGGGCTTTATTACCAGATGGTGGGTCGCGGATTCCGCCTGCATCCCGACAAGACCGATTGCCTCGTGCTGGATTTCGGGGGCAACATTCTGCGGCATGGGCCGGTCGATGAATTGCGCATCAAGGAACCTGGCAAGGGCGAAGGCGAGGCGCCGGCCAAGGAATGCCCGGACTGCCACGCTCTGATTCACGCCGCCTACTCGATTTGTCCCGAGTGCGGGCACGAGTTCCCGCCGCCTGAGAAGAACAAGCACGATGCCCGGGCCACCAGCGAAGGCATCCTTTCCGACCAGGTTTCGCAGACCGAGCACGCAGTGGACGGCGTGTCCTACCACGTGCACTACAAGCGCAACGACCCAAGCGCCGCGCCCACCATGCGGGTCGAGTACCGCTGCGGTTTCACGACGACCTTCTGCGAATGGGTGTGTTTCGAGCACACGGGATACGCGCGTCAGAAGGCCGAGCAATGGTGGCGACGGCGATCGAACGAGCCGGTGCCCGACACTGTCGATGAAGCCGTCGACCTGGCCGACTGCGGCGCACTGGCGCCGACGATCTCGATCACGGTTCAACGCAAGGCCGGTGAGAAGTACGACCGGATTGTCAACCACATCCTCGGCCCCAAGCCACTCAACATCGAAAACGAAGAAGGCGCTGCGGCAGTCGCCTCAGCGTATGGCGGGATTCCTGAACAGGAGATCCCATTCTGATGCGGACTCAATGGCGACGAGGACGAGTCACGAACTTGGTTTCACGGCACCGTGAGCATTCCGATCGCTGCCGATCGAAATCGGATGTCAAACCAAGTGTCGTCGCGATCGGGTTCACGGCGATGCGGTTCTTGATCCCTGCGAGATGCGCAATGCAGTCGTCGCACAGCCAGCGGCTGGGATCCGATCGAAGCACTGCAATGACCTTCTCAGGATTCGATCCTTCCATTGCTGTGCCTCCTCGCGACATGCTATGCGATTACGCGCTCAAGGAGGCGGCGTGACCCAGCCCGGTTCGACTCTCCTCGACGCCGCCCGCTCGTACACCGCGCGCGGTTATCACGTCGTGCCGATTCCGACGCGGAGCAAGGCGCCGGTCCTCACCGCCTGGCAGGAGCTGCGTCTCACCGAACCGGAACTGCCGCAACATTTCAACTGTGTGGGCAACATCGGCCTGCTGCTCGGTGAGCCCAGCGGGTGGCTCGTGGATGTCGATCTCGACTGTCCCGAGGCAATCGAACTTGCCGCTCGCTTCCTGCCCCCCACTCTCGCGGTGAGCGGCCGCCTTGGTGCGCCACACTCGCACTGGTGGTATGTCTGCCCGGGCGCAACCACGAAGAAGCATCACTTCCCGGGCACCAAGCGGATGATCGTCGAGATCCGCAGCACGGGCGCGCAGACGGTCGTCGGCCCGAGCATTCACCCGTGTGGCGAAACCTACGACTGGCTCACCGGTCAGCCTGCGTCAGTAACACACGAAGCATTGCGCACTGCAGTCGATGCGCTCGTGGCCGCGGTCATCGAGCGCACGGGCGCACCCCCTGCCGCCCCGCCACCACTCCACACTCCAGCACCCATCGTTTCTGATGATGCGTTGAACCGGCGCGCGGCGGCGTACCTCGACGCCATGCCGCCGGCCATCTCCGGCCAGGGCGGACACAGCGCGACCTTCGCCGCCGCGACTGCGATGGTGCACGGATTCTGCCTCGATCGGGACACGGCATTGAATCTGCTCCTCGAGCGATACAACCCGCGCTGCGAGCCGCCGTGGTCGGAGAAGGAACTGCGCCACAAGGTCGAAGACGCCGCGACCAAGCCGCACGATCGTCCACGCGGCTGGCTGCGCGATTCCAACACCCCGATCGATCACAACGACGTCAATCTCGCGGGCATCCTCGGTTCAACCAACGAGACCCCTGCGCCGGCATCCACCACACCGTCCGATCCCGGACCGTTGCCTGATCATCTCCTCAACGTCCCCGGCCTCATCGGCGAAGTGATGGAGTTCAATCGCGCCACCGCGCCGCGCTGGCAGCCCTGGCTCGCCCTCGCCGCGGCATTGTGCCTCCAGGCCGTGCTCGCTGGCCGCAAAGTGCGCGACGAGCGAGGCAACCGCACCAACCTCTATGTCGTGTGTCTCGCGGGATCGGGCTCGGGCAAGGACAACCCCCGCAAGATCAATACCCGCACCCTCTACCTCGCCGGGGCGCCTGAACTGGACGGTCAGGGCGAACTCGCCAGCGATGCCGGACTCGTCGCGGCCGTCGAGGCCCAGCCAGCCATCCTCTTCCAGATCGATGAATTCGGCCGTTTCCTGCGCACCATCGGGGATCCGAGGCGTTCTCCACACCTTTTCAACATCATCTCCACGCTGATGAAACTCTACTCGTCAGCCCACGGCATCTTTAAAGGTAAGGCGTACGCCGACCCCCGCCGCAACAAGATCGTCGACCAGCCCTGCGTCTCCCTTCTGGCGACGACCGCCTCGGCTCATTTCCGGGAATCCCTGACTCCCGAAGCCATGAGCGACGGTTTCATGGCCCGACTGCTCATCTTCGAAAGCGAGGACATGCCGCCCCGGCGGTGGCTGGCGGATCTCAACCCGCCCGAAGCGATCGTCAGCGCCGCCCGCTGGTGGCACGAGTTCTCACCCGGCGGCAATCTCTCTGGCGAGCATCCTCAGCCCATCCTCGTCCCCACCACTGACGAAGCGAGTGCCGTCTTCGATGCGCTCGCCGCCCGGGCCGATCGGGAGATGCTCGAGCCACGCGAGGATGTCCGCTCCATCTGGGCGCGTGTCGAGGAGAAGGCCTGTCGCCTGGCACTGCTCTACGCCTGCTCACGCGACCGTGAAAAGCCCGTCGTCGATGAATCTGCGGCGCTCTGGGCGTGCGAGCTGTCGGAACATATGAGCAGACGTGTTCTTTTCCTCGCCCACCAGTTCGTCTCGCACAGCGAGTTCGATGCGCGGCAGAAGGCCGTGGTCCGGGCGATGCGCGCCGCGGGAGGTCGCATGACCCGATCCCAACTGTGCCGGGCGACGCAGCATCTCAGCAAGCGCGAACGCGAAGAGGTCATCGACAACCTCCTCGAGACCGAACGCGTGGCTGAGACCATCGAGAAGACCACCGGACGCTCGCGGACGGTGTATGTGCTCACGGAGTGACCATGCCGCCCGACCCTTCTTTCACTTCTTTCTTCATTCTACGGGGTGTGTTTAAGCGCAAGTGCGCGCGGAGAAAGAGAGGGATTGAAGAATGAAAGAAGGTAGTAGTACTCTCTCTATGTCTACCTCTCTTCTCGACTTGCGCTCTCCAACTTCTTTCAGCGCGCGGCGCTTCTTTCGGCGCGCCATAGGTACTTGGCGCAAGTTGGTCGCCGGTGAGGCCCGCGGGAACAGCGGCAAAACCAGAGAGACATCGAATAACGCGACCCTGTCCGGATTTTCGGAATGGCGCGCTGCGAAGAGGATCACGACATGAGCGCAAGTACTGACGACACATTGATTTGCCGCCTGGCGGGCGAGCTGTGGGCCGTGTTCGCGCCGTGGCGCGGGCCATGGGGTGGCGGCGGCGCGGCGGCCGCGTATCTGGCGCGGCGGTCTTACCGCTCTGGCGCAGGGTTGCGCTGGCGGCACAGCGGGCGGGATCGGGATGAACGCGACGAGAATGTCGAGGCGCTCGGGCGACTTGAGCGGCGCAGCCTGCTGCACCGCCGAGTCGAGAAGACGAAGGTCATCGCCGTGCGACTGCTCGACGCCGGGATCGAGCGGGCGTGCTCGCTGGCCGGCGCGCCGTGCTGGTCCGAGGGACGGGCCGTCTGCGAGCGCCTTGCCGCCATCGATGATGACGCAGCCACGATGACGCACCTCGGCACGCCGTGGGTTGCAGAGTGGGCGTTGGCCGGCACGCCGCCGCACTGGGCCGCGTGCGGCCACGACGAAGCCGGGCGCGCCAATCGCCGCCTGCTGTCTGTTCTTGAGGGGCGGGCGGTTCCCGCGCTGGTGCGCGGCTGGCTCGTCAGCGGCGCCGATCTGCACGGCCGGGTGTGGTACTCGCTCACCGGCGGGGGTCGCGCGGCCTTGACGGAGGCGCCGGCCGAAGGACCGCCGGCCATTGACGCGGACGCCGATTGCGCGCTGGCGTGGCGCGAAGGAGCGCACGCCATGCAGGTGCGCCTCGCCGCGGTCCCGCGCTCGGAGCGGGAAATCGGCCTGCTGCCCCTGCCGGTCCACGGCGGGCCCATCGTGGGCCGCGACATTGGCCCACGGGGCGATGTGCCCACGGCAGGCGACCGGAACTACGCCGCGGCGGCACATCTCGCGACGGGGGCCAACGTGGGCGGCGACCTGGCGGCCACCGGGGCGGCGGAAGCGCGCCCGGGCCGCCCGGCTACCAGAACAAGGAGAACGGACTCATGAACGCGTTCAAGGTCGAACTTCGCCAGCTGGCCGAGATCATGCCCTACGAGCAGAACCCGCGGCTCAACGACGACGCCGTCGAGGCGGTGATGAACAGCATCCGGGCCTTCGGCTGGAGGCAGCCGATCGTGGTGGATGGCGACGGCGTGATCATCTGCGGGCACACGCGCTGGAAAGCGGCGCAGCGCCTCAGCCTCGAGAAGGTGCCGGTGCACGTCGCGACCGATCTTTCGCCCGAGAAGGTGCGAGCCTATCGCATCGCGGACAACAAGTCGGCGGAGTTGGCCGAGTGGAACATGGAGTTGCTGCCGATCGAGATGGCGGAACTCCAGGGCGCCGGTATCGACTGGTCAAATCTCGGCTTCAGCGCCGACGACATGGCGAAGTTGCTTGATCCCGGCGTGCGCGACGGGTTGACCGATCCGGACGCGATTCCTGAGCCGCCCGATGAGCCGATCACGAAGCGCGGCGACCTGTGGATTCTCGGCGAGCACCGTCTGCTCTGCGGCGACAGCGCGAGCACGGCGGATGTTGATCGACTGCTCGATGGCCAGCCGATCCACCTCGTCAACACGGATCCGCCGTACAACGTCAAAGTCGAACCTCGATCGAACAACGCGATCGCAGCCGGCAACTCGTCGTTCACCGCATCGAAGAAGAAGCGGACACATCACCAGTCGTTCGACGTGGCCCGCCAGGGTGAGAAAAAGCGAACGACGAAGAAGATGCGGGCCAAGGACCGGCCCCTTGAAAACGACTTCGTCTCTGACGAGGCGTTCGAGGAAATGCTCGATGCTTGGTTCGGCAACATGGCGCGCGTGCTCATCCCCGGCCGCGGTTTCTACATCTGGGGAGGGTACGCCAACCTGGGCAACTACCCCGGCCCGCTCAAACGCGCGGGTCTGTACTTCAGCCAGGCGATCATCTGGGATAAGCAGCACCCGGTTCTGACGCGAAAAGACTACATGGGCGCGTTCGAGGTGTGCTTCTACGGTTGGAAGCTCGGCGCAGCACACCGGTTCTACGGGCCGAACAACGTGGCCGACCTATGGCACATCAAGAAGATCCCGCCGAACCAGATGGAGCACTTGACGGCCAAGCCCGCTGAATTGGCGGTGCGCGCCATGCAGTACTCGTCGAAGGCCGGCGATAATGTGCTCGATCTCTTCGGAGGATCAGGCTCGACTCTAATCGCTGCCGAGCAGACGCAGCGGCGTGCATTCCTGATGGAGATTGACCCGGCGTACGCAGACTTGATCTGCGACAGGTATCAGCGCTTCTCCGGCAGGCCAGCGGTACTCGAACGCACCGGCGAGTCGCCGATTCCGATGAAGCCGCGCGAGGAGAAGATGCGGTGAACTACTTCCGTCGTCTCAACGGCGCTTGTTGTTCGATGGCTTCAACGCATCGATCAGGAATGACTCCAGCGCCGGCGCCATGTAGTGCTGCTTCGGCAACACAATCGACAGGACAATGTCGTCATCGACAAACATCGA
>CAUJHZ010000057.1 GCA_963205185.1 Planctomycetota bacterium | reverse complement strand
ACCGAGGTCGGGACGATCTGCCGACCGGCCAACGACGCCCCGCCGCGCGGCGGGGCGTCGTTGTCACTGGCACAGTCATACTCGAATCAGACCACAGAGGAAAGATACAAGGTCGGGACAAGGCTCGGCGCAGGCCCGGCGTCCCGGGCGTACAGCGCGCGTTCGGATGCCCAACGTTCACCACAAAGGGCTCGAAGAGCACGAAGATAGAGAGAGATTTCATTGGCAGCGGCAGGTCGGGACAAGGCTCTGCGCAGGCCCGGCGATCGGGCGTCCTCGCGCAAAACCCCCCGCCCGCGCGTACCATCTTCGCCATGCTCAAACGCACTCATAAATGCGGCGAACTGCGGGCCGAAAATGTCGGCCGGACCGTCACGCTCAACGGCTGGGTCGATTCCTATCGCCACCACGGCAGCCTCATCTTCATCGACGTCCGCGACCACACCGGCGTCACGCAACTCGTCTTCGACCCCGACCAGGGGAAGGAGATGTACGACCTCGCCGCGACGTACCGGCGCGAAGATGTCATCGCCGCCCAGGGCAAGATCGTCAAGCGGCAAAGCGTCAACGCGAAAATCCCCACCGGCGAGATCGAGATCGTTGTCGGCAAGTCCGAGCGGCTCAACAAGTGCGCCAAGCCGCCGATGCTCCCCGATGAATCGCGCGATGACACCGGCGCGGTGTCGGAAGACACGCGCCTGCGCTACCGCTACATCGACCTGCGCCGGCCGCGGATGCAGCAGATCATCCGCACGCGCCACAAGGTGACGCAGATCATCCGCAACACGATGACGGAGATGGGCTTCTGCGAGATCGAGACGCCGGTGCTGTGCAAGAGCACGCCCGAAGGCGCGCGCGACTTTCTCGTGCCCTGCCGGCTCATGCCGCGCACGTTCTACGCCCTGCCGCAGAGCCCGCAGATTCTCAAGCAGATCCTGATGATGTCGGGCTTTGACCGCTACTTCCAGATCGTCAAGTGTTTCCGCGACGAGAACCTGCGCTTCGACCGCCAGCCGGAGTTCACCCAGCTCGACGTCGAGATGGCGTTCGTCGAGCAGGATGATGTGTTCGCCGCGTTCGAGCAGGTCATCCGGGCCGTGTGGAAGGAGTTGCTCAACGTCGAAGTGAGCGACATTCCGCGCCTCACCTACGACGAGGTCATGAACACCTACGGCAGCGACAAGCCGGACCTGCGTTACGGCGTCAAGCTCTACGACATCACCGCGATCGCCAGGAAGTGCGACTTCCGCGTGTTCACCTCCGCGATGGAGAGCGGCGGCGTGGTCAAGGCGATTGCCGTGCCCGGCGCCGGCTCATTCTCGCGCAAGCAGACCGATGCGCTGGCCGAGTGGGTCAAGCAGTTCGGCGCCGGCGGCCTGCCGACGACGAAGGTCAGTGCGGGCGGCAAACTCGAAGGCGGCATCGCCAAGTTTCTCGACGCCGTCGCCCCTGAACTCATCGCCACGCTCGGCGCCAACGACGGCGATCTCATCTGCTTTGCCGCTGACAAGCTCGACGTGGTCAACCGCGTGCTCGGCGAACTGCGCCGCAAGATGGCCAACGAACTCAAACTCGCCTCCGAGAACCAGTGGGCGATGTTCTGGGTTGTGGACTTCCCGCTGTTTCTCTGGAACGAGGAAGACCAGCGCTGGGACAGCGCCCATCACCCGTTCTGCGCGCCGCGGCCTGAGCAGCTCCACCTGCTCGAAACCGACCCGCACAAGATCACCGCCCAGACGTATGACTTTGTCATCAACGGCCACGAGATGGTCAGCGGCTCGATCCGTATCCACCAGCCCGAGGTGCAGCAGAAGATCTTCAAACTGCTCAACATCTCCGATGAAGAGGCGAAGGATCGATTCGGCTTTCTCATCGAGGCGATGTCCTACGGCTGCCCGCCGCTGGGCGGCTTCGCCATGGGACTCGACCGCCTCGTCATGCTGCTGTGCAAGACGGACAACATCCGCGACGTCATCGCCTTCCCCAAGACGCAGACGGGCGCGGACCTGATGATGCAGGCGCCCTCGGCAGTGGGTGCAAAGCAGTTGGATGAGCTGAACATTCTGCTCAAGCCGGAAGCGAAGTAAGAGAGAAGGCGGATGGCCGCAAAGAGGCGCAAAAGTCGCAAGAAGGCGATTCCGACAGTCAATCAGGCACTCACCGGCTCTTGCCGACTGCGTCTCTGCAATTGCATTCGTTCATTTCCTTTTGTGCATTCTGTGCCTCTTTGCGGCGATTGACTCCCCATGTGCGGCATCGGCGGCATCCTGCGCACCGACGGCCAGCCCATTCCCGAGGAGTGGCTCGATGCGATCGATGCGCGCATCGCCTACCGCGGGCCGGATGGGACCGGGCGCTTTCGTGATCGCGTGAAGTTCACCGATGAGCGCGGGCAGCAGCGCATCATCGAAGTCGCGTTCGTCCATCGGCGATTGTCGATCATCGACCACAAGGACGGCGCTCAGCCGATGGTCAGCGAACGCGGCCGCAACGAGAGCGAAGGCCTCGTCGCCGTGGTCTTCAACGGCTGCATCTACAACCATCGCGAGTTGCGAAAGGAACTGGAGGCGAAGGGCCATCGCTTCGTTACTGATCACAGCGATACCGAGGTGCTGATTCACGGGTGGCGCGAGTGGGGCGAGGAACTCTTCGATCAAATCGAGGGGATGTATGCGCTTGCAATCTGGGATCATGTCCGCAGCGCGCTGGCTCTGGGGCGAGATTGTTTCGGCGAAAAGCCGCTCTACTCGCTTCACCGCATCGAGGGCAGCGCGTTGCCGGATGGAAACCTGCTGATCTTCGCGAGCACGCACGGTGCGATCGCGGAGCTTCGCGATGGTCTTCCCAACGAGCGTGCTGGCCACGAGGAGTGGTTGCTGGACTACCTTCAACTCGGGTACATACCGCGCCAGCCGGACAATGCATGGAGGCCCGCGGACGACGAGCCGCGAAGCTACACCGTCTTTGAGCCCGCTGTTGGAGTTCCGTGCTGTTACCCGACCCGCCTCGCTTTTGCCAGCGAGCGTGAGGCTGGTTTCAGTCTCTCCTGCCTGCTGGATCGAGCCGTCGCACGGCGCCTGGAAGCCGATGTACCGCTGGGTTGCTTTCTCTCGGGCGGTGTCGACTCCTCGCTCATCGCACACGTTGCCAAACAACACAAGCCTGACCTGATGACTTTCACTGTGCGCATGCCTGATGCGCGATACGACGAATCGCGGTATGCCGAGCAAGTTGCGCGATATCTCGGCACTGATCATCACACACTCGATGTGGCCATGAATCCCGACGACGACCTGATTCACCTCATTGACACGCTGGGCCAACCGTTTGGCGATTCGTCCATCCTGCCGACGTACTGGGTAAGCAAGGCGGCGAGGCAGCACGTCAAAGTCGCGCTGGCGGGTGACGGTGGCGATGAATTGTTCGTTGGGTACGAGCGGTACCTGGGGGCCCGGCAACTTCAGCGCCACTGGCGCTGGCTTCGATCGCTTCCTGATGCAGCGCTGCATCGCACCCATCCAAAATCGCGATTCAATAAGGCGGGGCGTCTCATCGAGATGGCTCGCGATTACCCGACACTCGGGATCGCGACAATGGAATCGATTTTCCGAGGACATGAAATCGAGGAACTCACGGGACTGCCCATGAGCGGTGAGATGCCGCCTGCGGAGAGAGATGCGCTGGAATCCCTGCGCGAATTCGACCTTCTCAATTACCTCCCCAACGACCTCCTCCGCAAGACCGACACCGCCTCCATGGCGTGCGGCCTTGAAGTCCGCTGTCCCTTCCTTGATCGCGATCTCGCTGCCGCCGTGCTCGCCATGCCCGTCGATGAACTCATCCCCAACGGCGAGCGCAAGGGCCTGCTCCGCCGCATCGCGCGCAAATATCTGCCAAAAGAATGCGTCGATCGGCCCAAGATGGGTTTCGCCATCCCCATCGGCGAGTGGTTCCGCCATGATGACCTGCCGCACAAGGGTTCGGGCATGAAGACGCTGCTGCTCGACCATCTCAACTCCGCCGAACCGTTCGGCCCGATCGAATTCAACCGGACCGCCGTGCAGCGCTTCATCGACGAGCACATGGCCGGCAAGCGCGACCACGGCCAGCGCCTCTTCACCTTGCTCACTCTCTCGATCTGGGCGCGAAGCACCAAGACCTAACCGGAATTCTCAGTCGCCGCGCGCTTGCGGCCGATGACGCTGCCCAGATTCCACAGCACCAAGCCGACCACTCCGCCCACCAGCGCGCCACCCGCCGCTTCCGTGGCCGTGATCTGCCAGTGATTCTCACCGTATGGATGAAGCCGCATCATTCCTTCACCACCGAATGAGCCGTCGGGTCGCTTCACTCGATACTTCACTTCCTCGTACACTCCCAGGTCAACTCTGGAGACGATCTCGCTCGCTCGGATTCTCTTCTCCTGCCACACCCGGATGCGCAGCCACTCTTCGTAGGCGGAGGCGTTGGCGATACACGCGGACACCAGAGCCGTCACCGCCATCGTTGCGAGCCCGGCACGGCGCCAGGTCGTCAGTTGCCGGCGGCACGCGAGCAGTACCGATACGGGCACCCAAATCAGGGAGCCGATCAACATCGCGTAGATCACGGCCGCATCAACGGGGATGCCCAGTGGACCCGCAGAATGAAGTGACCAGTAGTGGCCCGCAACGATGAGTCCAAGCGCGATCGCGCAGCAGACCACGGCGGTTACGGCCACGCGCCGCACGAGCGTACTCAGTTGATTCGTCGTGTCCCCGCGTTCGTTCATCGGGCCTGCTTTCTGTCAGGAAAGACCGGTGACTGCCGCGAATACTAGTTCGAACGGAGGGCCTCGCTTCGTGGCTTGGGATACCAGCCTCCTGATGCATCCGCGGCGGCAGACCAGCCGTACAATCGCCCGGAGCATGGCATGACCTATCTCATCCTTCTCATCGTGGCGTGCGGCATGGGAGCACTGGGGTATTGGCGCGGCGGGATCCGCATCGCCTACCGCCTCGCGCCGCTCATCCTGGCGTCGCTGCTCACGTGGCTCTTCAGCGGCCTGCTCTATCGCAGCGAGTTTGTCGTCAGCACCGGCCTGGCGTGGCCCTTCATCCTGCCCATGGTCATCGGCCTGGCGGGCGGGTACGTCCTGCAGTTCTTCGTGCGCAAACAGCTGCCCAAAGAGCCGCACCGCATCGACCGCATCGCCGGCGCGGCGGTGTGCACGCTCATGGCCGTCGTCATGGTCTGGCTGGGCAGTCTCTACTTCGCCCTGCGCGGCAGCGCCGCCGCAGGCATCCTCACGCGCGAAGACACCGGCCCGGCCCGCATGCTCAACAGCGCCATCGTCCGCTGGATCCCCGCCGTGGGCGCCGGCAGCGATTCGCTCATGAGCGTCGTCGAAATCGCCTCGGCGGATGAAGCCGTGCGGGCAAAGGCCGTCGAGAACCTCAAGATCGATCACCTGCAGGGCTCTGAGACGTTTCAGAAGATGATCCAGGACGCCGCGACCTACGACGATCTCATGGCGGCATCGAGCGGCAACTTTCTCGCGCTCTGGCGCCTGCAGAAGAACCCGCTCGTGTACGACTTCTACAAGAGCAGCGAGATGCAGGATGTCATGGCGCGCCTGAGCCTCGCCGAGATCGCCCAGGCCGTGCGTGATGCGCAGGAAGCGCAGTAGCCCCGGCTCACTTTCGATTCACTTTGCGACGCACCCGCAGCGCGATATCATGCACCCGCCCATCCGGCGGTGGTGCCTGCTGCGATCAATCCGTTCATTTCAACCTGTTCAACGCGACCCAGGCCGCGAGTGCATGCATGACTGACGAGCCCAGAACCGAACCCGCCCCACCATCCGACGCATCCGAGGCTCCTGCCGCGCCGGCCGACGCGCCGCTGCCCGCCTTCGTCCGCACTGCCGGCAATCTCACTGTCGCCGTCACGGGCGCGACCGGCTTTGTTGGCGGCCACATCTGTCGCACGCTGCTTGAGCACGGCCACGCCGTTCGAGCACTCGTGCGTGATGCGTCGAAAGCCGGCCAGCTGCCGCGCTCGGTCACGCCGGTTCAGGGCGATGTGTTCGATCGCGCCTCGCTCGACCGGCTGGTGGACAAGGTCGATGCGTGCATTCACCTCGTGGGCATCATCGCCGAGGAGCCGCGCTACCAGATCACCTTCCACCGCCTGCACGTGCAGGCGACGGCCAACGTCGTCGCCGCCTGCGAGGCGGCGGGCGTGCTGCGCTACGTGCACATGTCAGCTTTGGGCGCGCGGCCTCACGCCCCGGCGGCGTACCACCGCACCAAATTCGAAGCCGAAGAAATCGTCCGCCGGAGCCGCCTGCCCTGGACCATCTTCCGCCCGTCGCTCATTCACGGGCCGGATGGCGAGTTCACCGGCATGGTGGCCAAGTGGGTGCGCGGCACGGCTCCGCCGTTTGTCTTCATCCCCTACTTCGGCTCAGGGCCGATGGGCACCGGCCCGGCGCACCTCGTCCAGCCCGTCTACATCAACGATCTGGCCGAGGCCTTCGCCCGTTCCATCGAGACGGAGCGCACCATCCGCGAGGTCTACCCCATCGGCGGGCCCGACCGGCTGTCGTGGCGCGAGATGCTCACCATTTTCCGCGACGCGATCTCGCCGGGCTCAAGCAAGCGCATCGTCGGGATTCCCGCGTGGAAGGCGCGGGGCATGGCCGCGCTGGCCGCGGCGGCGGGGCTCGGCTCCATGCTGCCCTTCAACGTCGATCAGGTCATCATGAGCCAGGAAGACTCGACCTGCGAGACGCAGCGCATCCAGTCGCACCTGGGCCTGGAACTCACTTCGTTTCGCGCTGCGGTCGATCAGTACGCCTCTCGGCTGTAAACTCGATCGTGTCCTGACCGGCGTTCAAGACTTCGACCCGCGACCTCAGTCCTGCCCCCCAGTCCCAGTGTGGAGGCCACATGCGCGGTCACAAACTGCTCAACATTCTCATTTTCGTCGGCCTGATAGCCGGCGTGATCGTCGGCTTCCTGCTGCTCAAGTGGTTCGATTCGCAGGACCTCACCGGCGCGGAGATCGGCCAGAAAATCAAGTGGCTCGCCACCGCGGGCGATCTCATCCTCATCCGCCCGCTCAAGATGCTCATCATCCCCCTCGTGTTCGCGAGCGTCGTCGTGGGCATCACGTCGATCGGCGATCCAAGCCGCCTCGGGCTCGTGGGCACGACGACCATCGTCTACTACTTCGCGACCATGTTCGTGGCGGTCGTGCTCGGCGCGTTTCTGGTCACTTCCATCAGGCCCGGCGACGGAGTGAGCCAGAAGATCGATTTCGATCAGGTGCGCGAGACGTTCGAGAACTCCGACACCAGCCCGAAGAAAAAGATCGAGGGCGCGCCCAAAGACCTCGGCGGCGCGTGGAGCAACATCCTGCGCCAGGTCATTCCCGACAACGTGCTCGGCGCCGCCGTGGAAGGTCAGCCGCTGCCGGTGATCACCTTTGCCATCCTCTTCGGCCTGGCGCTGGGGTTCCTCGGCGATCGCGTCAAGCCCGCCGTGGACTTCTTCGAGGCGTTCTTTCAGGCGATCATGACGCTTGTCGGCTGGGTGCTCTGGCTCACACCCATCGGCGTGTTCCTGCTCGTCGCGTGGACCATCGCCAGCCTCGGCGGCGAGGCCATCGCAGCCGTGGGCAAGTACATGATCGTCGTCATCACCGGCCTCATCATCCACGGCTTCCTTACCCTGCCGCTCGTGCTGTTCCTCTTCGGACAGACGAATCCGTACCGCTTCATGTGGCGCATGCGCCCGGCTCTTATGACCGCCTTCGGCACCGACTCGTCTTCGGCCACGCTGCCCGTCACCATCCGGACCGCCGAGACCGAAGGCGAGTGCTCGAAGCGCGCCAGCGGGTTCGTCCTGCCTCTGGGTTCGACGATCAACATGGATGGCACCGCGCTCTACGAGGCCGTCGCCGTCATCTTCCTCTTCCAGGTGTTCGGCATCGAACTGGGCTTCGAGGCCCTCGCCGTCGTCGCCCTGACGGCGACACTGGCCGCGGTGGGCGCCGCGGGCATTCCTTCCGCGGGACTGGTTACGATGGTGATCGTCATCCAGGCCGTGAACACGTCGCTGGCGGGTACGGGCAAACCGGAACTGCCCATCTGGTCGATCGGCATCATCCTCGGCGTGGATCGCATCGTGGACATGTGCCGCACGACGATCAACGTCTGGGGCGATCTGGTGGGCGCCAAGATCATCACCCGCATCGCGCCGGATGACGAAGACCAGCGAGCCGCGGCGATGGGTTGAAGCGCGACTTCGCTTTCACGGGAACTGTGCTGTATTGCTCACGCGGCAGGTCCTGCTCTCCACCAGTTGCATTTGCCAGCCGCACGGGTGCGAGCCGGCCAATCCAGACCGCGTGCCCTCGCCGGTTTCGGTGCTGATGACGTAGACAAGCCAGAGGTTGTCCTGGATGCCAAGCTCCGTACCCGCGCAGCCGCCGGTGGGGATAATGGTGCGGCCGAGGCGAGACGCGATGACGACGCCCTGGCGATGATTCGGCGTCGCCCCGCTCCACTCGATGTAGATGCGGCCGGGACACTGACCGGTGAGGGTGAGGGTGTAATCCCGGGCAACCGCGACATGCCCATTCAACACCGCCGAACAGATGGCTGCGGTCAATACCGAGACTCTCATCTCTGCCTCCCGCGCGATAAATGACTCACGGCATGGGCTCTACGTTGCTCGTCCTGCACGTGCCGCCTTCGATGAGTTGAACGAATCCACCGCAGTAGTTTCCCGCGTTAGCGTAAACGACACCGCTTCCGCTACCGGTCCCGAGCACCTTCACGAGGTAAATCCAGTCGCCCCGACCCAGACCCAGGACCGTTCCAGCGCACGGCCCGCGCCGCAGCAGCAGATGTCCCTGGTCCGTTCCCCAGATGAACCCCTGGACGTGGTCGGGCGTTGCCCCGCTCCACTCCAGCGTGAGGCGCCCCGGGCACGTACCTGTCAGTGTGAGGGTGTAGTCCGCCAGACTCGCAGAGCAACACAAGCCGAGCACGCACCCGCAGCCGGCAATCGCGCGCAAACGCGATATCTTCATGCGTTCCTCCCGCTTCCCGGAGTCCCTCGCTCCAATCGCTTTATTGAATGAACTCGACGACATTGCTCGTGTTGCAGGTGCCAAGTTCGAGCAACTGCACGAAGAAATGGCAGACCTGCCCACCGTAGCCGATGACCGACCCCTCGCCGTCGCGCGTGCTGATGATGTTCACGAGATTCACTTGTCCCGCCATGCCCAACACCGTGCCGCGGCATGGGCCCGACGGGATGATCGTTACGCCCGACTCAGTACCATGCAGTATCGCATGTCGCCGGCCCGGCGTCGCGCCGCTCCACTTGAGTATGAAATAGCCAGGACATTGGCCGGACATTTCGAGGGTGTAGTCGCCCCTACAGGCCGCCGCTCTACCACCACCGGTCGCGACAGCGGCAATGCTCAACAGTGCTGCAACGAGTGAGCGCTTCATGAAACCTTCTTGTCGAAACCGCACATCACGGCATCGTGGACACATTGCTCGTTCGGCAGGTTCCACCCTCGACGAGTTGCAGATAGCCGCCGCACGCTCCCGCGCCGGCGTTGAGCAAGACCGCTCCGTTGCCGCCCCGGTTATCGCGGATGGCATACAGCTGCAGTTGATCTTCGCCGAGTCCGAGGATGGTTCCCGCGCACGGTCCGCTCGGGATCACGACCGAGCCGCGTTCGCGCGAATAAACGAAGGCCTGTTGGCGCCCCGGCGTGCCGCCGGTCCACTCCACCATGATTCGGCCCGGGCACCAGCCCGTCACTTTGACATGGTACTCCTGCCCCGCAGCGCCAGAAGCGGCGCCGGCGAGGGCAAGCCCAAAGGCGAACAGAGCAAACATCCGGTGGCGCATGAGGCACCTCCATGACCGGCGGCGGCGGCAGGTTTTGATCTCGCGCCGCCAAGCCGTCAGATTGTAAGGCAAGTTCGAGACCGCTCGGCCCCGCGACGCCAAAACAGTGCCGATTCCCCTACACTCCCCCCATCAGCCCTTCGCCCCTTCGCCCCAACACGAACCGCTCGGAGCCCGACGTGCGCGACCCACGCATCACCCGCCTCGCTCAAGTCCTCGTCCAGTACTCCACCGCCGTGCGCCAGGGGGACATCGTCGCGATCGCGGCCGACCCCGTCGCGTTTCCGCTCATCGAAGCAACCTACGAAGCGGTGCTCGCGGCGGGCGGGCATCCTTTCTGGCAGGCGCGGAGCGAGGCCCTTGCTGACCTGTTCCTCGAGCGGGCCAGCGAAGAGCAGCTCAAGTTCGTCTCGCCGCTGCAGCGCCATCACGTCGAGACCATCGACGTGCACATCGGCTTCTGGGCCGACCTGAACACCAAGTCGCTCAGCGCCATCGACCCCGCCCGCCAGGCGATCCAGGCCGCCGCCCGCAAGCCGATCTCCAAGCGCTTCATGGAGCGGGCTGCCGACAAGTCCCTCCGCTGGTGCGGCACGCTCTTTCCCACCCACGGCAGCGCCCAGGACGCCGAGATGAGCCTGCGGCAGTACGAAGACTTCGTCTACTCCGCCGGACTGCTCGATCACAGCGACCCCATCGCCGCGTGGAAGAAGATCTCGCAGGCCCAGCAGCGCGTCTGCGATTACCTCCAGGGCAAGCGCGAACTCCACTTCACCGCGCCCAACGGCACCGACCTGCGCGTGGGCATCGACGGCGGCACGTGGATCAACTGCGACGGCCACGAGAACTTCCCCGATGGCGAAGTCTTCACCGGCCCGCAGGATGTCAACGGAGTCGTCTGCTATTCCTTCCCGGCCGTGCATGGCGGCCGCGAGGTCCACGACATCCGGCTCACCTTCAAGGACGGCTGCGTCACCGACGCCAGCGCCAGCAAGGGGGAAGCGTTCCTCCACCGCATGCTCGACATGGATGAGGGATCGCGCCGCCTGGGCGAGATCGCCATCGGCACGAACTACGGCATCACCCGCTACACGAAAAACACCCTCTTCGACGAGAAGATCGGCGGCACGTTCCACGCCGCGGTCGGCGCGGGCTATCCCGAGTCGGGCAATACGAACGAATCCGGCCTGCACTGGGACATGGTCTGCGACCTGCGCCAGGGCGGCCGCATCGCCGCCGACGGCGAGGTGTTCCACCAGGACGGCCGCTTCCTGCGCGACGGCTGGCCCGGGCCGGGCTGACGGCCCCAGGCTCTTCGAGTCGCAAGCGGGATCGCCAATCATAAGCCGCTGCCGCGGAACCACTTATGCCTCTCACACGCCGCTCCTCAGGCGCCGGCTGTGCCGGTTGCGGGCTTTTGGCAAAAATTCCGACTTTCCGTTTCAAATGCATGGAATCTGAGGTAGAATGAATCAATATACGGTCCTTCCCTGTCCGGCGGCTCCGTCGGCGGGATCGGCCCGGGGTTTTGTGGGGTATCTCTCGTCTCGGCTGCGCGTGCGGCCGCGGCGTCTGACAAAGGGCTGGGGCAACGAGCCGGACAATCGGCCGGGCCATCGGGCGAACACTGGCGCGGGATGCGAAGGACCCGCGCCTGCTCGCGCGTTTGGCGGGGCTCGCCGGCCTTGGCGATCGGTGGAATGTTCATTGCTTTGGCAGGTAGGTTCTTGGTCAATCTCGACACTCGAAAGGGGACGGCATGCACTTCAAACCACTCAGTCTCAACACCAGCGCGGTCCGCAAGCGAGGCTTCACCCTCATCGAACTGCTCGTCGTGATCTCGGTGATCGCGCTGCTCATCGGCCTGCTTCTGCCGGCCCTGGCCCGCGCTCGCGCCGCCGCTCGCGCCACCAAGTGCATGGGCAACCTGCGCAACATCGGCATCGGTCTGGAAACCTACAGTCAGGAATGGAATGGCGTTGTCGCGAACGGCACTGTGACCGAACTGATCTTCACGCCGAATGGTGGGCAGCAAGTCGGTACCAGACCGTATTTCCAACCGACGTGGCTCCAACTCTTTGGCTGGCCAACGGAACTGGGAAGCGGCAACATGCACTACGGCGTGCTCAACCGCTACTGGTTCTGCGCCATGGCGAAGTACATCGCCAAGCAGGAGACCTCCAAGGCCGTCTACGACGACGTCTTCTTCTGCCCCGATGACCGCTTCTACTCCGTCCGGGCCAAGGAAACACGAGATCAGTACAACCGCATGATCCATCGCATCTCGTACCTCATGACCGATGCGGCATTCTGGGATCCCATGATGTTCACCGAGGCCCGCCTGCCGGAAATCCTCAGCGAGAATCAACACTACAACGACGGCAACGGCAATCCGGCCTCCAACGGCCCGTCCACCATCAACACGCCCGGCCGCCGCTACCTCCGCAAGGAAGAGGTCAAGTTCCCCACCCAGAAGGTCTACGTGTGGGAAGTCAACGCTTTCCACGAGCAGCCGACCCACGGCTACAACGAGCGCGACCTCCAGGCCACGGTTCTGTTCTTCGACGGCAGCGCCGACAAGCGCACCGCCTCGCTCACCGAGAACTACAATCCGCGGCTCTACGTCCCGCTCATGAACCGCATGGGATGGACCGATGAGTCGCTCCAGCCCGGCGATCCGCTGCAGTACTACTACGGCGCCACCAAGCACGGCGTCCGCGGCCGCGACTTCAACGACTGATCGTCGCCGCCATCTGTGAACAGCAGCACGCCCCGCGAGCAATCGCGGGGCGTGCTTCAATTCCGGGCCAGGGCAATCCCGCTTTCCACAAGGGACGCACCGTGATTCCCTCCCCCGCAGAGCCGGAGGAGGGATTTCGATCTCGCTTGCGCTCGCTCGACCTCCAGCCGAGCCAATGAGCGGCTTTCTCGACATTGCCCGGAACCGTCCCCGGCGGCGCTGCGTAGCCTTCCGCGCCAACGTTCCTTTTTCTTCGCCGCTCCGGCGGAAGGTGGCTGGAACTGATGCCCCGGACCCCTAGAATCAATCGGGGTGCGCCAACTTGCGGCTGCCCGCCGGATCCGAATGCACAATCGGGACTCCGGGGGTCCGGCCTGCACTCCGCCAGCGGAAGTAGGCGCTATTTGACGAGAAACGGCCCCGGACGGCAAGTGGTGTAGCCGTCCGATGAGGGTCTGGTTTTATCCAACGGTCGAAGTTCGAAGTACGCAAACGAAAGGTCACTGCCATGCTCAGCCACGTCTCACGACGCCTCGCGCGGGGCAGATCGAAGCGGGGATTCACCCTGATCGAACTGCTCGTGGTCATCTCCGTCATCGCCCTGCTCATCGGCCTGCTCCTGCCGGCCCTGGCCCGGGCTCGAGCCGCCGCCCGCGCGACCAAGTGCCTGGGCAACCTGCGCAACATCGGCATCGGCCTGGAAACCTACAGCCAGGAGTGGAACGGCGTCATCTCCAACGGCACCGTCTGCGAGACCATCTTCACGCAAAACAGCGGCCTGATCAAGGGCAGCCGTCCGCACTTCAGCCCAATGTGGGCCGAACTGTTCGGCTGGCCGCCGGAACTTGGCGCCGGCGTCATGCACTACGGCGCCCTGAACCGCTACTGGTTCTGCGCCATGGCGAAGTACGTCGCCAAGCAGGAGACCTCCAAGGCCGTCTACGACGACGTCTTCTTCTGCCCCGATGACCGCTTCTACTCCGTCAAGGCCAAGGAAACCCGGGACCAGTTCCAGACCACGATTCACCGCATCTCCTACCTGATGACCGATGCGGCGTTCTGGGATCCCACCATGTTCACCGACGCCCGTATCGGCGAAATCCTCGTCGAGAACCAGCACTACAACAACAGCAATCAGGCGAACAACGGCCCGTCGAACATCAACACGCCCGGCCGCCGCTACCTCCGCAAGGAAGAAGTCAAGTTCCCCACCCAGAAGGTCTACGTGTGGGAAGTCAACGCTTTCCACGAGCAGCCGACCCACGGCTACAACGAGCGTGACCTCCAGGCCACGGTGCTCTTCTTCGACGGCAGCGCCGACAAGCGCACCGCCTCGCTCACCGAAAACTACAACCCGAAGCTGTACATCCCGCTGACCAACCGCATGGGTTGGACCGACGAGGCGCTCCAGCCCGGCGATCCGCTGCAGTACTACTACGGCGCCACCAAGTACGGCGTCCGCGGCCGCGACTTCAACGACTGATCGTCGCCGCCATCTGAGAACATCAACACGCCCCGCGAGCCATCGCGGGGCGTGTTCGTTTTTGCCTGGGGATCAGGTAACCGCAGGTAATGGGGCCTTGGCCGCGAGCGCCGCACGGGCGAGCCGGCTCTTTCCCCTGTTCACCTGCTCTATTCGCTGCACGCGAATCGGGGCGAGAGGATTTGAACCTCCGACCTGCCGCCGCGGCGGCCGCGCTAACCCGGGGCTGTGCCGTCGATGCGGCGCTCCAGTTCCTCACGTCCCTTGCCGGTCTTGAAGAACAGTTCGCGCCGAGCGGCCTCCGCTCGGGTCTGAAACTCTTCGCGGTAGATCAATCTCCAAGGCACACCGTGCCTCGTCGCCGGGCTGTGCCCGGAGTTGTGCTGCTTCAATCGACGATCAAGATCACTCGTCGAGCCCGTATACCGCCGCCCGGTCGCTGCACTCTGCAACACGTACACCCAAAACATTCAATCGGGGCGAGAGGATTTGAACCTCCGACCTTCTGACCCCCAGTCAGACGCGCTAACCAAGCTGCGCTACGCCCCGTGCGGCCGCGCAGGGCGGCCGGATGCGATCATAGTCGCCGCCCCGCGCCAGTGACAGCCCGACCATGATTCGATCTCCGTCGAACAGTCCCGGCACCGCGGGCCCGGCTTTCATCTGCTCATCAGATCCCCGAGCCGCCCCACTCGAACGGGCCGGTCGTGGGATCCGGCCGCTCGCGCAGCTCCGGCCGCGACGCCTGCACGACAAAGCCGTCGGGGACGGATCGCGTGAGAAACACGCCGCCGCCGATCACGCAATCGTCGCCGATCACCGTGTCGCCGCCGAGGATCGTGGCCGCGGCGTAGACGATGACGCGATCGCCCAGCGTCGGGTGCCGCTTGCGGCCGCGGATGAGTCGCCCGCCGCCATCGGTCGGAAAACTCCGCGCGCCCAGCGTCACGCCCTGGTACAGGCGGCAGTTGCGGCCGATCTGCGTCGTCTCTCCGACCACCACCCCCGTGCCGTGGTCGATGAAGAACGCCTCGCCGATGCTCGCGCCGGGATGAATGTCGATGCCCGTCATCGTGTGCGCGTGCTCGCTCATGATGCGCGGCAGCAGCGGCACATCGAGGCGGTAGAGTTCGTGCGCCACGCGGTGGATCGTCAGCGCTTTGACGCCGGGGTACGAGAAGATGATCTCATCGGTGTGCCGCGCTGCCGGGTCGCCGTCGTAGGCCGCCTGCACGTCGAGCGCGAGGAGCCGGCGGATCTCGGGCAGGCGATCGAGAAACGCCAGCGTCAGTTCGCGGGCCCGCCGCTGGCACGCCGCGCCGGCCCGCGATTCGCCGCCGTGATCGAGGACTTCCATGTAGGCCAGCGACGCTTCGATCTGCCGGCACAGGTCGGCCGCGACGCGCTCGGCCGCGTCGCGCACGTGCCCGGCGAGCGATTCGGCGCTGAGCGTGCGCGAGCCGAAGAATCCCGGGAAAATCAGCGCGCGGATCTCCTCGAGCAGGCGGATGATCGTGTCGGTATTGGGCAGGTGCGTCGGCGCGAGGTGGCGCGTGTTGACGGTCAGCCGGATCGAATCGACGATCCGCTCGACGGTCTGGGCGGGAAGTTCAGGGGCGTTGGGCATGCCGGGCAATCGTAAGGCGGCGCCACGCGGCAGGTCGCGGTCGAAAACAAAGACCCGCCCGGTGGGGCAGGTCCTGTTGAATCTCAATCGCATCGAGCCGGGCAGTCGGGCAAGACGCTCGAACCCCAATTGCAGGTGGGCGCACGGTTCGGAGGCGGCAACCTTCCACTCGTTGGAGGCCTGGTTTTCGCCCCGAAACTCAGATCGTGCTCCCATGGGGCTATAAACGGTTCGAGCATGTTGGCGCGAACCACCCGGCCGACACGGAAAAGCGATCCGCCGACATCTTACGCCATTCGCCCGGCGGTGCGAGTCATTCGGTCCCTTTCCCGCCGATTTTGCGACCAGACTCGGCCGGACTGAGCATCCGGCTGAACAGTTGGCCCGGTTCCGTCCGGTTGACACGCCGCCGGGCGCGGGCTAGAACACAGTCTGACGTGCGGTGGAAGAGCGCTATCCCAACCCAGCGAGAAAAGCCATGTCACGAAACGCCATGTGTTTCCGTCTGCTCACGATCGGGGTCCTTGCCGCCGCGATGATCGGCTGCGAGTCCAACGACGAGGCCAGCCTTGAAGAGGCCAGCCGCGTCGATCCTCAGCAGATCAACGACGACGTCTACTGGAACCACACACCCGAACTGCTGACCGTGACGGATCGTCCCGACGACACGGCCGGTCGCATCACGCGGCGCTTCAACTACGACAGCCGCATGTTCTGGGAAGACTGGATCAACGCGTGGTACTGGGATCGGCCCAGCCGGCTCAACCGCCGCCCGATTCCCTGATCGAGTCCAACGGGTCTGAATCAACTCATCCCCCGTTTCGCCGGTCGCTGCTGAGGCAGTCGCCCGCGAGGCGGGGGATGTTCATTGGGCGGCGCGGCTTCGTGCGCGCGCGGCGGCCGCAAATGCGCCCCCGACTGCCGGAATCAGCCGCCCGCCGCAATCGCTTCTTGCATTCTCTCGCCCGTGCTCCATCCTGCGGTTAGTGCAGGCCATTTCAACTGGAGCACGAACCATGCATCGAATCTTCCTCGCCTCGCCGGTTGCGTCACGGCGCTTCGTGGCCCTGGCGCTGCTGCTCATCCCTTCCTCCTGCGCGGCGCCGTCGTCCGATCCATCAGCCGCGCTCGATGCGCTGGATGACATTCACCAGCGCATACTGGCGCATGAAGCCGAATCGACGGCCGTGACGACCGACCTGACGCGGGCCGTGTGCGACGCGGCGGCAGAGCGGCTGCGGCTGGCGCTGCTGCTCGACGTCGATGCGCTGGCCGCGGCGGCGGGCGGGCCGGATGAAGCGCTCATCGAGCGCCTGCTGCGCGAGGGCTCGGACAATGCCGTCATCGAGGAGATCAGAAGCGGCGGGCTCTCGATCCAGGAT
This sequence comes from Planctomycetota bacterium, assembly GCA_963205185.1. GTDB lineage: Bacteria > Planctomycetota > Phycisphaerae > Phycisphaerales > UBA5793 > UBA5793. Next base: position 38,902 of record CAUJHZ010000057.1, on the reverse strand, counting down.
GCGCTGCGACTCGTTTCAGATGCGGGCGCGGCGGCCGAACTCTCGCCCGAGCCGCGGCAGGCCGCCGAGCAGCGACTGATCGAGCGCTTCGCGCGCTGGCAGCGGCTGCAGGAGATGCGCCGCGCGCTGCTCGAGAGGCTCGACGCCCACAGCGCCGCCGCCCGGGCCCTGCTCGATGAAGCCGTCGAACTGACCGCTGCTGTGCGAAGCGCCACGGCCGCGCGCCGAGCCGAGCCGCTGCCATGGCGCGCCGCCGCCACCCAGGCCGCGCGCCTGATTGAGGATGAGCAGTTGCGCGACTCGACGCGAGCGCTCATCGAGACCCTGCTGCCCGCCCCGAATGCACAAGCGAACACAACCGCAAGGAGCAATGACCAGTGAACCACGACATCACCAACATCGACGCCGACGCTCTGGCCATCGCGCTTGATTCGACGGGACCGGTGACGCTCGCGCCTGAGCAGGCCGCGCTCGTGCGATCGCTGCTTGAGCAGTTCGCCGCCGACCAGGTGACGCTGCTCACGCTCGAGCGGCGCCTGGCGCGGCACGAACAGGCGGGCGAGCGGCTGGATCGCGCGCTGACCTCGGGCCTGAGTCTGCTTGCCAGCCGGCTGAATCGACCGGCGATCGACGCGGGCTTCGACATTGCCGAGTCGCGCCGTCTCCGGGCGGATCTCGCCGAGCAGGTGGCGCAGTCCGCCCGGCCCCAGGAAATCTGGGCCGCCGCCGCGCGCGCGGCGCTGGCGCTGATTCGTCTGCTCTGATCGGCGGGCATCGGTTACAATGAGTCGATGGTCGATGAACCGGCGGGAATCGAAGAGGCGGCGCGCCTGCCGCTCAACGAGGCACAGCGCGAAGCCGTCTACTACCGCGACGGACCGCTCATCGTCCTCGCCGGGCCCGGCACGGGCAAAACGCACGTCATCACCCATCGCATCTGCCGGCTCATCAACGAAGACGGCGTCGAGCCCGAGACGATCCTCGCCCTGACGTTTACGAATAAGGCCGCCGAGGAGATGCGCACGCGCCTGGCGTCGATGCTCGGCTCGCCCTCGCTGGCCGAGCGGCTGATCGCTTCGACATTTCACAGTTTCGGGCTGCGGCTGGTGCGTCAGTTCGGCGATCGGGCCGGGCTCCGGGCTGAACCCGATCACATTGATGAGGCGCAGCAGAAGGCGCTGATGCGCCGCGTCGTGGATGAGACCGGCATCGGGCGCGAGAAGTGGTTTTACGACCCGTACTCGGTCGTGCCCATCGCGCTCGACTTCGTGAGCGAAGCGCGGAACTACGCCGTGTTTCCGGCAGCAGCGCTGGACTACGCGCAGCAGTGGCTCACTCGCGCGCGCGAGAACGACGCCGGACTCGACGGCGAAGACCTGATCGCCGAGCAGGCCCGCGCCGATCGCTTCATGAGCCTGGCGCGACTCTACGACGCGTACGAGCGTCTCTGCCGGCAGCGCGGCGTCGTGACGTTTGATGATCTCCAGACGCTGCCCCTGCAGATCCTCCGCGAGCACTCGAGCCTGCGCGCGATTGTGCGCAGCGACTACCGGCACATCATCGTCGATGAATTCCAGGATGTGAACCCGGCGCAGGTTGAACTGCTCAAGTGCCTCGCCGGGCCGGCGCATGATCTGTGCGTCGTGGGCGATGACGACCAGGCGATCTACGCCTTCCGCGGCGCGATGCAGAGCAGTTTCCGGCGATTCGCCGAGCACTGGGCCACAACGCGCACCATCACGCTGACCGAGAACTACCGATCGTCTCCGGTCATCCTCGCGGGGGCCGATGTGATCATTCGCGGCTGCAGCGACCGCTTCGCTCCGGACAAGACCACGGTGGCCGCAGGCGTGAATCGAGATGCGGATGAACCGATCGAGATGGTGCGCTATCGCGGGACGTCGGGCGCGGGTCCGGTCATCGGCGGCATGATTCAGAAGGCGGTTCAGGACGGCGCGGCGTATCGCGACTTTGCCGTGCTGGTGCGATCCAACACCGACCTTGAGCGGATTGCGGCATCACTGCAGGTGCTGGAGATTCCAGTCGAGATGCCCGAGCGCGGCCAGGCGTTCGAGCATCCAGCCGTGGCGGACGTGCTCTCGTGGATGCGGCTGCTGGCCGACGAGCACGAAGACACCGCGCTGACGCGCCTGCTGCTGCGGCCACCGTTTGATCTTGATCTGCCGACGGTTGCGGCGTGGCATTCGGCGCATCGGCGCGGTGCGGCGGAAGCGGCACGGGCGGGCGATGAAGAGGCGGCGGGCCGGCCGTTCGTGCACTGGATCATCAGCCGACGGCCGACGGAAGCCGCGGAGCGATTCGCGCGGCAGTACCTGCAGCTGGCCGAAGTCGCGCTGAGCCAGCCGGCCGACGCGCTGACCCGCGCCATCATCCATGCAACGGGCGCGCTGACGATCGACCCGGTTGATTCCATCGAACACCGCGCCCGCGTTGAACAGCTCGGCCGGTGGCTGGCGTTTGTGAGCGAGCGGCTGGGCAACATCGACCCGCCGCGCCGCGTCGGGCAGTTCATTGCGTATCTCGATGATCTCACCAACGGCTCGCTGGACTCCATCCCGGCGTCGGTCGAGTCGCGGCTCGACTCGGGTTTCGAACTCTCCGATCGCGACGCCGTGCGCCTGCTGACGGCGCACGGCTCCAAGGGGCTCGAGTTCGAAACGGTGTTCATCCCGCGCGTGAACGGGCAGTTCGGCTATCCGACGATGAACCGATCCAGCCGGGACGAGCAGTTGCTGCCTGAAGGTCTCACGCGCGGCCAGAACTCGACCCACGACGACGATGAGCGGCGCGTGTTCTTCGTCGCCATGACGCGCGCCCGGCGGCGCCTCGTGCTGCTGGCGCAGACGATGCACGATTCGGGCCGGAAGTGCTCGCCTTCGGTTTACTGGGACGAAATCGAGGCGGCGTCAAGCGAGACGCTGCCGCTGGAGATGCTCGACGCCGCGACCGGCGATGCGGCGATCGAGGCGCCACTGGGCGCCGGCGGCGAGATCAGTAAGCCCAATCGCTCGGTGCGCGACCGCTTGAAACTGAACCTGCGCAGCGAGATCTTCAGCCTGCTGCACGACCTGAGCGATCCTGCGCTGCCAACCGGGCAATTGGCGCCGCTGCGCGATCGGCTGCGCGCTGCCGCGCTGCAACTGCCAGTGCTGGCGGCCGAATCGCCGGCGCGACTGCGCGCGGTGCTCGCCGCGGCCGACGCGCCCGACCGCGCCAGCCTCGAAGCGCTTGTCGAGGTCCTCGAGCGCGATGAGCCGCTCGTGCCGCTCATTCCCGGACCCAAAGCGCCGCTCGAACTCAATTTTTCAGAACTCGATCTCTACCTCCACTGCCCGCGCTGCTACTGGCTGCGGCACGTGGTGGGCGTGCCCGAAGCGCAGCGCGCCGCCGCCAACTTCGGCTCGATCATCCACCGCAGCCTCGAGTTCTTCTACGAGCGCCTTCGCCAGGCGGAGAACAACCCCGAGCACCTTGCGCTGCCCGGCGTCGAAGACCTGATTCAGATCGGCCAGGACGCATACGACGAGATGCGGCCGCCTGAAGATATCCGCTCGCGCGAGATGGCCGAGCGCATCGAGCGAGCCCTGCGGCTGTACCACGACCGGATGCACTCGCCGAATCTGCACGTGCTGCACACCGAGGAGCGGATCCGCTTCCCCTACCAGTGCAACGGCCAGACCCACTACATCACCGCCCGCATCGATCGCATCGATCTCGATGATGCCGGCATCCACGTCATCGACTACAAAACGGGCCGGCCGACCAAGAGCCGCCTCGAACCGAGCAAGGCGGATCTGCAACTGGGCATCTACTACATGGCCGCGGTGGATCGCTTCGGACCCGAGTCGGTAGGCACGGCGGAGTACTGGCTCACCCAGACGAATCAGCGCGGCGTGCTCGATTTCAGATCGATCGACCTGAAACGCATCTGCGCGAAGATCGACGAGGCCGTGTGCGGCATTCTCGAGTGCTGCTGGGAGGCGGGCGAGCGGTGCGGGCGCTGCGAGGAGCTGCTGACGGGCACGCAGGCCGGTCCGCCCGAGCGCGACGACGAGTAGCGTGCCCCGCCTTTCCCTCCATGAATCACGGCAGTTTCGTGGCGGATCGACCGGCAGGCGGGTACTGTTACGCCTGGCGTCGAGCGCCCGGAAGCGGAAAACGGCTTCAACTGGTTGAGTCTGCCCCCTTTTGGTGGAATTCGGGGGCCTTGGGCGCATCCAGCCTTACAGAGGGCCCTGCGGGTCCGGGGCCGGGCGGCGTTGAAGATCGGGCAGGGTATGAACGAGGTATTGCGGGATCCGATGCCGGCTGTCGGCCATCTCCTCGGACCGGCGTCGCGCAACGCCGTGGTCGAGCGGCTGGTTGCGGCGGTGGTCGCGCTGGCGTGCCTGGGGCTGCTGTCGGTCGCGGCGTGGCTCGAACCTTCGCCGACCGGCGTGGGCACGCACACGCAACTGCTGCCGCTCCAGTCCTGCGCCTGGATCTCCTACGCCGACATGCCGTGTCCGACGTGCGGGATGACGACTTCGTTTGCGCACGCGGCGGACGGGCATCTGATCAGATCGTTCATCACCCAGCCGATGGGCTGCCTGCTGGCGGTCGGGACGGCCGCGGCATTCTGGGTGGCGCTGTACATCGTGTTGACAGGCTCGCCCATCTGGCGCGTCTTCCAGAGTATGTGGCGGCCCATCGTCGTCTGGATTCTGGGCGCGCTGCTGCTGGGGGCGTGGGGCTACAAGATCTGGGCCTTCAAAGGAGGCATCGGAGTATGAAAGCAATCATCGCACGGCCGTGTACATGGCTTGCCGCAGCGCTGTGCGTGGCGGGTCTGGGCGTTTCCGCCGGCTGCGACGCCATCGGGTTTGTCGCGCAGGCGGTCGATTCGGAGACGGAGGTCGAGTTCAAGGCGCAGTACGAGGGCCTGAACGGCAAGCGCGTCGCCGTGCTCGTCGATTGTCCGCTCGATGCGCAGTACGAGCATCCGACGGCGGTGCCGCGGCTGTGCGAATACCTCAGCGCCGGCCTGCACGAAGCGTGTGAAGGGGCCAGGATCCTGCCGCCCAACTACGCCGTCGCCTACCAGGCCAACAACATCTACTGGCCCACGATGGAGATTCCCAAACTCGCCGAAGCACTCCAGGTCGAGCGCCTGGTGATCGTGGATCTCGTCGAGTATCGCCTGCAGTCGCCGGGCAACAGCTATCTGTGGGACGGGGTGATCGTCGCGGATGTGAACATTTTCGAAGCCGACGGCGCGGATCCGATGACGCCGACGTTCACGCAGCGGGTGAAGGTGCGTTATCCCCCGATGGATGGCGTGCAGCGCGACCAGGTGCCCCAGGCGGTCATCGAACAGGGCCTGCAGGTCAAGTTCGGGCAGGAGGCCACCAAACTCTTCTACACCTACACGCGCAAGAAGGGCGACATCGACGCCGAAATCCGGAAGGAGCGTCACCGTCTATGAGGCTGATTCAATCCATGCTGCTGCTGGGCGGCCTGGCGGTGCTGCTGCTTGCCGGAGCGGGCTGCAATCTCGTCGGAGCCGGAACGTATCTCATCAGCGGGCCCGAAAAGACGCCCGCGAGGTACACCCTGCCGCAGCAGACGATTGTCGTGTTCATCGACGATCGCGCTAACGTGCTGCCGCGCTCGCGTTTTGTGAATCAGATCGCCATGCGCGCGACCAACGAGATACTCAAAGTGCAGGAACTCGTCCCCGAAGCGATCGATCCCGCCGCGGTGAATCGTGAATCAGCGCGGGAGACTACCGGCAACATCATGTCGATCGAAGAGATCGGCCGCAAGGTGCACGCGGACATCGTCATCTACGCCGTGCCCCGCCAGTTCACGCTGGTGGACGAGCGCGGCACGATGCCAACGTGCATCATGGAAGTGAAGGTGGTAGAGACCGAGAGCGGGGCGCGACTCTGGCCGCCGCCGACGGACTACGAGTACCATCGCCTCACCGTCGAACTGGCGTACAAATCCACCTTCGAGTATGACCCCAACAAGGTGGATGAACTTCAGCAGAAGCTGGCCGACGTAACGGGACTGCGGCTGGCGCAACTGTTCTACGCCCACGAAAAGAATCCGCTGGACGCCCAGGTCTCGGATTGAGCCGCGCTGTCGTGCCATCTGCGGCGCGTCCCTATCGGCCGCGCGTGCTGCACCTCATCGACCCGCACGGGCCGATGGTCGGCCCATGCGCCACGGCGATGCTCGGCGACCTGGCGCAGTCCACCGCGGCCCGACAGACCGATCTCATGGCGGCGGTGGTCGGCGGCAGCGGCGCCGAGCGGCTGGCGCGCTCGCTGGGCATCACGACCTGCGACCGCCTCGCACCACTGGGCGGAAGGCCGTGGCTGAGCCTGGGACCGCTGCGGCGGTATGTCGCGTCCGTGGCGCCGGTCGATCTCATTCACTGCTGGTCGCTCGCCACGCTGGGCATGGCGATGGCCGCAGCGCCGGGCGTGCTTCGCGTGCTCACATTGACCGCTGAACCCATCAGTCCCGATCAGGGGCAGTGGCTGCGCGTGCTGAGCACCGCCGGCCGGGCGCCGGTCACCATCCTCACCGCCAGCAGCAGCATCAAGCGGGCCTGGGCGCACGCCGGCGTCGAGCCGTCGCTCATGCACGTGCTGCGGCCGGGCCTCGACCTGGCGCGGCTGCAGCAGGGCGATCGGGCCAGCCTGCGGCGGCAATGGGACGTTCGAACCGACCGGACCGTGGTGGTTCTTGCGACGGCGCAGCATGGCCCGTGCGTGGATGCGTCGCGCATCGCCTCCATCCAGGCGTGCAGCGCTGTGAGCGGGCTCGATGTGTGCTTTGTCGTCCCCGCAGGCGCCTCGCGCCGGCCGATGGCGCGGGTGCTTGTCACCGGAGGCGGTTCTCCAGACCGGCTCATCTTCGATGCGCGGGCCGCGCGTCCCTGGGAAGTCCTCGCAGGCGCTGATCTGATGCTGCATCTCGGCGATGACACGCAATCGGCATCGGTCGGACAGCCCGCGCAGCGCGGACCCGAGCCGGCCCGGCGGGCGCTGGCGGCGGCGCGAGCGCTTCTGGCGGATCCGCCGCGCGCGCGGCCGGGCCAGGTGCTGGGCGTGCTGCCAATGCTCTGGGCGGCGGCGGCGGGCAAGGCGGTCATCGCGGAGGCCGGATATGCCGTGGCCGAGGTCGTCGAGAACGGCAAGACGGCGCTGGTCGTCAAGCCCGGCGACAACGGCGCGATCGTGCAGCGCCTGCGCGAACTCATCGACGACCCGCACAAGAACTGGTCGCTGCGCGACACCGCCCGCTCCGAGGCGTTCTCTTTCTTCTCGTGCAGCAGGTACGCCGAGAATCTCGTGATGGCCTACGAGCAGATCCTCAGCAGCCAGCCGGTGGACATTCCCGCGCTGCCGATGACCGGCGGGCTGGCGTTCGCGGGCAGAAGATGAGTCGGCGCGATCACTGAGTCGGCGGCGCGGCGGACCGAATGAACGCCTTGAGTTCATCGCGGAGTTTGCTCAGCGACGGCTCGTGGATGTACATCATGTGCCCGGATTCGTAGTAGCCCATGCTCACGTTGCCCTTGAGCGCCGGATCGAGCGCCAGGTGGTTGAATGTGTGCTCGGTGGCGAAGTAGGGCGTGGCGAGGTCGTAGTAGCCGTTGGCGACGTACACGCGCAGCGCCGGGTTCTGCGTCATGGCGCCGCGAAGCGTTTCGGCGACGTCGAGATACTCATTCGTCGAGCGGCGGTAGCTCCACGGATGCACGCGGCCGGTGAGTATCTCATAAGGCAGGTCGTTCTCATAGCCCAGGTCCGTGCGCACGTAGGAATTGAGCGCGGCGCTGTACGGCCCCTGGATGGCGGCGTAACTCGGGTCATACTCATACGAGTCGCCGGCGGCGTCGCGGTCGATGCCGACAAAGCGGCTGTCCAGCCGGCCGACCGTGCGTCGCTCATCGCGGCGGAGTTCCTTGACGAAGCGGCCGATGTCCGGGCGCAGGTTGCATTGCTCGATGAACTCCTGCGACACGCCGCAGTACCGCGCCACCTTCGCGGCGATCTTCGACTGCTCCTCGGCGCTGAGCCGATCGCCCATGAGCAGGGCGCTGGCGTACTCGCCGAGGGCAAAGGCTTCGACTTCATCAAGCGTCTGCCTCAGGTTGCGCTGGAGCATGTCATCGAGCCGGCGGTGGTACCACGCGGTGGCGCAGTAGGTGGGCAGGAAGAGGATGTATGGCTCGTCGTTGTTGGTGTCGAAGCGCGCCGTCTGGAAGTCGAGGATGGAGGAGATGAGCATGATGCCGTTGAGGTACATGCCGTGGCGATTCTGCAGGTGGCCCGACAACCCCGCAGCGCGCGTCGTGCCGTAACTCTCGCCGGCGAGGAACTTGGGCGAGTTCCACCTCTTGTAACGCGTCGCGTAGAGCCGGATGAACTCGCCGACGGATTCGACATCTTCATCCACGCCGTGAAACTCGCTGGGATTCACGCCCTCAGCGGCGCGGCTGTAGCCGGTCGTCACCGGGTCGATGAACACGAAGTCGGTGACATCGAGCAGCGAGTAGCCGTTGTCCACGAGTTGAAACGGCGGCGGCACAGGCGTGGCGTCGTCGTTCATGCGCACGCGCTTGGGTCCGAACAGGCCCAGGTGGAGCCAGACGGAAGACGAGCCCGGCCCGCCGTTGAAGGTAAAGGTGATCGGCCTGGCGGCGGTGTCGGCGACGCCGTCGCGCGTGTAGGCGACGAAGAAGAGGTTGGCGCGATCTTTGCCCTTTTCATCGCGCAGGGCCATCGTGCCGGCCGTGGCGGTGTAGGCGATGGACTCGCCGTTGATCACGAGCGTGTGCTGGGTGCTGACGAGGTCTTCGCCCCACTGCGCGCCGGGCTTTGCATCCTCGGCTCCGGCCGGCTGCTCTTGCGGCGACTTGCCGGGCGGCGGCGGCGGCGGTGAATCCGGCGTGGGCTCCTGCGCCACTGCGCCCGTCGCCAGCGCCAGCCAGGTCGTGAGAAGTAGAAACGACAACCGACCCACCACCCGATCACTCATGCTGCACCTCGTAAGAGCCAATGCGGTTTATGCGACGATTTCAATGACCGCGAAGCGCTTCGTGCCGCGCGGCAGGTCGACGCGGATGACTTCGCCGATGCGGGCCCGCATGAGCGAGGTGCCCATGGGCGACGTGGAAGTGACCTCGATGACCTCGTCGCTGAACACGCCCGACGACTCGCCCACGAGGCGATAGAGCATCTCTTCTTCATTGTCCACATTGCGCAGTTTGACGGTGGCGCCGAGGAAGACCATGTCTTCGGGAACCACGGAATCCTGGCCGGTCACCATGGCCTTGCTCAGCCGCTCTTCCAACTGGCGGATGCGCGCTTCGTTCACGCCCTGGTCTTCGCGCGCGGCGTGGTAGTCGGCGTTTTCCTTGAGATCGCCCAGTTCGCGGGCCTCGGCGATGCGCTGGCTGATCTCGGGGCGGCGGGACTTGAGTTCTTCGAGTTGCTCGGTGATCTTCTGCTTCTCTTCCGGGGAAATCATTTCCATTGTTCAACCGCCTTCCTTCCCGGATCGGTTCTCAACATCATTGCAATCTCATCCGCGGCGCAAAGCGCTCCCTCGGCCCGCATGGGGGCGTAAGGGAGGCTATGCCTGCAGGCGACGGTCGGCCGCGCGGCTCACTCATCCAGCCCGAGGTGCTTGAGGAACGCGCTCATGTCCGGCTCGCGACCGAGATAGTCGCGGACCATGTCCATGCCGTCCATCGTGCCTCCGCGCGCGAGAATCTTCTCGCGGTAGTACCGGCCGGCTTCGGGGTTGAGCATGCCCAGTTCCTTGAAGCGCTGGAACATGTCCGACGCGTATACGAGCGACCACATGTAGCCGTAGTACCCGGCCTGGTATCCCATGAGGTGGCCGAACGCGGCCTGGAACCACGTCTCGGGCATGGGCGGGTAGGGCAGCAACTGTTCGGAGAGTTCGAGCTGCACCGCGGTCGTGTCGATCTCGCCGCCGGGCGCCATGTGGTAGGCGTTGTCGATCTTGCCCAGCCAGATCTGCCCCATCGCCCACAGGCCGGAATTGAGATGCCGCGCCGAGATCATGCGATCGAGCAGGTCGCGAGGCAGCGGTTTGCCGGTCTGGTAATGGCGCGCGAACGTCGCGAGCACATCCGCGTCCCACACCCAGTTCTCGAACATCTGCGACGGCGCTTCGACGAAGTCTCGCTCGACGCTGGTGCCCGCGAAACTCTGCAGGTCAGCCTCGCTCAGAATCGTGTGCAGGCAGTGGCCGAACTCGTGAAAGAACGTCTCGACCTCGTCGTGCTGCATGAGCGAGGGCTTGTCCGCCGTGGGCTTGGTGAAGTTGCACACGAGCGCGGCCAGCGGCTTCTGTTCCGTGCCGTCCATGTAGACCTTGTGCTGGCGCAGGCCCCACTGGGCGGCGTGGTTGTACTTGTTGTCGCGCGGGAACAGGTCGATGTAGAACGAGCCGAGCATCTCGCCCGTCTTGCGGTCGTACACCTCGTAGAGCTTGACGTCTTCGTGCCACAGCGGACGATCGGGCGTGCCCGCGCTGGCGGTCACGTCGCGGTACTCGATGCCGTAGAGCGACTGGGTGATGCTAAAGAGGCCGTCGAGCACGGCCTGCAGCGGGAAGTACTGGCGCACTTCCTGGCTGTCCACGTTGTACTTGGTGCGCAGCAGGTAGTCTTCGTAGAAGTTGCGGTCCCAGATCTGCACGACGGCGTTGGGGTCGCCGGTGTTCTGCCGCTTGGCCTGGGTGAGTTCGGCGTAATCCTTCTCGGCCTTCTTGCGCACGATGGGGATGAGGTCTTCGTAGAACTGGGCGACCGTGTCGCCGTTCTTGGCCATGCGCGTCTCGACGACGTAATCGACGGTGCTGTCGTAGCCGAGAATGCTGGCGTGCTCATCGCGCAGCTTGAGGATGCGCTCGAGCAGGCGGACGTTCTTCTGGCCGCCGCGACGAGCGTAAGCGAAGCGGACCTTTTCGCGGGTGGTTTCGACGGTGCAGTGCTTCCACACCGCATCCACCGAGGGATAGTCCATGGTGATGACGTACAGGTCGCCCGCGCGATCGCGCGAGTTGATGAACTCCTCGGGCACGCCCGCCAACTCATCGCGCGTGACGGCGACGACGGTTTCATCTTCGCGGATGTTCGTCTCGAACTGGATCGCCAGTTCGGAGAGGCTCTTCTCGATCTCCGTCAGTTTGTCGCGCTGCTCCTTGGGCAGTTCCATGCCGGCGCGGCGGTAGTCGCGCAGCGTGTGCTCGAGCAGCCGCGCCCGCTCGCCGCTCAGATTCGGCTCCGTTGCGGCATACGCCTTGACGGCGCGGTACAGGTCTTCGTTCTTGCTCAGGTCGATCATCCACGACTCGATGCGCAACTGCGCGGCGTTCGACGCATCGCGCTCCGCGGCGTCGGTCGAGACGTAGGCCATGAACTGGGCCATGTTCGTCCCGCTGTCGAGCCGCGCAAGCAGATCATCGATCGCTCCCAGCGTGTTCTCGAAGGTGCGCTTCTCGTCGGGCACGGCGATGATCGCGGCGACGGCTTTGTCGGCCCGGGCGATTGCGTCCTCGATCAGGCCGGGGATATCCGTAAAGACGGGCGAGCCGACCTTCCGCGCCGCCGTCGCCGTGGTCGTCGCGGCGGCTGCGGCTGGCGTGCCGCGCTGGCCGGCGGCGGTCACCTGCGCCCACACGGGCGCTGCCGTGGCCAGGCTGAGCGCCAAGCCAGCCGCCAGGGCCGTCAGTGCCGATGCCGATCGTCCGTAACCGCGTGTCGTTGCGCTTTGTTGCATGATCCAACCTCCTCGTTCAGGTGTCTGCGCTCGGCCGCCCGGGCGACCGAGCGCATGGAATTCATGATAGGCCCCGCCTCCGAGGCTGCGGCTCTTTGGCTGCGATTAGCCATTGACAGCGGCTGAGATTTCTGGTAGTCTGGCGCTACTTGGGTCCACCCCCCGTCCCAACCACAGTGGGCTCTCCCAGGTACGTGCATCGAGCGTTTCGACACGTTGCTGACCTTGGCTTTTTGCGGAGGAATATGCGATGAACCGTCTTCGTGCGCTTGCGCTGCGGCACGTCCTGTGCTCCAGCGCCATTTTGATGATCGTGCCTTCTTCACTGCTTGCCCAGGCGCCGGCTGCCCGAGCCGTGCAGTACACCGCCGTACCGGGTGACCACGAGTTCTCGGGGCGGCTGATCGTCCGCCCCATTCAGCCGCAGCATTGGCAGGCGGCGGGCCTGTCAGAGCAGCAGATCGAACAGCGTCGGCAGGAGGCGCTGGCGGCGCTTCACGACTACCCGCTGGTGGAGTACGTCTGGCAGACGGATGAGTTCATCGTTTCGCTGCCGCAGGGGCAGACCGAGAACGACGCAGCCAATGCGCTGCTGGCCACGGGCCAGTTCCAGTACGCCGAACCCGACTGGATCGTGTATCCGCTCGATTGCCCCAACGACGCGCTCTTCAACAGCCAGTGGCATCACGTCAACATGGATTCGTGCGCCGGTTGGGATATTCACACGGGCAATCCGACGGTGACGGTGGGCATCTGCGACACCGGCATCCGCACGACGCACCAGGACTTTCAACTGCATCGTCTCGAAGGCTACAACGCGGTCGATCGGGTCTGGGAGAGCCAGGGCGGCAACATCGGCCCGATCCATCCGCACGGCACGATGACGACCGGCTGTGCCGCCGCGAACGGCAACAACGGCGTGGGCATCTCCGGCACGGGCTGGAACCTGAGCCACCGCATGCTGCGCGTCTCCAACAGCACAGGCGGCAGTGCTTCGATGTCCACGCTCCAGCACGCCGCGCGGACCGCGGTCGAGAACGGCGACAGAGTCGCCAGCGTCTCCTACAGCGGCGTGGATACTTCGTCGAACCTCTCCACCGCCACGTACATCCGGTCGATCGGCGGGCTGCTCGTGTGGGCCGCCGGCAACGACAACCGCAACCTGACCTACGGCAATCGCGATAATGACGACATCATCGTCGTGGGTGCGACCGACATCAATGACAACAAGGCCTCCTTCTCCGCTTATGGACAATTCGTCGATCTGGTGGCGCCGGGCGTCAGCGTGTTTACGACTGACTCGGGCAGCGACAGCGACTACGCATCGGTCAGTGGAACCAGTTTCGCGACTCCGCTCACCGCGGGGCTGGCGGCGCTGATCTGGTCCGCCGATCCTTCGCTCGCGCCGGACGACGTCGAAGCGATTCTGAAAGGCGGCGTCGATGACCTCGGCTCAAGCGGCGTGGACAACACCTACGGCTACGGCCGCATCAACGTGAACGGGTCGCTCGGCCTCGTCGGCGGCGGCGGCAATCAGCCCCCCGTCGCATCGCTCAGCGCCAATCCGCTCAGCGGCGATGCGCCGCTCAACGTGTCGTTCGACGCGTCCGCGAGTTTCGACCCCGACGGCAGCATTGTCGATTTCTCCTGGGATTTTGACGGCAATGGCGTGTATGACCAATCCACCGGAACCAGCCCATTTGCCGGCGCGACTTACACCGTGCCTGACAGTTACAACGCAACGGTCCGGGTGACCGACGATCTGGGCGCCACCGCCACGGATTCGGTCACAATCAACGTGACCGATCCCAACGGCACGCCGGTGTCGCTGGCTTCGGATGGGTTTGAATCGCGCAACTTCTCGGGCGGCAGCGGCGCGTGGATCGGCTCGTGGGCGACCAGCGGCGACATCTCGCTGCGCTGGCGGCGCGACAATCCCCACAGCGGCAACGGGCACGTCCGCATGCGCCGCAGCACCGGCTACATGGAGCGCCGGGCCGATCTCGCCGGCGCTTCTTCGGTACATCTCACCTTCTGGGCCAAGGTGAATTCGTTCGAAGGCGGCGACAGTGCGGCCGTGTGGTTCAGCCCCGACGGCGTGAACTACACCAACGTGCTCACGCTCAACTCGGCCGTCAGCGACAACCAGTACCATTACTACGACCTCAACCTCTCGGGCTTCACGATGACATCCAACGCCCGCGTGGCGTTCGACGCCAACATGAGCGCGACGAGCGACTATCTCTGGGTCGATGACATCGACATCGTCGGCGTGCCGTGAGGCGCGGCTGACAGACGGCTGCAGGAACGAAAGCGGGCCGCGCCTCTGGCGCGGCCCGCTGCTTTTCTGGTTTCCGGAACGCCCCGGGCGCGACTCGAACGCACGACCTGCGGTTTAGAAGACCGCTGCTCTATCCAACTGAGCTACCGGGGCAGGGCGACCATGCATGATACGCGGGATCGTCGCAGCGATGAACCGGCCGGAATTCTCTCAATCTCTCTCGGAACCCCTCCGCTTGATCGTCTACTACTTGTGCAGGGGCCGCTCGCCTCGGCCGGCTCCTGGGATTCGGTTCCTGGTCGAATGAGACTGACGGATTCCATCCTCTGCTGGGCGCTCATCGGCCTGCCGGCGCTGGGCAGCCTGATCGTGCTGGTGCGCGCGATCCGCGTTCACCTCCTGCCCAGGCACCCGCGCTGCGGCCGGTGCTCCTATGACCTGACGGGCAACCGGAGCAAGCGCTGCCCGGAATGCGGCCAGGATCTGCGCTCGCCGGCCGCGCTGCTGCGCAATCGCCCTCTCGCCGAGCGACTGCTGGTGTGCGCCATCCTGCTGGGTGTGAGTCTGTACGCCCTGCCGATCCGCAACCGCGTGATGAACATCCGCGAGTCATGGGACACCGCCCTGCTGCCCACGACGGCGCGGCTGGCGATGTTCCCGTGGATCAGCCATGACTCGCAGGCGATTGTGGCAGGGCGTCTCTTCGACAATCCGAAGTTCGTCGAAGGCTGGGCATGGCAGTGTGAGTGGCTCATTCGACGCTACGGCGATGCCGTTCGATCGGACGATGAGTCGCGCGCGACCGGCGCGATTCTCTGTCTCCGCGCCCTTGCACCGCGCCATCGGTCCGCGGTTATTACGGTGTGCGAAGCGCTGAAATCGGGCGACGCGGCCCGCCGGCGGACGGTGGCCTCGGCGCTGGGTGCAATGTACAGCGACATTCCGGGCATCGAAGAGCGCAACCTGATCGTGGACGCACTCATTGCTGCACTCTCTCGCGAGACTGAAACGTGGAACCTTCTGATCGCGATGAATGCCATCGAACAGATGGGGCTGAGCGCCGTGCAGCGGTCCGCCGATATGCTGCTTGAACTCTCGCACCACTCCGAGCCGGCCGTTCGCGCGATGACATGGCATGCGATGTCGATGCTCGACGTTGAGCACCTTGCGCGACTCTCTGATGCAGACCTCGGCCGCGCTCTCGACGATCTCGGGGCGGATTGTTCCTACGCGCACGACGGCGTCACGCACTTCTTCGGCGGCCGCGGCTGGCCTGATCGGCTGCCCGACTTTTACTTGAGCCAGATCATCGGGCGAGGCGGGGCCGCGCTCGAAGCGCGCGTCAGAGACCGGATCAAGAAACGGTCACCGGTCCGTGGGATGGAGCAGTACTATCCCCAGGGAGCACTGTGCCTCTATCGCATGCCCGAGTACGGCCAGCTCGAACTCCTCACCGCGCTGCGGCGCATCGAGCGTCGGCCGGACCCGCTCACGGTTGAAGTCGAAGTGGGCGGCCCCGAGCAGGACATTCTGACGGTGCGACTGGTCAACACGGATCCGGATCGGCTCACGTACCTGATCCAGCGGGGCGGCGACAATCGCGGCCCGCGCATGGAGCGATTCAACGTGGAAGTGCGCGACGCCCGAAATGAAATCCTCGACACGCGGTTCGAAACGAACAACTTCGGCGGCCTCAGCGGCGCCATGCCTCTGCCCCCCGGCAAGTCGATCACGGACTCATTCAAACTCGCCGACTACGCCCGGATGCCGACAGCGCCGGGCGAGTACACCATCGTCGTCCACTACCACAACGTGCTCCAGATCGCCAACCTGACTGATCTGCACGAGCTGGTCACCAGTCGATCGAAGCCGATTGTGGTGAGCGTCAGGTAGTCGAGGCCGCCCGCTGCTCGTGCCTCAACTGCCCGCACGCAGCGGCGATGTCGCGGCCGCGGCTGGCGCGGATGTGGGCGTTGATGCCCCGCTGCCGCAGCACCTCCTGGAACTTGCGCACCGCCGCATCACTCGGCCGCGCGTAGGGCAGGCCCGCCACCTCGTTGTAGCGGATCAGGTTCACATTCGCCCGCAGCGTTTTCGCCACGCCGGCGAGCTGCTCGGCGTGCTCGGGCCGGTCGTTCACGCCGCCGAGCAGGATGTACTCGAGCGTCACCTCCCGCCCGGTCTGCTTGAAGTAATACCGCCCGGCATCCATGAGATCGGCGACCGTCGTGTACTCGGCCCAGGGGATGAGGCGGCGGCGCAGTTCGTCGTTGGGCGCGTGCAGGCTGATGGCCAGCGTGACGGGCACTTGCTCATTGGCGAGGCGCTCGATGGCGCGCGGCAGGCCGACGGTCGAGATCGTGATGCGCCGCGCGCCGATGTTGAGGCCCCACGGCGCCATGAGCGTGCGCACCGCGTGCATCACGGACTGGTAGTTGGCCAGCGGCTCACCCATGCCCATGAACACGACGTTGCTGATGCGCCGGCCCTGGCGGTGCAGATCGCGATCGAGCAGCCAGACCTGCTCGACGATGCGGCCCGCGCTGAGGTTGCCGTCGAGGCCGCCGATGCCCGAGGCGCAGAACGTGCAGCCGACCGGGCAGCCGACCTGCGACGAGATGCACGCCGTGCAGCGGTCGTCGGTCGGGATCATGACGCATTCGGTCTCCTGCGGCGCGGCGCCCGAGAGCGGCAGCGCGATCGAGGCGTCGCTTCGCCCTGCGGCGGCTGAAGGATTCCAGCGCACGAGCAGTTTGCGCGTGCCGTCGCTGCCGGTGACATCCACGGCCACCTCGCCCGAAAGAAAGGTGAGACGCTCGGCCAGCGCCTGCCGGTCGCGGGCGGGGAGATTGGTCATCGCGGCGGGATCGGCGACGGCGTGGCGGTAGACCCACTCGAGAACTTGATCGGCGCGGAACTTCGGCCAGCCCCACTGTGCGGCGAGCGCGCGGAGCGACTCGGGGTCGAGATCAAAGATGTGCGGCCGCGGGGATTCGGGCATCGACAATGATAAGAGCCTGCCGCGCGGTTGCCCCCGCTCGCCTCAGGCGCGGCGGTGGCGACGACGTCGGCCCGCAAGAGCCAGCGCTCCAAGACTCAGTACCGCCGCTCCGCCTGGCGCCGGGATGATCCTGAAGTCGTCGTAGTAGCTCGTGGCGCCGGCGGAAAAAAGATTGACGTTGGCGACGGCGAGTGGGAACGAGGGATCGAGCCGCACCGTCCCCGTCGAGAGGAACTGGCCATCGTACCACGTCGTCTGGGCGTCGTTGTCCAGATCGAAATCGATGCGGATCGGCGCCCAGCGGTCGTAGGCGATGGGAATCGGCGTGTCGGGGCGGAAGTCGTCGAGCACGGTGCCGGTGGAATAGTCGAACTGCATCTCGATGGTCCAGCGGAACGGCCCGGGAAACTCGAATTCGTTGTGAACGATGAAGTACGTATCTTCAACGTGGTCTTCACGGGCCATGTACATCCACGCGGACAGCGTCCACTGGCCGGAGGTGTAGTTGGGAATGAACGGATGCACCGCGTCAGTGCCCGGTCCGACGAAGATGGACCGGTTGCCGCTGCGGGCCTGGGCGCTGGTGGCGCGGCCGGCGACGTTCATCTCGTCGAAGAAGCCCGACCAGCCGCCGACGTGGTAGAGCAGCTGACCGTCACCGTAGGACTCGAAGTCCTCGCTCCACTGGGCCAGGGCCGGCGCGGGCGCCATGACCAGAGCCGCCATACCGGCAAGTATGCGTGTTCTCACTTTCTGCTCCCCTCTCGCCTGGCGTTGAAGGCCTTTCGCGGCCGGCAGAAAGCGTATCGAGCCGCGCCGCCCTGCTCCACGCCGTCTGCGGCCAGAAAACAGCCGCGCCGGGATCAGCGTCCGGGCGCGGCTTGCGTTCAGGTTACGGAGCCACGCTCCGGTTCGAGTCACGCGCGGCGACGACGGCGGCCGCCGGCAAAGCCGAGTCCGCCAAGGCCCAGCAGGGCAATCGTGCCCGGCGCCGGGATGATGTTGAAGTCATCGTAGTAGCACGTCGCGCCTGTCGAGTAGAGGTCGATGTTGGCGATTTCGAGCGGGTCGCCGTTGCTTCGCGTCATCGTGCCCGTCGAGAGCATCTGGCCGTCGTACCACGTCGTCTGCGTGTCGTTGTCGAGATCGAAGTCGATGCGGATCTCGGCCCAGCGGTCGTAGGCGATGGAGATGGGCGTCTCGGACCGGAAGTCATCGAGCACCGTCTGCGTCGTGACGTCGAATTGCATTTCGATCGTCCAGACGTACGGCCCGCCGTGGTTGTACTGATTGTTGACGATGAAGAACGTGTCGGCGGTGTGGTCGTTGCGATACATGAACATCCACGCGCTCAGCGACCACTGGCCGGAGGTGAACTCGCCGGCGAAGGGGTGGATGGCGTCGGCGCTGGGGCCGGCGAGGATCGACCGGTTGCCGCTGTGCGCCTGCGCGCTGGTGGCGGTGCCGGCCGCGCCCATCGTATTGTCCCAACCCGTCCAGCCGCCGACGTTGAACAGCAGTTCGCCGTCGCCGTAAGACTCGAAGTCATCCGACCACTGCGCCATGGCGCTGGCCGGCGCGATCGCCAGCGCGGCGATCCCTGCAAGAATGGCTTTGTTCATTTCCCCGATCTCCTTCTGCTTGATTCCACGGTCCCGTCACATCATGCATGGGCTGCAGGAGCGCCACGCGCGCTCTCAGCACTTGCCGTCAGAAGACCCTCTTCTGCGGGCATTCATCTGCAATTCGTGAGCCGGCTCCCTCTGATCGCGCTGCGCGTGCGAATGCACTTTACCGCGCGGGAGGCCGAATCGGCCCCCACCCACCACGGTACAGTCTAATGGATTCCTCATGCTTCGCAACGGCAGAACGCAGAATCTGCGACTTTTTTCATAACTAGTTCGTCCGATAATGCCGAGACACCCCCACGGCGCCCTTACAGGGCCCGCGCCGCTCCCTCGGCATTCGTTGCGGATGGTGTGTTTTTGCCCGATCAACTCCCGACTCTGGCCGGCGCGGAGATGGTGATGCGCACCGGCTCGACCGCCCCTCCGCGCTCGTTGAGCCAATCCACGATCCCGCTGCTGTGATCGAGGGTGATGGTGCGGCCGCTCGGATCGACGCCGCGCTCGCGCATGAGTTCCTTGAGGCTCTGAGGCAGGCCGAACTCGATGCGCTCGTCGTAGACGTCGTACTGCTGCACGACAGCGTCGTACCGGGCGATAAGTTCGGCCAGGATTTCGCGCACCAGATCTTCCGGCGCGGAAGCGCCGGAAGTGATGAGCACCGTCTCAACGTGTTCGAACCATTCCGCGCGCAGTTCCGACATGTCGTCGAGCAGGTGCGCCGGCGTTCCCGCCGCCTCGGCAATCTCGGTCAGGCGCACCGAATTGGAACTGTTGCGACTACCCACCACGAGCACCAGGTCGCAGTCGGGTGCGATGCAGCGCACCGCCGTCTGGCGATTCGTCGTGGCGTAGCAGATGTCATCGCTGGGCGGCGACTTGATGTTGGGAAACGCGTGCCGCAGCGCGCGGATGATGACCTCCGCATCGTCCAGGCTCAGCGTTGTCTGCGTGAGGTAGACCAGCCGGTTCGGGTTGTGGATGCGCAGGTTGTGCACGTCAGCCGGCGACTCGACGACCTGGATGGCGTCTGGCGCTTCGCCGACCGTTCCGACGACCTCGTCATGGCCGCTGTGGCCGATGAGCAGGATCTGATAGCCGTCGCGCGCGTAGCGGATGGCCTCCATGTGCACCTTGGTCACCAGCGGGCAGGTGGCGTCGATGGCCGTCAGCCGCCGCTCCCGCGCGGCCCGCCGCACCTCCGGGCTGATGCCGTGGGCCGAGAAAACGACGATCGAGTCGGACGGCACCTCGTCGATGCGGTCCACGAATGTCACGCCGCGCTCCTCGAAGCGCCGGACCACGTGCTTGTTATGCACGATTTCGTGGTAGACGTATATCGGCTCATCCGGGCAGAGCGCCAGGATCTGGTCCACCACGTCCACGGCCATGTAGACGCCCGCGCAGAAACCCCGGGGATTGGCGAGAATCACCTTCATCGTGGTCAATCATACGACCGCGGCGCGCAGCGAGCGAAAACTCCCGCGTCAGCCGCGCCCGACGGCTCGCTAGACTTCTCCCCATGACCGCCGCAACGCTCACTCCTGAACCCGCAGCGCAGGCCGAAGCCTCATTCCGCGCCTGCATGGAGCTGGCGCTGAGCCACTACGAGAACTTCCCGGTCATCAGCCGCCTGCTGCCGCGCGAACACGAGCGCGATTTCGCGGCCGTGTACGCCTTCTGCCGCACCGCCGACGACGCGGCAGACGAGCGAGCCAGCAAGGCGGATTCGCTCGCCGAGCTGGGCGAGATGCACCGGCAGGTGGACCGCTGCGCTGCCGGCCAGAGCGTGCAGGGCCCTTATTTCCCGGCACTCGCAACCGTCATGTCCCGTCACGGCGTCCCCGCCGATCTGTTCCACCGCCTGCTCGACGCGTTCGAGCGCGACCAGCGCCAGAGCCGCTACGAGACCTGGGAGGATCTGATCACCTATTGCACCGGCAGCGCCGATCCCGTGGGCCGGATCGTGCTGCTCATTACCGGCCACGGCGACCGGCCCGAGATCGAGGAGATGTTCCGCCTGAGCGACTGCACCTGCACCGCCCTGCAACTGACCAATTTCTGGCAGGACGTGGTGCGCGACCTGCTCGAGCGCGACCGAGTGTATATTCCGGCCGAGATGATGAGCGAGCACGGGGTGAGCGAGAGCGACCTGCGACTGATGATCGGGCGAGGGCGGGCGGACGCGTCGTTCTGCGACCTGGAGCGGGCTCTGGGGGCCCGGACGCAGCCACTGTTCGACGAAGGCAAGAGGCTGTGGCCCTATTTGCACCCTTCGGTCCGGCCGGCCATCCAGTTGTTTACGGCAGGCGGCGAATCGATTCTGCGCGCGATCCAGCGGCAGCGCTATGATGTCATCATGCGCCGGCCCACCCTGAGCCGGATGGGAAAGGCGATGCTCGCGGCGAGGGCGTGGATCGGGCTCCGGCTCGGTTTGGATGTGTTCAGAAATGGGTGATGATGAGCCGATCCGCAGCGACCACTGTCAGCGCCACTTCCCTTGCTGAGCCGCAGCCGTGCGCTCCTGCCGCCCCGGCGCCCCCGGCTCTTCGCGACGCTTACGAACAGTGCCGCCGCATCACCCGCGCCAATGCCCGCAACTTCTACTTCGGCCTGCGGCTGACGCCCGAGCCCAAGCGCTCGTCGCTCTACGCCATTTATGCCTGGATGCGCCGGGCCGATGACCTCGTCGATGACAGCCTTGGCGACGAAGCGGCGCTGGCCGATTTTCGCGAGCGCACCAGCCGCGTCTTCCGCGGCGCCTGGCGGCCGCATCGCGACGCCGAACACGCTCTGGAGATCGCTGCCGATCACGCCATGTGGCACGCCTTTGCCGACACGGTCTCGCGGTTTCGGCTCCGCGAGACGGAGTTCCGCGAGATGATCGAGGGCCAGCTCTCCGATTTGCATGGCGCGACGTATCGCACGCTGGACGATCTCGTGATCTACTGCCGGCACGTGGCCTCAACGGTCGGGCTGGTGTGCATTTCCGTCTGGGGCTTTGACGGCAGCGCGCGGGCCCGTCGGCTGGCCGAGTGGCGCGGCATCGCGTTTCAACTTACGAACATCCTGCGCGACTACGCCGAAGACTACGACGTCGGCCGGGTGTACCTGCCCGCCGACGACTTTGCCCGTTTCAACCTCACGCCCGAAGAGTTGCGGAACTGGTCGAATCCGGAGGCGTGCCTGGAGTTCATGCGCTTTCAGATCAAGCGTGCGGCGGAGTATTACGACCGCTCGGCCCCGCTGGCAGAGGCGGTGCATGAAGACGGGCAAGCGGCTCTGGCCGCGATGACGCGCATCTACCGCCGGCTGCTCGAACTCATTGCCGTCACGCCCAGGCGCGCGGCCTCCGGCTCGGGCCGGATCCGCGTGGCCACGTCGCGCAAGATCATGATCGGCCTGACAGCCGCGTGGACCAGGCGGCGGAGCGGCTCGTGAGCCACGCCGGCCGCGTCGCGGTCATCGGGGGCGGAGTGGCCGGTCTGGCGGCGGCGGTGCGACTCCACGAGGCCGGCTGGCACGTTACTCTCATCGAAGCCAGGAACCGCCTCGGCGGCCGGGCCACCAGTTTCACCGATCCCGCCACCGGGCATCGCATCGACAACTGCCAGCACGTCGTGCTCGGCTGCTGCACCACGCTGCTGGACTTCTACGGACGCCTCGGCGTGGACGGCCGCATGCGCTGGCATGACCGAATGTACTTCGCTTCCGCTTCGGGTTGCGTCGATGTGCTCAAGCCGTCGATGCTCCCCGCGCCATTGCACCTGGCGCTTTCGATGGCCGCGTTTCGCGCCTACAGCGCCAAGGAGAAGGTCGCGCTCGCCGCGGCGATGCGCGCCATTGCCGCGGCAGACCGCCGGTCCTCTGAAGACATCACGTTCGCCCAGTGGCTTCGCCAGCGCGGCCAGAGCGAGCGGCTCATCGCCCGCTTCTGGGACGTCGTCATCATCAGCGCGTGCAATCTGCCGTGCGAGCGCGTGTCAGCCGAGCCGGCGCTGCAGGTTTTTCAGGAGGGCTTTCTGGCGCATCGGAACGCGTGGCGGCTTGGCCTGCCTGACTGCCCGCTTGTGAATCTGTACGACCCCGCGCACCACTTTATCGACGACCTGCGCCTTTCGAGGCGCGTGCAGCGGATCGAGGGCGCCTCGCGCGTGGAGTTCATCACGCTCGACGACGGCTCGCGCCTCGAGGCGGATGCGTATGTCCTGGCGCTGCCGTTCGAGCAGATCGCAGGCGTGGTCAGCGCCGACCTGGGGCGGATGGACGCGCGCCTCGCGCAGCCGCGCGGCCTGGCGCACAGCCCGATTCTCGGCGCGCACCTGCACTTCGACCAGCCGATCACCGATTTGCCTCACGTGGTGCTGCTCGATGCGGCGGTGCAATGGGTATTCTTCAAAGAAGGCGGCCGCACGGCGCACGCGGTGATCAGCGCCGCCGACGACTGGATGGCCCTGAGCGCCGAGGAGATCGTGCGGCGGGTTCGCGGGGCGATGTCGCATCTGTTCCCGGCCGTGGCGCCGGGCGGCGGCAACGCGTTGCTGCGGCAGCACGTGGTCAAGGAGAAGCGGGCGACGTTCGCCGCCACGCCAGGCTCACAGGCGCAGCGGCCGGCGACGACCGGGCCCGCGGCGAACCTGCTGCTGGCGGGCGACTACTGCGCCACGGGCTGGCCGGCAACGATGGAAGGCGCAGCGCGCAGCGGCTACGCCGCGGCCGGCGCCATCCTCGGCCAGGACCTGTCGGTGCCCGACCTCCCGCCGTCGCTGCTGTATGGAATCGCGTCGTCACTGTGGTGATACAAGAAAGCCCATGCAAGGCCTTGCATGGGCTTTGAGATTCGACGCCATCGCAGCCGAGCGTCAAAGATTGAAGTTGATCTCGGGCATGGCGATGATGTACTTGAGGTTCATCGTCCAGCGGCCGACCATCTTGACCGGCACGAGCATCATCACGACGAACAGCACCGCCATCAGGTAGTACCGCGCAAAGCCCATCTGGTACCGCAATCGGCCGAAGAAACGGATCTTCGTCAT
Source organism: Planctomycetota bacterium (assembly GCA_963205185.1). Taxonomy (GTDB): domain Bacteria; phylum Planctomycetota; class Phycisphaerae; order Phycisphaerales; family UBA5793; genus UBA5793. The sequence continues at coordinate 15,125 of CAUJHZ010000057.1, read as the reverse complement.
CAGGTAGGGCAGGGCGAAAAACCAGAACGCCGCCAGCACCATGCCCGGCCACTCGCGCACAAGCATGCTCTCGGGCAGTTTGCCGTCCAAGATGACGACGTACCAGATATCGCTGATGTTGATGTTGGTCAGCGGATCGACGCGGTGCGAATCCCACACCTGGAACGGGCCGAAGAAGTTCCAGTTCGGGCCGCGCAGGAACGTGCCGAACACGATGAGCACGCACCAGAGGATGAGGTAGCCGAACATCCATGTGAGGATCGCGAACTTGCGCTCCTTGAAGGTGTAGTAGCCGTTGCCCTTGGGATTGGTGTCGATGTAGGGCATGGCGGCGAGGCCGAGGATGATGAGACCGGGCAGCACCACGCCGGCCATCCACGGGTCGAAGTAGACGAGCAACTCCTGCAGGCCGAGGAAGTACCACGGCGCCTTGGACGGGTTCGGCGGGCCGGCGGGGTTGGCCGGAGACTCGAGCGGCGCCTTGAGCAGCACGGACCAGAGGATGAGCACCACCGTGCACAGCACCATCGCCAGCAGTTCGGTGTAGACGAGATCCGGCCAGCAAAGCACCTTGTCTTCGCGGTCTTCTTCGATGAGCGGCTTGCCGATCTCCATGTTGTGGTCGTTGATGGCCGCTTGCCGCAGGCCGAGCCAGAGGAAGAACAGCGTGAGGAAGATCATCATCGAGATCGGCACGTTGTCGGGCTTCTGGAGAATCGACGCGTAACTGTCATCGAGCGGGATGAACCCGAAGTAGACGACGGTGAAGACGATCATCATCGGCCAGAAGATGATCGGCTTGGTCCACTTGCGATAGCCGAAGAACGCCCCGATCATGAGCAGCAGGAACAGCGGCAGGCTGAACTGCGGCACGCTCCAGCGGTTGACGAAGTCCTTGAACTTGTCCAGTGCAGTCACCTGCTCAGCGCCGGCGGCGAGCAAGGGCATCGTGTTGGAAATCAGCGTGTGCATGAACGATCAATTCCGTTAGTCGCCAAAGTCTCTGATCCGCCCTTGATGCCTCGATGCCTCTCTTCTCACATCGGTCCGCTGATGCCGCCGTCCTTGCGGATGCGCCAGAAGTGCACGGCGATCAGCGTCGCGGCCGCGAGCGGTATTGCGATGCAGTGGAGCACGTAAAAGCGCAGCAGCGCCGCCTCGCCGACCGAATCGCCCGCGAGCAGCAGGAACTTGGCATCCGAGTACGGCGTGACAATCGGGATGCCGCCGGGCAACTGGAGCAGTTCGCGGCCCGGGCCGTTCATGCCCGCAAAGGGCGTGGCCTCGGCCATCTTGCTGCCCACCGTGATCGCCCAGATCGCGAGCTGGTCCCACGGCAGCAGGTAGCCGGTGAACGAAAGCAGCATCGTGAGCACGAGCAGGATCACGCCGACGACCCAGTTGAACTCGCGCGGCGGCTTGTACGAGCCGGTCAGGAAGACGCGCATCATGTGCAGCCAGACGGCGATGATCATGGCGTGCGCGCCCCAGCGGTGAATCTCGCGCATCACGCCCAGCGTGAGGGCGGCACGCATCTGGATGATGTCGCTGTAGGCGTATTCGACCACCGGCCGGTAGTAGAACATCAGCAGCACGCCGCTGATGGTCTCGGCGATGAACAGGAAGAACGTGAGGCCGCCCATGCACCACGTGAACGAAAGCCGGATGCCGCTCTTGCGCACGGCGACGGGGTGGAGGTGCAGAAACAGGTTGGACATGACCGCCATGACGCGGGTGCGGCGGTCGCGCGGGACGCCGTGGCGGAAGATGGAACTCCACACCTGGCTCTCGCGAATCGAGTTGATCACGCCCTGAAGCATCAAACATTCCTCTCGCGGCTGGCCGTTGTCGCATCGGCTCCAGCCACTCGTGCAGATTGAGCAACCCGGGTTAAGGGTTGAACGGGGCTCGCCTGGGACGCCGGCTGTCCGAGCCGCCGGTCGCTTGTGCTCGCCCTGCCATCATCCACTGCGCACTTCAAGGACAGCCGCTTCGCGCTTGGCCAGAGACTTGCCCTTCTTATCCACCTTGAGGCGCATCCATTCCGACAGTGTCTCCCGGGCCCTGGGCAGCGCCTCCTCCGGCTCTGCCAGCCCCGGCAGCCACAGTTTATCCCATTCGAAGCACAGCCAGCCGGTGTAGCCGATGCCGCGCAGCATTTCGACGAAGCGCTCGACCTCGACCGTGCCTTCGCCCAGCGGGCAGTAGCCGGTGCCCTCGCCGACCACGGTGTCCTTGAGCTTGGCATAGCGAATGCGGCTGTTGAGCGTGGTCACGCTCAGCCCCGGCCGCTCGCCGACGGTCGCGGCATAAGCCACATTCCAGCACACGCCCACGAGCGGGTGCTCGGTGTAGTTGGTCAGGTTCCACAGTTCGCGCGAGCGGGCGAACGAGCCGGCGTTTTCGATGACGATCTCGACGCCGCTCTCCTCGGCGTATTCAGCCAGTTCGACGTAGCGCTCAGAGAGGCGGCGGATGGCGGCGGGCGGCTGCTCGCCCGGGTAGATCATGTAGCCGAAGGTGCGGATGCGCGGGCAGTTCAGCGCCTGGGCCATGTCCACGAATGATTTGGCGCTCGCCAGCGCCTGCCGCGCCTCGGTCTTGCCGCGGTAGTGCAGCGCGGCGCTCGTGGCCAGGCACGAGATCTGGATCGACGACTTCTCGAACAGGTGGCGGACCTTCTCCGGATCGCTCAGCGCCGGATCGCAGGCCAGGTGGCTCGAGCCCGAGCCGAAGGTCCGCAGCTCGACCCCCTGATAGCCGTACTGGCCCGCCGCCTCGATGACGCGTTCCAGACCCCATTGCGGGCAGGCCACGGTGCTGAAGGACAGTGGGTTGATCGGGTGCTGATTCGACGCTTCGTTCATGACGCTCCTGCCCGGGCCCTGGGGCGCGGAGGCAATCGTAGAGACAGCGCTTCGATGGTCAAACGCGGGAAACCGGCTAGAAGTCAGAAGTGGTTTCGGATGAGGTAGTCCGCAGCGTCGCGCTCCCCCAGTCGCGACACGTCCAGCACCACGTCGGCGACCATCCGGTAGATCGGGTCCCGCTGGGCCAAGACGATCTCGATCTCTTCTGAAGGCGGCCGGCCCGTCAGCGACGGTCGGTCTCCGACCTGGGTGCTGAGACGGCGTCGAAGTTCGACGGCGTCGCAGGCGAGGTAGACGACCTTCAGCCGGCCCGACGCGCGAGCCGCGTCCATCGCCTGCTGCACGGCCGGCACGAGCGGCGCGCCGCCCCCGGCCGCGATGATCTGCTCGTCGGCCTTGAGCAGTTCGGTGATGACGCGCCCCTCTGCATCGCGCCACGCCGGCTCGCCGTGCACCCGCCAGACCTCGGAGATCGACTCCTCGGCGAACTGGGCGAGCACGACCTGATCCATGTCGATGAATTTCCGCCACAGGGCGTCGGCAATAATGCGCGCCAGGGTGGACTTGCCGCTGGCGCGAGCGCCGATCAGCATGATGTTCATGGGGCATCCTCAGCGGTGCGACACAGGATCGGATTGACTCATCGGCAACTCGACTGAAACAGAATCGGCAGAACCTTCCCGCGACATCGCCGCCAACCTCGGATCGAGTCGCCGCGCGATCGCATGACGCCACGCGCGGAACCGATAGGCCCGCAGCCGATCCGACAGCGCATGCTGCGATTCGCCCGGCCCGAGCGGTTCGCTGCACAGCGCCGCTCCCCATACTCCCGCGACCGCGGCAACAGCTCGCGCCGGCCCGCCGGGCAGCCGCTCGAGGAGTGCGGCAGCGGCAACGAGTCCAGCCAGACAATCCCGGCGAAGATGCCCGAGCAGCGATGTGCAGCGGCGGTCGAGTTCTGAACCGACGTCCACTGCAGAACCGCTGACCCACCGGGCCAGATCCGAATCTCGCAGCGAGAAACGCGACAATGTCTCCAAGGGCACCAGACAGCGATCTTCCTGAACCAGCTGGTGGCGGAGGGTGAGCAGTTCTCGAGTCCGCATGATCGCGCTGACGACCTCGGCCGATTCAGCGCCGAATTCATCATCCACGGGCGCCGCAAGAGCGATGCTTGTCACGATCTCCCCCAGCGGCCCGGCGATGGCGCTGGCGAGATTCTCGCGGGCCCGCCGCGTAGCGACCCGCCGCACCTCGGCCGCAGCACTGCACCCGTCGATGAATGCATCGAAGGCAGCGCGCGGCAGCGGACAGGCCTGCCGCACGGCGACGAACGACTCGAGTTCGGGCCGGCCGATGGACGCGGCCTGAGCCTCCTCGAACAGGAACGAGACGATGTTGTGGGCCACGGCCGTGCGCTGGGCCAACGACCCTGAGCCGCACCCGCACCCGCCGGCGGTGGGCGGCTGGGCTTCGTCGGCTCCGGCCGCCGGATCGCGCTCCACCTCGCGGCCGGCCACGACGTCGGACAGCAGTCGCAGCACCGCGGCTGCGGCGAGCAGTTGGTCGCGCGTATCGCGCGGGAGAAAGCGCACGGCGAGCCAGACGTCGGGCGCGCTGCGGCGGCAGGCGCGATGCAGGATCGCGGCGTGTCGATGATTCACTTGCCCGGCGCCGTTACGCGTCATGCCGGCACACCGTAGCGTCGATCGGCCGCATCAAATCGACCGATAACCGATTCAGCGAAGTTGCCGCAGCAGATTCGGCCGTCATTCCGCGCGCCACGCGGGCGGTTATCCACCAGAAATTCAACAAAAACCCAAGTTTTCGATTGCATTCTGAGGTTGCCGATGCCATAGTATAGGGTCAGCAATCGCGCAGGTGCGCCTGCGCCAAAGACTTACGACCCCGCCATCCACCCGCCGCCGATTCGGAGTTTCTCCGGTCGGCGGTTTTTATTTTTCAGGGCTGAGCCGGACGGACCGCAACTCTTGCGCCCTGAAGCGCTTAGTTCACTGAAGTTCGATCGCGACAAACGTGCGCACGTGATCGTGACCCACCAGCCGTCCCGACCCATCCACCACCGCCTTGCGCACGGCGAAGCGGACGATCGTACCTGGCTTGGCGGTCTCGATGAATTCGAAGAGCCACTTGGCCCAGCTCCGGCCGTTGTAGCCGACGCGCGAAGTCTGCAGCGGCTGGCCGTCGATGGCGACGATGAGATCGCCGGCCGAGATTCCGCTCAGTTGCGCGGGCCGGCCGGGAACGAGCTGGGACACTTCGACGCCGGTCTGCTCACCGAGATTGCGAAGCGATCCCTCGTTCAAGTCGAGCAGGTTCACGCCGAGTCGCCCACCCTGATTGGCATCGATGGTCTCGCGACGCACCTCCGCCTCCGTCCCCTGCATCTCGGCCAGCGTCACTTCGAAGGTGCGCCGCCGCGCATTTCGATAGACTTCGACCACGATCCGTTTGCCCGGCTCCATCATCGCGACCTGGCTGCGCAGATCTTCGACGTTGAGCACAGGCCGACCGTCGATCGAGGACAGGATGTCCTCGGCCAGCAAGCCGGCGCTCCCGGCGGGAAACCTCGGGTCAACCTCGGTGAGCAGCACCCCGACCTGGTCGCGCGGCAATCCATAACTGACCGACAGCGCCGGAGTGAGATCCTGAAGATTGACGCCAAGCCACGCGCGCACCACGCGACCCTTGCTGATCAACTCGTGAGCGACGTAACTGGCCAGCGAGGTGGGGATGGCAAATCCGAGTCCGTCCGATCCGCCGGTCTGCGTGACGATCGCCGCGTTCACGCCGACGACTTCGCCGCGCAGATTCAGCAGCGGCCCGCCGGAGTTGCCGCGGTTGATGGCGGCGTCAGTCTGGATGAAGTCTTCGTAGCCGCGGCGGCCGACGGAAGTGCCCACGATGTTGAGCCGGCGGTTGGTTGCGCTGATCACGCCGACCGTGACGGTCTGATCGAGTCCGAGCGGGAAGCCCACGGCGACGACCCACTCGCCGACTTCGAGCTGGTTTGAACTGGCAAAAGGCAGCGCCGCGACGCCATTGCTCTCAATCTTGATGATCGCCAGATCGGTCAAGGGGTCCGCGCCGACGAGCGTGGCGGGCTTGATGCGGCCGTCACTGAACTCAGCGAGCAAGGTCATCGACGCCTCGACGACGTGGTTGTTGGTCAGCAGGTGGCCCTGCTCATCGATGAGAAAGCCCGAACCGGTCACCTTTGCGCCGCCGCGCGTGTAGCCGGTAATGCGGGCCACGCTCGGGCTGGCTTCCTCGGCAACCGCTTTGAAGGCCTCGCTGATCTCCATCGCCCGGGCCACGGCCGGGTGTTCAATCTGCGCCATGGCGGGCCCGGCCAGCGCCAGCGTGATCGTTGCGCCGAGCACTGCCGCCAAGCCGCGGCCCATTCCAATCCTGTCAAATTCGCTCATCACCAATCCTCGATTCATCAACCAGATCTCCCCGGGCGACCCTTCAACAAGACGCATGCAGCCGCCCGCTCTTCCCATCACCGCTTCACAGTCGGCCCGGCTGGCCCGCCGCCTCGAGGCCGACGGGCAGGACGGGCGCTGCGAGTCGATCCGTCGCGGCCTGGGCGAGCATCTCCGCCTCGAGCGCCGATTCGCACACCACAAACAGACTCGAGCCGCTGCCGGTCACGTGAACCGGCCGCTCGGATAGATCGGCCAGATCGGCTGCGAGCCGGGCGAGATCGGGCTGCAATTCGAACGCGGCCCGGGCCAGATCGTTGAAGGGCGCATCGCTGCGGACGCGCCCGGCGGCCGCCATGGCCTGTACGCGCTGCGCTGCCTGCTCGAAAACGCCCCGATCGGGCGCATAACCGTCAAACAGCCGATACACCTCGCCCGTCGCGCAGGCCAGATCAGGCATGCACAGCGCCAGGTGCAGATCATCCGGCTGGGCGGCCGAGCTGATCCGCTCGCCGAAGCCCTCCACGACAGCTGAAGGGTGACGCAGAAAGAACGGCACGTCACTGCCGATGCGGCCGGCCAGATCGTGCAGGCGATCGAGCGTCAGGTTGAGATCGAACAGCGCGTGGCACGCGAGCAGCATTGACGCTGCGTCGCTCGAACCGCCGCCCAGGCCGGCGCCAAGCGGAATGCGCTTTTCGATCTTCATTTGCACCGGCAGGTCGCGGCCGGTGGCCTCCTGAAGAAGCAAGTGCGCGCGAACGGCAAGGTCCTTGCGGATGGGCCAGTCGATCTCGGGCCGGTGGACGGCGTCTTCGGCCCACATGATCGCGTAGCGCGAGAGCGAGCCGCCGGGCAGGCGCGTCAGGGTGAGATCGTCAAAGAGCGAGACGCGCACCATCCACGAGCAGATCGGGTGCCGCGCATCGCCCGACGCCGGATCGACGCGGCCCACGGCGAGCGCGAGATTCACCTTCGCCGGAGCGCGAACTGTCACCGAATCGGCCATGGGAAATGGAGGATAGTCGGCGCGCGGGGCAACCGCCGCTCCGCGACGCGCCATCCGCTCTTCGTCTTCGACCGCGTCAATCCTGGTGCGAGCGCTTGGGCTCCTGAACCGTGACGACCATGACCATGACCACGCACGCCAGGCCGAGCAGATAACCCATCCACGGCTTGCTCGAACCTGCGCCGCCGGCCCGGGGCGGCGGCTCATTGGTCTTGAGCGCCGCCAGATCACGTTCGGTCCACACCGTCGGCGCGGTGCGGGGAATGGGCGCGCGCATCTGGCGCACCACGATGTGGCTGGCTCGCCAATTCTGCGGCATGACGAATTCGAACTTGAGCGGTATGCCCGACGAAGCGCCGCCGACGCTGCTGGCTGCGAGGTCGCCGCCGTCGTAGAGGAATCGCCCCTCATCGGCGCTGTCGGGCTGATACTTCTGAATGAAGGCGCTGGGGTAGATGGGCTCGTAGGTCTCCTCCGACGAATCGGTGCGGCAGACGAGATACACCTGCGCCTTGGTCAGGCGGAGTTTGTCGCCCTTGTCCGCCGCGGCGTTGTCGATGAGCACATCGACGATCGTCAGCTTGAACCGGTTTTGCGGCGCCTGCATGCTGCGGTTGATGCCCTTGGCTTCCTCGTCGAGGAAGTTGCTCGGCAGCGAGTCGCCATTGATCTCGTACACACCCTGCACCTTGACCTGGTCGGGTCCGAGGCCCTGGCGACTCTCGCCGCCGTTGATGCTCTCGGAGTACAGGCTGGCGGAGCGGGCCAGATCCGGGTACCAGCGGGCGAGGTTGTTGGGCGCATACATGGAGCCTTTGCTGGCCCACGTATAGAACTTTGCCGTCCAATCATCCACAGGCAGCCACAGGTGGCCGGACACCCCCGAAGGCTGGTTCACCTCGCCGTGCTCATCGACCTTCCAGCCGCGGTAGCCGAGCATCTCGGAAGGCATCTGGAGCATTTGGATGCCCAGCAGGAGGATTCCGATGGTGAGTACGCCGGACGCGGCGCCCAGCACGCCGCCGCCGATGAAGTTGGTCGTCGTCGAGAAGTGCACCTGGGCCGGGCAGGCTTTGCCAACGATCAGGCGCAGGATGAACAGGCTCAGTGAGAACACGGCCACCAGGGTGAGCCCCCACGCGTAGTCCGGCATCTTGCTGCCAAGAAAGAGCATCACGATGGGTTCCCAGGCGGCGAATGCGATGGCGCCGGCGACGACGACGCACGCGAAGTGCAGAAGCGCCGAGAAGAAGCCGTACGCCGCGAGAATCCACGCGGCCACGCCGACCAGCAGGACGACGAGGATGTTCATGATCATGGATGTCTACTCCTCAAATCCGGAGGCCGGCGCGATCGGGCCGGCCGCATTGAGTTCTCTGCCGCGCGCCACAATGGGCGCCGCCGATCACGCAACCTCTGCCTGAGGCGCCGGCGGCGCCTGTCCGGTTCGCGTGATACGAATCACCTCTTCGATGCTCGTGACGCCGTCGATGGCCTTGCGCAACGCGGCTTCCTGTATGCTGATGGTCTTGATCCGCCGCATGTGCGTCTTGAGGCCGTTGAGATCGCCCGCGGCGACGAGTTTGCGGGCGTCGCTATCAAACACCATGACTTCGAACGCGCCGGTCTGCCCGCGATAGCCCAGACCGCCGCACGCCGGACAGGTCTCTTCGCGGTTGCGCTCGATGACCTTGCCCGAGTGCTTGAAGAGCTGTTTGACCTGCTCGGGCGGCAGGCCGAGTTTGCGCAGCTGGTTGGGATCGGGCTGGTAGGGGACCTTGCAGTTGTCGCACAGGCGGCGCATCAGCCGGCAGGAGATCACGGCCTTCATCGGCTCGGCGGCGATTTTCAGATCGCCAACCGCTTTGGCCCACTTGGCCAGCGCTTCGAGCCCCGAGTCGGCGCGCACGCCGATGTACTGCAGCGGCCCGCGCATTCCCGGCGCCGCCGCCTCCTGTGCGGTGCGGTTGTCCAGGATGTCTTCGATCATCACGATCGTCGGGTCGCGCCGCAGCACTGAGCGCAGTTCCGTCGCGAAGTCCACTCCCTTTTCAGGCTTGAACTCGGCATGGCCGACGCCGTCGATGAGCACCAGCCGCTCGAACTCAAGCGTGCGAATATTGGCGGTGAATGCATCGTGCCGGCGAAGCATCGAGTAAAGCATGGTGGTGCGGCCGTTGCCCGCCGGAGCCGAGACGAGCACGATGCCGTGCAGGTCCGCCGTCGCCTTGTCCAGCGCCTCGACCTGGCGCGGCAGCAGGCCCAGGTCCTTGGGCTTGATGTCCACGCGCTTCTTGAGGTCGATGTCCATCGTGAGCGTCTGCCCCGCCGTCGAGCCGGCCGAGCGGACGCGGATCTCGTGCGTTTCGGTGCCGAAGCGCGCGGTGAAGTCGCCCATCTGCCGGCGGCGCTTGTCGGCCACGTCGAGCGCGGCCGAGCGCTTGATGTAGTCGATCACGGCGTTCGCCACGCCGGGGTCGAGCGGTTCGCGGCGGAAGCGCACGCCGTCGACGATCTGGCTGACCTGGTACTGCCCGCTGCGGTTGGGAACGAGTTCGATCGAGGACGCCCGCTGCACGAGAGCCGGGGTGAGCATGTCCTCCATGGTCATGTGGACGACAAAAAGCGGGTCGTCTTTGGCGGGCAGGCCGCGGGCCACGCCGCTGGCGTCGATGACCGAGATTGCAGCCGCCTTCTGCTGCCGGGCCGCGGATCGAGCGGCCATCCGCTGGCGGAAGCCCTCGGCGGAGACGCGGAACGCCTGGTCTTCGGGCACGTTGCGGTTGTGATAAATCCAGTAGGCGATGCTCGAACCCCACATGACCAGCAGGCCGGCGGTGAAGCCGACGGCCGGCCACCAGACGACGGGCATCGGCAGGATCATGATGGCAAAACCCAGTGTGCCGCAGATCAGGTGCGCGATGTTCCAGCCTTCGCGGTTGAAGTGCCAGTAGAGCGTGTCCTTGTCCCAGACGGTGGATGTCACCCAGCCCCAGAGGCAGAGGAAAACGAGTGCGATCAGCGGCACCCAGGGGCCGACGAGGATGTACCACTCAACGGCGAGCGAAAGCGGCATGGTGGTCCTTTCGAGCGATCATCCGCGCCCCGGCGCGGCGTTGAATCCGGCGTCCATGCAAGATAGACCGGCGCTGCGATAAGGCAAGTCGCCGGCCGCTCCCGCCGCCCGCGCCTCGCCTGCGAAACCCGATCAGGTAATGCCCTTGAGGCGCATCGACAGTTCCTCCGGATTCGGAGTCGCGTCGAGCGCCACCTTGTAGTGAATGTACTCCTGCTCGACCAGTTGCACCAGCGAGCCCGTGAAGTCGATCATCCCCGCGTCCTTGTTGGCGCGGATGACGTCGAGCAGTTCGCCCTCGCGGCCTTCGAGGATGTATTTGCGGGCCGGCGCGTTGTTGATCAGAATCTCGATCGCCGGAATGCGCCCGATGTTCTCGTGCAGCGTGGGCAGCAGCTTCTGATACACGATCGCGCGGAGGTTGTAGGCCAGCAGCTTGCGGATCTGCTCGCGCTCCTCGGGATTGAACAGGTCGTAGATGCGGCCGAACGACTGCCACGCCGAAGACGCGTGGATGGTGCCGAACACGAGGTGGCCCGTTTCGGCGGCGCGGATGGCCGCTTCAAACGTCTCCTTGTCGCGCATTTCGCCGATGAGCACGACGTCCGGGTTCTCGCGCACCAGCGCGCGGAGCGCGTCGTTGAAGTCCAGGCAGTCGATGCCGACTTCGCGCTGGTTCACGAACGCCTTGGCGTCCTTGAAGATGTATTCGATCGGGTCCTCGATCGTGACGATGTGCACGGGCTTGCGCTCGTTGATGTACTGCAGCATCGCCGCAATGGTGGTCGATTTGCCCGAGCCGGTGACGCCCGAGAGGAGCACGAGGCCCTGGGCGTTCATGGCGATGTCGGACATGACGGATGGAAGGTAGAGGTCTTCGAACCTTCTGATCTTGCTGGTGACGAGGCGGGCGGCGATGGCCGGCTTGCCGCGCGCCATGAACAGGTTGACGCGGAAGCGGTTGTTTTCGTCGTAATCGTGAGCGAAGTCGATCGAGCCGCGCGTCTTGAAACTCTGGTACTGGTTCTCGTCGAGCACGTCCTTGGCGATCTGGAACATCTGCTGTTCGGTGACAGGGTCGATTTTCAGCGGTTTGAGGGCGCCGCGCAGGCGGATCTTGGGCGAGGCGCCGGACTTGACGATGAGATCGCTGGCCTCGAAGCGGATGGTCGCATCGAGGAACTTGTCGATAAGGGCCTGCCCTTCACCCGAGACGGTGCCGATGTCGTGGTGAACGGCGTTGATCGACATGCCCGCTGTGTGAACGCTCACGATGAACTCCTTGAATCGTCAGGGCCGGTCCTGGCGACGCCTCCCGAACCGCTGCGTGTGTCGAGGTGGCGACCGATCCTGCCCCAGCCGCTCGAACCGGTCCGATGCCGCCGTTCCGACCGGCGTTTGGGGCCGATCGGGGCAGCAACAGGGATTATAACCGCGCCAGGTCGCCGCTGCATTCCCGCCCCGCCGCGCTTTTCGGACTCGATTGTCCGCCGGGCCCCCCGCGCCGCGACTTCAGGGCCGTTTTCCTGATCCGGCGCGACTGGATATATCGAATACTTGATATATCTGAATATTCGCATACCATTGCCCGCCGATTGCACCCCGAGGACCACCCATGCAGCGAACCGCCTCGCCCCAAGCCATTGCCGACGAGACTCTCGATCGAGCCGCGGCGGTGCTGCGCGTGCTGGCCCATCCGGTGCGCCTGCGCATCGTGGACCGGCTGCTTGGGGAGTCGATCCACGTCGGGCAACTCGCCGACGATCTCGACCTGCCCCAGGCCGTCGTCAGCCAGCATCTGGCGCAGATGAGGGCGCACGAGATTGTCCAGCAGCGGCGCGACAGACGCCGCGTGTTCTACGAAGTCATCAACCCACACGCCGAGCACCTGCTCGCCTGCATTCGCAAGCACGGCGACGGGCGGTAGGCAAGCCGGCGGCCACGCGCCGGCGTTTGAAAGGAGTCGGTCATGGTTCATCTCCTGAGACGGTCGCGCTGGTCGCCTTACATCGTCGGCGCCGGCATCGGCGTTCTGTCGTGGGTGACCTTTGGCCTCATGCACAAGGCGCTGGGCACGAGCACCAGCCTCGTTTCCATGGCCGGGGCGATCGAGTCACTCGCCGCACCCGAGCATGTTCGCGACAATGCGTACTACGCCAAGACCATGCTCGCCGAGGGCAAGTACTTCCTCGACTGGCAGATGATGCTCGTCATCGGGCTGGTGCTCGGGGCCACGCTCTCGGCGTGGCTCGGCCGGTCGTTCAAGGTCGAGCATGTGCCGGACATCTGGGCCGCGCGCTTCGGTCCGAGCAAAGCGCTGCGCTATGCCGCGGCGTTTGTTGGAGGCGTGATGCTGCTCTTTGGCGCGCGACTGGCAGACGGCTGCACCTCGGGCCACGCCATCAGCGGCTCGCTGCAACTGGCGGTGAGCAGCTGGGTGTTCTTCGCATGCTTCTTCGCGGCGGGTATTGCCGCCGCGCTGCTCATTTACGGAAAGGCAGGTCGCCGCCGTGCTCAAAGCTGACCCGAACATTCTGACTCTCGTCTACGGCCTGCTCACGGGCGTCGTGTTCGGCTTCCTCCTCCAGCGAGCCAGAGTCACGCGATTCAGCACCATCGTCGGCCAACTGCTCTGGGTCGATCACACCGTGCTGCGCACCATGTTCACCGCAGTCGTCGTCGGCTCAGTCGGCGTCTACGCGATGCATCAACTCTGGGATGTGCCGCTGCACATCAAGAGCGCCACGCTGCTGGCCAACGCGGTCGGCGGCGTGATCTTCGGCGTCGGCATGGCCGTCCTCGGCTACTGCCCCGGCACCGGGCTGGGCGCCATCGGCGAAGGATCGCGCCACGCCATCTTCGGCTTTGTGGGCATGCTCGTCGGCGCCGGTCTCTACGCCGAGGCATTTCCGTGGCTCAGCGCGCACGTTCTGCCGGTGGGTGATCTCGGGAAAGTAACACTCTCCAGCGAGACGGGGCTGTCGCCGTGGGTGTTCATCGTGCCGCTGATCGGGATCGCGCTGATCGTGTTCGCCATTCTCCCCGGCCGGCGCGGCGGGCAGGATCGCGGCGGGGCGGTGCGCACGCCGGCTCCGGCGTGACGACCGTTTTCACCCGGGGTCCCGAGGTGCTGAGTTCAGACTGAGTTCGTCGCAGAGCCTTGGCGCTGACGCCGCCGGGGCTTTGCCTTGCGCGGGCCGTGGCGGGAACTCGCCCCCATTCTCGCCGCACGTCGCCTGTCCGTCGCCTGCAAGCGGTCCGTGGGCGTACTGCTGATGAACCCGCGCTGGGTGCACGCCTATGAATCAGACGGCCCCAGGCCGGTTGGAGGAGGCACACCATGGCGATCACACCCACTGAGTTCGAAGTTCGTCAGGCTGAAGATCGAGGAACGACCGAGATCGGCTGGCTCCACAGCCGGCACTCGTTTTCCTTCGGCCACTACTACGACCCGACGCGCATCTCCTACCACGGCCTGCGCGTGCTCAATGACGACATCGTCGCAGCCGGCCAGGGCTTCGGCGAGCATGGCCACGACAACATGGAGATCATCACCTGGGTGCTCGAAGGGGAACTCGCGCACGCCGACAGCACCGGCACGCGCGGCACGCTCATGCCCGGCGAAGCCCAGGTCATGACCGCGGGGCGCGGCATCCGCCACAGCGAGATGAACGGCTCGAGCACAGCGCCGGCCCACTTCATCCAGATCTGGATCGAGCCGGATCAGCGCAACCTCGAACCGGCGTACGCACAAAAGTCTTTCCCGCCTGACCAGCGCCACAACCAGTGGCAACTCATCGCCAGCCCCGATGAGCGCAACGGTTCGCTGCGCATCCACCAGGATGCGGCGGTGCACGTGGCCGACCTCGACGCCGGCAAGCGTCTGGAGATCGATCTTCTCGAAGCCAGGCACGGCTACCTGCACGTGGCCACCGGCTGCATCCGCTTCCGCGAAGCCGAACTCAAGGCCGGCGACGCCGTGGCTTTCGACGGCCCGGCGCAACTGGACATCGAAGCCCTGGCCCACAGCCAGGTGCTGCTGTTCGATTTGCCGTAACGGTCTCGCGAAAGCATTTGCCCGTTCGCACGCGTCAGCACGATTGTTGGACGTGCGGCGCGGAATGGATGCACGTCGACACGAAGGCCGGCGGTCGGCGAAGACCGAATCCGAGCCCCACGAGTCGCCACGGGCGTTGGACGTGCGGCGCGGAATAGATGCACGTCAACGCGAAGACCGGCGGTCGGGGAAGACCGAATCCGAGCCCCACGCGTCAGCACGGGACTTGGACGTGCGGCGCGGAATGGATGAACGGCAACGCGAAGGCCGGCGGTCGGCGAAGACCCTCCCTCACGGTCGGGGCTCGGTTCCTCGCAAGGCGATGATTTCGAATCCGAGCCCCACGCGTCAGCACGGGCGTTGGACGTGCGGCGCGAGGCACCACCGGGGGTCGCGCTCGCTTGCGCTCCCTGGACCCCAGGCTACTCACGATGAGGCCTTCGGCCTCGAAGACGGGACGTTGCGAACGCGTGACACGCGCGCAAGTCAATCGCAGCGAATTGCCGGGCCTGCGCAAAGCCTTGTCCCGACCTTGTATCTTTCCTCTGTGGTCTGATTCGAGTATGACTGTGCCAGTGACAACGACGCCCCGCCGCGCGGCGGGGCGTCGTTGGCCGGTCGGCAGATCGTCCCGACCTCGGTCTCCCAAGACCGTTCCGTAGCG
>CAUJHZ010000056.1 GCA_963205185.1 Planctomycetota bacterium | reverse complement strand
GCAGATCCTTCGAATACGGTCCAGCCATCCTGGCTCCTTGTCCGACTCGAACATGAGTCGCACACACCATAGATGACGCCGCCGCCTGGCGCAACCGAACAAGCGCCGAACCGCGCTACGCTTGGATTAGGAACGCTCTAGCAGGGCGATAGAGCATCGGCGCTGCAGCCGCGCGCGGCGCGCTGCTACATTCCCGCAAAGGAGGCGCCCTATGGCCATGAAGCACACGAAACACGACTCCGGCCGCAGCGAGGACCGGAATGGGAACGCCGGCGGCAACGGTTCGAGACTGCAAGGCAAATCCATTGCCATTCTCGCCACCGACGGCTTTGAGCAAAGCGAACTCGTCGAGCCGCAGAAGGCCTGGCTCGACGCCGGCGCGACGGTGCACGTCATCAGCCCCAAGTCCGGCCGCATCCGCGGCTGGCGGCATGACAAGTGGGGCGACGAGGTCGAGGTCGATCACACCATCGAAGACGCCAACTCAGATGACTACGACGCGCTCTTCCTGCCCGGTGGAGTCATGAACCCGGACAAGCTGCGCATGCGCGAAGATGCGACCACGTTCGTGCGCGAGTTCTTCAAGAAGGGCAAGCCGGTCGGGGCGATCTGCCACGGCCCGCAGATCCTCATCGACTGCGGCGTCGTCGAGGGCCGCACCGTTACGAGTTACCCGTCAATCAAGAACGACCTGAAGAACGCCGGAGCGCGCTGGACCGATCAGGAAGTCGTCGTCGATGAAGGTCTGGTCACCAGCCGCACGCCCGACGACCTGCCGGCGTTCATCGACAAGGTGATCGAAGAAGTGCTCGAGGGCAAACACGCAGGACAGGCCACGGCGTAGACTCGACGGCGCTCGCACCATCGAGCCCGCGACATTCACTTCGCCGGCGGCACTTCGTTGACCAGTCGCTCGATGACCTCGTCGAGATTGCCGCGATGGCCGTCCGTGATGATCCCGTTGTGATCGATGACGTAGACGGTCGGCCAGCCGCGCACGCCCCAGCGCGTCGCGATGGGTCCGCCGGTGCCGCCTCCGTCGAAGAACGACGGCCAGGTGAGGTCTTTCTCTTTCATCACGGTGCGCAGGAACTCGGGCGTCGGGTCGCTGTTGACGCCGACGATGGCAAACGGCTTGTTCTCATACTTCTGCACGAGCGACCGCTCGTGTGGGTACATGGCCCGGCAGGGGCCTCACCAGTCCCCCCAGAAGTCGAGCAGCACCACCTTTCCGCGATAGTCCGACAGCTTCATCGGATTGCCGTTGTGATCGATGCCTTCGATCTCCGGCGCGGGCTTGCCCGGCGCCAGATCGGCCGGCGATAGCGGGTTGAGGTAAGCGTCGGCGATGGCGCCGTAGGTGGTCTCGCGCCACTTCACCTTGGCGAACTCGGTCGTGAGCAGCGCAAAGTGCTCATTCGGCGAGCCGTCTTCGTCGCGGGCCGGCGAGCCCTGCGCCAGACCGAAGTGCGCTGCGGCCTTCACCGATGCGTGCGGCGAGATTTCGAGCAGGCGGTTGAACAGCGTCTCGCGCTGCTCCCTGCTGAAGTTGTACTTGTACTCCACGAGCAGATCGAGTTGCGGCGAGTCGGCGTGGCGCTTGAGCAGGTCTTCGGCCAGCGGCATGGCGGCCCCGTTGACCTTCTCCATGCTGTTGCCCTCGCGCAGCCACCACGTCTGCTGGATGAGCCAGAGCGTCGCGCGGGCTTCGGGCTCGCTGCCGCGATGCTCCTCGATGAACTTCTCGAAGCGCGGCAGGAAGGCTCGGTACGCATCCGCGTACGCGAGTTCAGATGCCTCGTGCGCGGCGAGCAGCGCATCGAGCTGCTGCTGCACCGGATCGGCCTTGGTGTCCTGACCCCGCGCGGCGGCACAGTACAGGAGCAGAAGCAGCACGCCGAACAAGACGGTTGCGCGCATCGGGCGCCTCCTTTGGCTGCACCATCGTACCGCCCGCGCCGCCGCCAAGCCAGAGTTCGCGAGCGCCGGGCCGGAGCAGTACGTCGGGGCCGCCGCTGTGCTTGCCATGAGCCCGGTCGAATGGGGCGCGGCCCGGCAGTTGCGCGGGTGCTTGAGCACGCCCGTCAATCGAGGCCGCGGATCCAACGTGCCGGGCCTGCGCCGAGCCTTGTCCCGGCCTACGCGCTGCCGTGTTCTCAGGAATACCTGCAACCGGGCGGCGGTTGGGAGTGTTCACAGGGAGTGGACCATTCCGATCGCGAACTGCTGGAGGAGAGCCCATGATTCGCACGATCGCCGTCATCAACGGTCGCCTGGCCCTTGCCGCCGCCGCGTTGGCGCTGTGCGGCCGAGCCGCCTTAGCTCAGAACATCGGCGTGATCGAGATCGCGCCGGCGTCGAACTCGCTGACCGCGCCGGTGGATGCGAGCATCGCTGTCACGTTCGATCAGCCGGTCGATCGAAGCACGATCACCGCCGCTTCGTTCTGGGCGTTCGGGCGCTGGAGCGGAACTGCCGCGGGTTCCTTCTCCTATTCAGACCAGGACCGGGTCGTGACGCTCACGCCGGATCAACCATTCTCGGCCGGCGAGACGGTGATGGTGATCCTCTCGCACGACATTCGCGGCGTCTCCGGCGATCCCTTGCGTGCCGCGGGCTACTCGCATCTGTTCTGGACGCGCGCCCAACCTGCCGGGCTGGGCTTTGAGCCGGTGCAGACGCTCAGTACGCGCACCAACCCCAACACGCGCACGCGCGCCTACGGCGCACTGGCGACGGACCTGAACGGCGACCGGTTTCTCGATCTCACCACGGTGAACGAAGACTCGGCCGATCTGCGCGTCTTCATCAACAAAGCCGAGGGCAACTGCGAGTTCAACAACTTCAGCGGGCCGTATCCGGTGAATCGTCGCGCAAGCCCGAATGAGCCTGCCGATTTCAATCACGACGGGTTCGCGGATGTGTGCGTGGCCAACATCAACACGAACACGATCTCCGTCCTGCTCGGGCGCGGCGACGGCACCTTCCTGCCGCAGACGCAGTACAACGTCGGCAACGCGCCGCGCGGCGTGGCGGTCGTGGACGCCAACGGCGACGGACACATGGACATCGTCAACACCAACTCGAGCAGCAGCAATCTCTGCACGCTCATCAATCGCGGCGATGGAACTTTCAACCCACCTCAATACTTCGAAGGCGGCGGCTCGGGCGAATACGGCCTGGGCGCGGCAGACATGAACAGCGACGGCATACTCGACCTCGTCGCCAGCACCGTCAACTCCACCCTCATCGTCGTTCTCACCGGCAACGGCGACGGCACGTTCACGCTTGCCTCGTCGCGATCGAGCGGCGGCTACACGTGGATGATCGCCCTGGGCGATCTCAACGGCGATGGGAACGCCGACGTCGTCGGCGTCAACGCCTTCTCGCCGGGCGCCGGAGTCGCGCTGCTGGGTGACGGCGCGGGCAACCTCGCCCCGGCGACGAGCCATATCACCGACGAGTTCCCGCTCGCGACCGATCTGGGCGATCTGGATGGCGACGGCGATCTTGACTGGATCAACGCGAGTTTCAGCGGCGACTGGAGCCTGTTCATCAACGACGGCGCCGGGCGGTTTTCGTTTCTGCGCGAATTTGCGGCGAGCAGTGCCGCATCCTGCTCGGTCATGTTCGATGCCGATAACGACGGCGATCTCGATCTCGGACTCATCGATGAACTCGACGACACGGTGCAGATCCTGCGCAACGGCGCCGCGCCGCCCGGGTTGCATCTGTCGCTCGTGGGCGGCTGTCCGGCGCAGGTGACCGTGGCGATCTCAAATGGCTCGCCCGGCTCGCGCGCAGCGCTGCTGTTCGCCGAGGCCACCGGCGGTGCGCGCATTCCCAACGGCGCACCGTGCGCCGGCACGATGCTCGGTCTGGACAACACCGCCCGCCGCCTCGCGCTGCTGCGCTTCAACGCGTCGGGCATCGCCAACATCGAGGGAGACGCCGACAGCGGAGCCTGCGGCCACTATCTTCAGGCGATCGGCCTGAGCGACTGCGGCACGAGCAACGTGGTGCAGATCCGCTGAGTTCGGGAGTCGCAACAGATCGGCAATTCCTCCAGCGACGGCTGCCGCTTGCCGCCTGTACAGGCGGTTGCGCGGTTTGCCGCGCGCAAGGTTGAGTAATTCACCGCGCATCACTTGACAATTGTCCGCCGCTGGCCAAACTATCGGACGTGGCACATCTGGCCCCGCACATGGCGCGTGGGTCAATCACCAGTATCAACAAACAGGAGAGAGCGATGAAACGTGCACTGACGCTGTCTGTGGCGTTGTCCATTTTTTGTTCCGGGGCGATGGGTCAGAGCGGCGACGTCGCCGCACCGGGCCGCAATGACGGGCCGCCGGTGGCCTCGCCAGGCGCCGCCCCCATGCTCGGCTACTACACCGACGCAATGACCATGTTCAATCATGGCAACGACAGCACACCCGCCGCCGACTCGATGCACGGCTGGCAGTTTGTTCCCGCGGAGAACATCGTCGTGACCCATCTGGGCGTGTGGGATCGCGATGACGACGGCATGGACATTGACCACCGCATCGGCATCTGGCGCACCAGCGACCAGCTCCTGGTCGCCGACGCCACGCTTCCCGACGGCACGGCCGCCGAACTGGCCAATCACTACCGCTGGATCGGCGCTTACGCCCGCCTCAACGCCGGCACGAACTACACCATCGGCTACTACTCCGCGGTCTCGAACACCGACGGCATCGTCGTCGATGCATTCGGCGAAGACATCTTCGACCCGATCATCACCCACGTCGGCGACGGCCGCTTTGAAGCCAACTCCGGCGGCTTCCGCATGCCCACGCAGTCCACGACCTTCGATCGATACGGGCCCAATTTCCGCTTCACGCGGCCTGCGTGCACTGCCGCCGACTTCGATGAACTCACCGGCTCAGGCATTGTGCCCGCAGGCGCCGGGGGCGTCGCCGACTGGGGCGCCTGGCGCTACTACGAGACGCCGCAGCCGCCGTACATCGCCAAGTCGCCGGCGCAGCGCGTGTACGTTCCACAGGGACAATCTTCGCGATTTTCCTTCGGCCGCGAGGTGGTCGTGCAGGGCGCCTGGTTCTCCGGCCCCGCGGGCCACGCGCCGATTCGATTCCGCCTCTATCGCAACGGCGGCCTCGTACACACCAGCGCCTCGGTGACGACCGACGGCAGCGGCATACCGCAGTACCGATCGACCGGCTACAGCGGCGCCGTTGACGCCGTGGAGTTTGACGGCGACCTCGGGTTTTTCGTCATGGATAACCTCGTCTACTGCGAAACCTGCACCGTCGTGAACTTTGACAATCTCTCGGGAAGCGGCGACGTGACCAACGGGTACGGCGGGATCGCCACCTGGACCAACTGGAACCACTATGAGACCGTGCAGGATCCCTACACGCCCAAGTCGCTGGCGCAGCGCGCCTATGCCGAAACCGGGACGACCGGCAGCCTTCACTTCGGCCGCGACGTGCGCGTCGAAGGCGCGTGGTTCTCCGGCGCCACGGGTACGGAAGTCACCATGCGCCTGAAGCGCGCCGGCGTGGTGGTCGCGACCACGGCGACGCTGAACATGAACGGTGACGGCGTGCCGCGCTGGCTCGATGCGGCGTACGACTTCCGCGTCGATGAAATCGAGTTCGTCTCGCCGCTCAACAACTGGACGATGGACGATCTGACCTACTGCGAAGTCGATCACTTCGACCTGTCGATCACCGGGACCTGCCCGGGCCGCATTACGGTGACCTGGTCCAATGCGCGTCCGAACGTGACGCTCGCGCTGGTCTTCGCCCGCAACCTCGGCAACTTCCAGATTCCGTTCGGCCCCTGCCAGGGCACCTACCTCGGGCTGGGGAACCAGAACATCCAGTTGATCAACACGTTCAACTCCGGCACGGGCAACCGATCCGTTTCCGGAAACACCCAGGCGTGCGGCGACTACCTGCAGATGCACGACATTCCCGCCTGCGACACGAGCAACTACGCGACCATTCCGTAATCGCGATCGCCGCAGTAACCTGACGCGACCGGCCCCGCCTCCATCAGGAGGCGGGGCCTGTTGTTTGGCGCCGCCAAGCGACGGACCACGCGGCGGCTCGTAGGATGATGCATGTCGAGCCAGAGTCCAGGAGCGGCCGTCGAGCCTGTGCACGCCGTCGGCGACGCTGAGTCGGCAACGATTCTCGATGCGCTGCGCCACTCGGAGGACCGCCTCGCCGTCGTCCTCGAACGCCTCCACGACCTGGTCCTGTATGAGACCGGCGGCGGACGCGACTTCATCTCCAGCAACGTCGTGCACCTGCTCGGCTGCGGGGCCGAGGAGTTCGTGGCCGATCCAGCCTCGCTGCTCTCGCTGATTCACCCTGAGGATGCGGACGCTCTCCGCGCGCGCGTGGGCACGTGGAAGGAGCATGGATCGATCGGCGTCCTGCAGTCGCGCTTTCGGGCCCGCCGCCGCGATGGCGAATGGATCTGGCTCGAGAATCGCATGGTGCACGTCACTCCCGAGCGCGGCGAGCCGTATTTCAGCGGCGTGCTCATGGACGTGACACGGCGCATGGAGACCGAGGCGCAGGCGCAGGCCGGGCAGGAGCGGAGCACCGCGCTGCTGGCCGCTCTTCCGGACTGCATCTTTCTCATCGACCGCGATGGAACGTACCTCGACTACCACGCCCCTCCGGGCGCGCGGCTCATGGCCGAGCCGCAGCATTTTCTCGGCCGGTCGATGCGCGAGGTCATGGCCGGCACCGACCTCGACGCCCACCAGCGCGCCCTCGAGCGCACGCTCGCCGAGCGCTCCATGCAGATGTACGAGTACGAGGCGCGGCGCCCGGGCGAGCGGCGGCACTACGAAGTGCGCATGGTGCCGTGCGGCCGCGACTGCGTCCTGTCGATCGTGCGCGACATTTCGATGCGCAAGCGCGCCGAGCAGGCCCACCGGCAGAGCGTTGAGCGCCAGTATCGCATGCTCAACGAACTCGACCACCGCATCCGCAACAACCTCGCGGCGCTCATTTCGCTCATCGATCTCACGGCAAGCGAGTCCGGACAGACGGTCGAGTCATTCGCGGCGACGCTGCGTTCGCGCGTGTCGGGGATGGCCGGCGTGCACACGCTGCTGTCGCGCGTGCACTGGAGTCCGCTGCGGCTGACGGAACTGGTGCGGTCCTCCATTCTGCCGGACCTGGCCGGCCGCGTCGCCTCCAGCGGGCCGGAACTTCGCGTCGTGCCGCGGCAGGCGATTCCCTTGGCGATGGTGATCCAGGAACTCATGTTCAACAGCATCAAGCACGGCGCGCTGGGCCGCGCCGTCGGCCGCGTCGGCGTTGACTGGTGCATCCGCAGCGCCGAGTCGGTGGCGGACACCATCGCCGTGGAACTGCGCTGGCGCGAGTCGGGCGGCCCGCCTCCAGCGCTGCCGCCGCGCCTGGGCGCGGGAACCAGCCTGCTCACCGGATTGGTCACGTTCGAACTCAACGGCCGGCTCGACCTCTCCTACCCCCGCAGCGGCGCGGACCACCTGATTTCGATGGTGCTCGACCGGGAGTGAGCCGCTTGGCGCTCGGGGACCTGGATGAGGGGCAGATAACCTGCGCCCCAAACCCCGGTAGGCTTGCAGCACGACCCCCCTAGTAATGGTGTCCGGAAACAGCCCCAGTGTCGGGAAGAGTGAGCGTTTTCTATTTTGTTGTGTGACGAGGAAGGAATCGTGTTGCTTTTTCCGGGATGCCGGTATCATTAATGCTCGCATCCCCGAACGGTTCGGCGATTCGAGGCGCATCCCATCCACTTGAGGATTGAGAAGGAGAAAACGAGATGAGAAAGATCCTGCTGTCTGCTGCGCTTCTCGCAGCCACCTGTGGCGTCGCTAACGCCCAGTGCAACATCGACCAGAACGCCTCGACGAACAACGCCTACATGGCCCACTTCAATCAGGGCGACCTCGCCCAGTCGTTCCAGCACCAGGTCGCCAACAGCATCTGCGGCGCCGGAATCTTCCTGCAGGCGGGCATCGGTTCGTCGGACAACGTGACCATCGAACTGTGGACGACCCTGCCCAATGGCGGCGGCCAGATGCTCGCCACCGGTTCGGCTCAGGGCACGCAGGGCACGTGGTGCGATGTCTCCTGGAGCCCCGTGGCTATCAACGCGAACACGACGTACTACCTGCGCTTCACCGGAAACCAGACTCTTGGCATCGCCGGCGACGTGACGAACCAGTATCCCTACGGCCAGGTCTACGCCAACCCCGGTTACGGCTCCTTCCCCGGCTTCGACTACACCTTCCGCACCTACAGCACCCTCGGCGGTCTCGGCCTTACCCTCAGCGGTCAGTGCCCCGGCACCATCACCGTGGCGTGGAGCGGCGCGACGCCCAACAAGCCCATGGGCATCGTCTTCGCCAAGAACACCGGAGCCTACGTCATCCCGGGCGGCCCCTGCGCCGGCACCCAACTCGGCCTCGGCACGATGCAACTGCAACTGGTCAACCAGGTCAACACCGGCAGCGGTAGCGGCCAGGTGAACGGCAACGCCGGCACCGCCGCCTGCCGTGGCTACATCCAGCTGGTCGTCGTGGACGCCAGCCCCTGCACCACGAGCAACGTTGCTCAGCTGCCATAATCGCCTGACGATCGTGCCTCGCGCACGCTCTTTCAAAGCGAGATTCTCCGCAGCCCCGCCACATGGCGGGGCTGCTGTTTTCTGCCGCCGTGCATCAGTCTTCCGCCTCACGGCATCGCGAATCTCGCGGCAGCCCGGTCTCACCACCGGGCTGCCGCACTTTTCTTTCCCACTGGCGTGCGAGAATGCCCCGCCCGGGATTGACAGACGCGGCCACTTTCAGTTACCATGAGCGCATCGGCGAGCCGCACGCTGCGCGACCCCGCGCAGACGCAGCCGCCGCGAGTGCGATCGGCCGCCGGGCCCGTTCCCGGGAGAGGAGAAATGCCATGTCCATCCGTTCATTCACCACCCTGTGCGCTGCCGCGGTCGTGTGCCTCAGTTCAGCAAGCGCCCTGGCCCAGCAGCGCCTCCTCTGCTCGCAGGAGCGGCACGGTTTTGGTTTCGGCTACGGCGACTACCGCTACGACAACTTCTCGGCTGAGATCAACCTCTGGTTCTCCGCCGTGGACATCGCGCCCAATCTCGAAGACTACGCGCAGATGCTCCAGTACGACGCGATCATGGTGCAGATCCGCGAATGGAACGCCGTGCTCACGCCGACCGAGAAGACCAACCTCACGCAGTACATCGCCACGGGCCGGCGCGTGCTCATGATCGGAGAGAATCCTTCGCTCTGGTACTCCTGGGACAACGACCTGTGCACCGTCGCCGGCGGCTCGGCCACCAACCAGGAATCCAACGGCAACTACAACGTCGCCACGCCCATTCCCATCCTCACCGACGGCGTCAACTCCGTCAACATCCCCAACGGCGGCATCGCTGTCGGCGGGACGAGCATCTTCACAATCAACACCGCCACCCTCTGGACCGGCAACGGAACCGACAACGTGCTCACCATGCTCGACGTCAACGTGTTCGAAGACGACCGATGGGACACGCTCGACGGCGGTGTCTTCTCGGCCAACGTCGCCGAGTGGCTCGGCTCGGGCGGTGGTGGTGGCGGCGTGGGCCTCTCCATTCGCGGCCAATGCCCCGGCACCATCACCCTCGCGTGGAGCAACGCCACGCCGAGCCGGCCGCTGGCCATCGCCTTCGCCAACAACACCGGGTCCTTCGTTCTGCCCCAGGGTCCGTGCGGCGGCACGCAACTCGGTCTGGGCACCGACAACCTCCGCCTTGTCAACACGATCAACACCGGCAGCGGCAGCGGGCAGGTGAACCGCCAGGTCGGCACCGGTGCGTGCGGCGGCTACGTGCAACTCATCGTCGTGGAAAGTCCCTGCACCACCAGCAACGTCGTGCAGATTCCATGACCATCGGCGCGGCGTCTGATTCAGGCCACCGCGCCTGCCGGGCGCTTGGAGGCAGCGCCGGGCGGGCGCGGGTGTTCGGAGCGAGTGTCGCAGCCCGGTTTTCAGGAAGACGACCCTGATCGCGAGAATATCAGGATCATCGGGTCGATTTGATTGACGGCTGCGGCGATGGTGAGGTAGTCTTATAATCAGAAGGAGGCCACCATGGCCCGAACCACAATCCATCGCGTTAGCCCCCCCCCGAACGCGCAACCCTTCTGATCGCGCTGGCGCTGCTCGTGTGGCTCATTGAAGCCGCATCGCCTTCCCGCGCCCAGCGCTGGACCGAGCAGGAGGGCCGCTGGGAGTTCACCGGCAAGATGGTGGTC
This sequence comes from Planctomycetota bacterium, assembly GCA_963205185.1. Classification (GTDB taxonomy): domain Bacteria; phylum Planctomycetota; class Phycisphaerae; order Phycisphaerales; family UBA5793; genus UBA5793. The sequence goes on along the minus strand of CAUJHZ010000056.1, from coordinate 5,526 downwards.
CGCCCGCTCCAGGTCGAGCACTGGATGGAGCGGGGCTACAGCCGACAGCGCGCTGAGGAACTCTACGCGGAGGCAACTGCCTACACGGTACGAACGTTGGGCGAACACGTCTACCGCTACCACGAGCGGATGGATGAGTACTGGTTCAACGTGCCTCAGGGCCGCACCGAGAACGACCTCGGCGAGGAACTGCTTGCGACGGGGTACTACAGATACGTCTGCCCGAACTGGAAGACGTACCCGTGCTCAACCGGGACGACTGAATCGGTCCTGAACGAGTGTCCGGACGATGAGTATCTCGATAACCAGTGGCACTTGAAGCGCATCGAAGCCTGTGCTGCCTGGCAGATTCACCACGAAGGTGATGACAATGTAGTGATCGGCGTGATCGACGCGGGGATGGAAGTGGATCACGAAGATCTGAGTGAACTGGGAGAGTACCGCCTCGAAGGTTTCGAGATGGGAGAAACGGTTACGCTTGGCAAGTGGGAACTCGATGGAGGTGATATCAGTGACTTCGGAGGAGGATACTGTCACGGCACACGAGTCCTTGGTATCGCGGCGGCGACCGGAAACAACCAGGACGGCGTATCAGGCATAGGTTGGACACTCCGCCACCGCATGCTGAAATTTTATGATGGGCATTCCGACCAGGTTCTCGCCTGTATGTGGGTTGCCGCCGACGCTGGAGACCGCGTACTCTGTTCGACCGCAACCATACCATTCGATGATGAAACCACATGGACCATGTGGTATGACAACACCGATGAACTTGTTGACGAATACGGAGTCTTGATCGCGCAGGCGGCCGGGAACCAAGCGGATTTCGAATGGTGGGCTCCACTTCCAGATGTGATTACGGTCGGCGGAGTCGATCAGCAGGATGAGCGGTGGCTTGGTGAGTTGCAGGGATCGCCGGTCGGCGGCTTCATCGACGTCATGGCGCCCGCCACGCTCATCTTCTCCACTTCTTGTGGCACCAGCGACGCATACGGCACGCTCGGCAGCGGCAACTCATACGCCACACCGCAAGTGGCGGGCCTATGCGCACTGCTTTGGTCGTACGATCCGAATCTCGATCGCGAAGACGTCCTCGACCTCCTGTATACGGGCTGCGATCCGATTGTGGACTACAACTCCACGCTGCACGGGCATGGACGGATCAACGCATTCAACTCACTGGCGCTCGCCACGGGCGATCTCTGGACGCGCGACCCTCATCCAGGTCTGGCAGGCGAAGACAACGACTTTAAGGCAGCGGGCGCGACAAATGCCGCCACGGTTCGCTTCTACTACGGATCGACCACGGGCCAAACGGCCGTTTCCGGCTGCTCGAATGTCTACGTAGGCATCGCGAATGCATCTGTGCTCGGCACGGCAACCGCAGGCACAAATGGCGCGGCGATCATCTACGACTACTCCGTTCCCAGCGGCTGGGCCGGGCAGATGCACTATCTCCAAGCAGTGGACCTTTCGGACTGTCGCGTGTCGAACCTGATTCAATACACCTTCCCAAACTAAGAGTACGTTGCTCGAGGAGGTTGAAATATGAAATCGAGATCAATGAGCAGAATCAGAGTGCAGATGCGCATCGCCGCCTCCGGCTTGCTTATGGCTTTCGTCGCTCCTGCATCGTTCGCCAGCGATCCGGCAATCTCTCTGATGGGGGACTGCCCTGGGCAGGTGGAAGTCCGCTGGAGCGGTGCTACGGCGAGTCGAATCGCCGTGCTGTGCTTCAGTCAGGAACTCGGAGATTACTTGCTGCCTGGCGGCCCGTGCGGCGGGACACTGCTCGGCCTCGGATCGCGCGGCATACGTGTTGCACGATACTTCAGAACCGGCCCAAACGGCGAGGGCGCGATCCGCGGTCATGCCGCCCCAATCGCGTGCGGCGGCTACCTGCAGATGGTGGTCGTCGATGCCTCGCCGTGCACGACCAGCAACGTCGCGCAGATTCCATAGCGGCGACCGCGACATCTTCTGCTTCGCGCACAACGCCCAGGGGAATGCCTTTCCTGGGCTTTATTCTGCCGCGCGCATCGGGCGTAGCATGATCGTCCCGTCACGACCGCTGCAAGGAGACGTTCGATCATGGCTGCATCACGCGCAACGCGCAACGGCAAAGTCCGCGGCAAGCGCCGCACCACCTCGCGCCGCACCACCCAGCGCCGACGCCTCATTACGGCTGAAGATCTCCTGCAGTTCCGCTGGCTGTCTGATCCGCAGATATCCCCCGACGGCCGGAGCATCGTCTTCGTCAACAAGACCGTCGGCGAGAAGAACGAATACGCGCTCAACCTCTGGATCGTCAGCGCCGACGCCAGGGGCAACTGGAGCGAGCCACGGCCGTTCACATCCGGCAACAAGGACCGCCACCCGCGCTGGTCGCCGGATGGCTCGACCATTGCGTTCATCAGCGGCCGCACAAAGGAGCGCCCGCAGATCGCGCTCATCAGCGCCGCGGGCGGCGAAGCACGCGACCTGACGGCGTTTCCCGAAGGTTCGCTGCGCGATTTCAAGTGGTCGCCTGACGGCAGATTCATCGCCGCCAGTTTCCGCCCGCAGGATCCGGATTGGACAAGTGACGCAAAGAAGCAGCGCGAGCAGGGGGGCAACTGCGATCCGCCGCGCGTCCTCGACGACTGGTTCTGCCGCTACGACGGCGACGGCTACTTCAACGCCCAGCGCTACGCACTCCATCTCATCGACGCCTCGACCGGCAAGAGTCGCACGCTCGAAACGCGCGACACCACCGGCTACTTCTCCTACGACTTCTCGCCCGACGGCAGGCAACTCGCCGTGACGCGCAACCGCGACCGGCTGGCCTACGCCCGGCCGTGGAAGGATGAGATCATCCGCATCAATCTCGCGACGCGCCGGGCCACGCCGATTCGCAACCTGCCCGAAGGCCCCAAGAGCAGCGTCGCCTGGTCGCCCGACGGCAGGACGATCGCCTACGCCGGCCGCGTGGGCATGGATGATTCGTACAGCACGGAGAATCTCGAACTGTTCATCTGCGATCCCGTCAAGGGCGACGCCCAGAGCCTCACGGGCGGCGAAGACTACTGCCTCATGGCCGTGTCGATCAGCGACACGTCCGAGGCCGAGTTCGCGCCCAGATTGCGCTGGGCGCCCGACAGCCGGCGCATTTACATGCAGATCGGTTGGCACGGCCAGACGCACATCGCCTCGGTCGCGCGCAGCGGCGGGTCCATCGCCTTTCACACCAAGGGCGTCGCGGCTCATCAGATCGGCAGCCTCAGCCGCGACGGCAAGCGCATGGCCATCGTGCGCGGCACGGCGACGGCGCTCGACGAGATCGGCGTCGCCGAAACCGCCGCTTCGCAGTTCAAACTCACGTCGCTGACCAATCTTAATGGCCCGCTGCTCGATCAACTCAACCTTGCCGATATCAAGGAGCACTGGATCAAGACAGCCGACGGCACGCAGGTGCAGGCGTGGGTGCTCGTGCCGCCCGATGCAAAGGGCAATCGCAAGTACCCCGGCATTCTCGAAGTGCACGGCGGGCCGCACGGGCAATACGGCATCGGCTTTTTCCACGAGTTCCAGGTGCTCGCGGCCCAAGGCTACGTCGTGGTCTTCTCCAATCCGCGCGGCTCCAAGGGCTACGGCCGCGAACATACGGCCGCGATTCGCGGCAGCTGGGGCGTGGCCGACTGGGTGGACATCCAGGCCGTGCACGCCTTCATGAAAAAGCACCGCCACATCGATCGCAGGCGCATCGGCATCATGGGCGGCAGTTACGGCGGCTACATGACCAACTGGGCTGTGAGCCACACCGACGAGTTCCGCGCTGCCATCACTGACCGCTGCGTCTCCAATCTCGTGAGCAAGTTCGGCAACAGCGACTACATGTCGCTGCCGGACCACTACTGGGAAGGCAACGCGTGGGACCGGCCCGAGGCGCGCTGGAACGCGAGCCCGATCAGGTATTTCAAGGGCGTCAAGACGCCGATGCTCATCATCCACAGCGAAGGCGATCTGCGCTGCAACATCGAGCAGGCCGAACAGGTCTTCACCGCGCTCAAGCTGCAGAACGTCCCGGCGCGCATGGTGCGCTACCCGCGCAGCACGAGCCACGGCATGAGCCGAGGCGGCCCGCCCGACATGCGCCTGCACCGCCTGCACCAGATCACCGACTGGTGGAAGCGGTGGATGAAGAAGTAGGGCAATGACGCCCCTCCTGCACGCCGAAGGCGTGATCGTGAGTAGCCGGGGCGTGAAGCGAGTCTTCGAGCGCCACCCCCGGAACGTGAGTCGTATTTCATTGAACTCTGAAGGAGTTCTCGTGGCGTGCGGCGCCCCGCGTTGCGCATCGCGCGTTGCGAACGGCGGCGGGCAACGTGCACCCTTTCAGCGAGTAGGTCAGGTGCAACCTGACAAAGCGGGGTGGAGCGAAGCATCGGCGAGCGCGGTTCGCAGACCACTGCGCGCAGCCGCCCAACCGTCAGTTCCTGACCTGATCAAGCAACTATCGTTCACCATGCGAAGGCGCACCCTGATTGCCGGCTCAATCGTCGCCGCCGGAGCAATCCTGCTGGTAGTGCTGGACCCCACGATCTACACCGACCGAGCGTTCGCCTGCGAATACACCTGCTCGCATATGGGCTATCGCGAGTGGATCTTTGGCTTCAAGACCGGTGAGTGGTACGAGACCTCTCCCATTGAGACGCGGCTCGGAGGTGAAAACCTCAAGCACCGCTGGGTTTCGTACGCGGGCGATGGCTACGGCCTCCTTCACAGATCGCGCGGGCACGGTCGGCCCCACGATGCCGCTTACGACACGCACAACTATTGGCCCTATTTCGAATCGCTGACTGATGAGCAGCTTCGCGAGCTGTACGAGGTGTTCCAGCGAGTCGAGAGTGGCCCGCAGCATGAGGCGCTGAACGAATTGATGCAGGAGAGGCTGTTCGAGTTTATGGATGCAGCGAAGTAAGCGCCGCCGGCAACATATGCTTATTCGCCATGTACCTCCGCTTCGTCTGTAGTCGAATCGATGAAGACTCGCATCGCCGGCTCGGCGTGTTTCAGGCCGCGTTTCAGCTCCTCAAATCTGACCAAGTTATCGAAGCGGCCGATCGCGCCGACTTGAGAGCGGTTCTGAACTGGTACGAAGAGCATTTGGATGAACCGGGAAGACTTTCGCGATCGCGCAAGCCCAACGCCGCACCGAACGCCATCTCGTGGTACCGGCAAACCGCACACGATCACATCCAGCGCATGCATCGGCTTTGCGCCGTGTTGGAGAAGTACGGCATTGCGACCGAGATCCTCAGAACCGATCGGCCGGGGATGATCGTGTTCGAGGACGACTGCCAGATAGCCGCCGTGCCGTTCCGCGACACGCCGACGTGACCAGGATGTAGCGACTGTCTTTGAAGTCAAGTGTTTATTGAAGGATTCCATGGCTGGTTGTCTCGGATCATGACGTTGATGGTGGTGAGGAGTTTGCGGGTGACGGCGATGAGGGCGGCCTTCTTGGGCTTGCCCAGTGCGAGGAGC
>CAUJHZ010000055.1 GCA_963205185.1 Planctomycetota bacterium | reverse complement strand
GCAGATCCTTCGAATACGGTCCAGCCATCCTGGCTCCTTGTCCGACTCGAACATGAGTCGCACACACCATAGATGACGCCGCCGCCTGGCGCAACCGAACAAGCGCCGAACCGCGCTACGCTTGGATTAGGAACGCTCTAGGCCACCGGCGTACCGAAATCCTCGACATCTTCGCCGCCGGGATCGCCCGGGCCGTGGACTCTCCGAGTCTCTCGGATTCCGAAAGTTCTCCCGAGACATGCCTTGAACTCGCGCCCCATCGAGCCCTCACTGTGCCCAGCGGTGAACGGTTCCAACCCGCAGTGGAGAGCGCGAGATGAACGGCGAAGTGAGCAGACAGGTCGCCGCCCTTGAGCAGATGAGTGTGGGCCAACTCCGGGAGCGATACGCCGAGGTCTTCGGCGAGGCGGCCCGGTCGGGCAACCGGCGGTGGCTTCTGCGCCGAGTGGCGTGGCGGATTCAGGCCTTGGCGGAGGGCGACCTCGCGAGCCGAGCCATCAAACAGGCACGACAACGGGCTGGCGAACTCGCCCACGACGCCGACCTGCGGCTGCGGCCGCCGAACGGGCCGGTCGCGCCGATCATGAATGGCGGCGTCGCCAGCACGCCGATGCCGATCCAGCGCGACGAGCGGGTTCCGCCGCCGGGCACGATCCTGACGCGGCAGTTCAAGGGCGTCGTCCACCGCGTCGTCATCCTGCCCAACGGCTTCGAGTACGATGGCGAGGTCTACCGCTCGCTCAGCGCCGTCGCCCACACGATCACCGGCTCGCACTGGAACGGTATGCTCTTCTTCGGCCTCACCAAAAATCGCCGCAAGGAGGCCACCGCATGAGCAGCCGCAACGGACACGCGCCGGCCAAGCAAGTTCGATGCGCGATCTACACGCGCAAGTCATCAGATGAGGGCCTGGAGCAGGATTTCAACTCCCTCGACGCCCAGCGCGAGAGCGCCGAGGCGTACATCGCCAGCCAGAAAGCAGAGGGCTGGGTCTGCCTGCCGGCGCGGTACGACGACGGCGGTTTCACTGGCGGCAACCTCGAACGGCCCGCGGTCCAGCAACTCCTCGCCGACATTGAGGCAGGACTGATCGACTGCGTCGTGGTCTACAAGGTGGACCGGTTGAGCCGGTCGCTGCTCGACTTCGCCAGGATGATGAGCGTGTTCGAGCAGCACGGCGTGTCGTTCGTCTCAGTCACGCAGCAGTTCAACACAACGCACTCGATGGGCCGGCTCACGCTGAACATCCTTCTGTCCTTCGCCCAGTTCGAGCGGGAGATCATCTCCGAACGGACGCGCGACAAAATCGCAGCGGCCAAGCGCAAGGGCATGTGGGGCGGCGGCAAGCCAATCCTCGGATACGACATCGACCGCCGCGCCGGCGGCAACCGCCTCGTCGTCAACGAGGCCGAGGCTGACCGGGTGCGGCGCATCTTCGACCTCTACCTCGAATGCGCCTCAATCATGCAGACGATCCGGCGCCTCGACACGCTGGGCTGGACCAACAAGGCGTGGACTACGAAGGCCGGCCGCCCGATGGGCGGCAGCCGGTTCGACAAATCCACTCTCTTCCACATGCTCACGAGTGTCGCCTACCTCGGCAAGGTCACACACAAAGGCGACATCTTCGACGGCCAGCACGAGGCGATCATCGACGACGAGACTTTCAGCCGCGTCGGTTCGATGCTCAAGTCAAACCGCGCCGTCGAGGGACGCGGCAACCGCAATCAATGCGGCGCGCTGCTCAAAGGGCTCATGCGCTGCAAGGCCTGCGGCTGCGCCATGATCCACCACCATACCGCGCGGAAGACGAGATCAGGGGCCGAGCGGCGATACCGGTATTACGTCTGCACGCAGGCGCAGAAGCGCGGATGGACTGAGTGCCCCAATCCCTCCCTGCCGGCACCGGACCTGGAGCGGTTCGTGATCGACCAGATTCGCGCGCTGGGGCGCGACGATGCGATCCTGGCCGAGTCGGTGAAGCGGGCACAGGGCCGGCTGCGGGAGCGAGCGAATGAACTGGATGCGAAACGCGATGAACTCGCGGGGCAACTCGATGGCCATCGCGCTGAACTGCGCGACCTCGTCGATCGTGGCGCCGACCGCAACGGTTCGGCTGCCCGGGCCGGCGCGCTGCGCGAGGAGATCGGCTCGCTGTCGGCGGAGATGCGCCGGCTCACCATGCGGATCGAGTCGATCCGGTTGCGGTTGCTCGACGAGGATGAACTGGCCGGGGCGCTGGAGGCGTTCGATCCGATGTGGGAGCGGTTGACGACGGCCGAGCGCGAGCGGCTCGTGCAACTGCTCGTGCAGCGGGTCGAGTACGACGCACAGGCCGAAACGATCAGTGTGACGTTTCACGGCCTTGAAAACGTGCCCGAGGAGGAGCCTGCGTGCACGGCATGACCGTGACCAAGGCGGTGCACTTCACAGCCGGCGGCGGGCACCGGCGGATGCGGTCCGGTCCGAAGCCTGAACCGAGGGTCGAGAACCGCGAGCGCGTCCCGCGTGTGGCCCGGCTCATGGCGCTGGCGATCCGGATCGAGGGGCTGATCGCCTCGGGAGCGATCCGCGACCAGGCCGAGGCGGCCCACGTCGGCCACGTCACCCGGGCCCGCATGACGCAGATTCTCAATCTGCTCCACCTCGCCCCCGACATCCAAGTAGCGGTGATGAACCTCCCGCCAACCAGCTGCGGACGCGACCCGATCGTCGAGCGCCACCTGCGGCCCATCGCGGCAGAGGTGAATTGGGATAGGCAGCGGAAGCTGTGGATAGCCTGTCAGGGTGGGGACGAGGCGGGTCATCTGGGTTAGAATGCGGAAAACCAACACTCCGCAGCCGGTCCCGCTGATGAAGGAGCAGCGTCCAGACCGCCCGCGCAAGGACGCGACTCATGGCTGGTCAAAAACTCCGTCGTTTTACCCGAGCCGAAGTTCTGAGACAGATCCGCCCTGACCGACTGCTTCGACTCCTTGAGCCCTTCTCAGATTACTTCGAGGAAGTGTCTTTCCCACTCCCGGCTGATCCGAACCAGATCAACTGCGACGAGCTTGCGAAGATCCTCGCCGACGCTCAGCGCCATGCTCCAGCCGAACTTGTCGATGTTCTCTATCTCGTAGAGCAAATCGCCACTCCTACCGGCGCTGATGCCGTTCGCCGTGTGATCGCCGAATCCAGGTTGGTGCGACTGACTGGCGATGAACTCTCCGCGGCCGATGTCGCCGTCGAGGCTTGGCTCATTGATCCCAACATTTTGATCCGGGCACATGCATCTCAACTGAGCGTGCGCAGCAGGTCGCTTCGCCTCTGCGCCGCGAAACCGGGCGTCGAACTTGCGCACGAACCCGTGGCGGCTGAAGTAATCGCCAGGATCAAGAGCACATTGGCTGAGCGACTCGCTGACTTGCATCTCAGCGCTCCGACCGATATCTTTGCATTCCCGCTCCAGTCAGGCGCGCAATTCGTCATTCAGCGCGGCGGCCAGTTCATTCGCTACGGTGCACTCCAGAGCGGCAAGCCCACCACCGTCGGGTTCGAACCGATTGAGTTCGATGTGGTGTCGTATGACTCAGTGCATCGGGAACTTGCCATCAAGGAGTACCCTGTGGGTGAGCGGGAGGCGCTGCGAGCGGCGTTCGGGCTGGCCCTGGGAGGCGATTTCGAAGTCTTCGACCAGCGAGTGGTCGTCGATCTCGATCCGATTCGCAAGCGCGGTCGTGAGTGCCTCTGGTGCGATGATGTTCCCGGGCTGACTCGCGTTACGCTATGTGGCGTTTCGACACTGCTCCAGCCCAAGCTTCGGCACTCGAGGCTGGAGCGGGCCAGCGATCTGTTCGCGGCGTGGGATCAGATTCGTTCCTCGCCGCTCCGCTGGGGGCATGTTCAAAAGGCCGAGATGGAGTTCCTCTTCAGCGATTCAAGCCAGCCTCGCAAGGCCACACTGCATCATGGCGCCCGCCTGCGATTGACTCGAGATGATGATGCAGACCTGATACAGCACTTTCTTCGTCAACGCGGCCTCTTGGGCGGACCAGAGCACCGTGCCGCCGATCATCACGAGCTGTGGGATCTGCTCGAAATGCCAGAGACATGGTCAGGCACGAAGACAGAATGGCAGGAACGATTGAACAACAACGGAAGCGAGGCCGTGAAGTTCCTCGTCTCTTCGGGCAAAGTGGCATCAACAATCCGCTTCGATGACGAAGAATCAAGTCGCCTGGTCCAGCCGGACGCCGATGGTGAACTGGTTGCGGTGTGCGAGTTGACTGGACGCAGTGATCCCGTGGATCACGAAACGGCCGCTCTACTCAACTTCAGCGTCGATGCCCTGGCGGAATCGATTTCTCGAGCGATGCTGCTTCACGGCGCGGCCGGACGAGTGGAAGGCCAGCAATGGACCTGGTGGCTCGGCGACTACACTCCGGTCGAAGGGGAGCGGTTCCCCGTATATCTCATCGTCGCCCCAGATCCCGACTCGTTTCATGCCGCGAGTCTTGCTGTTGCAGCGTTGGCTGGCAAGCCGTTCATCATCGTGTCTCCAACCCGCCGCCACGCGACTGCCGAGACTCAGGGTAGACCCGGCATGCCGACCGTCGAATGGATCTCCCTCTCGGAATGCGCTCGCTTCGACGATGGTGGCGATGTGGAGTTGCTTCGACCGATGGAGTCGATCCTGAGACCGTTTCTGCAAATCAGGCTTCCGGTGCTGTTCGGCCCGCCTTCGCGGCCGCGCTTCCCGACACCCGTCGGCGCCACATGGTTGGACGTCAGCATGAAGTTCAAGGACGGGCATTCGATCATGATCTCCGCCCGTGGTGAAACCAAGACCTATTCCTACGAGGGACTGGGGATGGGCAACAAGAACACGCCCAGACCAAAGATCGAGTGGGAGCTCTTGCGTGACATCGCCGCGAGTTACGGCGTCTTCACTTGGAAGAGCAAGGGCGCGAGTAGAAGGGTTCCGAAGCAGCTGGAACGACTGGGGAAGCATCTCCGCGAATTCCTCGGTATCGAAACGAGTCCATTCCGGTACGACGATGAGTTGAAGGGCTGGAAAGCCCTCTTTTCCATCGAGCCCGACTGATTCCAGCGACATGTCGCTGGGAATCTTTGAGGTTTCTCAGTTCATTGCATGACGCAACTCATTGAGAGTCATGCTGTTGCGCGCTCACAAAGTGCGTGTGGCGGTTAGAGCGACGACATGTCGGCAGTCCTAGACGACAGGCCGGCAATCGAACTGACATCGTCACCCGCCGGAGCGCCAACCACCCGGACCTGTCGCGCTCGCGGCCCCGCTCGCACGAGCAGAGGTCCGGAATGCCCCATCGCGGACGACCCAGTGAACGATCCACCTTCGACCCCACCCTCACCCCATTCGACCCGTACATCATCTCCCGCCTCCAATTCCACACCGGCCGATTGAGGCGGCGGCTCCGACTGAATCACGAAGATGCAGCTGAAGCCTATGCCCTGCTCGCTGCGGAACTGGTGAAGGCATCACTCAAGTACAGGACCGACGGAGCCGCATGGCACACATTTGCCAGTGCCGCACTCCACAGGGCTGAGCGCGAAGTCACGCGTCAGTTGACTCGCGCATGGGATCGAGAGCGATTGAGACGAGATGAAGGCTGGCTGCACGTCGCCTTCGACGCCACCGTGAAACCCAAGACCCGCCATCGCGCCGCCGAATTCCGGCTCCGCCTCGATGTCGATGCCGCGATCGACAGGCTGCCGGAGCCGCTGCGGGACTTTGCCCGGGCCCTCATGCACCTGACGCCCGACGAAACAGCCAAGCGACGCGGCTTGCACCGCTCGACGGTCTACCGGGTGATCGAGCAGCTGCGGGATGATCCGGCGCTCCGCGCGGTTTTTCGTGACTTTTCCATGCGACAGAATCGCGATGAGCCGCAGACATAGAGGGTGTGGCGTTGCCGCCTTCGACGCTCGATCCGTCACGACCAGCAGCAGGAGCACCCATGTCCCTTCTCGAAACCCTCATCACCACAACCACGCCGGCGCCGCCGAAACTCATCCTCTACGGCACGCCCGGAATCGGAAAGACCACCCTCGCCGCCCGAGCCAATGCGTTGCTTCTCGACTGCGAGAACGGCGCTGGTGCCGTCCCCGGCCTGACCCGCACTCCGTACCTCAAAGGTTGGCCCGAGATCTTCGACTGGCTCATCGAGATCGAGCGAAACGCGTCGGACGGACTCGGCGCCATCGCGATCGACACCATCGATTGGGCGGTGCAGCGAATCGTCGAGTATGTCGTGATGGACCTCGATGGCAAGTCCCGTGGTGCCGTGACCAACACACTCTCCTCCTCGCACGGCGGCTACTTCAAGGCCCGTGAGATCGTGCAGAACATCGTGAACCGCGAACTTCTGCCGACGCTCAATGCGATCACCGATCGGGGCATCGCGGTGCTCCTTCTCGCGCATGCCGCCAACGCGAAGATCACTACGCCCGAAGGCTACGACGTCCGTCTCGCGTCGCCGGACATTCCGCAATGGATCGCTCCGACTTTCATCGAGTGGGCCGATGCTGTGCTCTATGCGTCGCGCGAACCAGATGGCGCGCGCTCGCTGACGACCGAGGGTACGAGCAACGTCATCGCGAAGAACCGCTACGGGCTGCCGCCGAAGATCGCGCTCGATTGGACGGAACTCTCTGAACACATCCGGCGCGGCCATGCCGCGCTCTCCACCAGCAACTGATCGATCCAACACCTCATGCTTCAAGGAGCACGCCCGTGGTACATCTCAACAACTTTGACGCCAGCCAGGTCGAACCGTCCGTTGCACTTCAACCGATCCCGGCGGCCCCCTACATCGCGATCATTTCCGAATCGGAGATGAAACCGACTAAGGCAGGTGACGGCAGGTACCTGCAACTGGTCTTTCAGGTAATCGAGGGAGAACACAGAGGCCGTCGTATCTGGGCCAGGCTCAACCTCGAGAATCCGAACCAGACTGCCGTCGAGATCGCCAAAGCGGAACTCTCGGCGATCTGCCGCGCCGTCGGTGTCATGAAGCCGAACGACTCGGCGGCCCTGCACAACATCCCCCTCGAAATCACCGTCGGTCTCAAGCGTCGCAGCGACACGAATGAACTCGGCAACGAGATCCGCGGCTACGCGAAGCGCGAAAGCGCCCCGCGTCCCGCAACTGCTACTCCTGGCTCGACTGCACCGTGGGCACGAAAGTGACAGCACCGGCCGCGACCAATTCGAACGGCGCCGTCGTGTTGCGCGAGGTGTTCGACACTCCACGCAACGCGGCGGCGTCGCTGGCGCTTGATGATCGGGATGCATGCCTGCCCGGCGTACACGCCGAGGAACTTGATGCGCCATGTCCTGCATTCTGGTCGGCGTGGAAGCGCCTCCAGAAGTCGGCGGGGTCGCGCGTGCCGATCGTGATCTTCCGGCGCCGCCGCTCGAAATGCATGATCTGTCTGGCGGCCGAGGATCTGCCCGCGCTGATGGCCTCGGTGCGCGCGGCGCAGGAGGCGCTGGCGTGATGGAGTTGCGGCCGTATCAACGAGAAGCCGTTGAGGCGGTATACGAGCACCTGCGCACGCGCGATGCCAACCCCTGCATCGTCCTGCCGACGGCGGCGGGAAAAACCTTGGTGATCGCCACGATCTGCCGCGACGCGGTGGGCCTGTGGAACGGGCGCGTCGTCATCACCGCGCATGTCAAAGAACTGCTCGAACAGTCGCTGGAGAAGCTCCGTGCCGTCGCTCCTGATCTGCCCGTCGGTTTGTACTCGGCCGGGCTCAAGCGCCGCGAGTTGAACTACCCGATCACGATCGCCGGCATCCAGTCAATCTACCAGCGGGCCTGCGATCTCGGCCCTGTCGACTTGATCATTGTCGACGAGGCGCACATGCTGCCCGCTGATGGCGAGGGCCGCTATCGCCAGTTCCTCGCTGAAGCGAAGGCTGTCAATCCGCATGTGCGCATCATCGGTCTGACTGCCACGCCCTTTCGCATGAACTCGGGGATGATCTGCGCGCCCGAGAACATCCTCAACGCCATCTGCTACGAGATCGGCGTGCGCGAACTGATCATCCAAGGCTACTTGTGCCCGCTCCGCACCAAGGCCGGCATCGCGCGGGCCGACATGAGCGGGCTGCACGTGCGTGCCGGTGAATTCATCGTGGGCGAAGTCGAAGACCTCATGGATACGGACGACCTGGTACAGGCCGCTTGCGGCGAGATCATCGAGCACACGGCCGATCGGCGCTCGGTGCTCATCTTCAGCGCCGGTGTGCGCCACGGTCAGCATGTCGTCGAGACGCTCCGCCTGCTCCACGGCGTGGAGTGTGGATGGGTGGACGGCGAGACACCGACGCGGGAGCGGGATGCCATCATCGGTCGCTTCAAGCGCGGCGACCTGAAGTTCCTCGCGAACTGCAATGTGCTGACGACGGGATTCGACGCGCCGGCGATCGACTGCGTGGCGCTGCTGCGCCCGACACTTTCGCCCGGTTTGTACTATCAAATGGTCGGTAGGGGCTTCCGACTCCATCCAGACAAAACTGACTGTCTCGTTCTCGACTTCGGTGGCAACATCCTGCGCCACGGCCCTGTTGACGATCTTTGCATCAAGGAACCCGGCAAAGGAGATGGCGAGGCGCCGGCGAAGGAGTGCCCTGAGTGCCATACCGTCGTGCACGCCGCCTTCTCCGTCTGTCCGGAGTGCGGGCACGAGTTCCCACCACCGGCGCGCAGCAAGCACGAGCCGCAAGCCACGAACGCGGGCATTTTGTCCGACCAGGTGACCCCCAGCGCCCACGACGTGACCGACGTCTGGTACGAGGTCCATCACAAGCGCGGCGATCCCGACGCGCCGCCATCGATGCGTGTGTACTACCAGTGCGGCTTCGCCACAACGTTCAGTGAGTGGATTTGCCTCGAACACAGCGGCTACCCGCGCCTCAAGGCCGAGGCGTGGTGGCGCGAGCGGTCGAACGAACCCGTGCCCGACACCGTTGACGAGGCCGTCGACCTGGCGCGGTGCGGCGCACTGGCGCCGACACTGGGCATCACGATCAGGCGCAAACCAGGCAGCCGGTATGACGAGGTCGTCGGTCATGTCATCGGCCCCAAGCCGCCGCACATCGACACCGACGAGGGCGCTGCGCAGTACGCGTCGCTGCCTGGCGGGCTCTCCGAATCCGAGGTGCCATTCTGATGCGCGACGCCATCACCATCGAGGTCGCGCGCTTCCTCGAACTGCTGGTGCAGCCGGGTGAGGTGTTCGAGGTGCGCGCGCCCAAGTGCCTGGAGCGACGCGGAGCAACGTACACCAGTACGGTGAGCGGTTACTTCACACATGCCTCAATCGAGACGGCCGCCGGGCTCATCGCGGAACTCGACGAGAGCGGCCTCGCGCCCGGTGTCTACGTCACCCTCAATCCCGTCAAGCCCGATCTGCTCGCCCGGGCGGCCAATCGCCTCAAGCGCCGCGCGCCCGAGACAACCGCCGACGGCGACATCCTCACCCGTCGCTGGCTGCTCATCGATGTCGATCCGGTCCGGCCCAGCGGCGTGAGCGCAACCGATGAGGAACGCGAACTGGCCCGGCAGCGCGCCACCGCGATCTACGTGTTCCTGTCCACCCTCGGCTGGCCCGAGCCGGTCGTGGCGATGTCCGGCAACGGATACCACCTGCTCTATCGCATCGACCTGCCTGTCAATGACGACGAACTCGTGCGGCGCGGGCTCGTGGCGATCGCCGACCACTTCGATGATGATCATGTCAAGATCGATCGCACCGTCCACAATCCCGCGCGCATCACCAAGGTCATCGGCACCATGGCGCGCAAGGGTGACGACCTGGCCGGCAGCGAGGGCATTGTCGCGCGGCCTCACCGCCGGTCGAAACTCATCGACGTGCCGGACGAGCTGCAGGTCGTGCCCGCGGAGGCGCTGCAGGCACTCGTCGAGACCGGCAAGCCACCGCCGCCGTCCTCGCCGCCTGATCAGATCGAACGATTCCCCAAAACGCCCGAGGGTGTGCGCGTCTGGCTTGAGCAGCGTGGCGTCCCCGTCAAGGGCGTGCGCCGCAACGGCACCAAGACCATGATCCTGCTCGAACGCTGCCCGATCGATCCCGAGATTGTCTCGACGGGTTCATCGGACATCGCGGTGCTCGTCGGCGACGATGGCATGCTGGCGTATTGCAACAAGCACAACCGAGGCGAGCACTTCACCTGGCCGGACCTGCGGCGTGTGCTCGATCCGGAGTATGCAGCGCGCGGGACCGCGCACGATGCCGTTGATCTGTCGGGGATGATCAATCGCGATCCTCCCGAATCGGCGGAGCGTGTCACCGCCGTCGGGCCGGCGCCGCTACCAGACGAGTCATCTGAATCACCCGCCACCGTCGCTCCGCCCGATCCGGGCCTGCTCCCTTCCGAACTGCTGCGCGTGCCAGGGTTCGTCGGCGAGGTCATGGACTTCTGCCTCGACACCGCGCCCTATCCGAATCCCGTCCTCGCGTTCTGCGGCGCGCTGGCGCTCCAGGCCTTCCTCGCGGGCCGCAAAGTGCGCGACGGTGGTGACAACCGCACCAACATCTATCTCCTCGGGCTCGCGCACTCCTCCGCCGGCAAGGACTGGCCGCGCAAGGTCAACACGCGCATCGTCCACGAGATCGGACTCTCCGAGTGCCTCGGCGAACGCTTCGCCTCGGGCGAGGGCATCCAGGATGCGCTCTTCAAGCAGCCGGGCATGCTCTTTCAAACCGACGAGATCGATGGCATGCTCCAGTCGATCAACAAGGCCCGGGACGCCCGCCACGAAGCCATCATGAGCACGCTGCTGACGATGTACTCGTCGTCCAACAGCGTCTATCCCATGCGGCGCAAGGCGGGCAAGGAAGCGCCGGGCGTCATCAATCAGCCCAGCCTGACCATCTTCGGCACCGCGATTCCGAATCACTACTACGAGGCCCTCAGTGAGCGCATGCTCACCAACGGCTTCTTCGCGCGCATGCTCATCTTCGAAGCCGGCCAGCGTGGCAACGGCCAGGAGCCGAGCATCCGCGATCTGCCGACGCGCATCATCGAGACGGCTCGCTGGTGGTCGGAGTTCTCGCCGGGCAAGGGCAACCTCGAGCACTGGCATCCCATCCCCAAGATCGTGCCGCACACCGAGGCCGCCAAGAGCCTGCTCGTCGAGACGCGGCACGAGGCCGAGGTCGAGTATGCGGCAGCCGAGCAGCGCCAGGACGCCGTCGGCACGACGGTCTGGGGACGCGTGAGTGAGCAGGTTCGCAAGCTCGCCCTGCTCCATGCCATCAGCGCCAACGCTCGCGAGCCGGTCATCGACGCCGACGCCGTGCGGTGGGCGCGGCGCCTCGTCATGCACCAGACGAGGCGCATGCTCTGCAAGGTGACCGACCACGTTGCGGAGAACCCTTTCCATGCGGAGTGTCTCAAGCTCATGAGGCGATTGCGTGAATCGCCGGGACGGGTCATGGCGCGCAACAGGCTCATGCGGGCC
Source organism: Planctomycetota bacterium (assembly GCA_963205185.1). Classification (GTDB taxonomy): domain Bacteria; phylum Planctomycetota; class Phycisphaerae; order Phycisphaerales; family UBA5793; genus UBA5793. The sequence continues at coordinate 3,817 of CAUJHZ010000055.1, read as the reverse complement.
ATGCACGCCAAGCTCGCAGACTTCGACCAGATGATCGCGACGCTGCTCATGCAGGGAGACATCCAGTGCGTGGAGATCCCGACGAGAACCAAGCCGGCGCAAGGGTACCGACTGCTATGACGTCTTCACGCCGATACCAGCCCTCCCCTTCGTCACACACGCGCGCCGCCGGTGACACTTTGCCCGGGCAAACGTCATATCCGTCCCCGATCTGTCACAGGGGCGTTGTGACGGATTTCGGTGGGCGGAAGTCATGGTTAAATAATGAGATAGAGCATATATCTCTCTCTACTTCTCTATCCATCACACCCACCCGCGCGCGCTGCGTACATGCGCGAGCGCGCGTGCGCGTTAACGCGAGGGGCAGACGGGGTCGCATTCGCGCGATGGATGAAATTGAAAGGAGCCGCAATGGGCTGCCTGCGCTGGACCACCTACTGGACGCGCGCTTTCGACCAGGGGCCTCACATCGACGGCTTTCGTGGCGCCGATCGAGTCGCGCGAGTCGTCGAAATGGAGCAGATCGAGTCTCTACCCATCAGGCCGCACTCCAGCGGGCGCGCGCGCTGTCTGTTCCTGGCGCTGGCGAATTGCGATCGCGGCTGGGAGGTCGTGGGCGTCTACAACAGCGCGGCCAAGGCGAGGCGCGAGTGCGAGCAAGTCCTTGCGGCATAGGTACTTGGAAAGGGTGGGTCGCAAACTGGCGACGCGGGAACAGCGGCCAATGTAGAGAGACACATGATGACGCGACCCTGTCCGACTTTTCGCGCGGCGGCGCGCCAGGAGCAATCGAAACGCCCGTATTGGCTCAGAAATCGCGTTTCGCCGCATGCAGGAGGTTCGATCATGGCTGAAAATCAGGACACCCCTCATCTTCCACGCCGAATCGCGCCCGAACTGCTCGATGTCCACGGCGTGGCCGACCTGCTGGGCGTTCCGCACGGCCGCGTTTACCAGTTCGCGTACGTCGGCACGATCCCCGCGCCCGTGAAACTCGGCGGGATGATGCGATGGTCGCGCCGCGGGCTGCTGCGATGGATCGACGCCGGGTGTCCACCGCTGCAGGCTCCGCCGGTCGACACAACCGCTGGCGAACAGAGCGGCGAGCCGCACCTTCCGCCGTCGCGGGTAAAGGCGCGAGCGGCCTATGAGTGGGCTCTCAAGAACATCCCCGACGCGGAATTGATGACCTACCGGAAGTTGTTCGACGCGATCCTGGCGAGCGGCTTGCCTGCGGACCTGCGCGGCTGGATGCCTCCCAATGCGACGGCGTTCGAGCGGTACCTCAACGCGACGGGTGTCAGGAAGCATCGCCACCGAGCTGCTACCCCGCGTCAGTTGATGGAAATGGCGATCGACTCCAGCGAGGTACCACAATGAGCGCGACGGTGGATGACATGCTGATCTGCCGGCTGGCTGGCGAACTCTGGGCCGTGTTCGCGCCGTGGCGCGGGCCTTGGGGCGGCGGCGGCGCGGCGGCGGCGTACCTCGCGCGGCGATCGTTCCGCTCCGGCGCGGGGTTGCGCTGGCGGCACAGCGGGCGCGACCGTGACGAACGCGATGAGAATGTCGAGGCTCTCGGGCGGCTTGAACGGCGCGGCCTGCTTCATCGCCGCGTCGAGAAGACGAAGGTGATCGCGACCTGCCTGCTTGACGCCGGGATCGAGCGGGCCTGCTCGCTGGCCGGCGCACCGTGCTGGTCCGAGGGCCGGGCCGTCTGCGAGCGGCTTGCTGGGCTCGATGACGAGCGAGCAACGATGACGCACCTCGGCACGCGGTGGGTTGCAGAGTGGGTGCTGGCCGGCACGCCGCCGAACTGGGCCGCGTGCGGCCACGACGAGGCCGGGCGCGCCAATCGTCAACTCCTGTCGGAATCTGAGGGGCGGGCGATCCCCGCGCTGGTGCGCGGCTGGCTCATCAGCGGCGCCGATCTGCACGGTCGCGTGTGGTATTCGATCACGAGCGCCGGCCGCGCGGCGCTGACGGAAGCGCCGGCCGAAGCGCGACCGGCGATCGAGGCCGATGCGGACTGCGCATTGGCGTGGCGCGAGGGAGCGCACGCCATGCAGGTGCGGCTCGCCGCGGCACCGCGGTCGGAGCGCGAGATTGGCCTTCTGCCGTTGCCGGTCCACGGCGGACCGGCCGTGGTGGGCCGCGACGTTGGCCCACGTGGCGATGTGCCCATCGTGGGCGACCGAGGAGGCGACCGCGTGGCACATCTCGGCACAGGGGCCAACGTGGGCGGCGACCTGGCGGCCACCGGGGCGGCGGAATCGCGCCCGGGCCGCCCTGCTTCCAGCACAAGGAGAACGGACTCATGAACGCGTTCAAGGTCGAACTGCGGCCGCTGGCCGAGGTCAAGCCGTACGAGAAGAACCCGCGGCTCAACGACGACGCCGTCGAGGCGGTGATGAACAGCATCCAGGCGTTCGGCTGGCGGCAGCCGATCGTCGTCGATGGCGACGGCGTGATCATCTGCGGGCACACCAGATGGAAGGCGGCGCAGCGGCTCGGCCTCCAGATGGTGCCGGTTCACGTCGCGACCGATCTTTCGCCCGAGAAGGTGCGCGCGTACCGCATCGCCGACAACAAGTCGGCCGAACTGGCAGGATGGAACATGGAACTTCTGCCCCTGGAGATGGCCGAACTCCAGGGCGCGGGCATCGACTGGTCGGGTTTGGGATTCAGCGCCGACGCCCTCGCTAACCTGCTCGATCCCGGCGTGCGCGACGGTCTGACCGATCCGGATTCGATCCCCGAGCCGCCCGATGAGCCGATCACGAAGCGCGGCGACCTGTGGATTCTCGGCGAGCACCGGCTGCTGTGCGGCGACAGCGCAAGCGCGGCCGATGTCGATCGACTGCTCGATGGTCAGCCGATCCACCTCGTCAACACCGATCCTCCGTACAACGTCAAAGTCGAACCTCGATCGAACAACGCGATCGCCGCCGGCAACTCGTCATTCCCCGAGGCGAAGAAGAAGCGCACGCATCACCAGTCGTTCGATGTCGCGCGGCAGGGTGAGAAGAAGCGAACGACGACGAAGATGCGCGCGAAGGACCGGCCGCTGGCGAACGACTTCGTAACCGACGAAGCATTCGACGAACTGCTTGACGCTTGGTTCGGCAATATCGCCCGCGTGCTGATTCCCGGCGGCGGGTTCTATGTGTGGGGCGGCTACGCGAACCTCGGCAATTACCCGGGTCCGCTCAAGCGCGCCGGGTTGTACTTCAGCCAGGGGATCGTGTGGGACAAGCAGCATCCGGTTTTGACGCGCAAAGACTACATGGGCGCGTTTGAAATCGCGTTCTACGGATGGCGAGAGGGCGCTGCGCACCGATTCTTCGGGCCGAACAACGCGACGGATCTCTGGCACGTGAAGAAGGTGAATCCGGCGTCGATGGTCCACTTGACTGAGAAGCCGGTTGAGTTGGCGGTGCGGGCCATGCAGTACTCATCGCACGCCGGCGAGAACGTGCTTGATCTGTTCGGCGGATCAGGTTCGACACTGATCGCCGCCGAGCAGACGCAGCGGCGCGCATTCCTGATGGAGATCGACCCGGCGTACGCAGATCTTATCTGCGACAGGTATCAGCGCTTCACCGGCAGGCCGGCGGTGCTGGAGCGCACAGGCGAGTCGCCGATCCCGATGAGGCCGCGCGAGGAGAAGATGCGATGAACTACTTCCGTCGTCTCAACGGCGCTTGTTGTTCGATGGCTTCAACGCATCGATCAGGAATGACTCCAGCGCCGGCGCCATGTAGTGCTGCTTCGGCAACACAATCGACAGGACAATGTCGTCATCGACAAACATCGA
>CAUJHZ010000054.1 GCA_963205185.1 Planctomycetota bacterium | reverse complement strand
CAATTTTGCCACTGTTTTTGGTGATAGCTAAGGAAGGGTGAACGATACCTTGCCAAAGTATTGCGTGCTGACCTATTGTGCGGCGCAGAAGATTGTATTTGCGTACTTTAGGTCAAAGTCCGGTGTGTCGGTCGGCGCTTGGTATCGTTGCGCGTAGTGCAGGTCCGGCGGTGTGCGCGCCCCATGTGCGTGCGCGCGGGCGTTGGATCGCCCGTTTTCCTATCATCGACGCCAGACGAAGCGACGGGCTTTTCCCATTCCGGGACAGCGCGGGCCGTGAGCGCGCGGGACGCCGTCGCCGTTTCGTGCGCCTGCGCGTCGCATCGGCCTCTGCGCCCGCGGGCGCCCCTCCGCATCGTTCGGCTCCTGCCCGTGATCGGCTGTGGTGGCGGCTCGGCGCCGTGATGGCGGCCACGCCCGGAGCTGCCAGCACCCTGGAGGTTTTGCCGGTCCGGCGCCGGTCCTGTCGCCCATCCTGGTGTCGAAGCTGGCGCGGCTTTTGAGTGTGGATGTTTTGAGCAGTCATTTTGAGACGTGCGGGGAGAGCATTACGGATGCCGCAGGATAAAGTCACAGCCGAGGGTGTTGCGGTCAAGAATCTGCCCGCGTCCGCCGCTCGCATGGTGCCGTTCCCCATCCCCGCGCGGATGCTGATCGATGTGGTCATGATCAGTGACGTGGTCTGCGTGATCATGGCGGCGGTGATCGCGCGGATCGCCTATGTCGACCTCGTGCTCGACGCGAGCGCGCCGCTGGAGCCTTATCTCGTGGTCAGCTGCGTGATGAGCATCGTGCTGCATCAGGTCATGCGTGTGCAGGGCCTGTACGACGTCACGGCGCTTGCCCGCTGGCCCGCCTATTACTGGAAGCTGCTTCTCTCGATCATCCTGTCCTTCCTCCTCGTGATCGCGCTCGGCTATCTGCTCAAGATCTCCGCGGACTACTCGCGCGGCTGGATGCTGACGTGGCTCGCCTTGAGCGTCGTGACGATATCGCTCAGCCGGCCGCTCGCCGCCATGATCCAGAGGCGGCTTGCCGCGAGCGGCGCCACCGCGAGGCGTGCCGTCGTGCTGGTGCCGGGCACGGCGAAAGAAGGTCTCGAAGATCTCCTGGATCTGCCGCGCGCCTCGCCGGGCGTCGTCGTCACGCGCACGATGTTCGTCGACCTCAAGGATCCCGAGGCGACGGCGGGTACCGTGAATGCCTTGATCTCGGCCGGCGAGAGGGACGAGTTCGACGAGGTTATCATCGCCGTCTCGGATGATCTTCCGGCGACGAGAGCCCTGCTCGTCGAGCCGCTGAGCGCGCTCTCCGTCGATGTGTGGCTGCACATGTCGGAGCTCTCGATGCCCGTGCACGGCGTGGCTTACCTCGGGGATGCGGCGGTCCTGCACGTGAAGCGCCGTCCGCAGCCGGTGCGCGAATGGAGCTACGTCGTCAAGCAGGCGCTGGATTATGTCGGCGCGGCGGTGGGCCTCGTGCTGCTGTTCCCGCTGATGGTCTTTGCTGCCATCGCGATCAAGCTGGACAGCCGGGGACCGGTTTTCTTCCAGCAGCGCCGCAACGGCTTCAACCAGCGCGTCATCAAGGTCTACAAGTTCCGCACGATGACCGTGACGGAGGATGACAAGGTCGTGCAGGCAAGCCGCGGCGACCGGCGTGTCACGCGCGTCGGCCGGGTGCTGCGCGCCACCAGCATCGACGAGCTTCCCCAGCTCATCAACGTGCTCAAGGGCGAGATGTCCCTCGTCGGCCCGCGGCCGCACGCCATCAGCCACAACGAGCACTACGGCAAGTACCTCCGGCGCTATACGCATCGCCATGCCGTGAAGCCGGGCATCACCGGCCTTGCGCAGGTGAACGGGTTCAGGGGGCCGACCGAGGATCTCGAGCTGATGCGCAAGCGGATCGAATGCGATCTCGAGTACATCGAGAACTGGTCTCTCTGGCTCGACATCAAGATCATTGCCCGCACCATCGTCGCAGGCTGCATTCACAAGAACGCCTTCTAGGCCGGGGGCGCTCCGCCCCTGGCCGGGGGCGGCGGGCCTGCTTCCCGCGCCGGCCGCCAAGCTCCGACCTTTCAAGCCATGCCTATTTGGAGCTGCTGGGCTGTCCGGATGCCACCCGGCGGCCAGCGGGGACGTTATGCCCGCACAAGCTTGGCGCGCTATCGTCCCGGCTCCAATGGCGCTCAAGGGAACGTTTACTTCTGGGTATTCTCTTCTGTGTCAGGGTGTTCGGGGCGCAGCCGCAGGAGCAATCGCCGTGACGCGGGCCCTGGCGCCGGCGCCTGATGCGGTCCCGGCGGGCTGCCCAGAAAGAGTGCAAGGCCCAGTGAAACTAATGCTCAAAGAGGACGTTCTATTTATTACACAGAAACGAACGGCCATAATATTGAGCCCAAGAGAGATTCTACTGTAGCGCATGTTTTGCGCATGATCGTGAGAGTGTCCCAGAATCTGTTCTGCATCTCTTCTGCCTGAACTGGAGAAGCGGAGATGAGGAAACTCCCGGGCGTCTTGGCGAGGACCGCATGATCCTGTGGGCCATGGTCATCTGCGCGGTGGTGGGCCTCTTCCTCGGCACGCATTGCCGCCTGCTTCTCCTCGCTGTGGCCTCGGGACTGGTCGTGGCCTGCCTGCCCTTGCTGGGGCGCACGCCCGAATCGGCGCCCATGGAATCGGTACCCGTGTCCGGCGGTTTTGCGATCCTTGGCCTGCTCGTCATTCTGCAGGCTTCCTTTCTGGTGGGGGCTGTGTGGCGGGTCTCCGGTCCCCGTCTTCCGTTCCCTGCCGGACGCCCCTCGGGAGCGCTCCGGCTTCGCCCGGCAGCGGCGCGCGAGGCTGGCGGCGAGCGCGGATTTATCAATTAAATCACGCTCATTCCCTCTCCACATCGCCCGAGCGCCGTCCCCTCCCGATAGGACCCACAAGGCAAAACCGGTAGTGCGCGCACAGCACACGTTCGCAAGGGCGGCGTGGCGCTAATGACGCACTGCGCTGGCGAATTGCACGCGGACATCATTCGGCGATGTGGCGATGTGGCGAGTCACTTTAAAATCCCGAGCAGGAAGCAGGTTGCATATAGCGCATTTGGGGTTCTCGGGTCGCCGCGCCTTGCGGCCCTCGAAAAGGCAGCGAGGGTGCCCTGTCAAAGTATTTGGCCATAGTGTCGGCGGCGCTGATCGCGGGCTGCACCAACCTGCCCGTCGACGGGCCGTCACACCACGATATTACCGGGGCGGCGACGGCCAGCGTCAACAATGAACGCAGGCAAGTCGCCTACGACTATGTCCTCGTCGACGTCTCCGACAAGGTCATCGACTGTCTCCTCGATATCGGACCGGGCTCGTTCTTCCGAAGCTTCGGAACCGGCCGCGGGCCTGCGCCGACCATAACCGTCGGCGTCGGTGACGTGGTCCAGGTCACGATCTTCGAATCCTCGGCCGGCGGGCTCTTCATCCCGCCCGAGGCCGGCGTGCGTCCCGGCAACTTCGTCTCGCTGCCGCCGCAGACCGTGAACAGGAACGGCACGATCTCCGTGCCCTACGCGGGAGATGTTCAGGCCGCCGGCCGGACCCCGCAGCAGATCAAGGTCGATGTCGAGAAGGCGCTGTCCGTGCGGGCCGTCGAGCCGCAGGTGGTCGTCACGCTCGTCGAGCAGACCGCCATGTCGGCGACGATCATCAGCTTGAACGGCTCGAGCAGGCTGCAGATCCGCCCCAATGAACGCATCCTCGATGTCGTGGCGCGCGCCGGCAGCAGCAGCATCCCCGGCTACGAGATGTTCATCACCCTGCAGCGGCGCGGACATCGCGCGACGGTCTATTTCCCTGCGCTGATGAACGACCCGCGCGAGAACATCTACGTGCAGCCCGGCGATACGATCTACGTCTATCGCGAGCAGCAGAAGTTCGTCGCCACGGGCGCTCTCGGCGCCGGAGGCGTGACGAGCGGCGTGACCGGTCTCTTCCCCTTCGAGCAGGAGCAGCTCTCCCTCAACGAGGCCCTCGCCAAGGCCGGCGGCCTTGTCGACGGGCGCGCCAATCCGCAAGCCTTCCTCTACCGCATGGAGCCGCGCGAGACCCTCGAGCGCATGGGCGTCGACACCGGCAAGTTCCCGCCCGCCGCAAAGTTCATCCCCACCGTCTACAGGGCCAACTTCAGGGATCCCTCGGTCTTCTTCTTCGCCCAGCGCTTCCCCATGCGTAACAAGGACGCCATCTACGTCGCCAACGCCGACAGCGTCGAGCTCGAGAAGTTCATCGCCCACTCCACAGCCATCACATCCTACGTCGCTGGAACAACACTCGATGTCCTCGTAACAAGAGACTCCATCAGAGCCCTCAGAAGATAA
>CAUJHZ010000053.1 GCA_963205185.1 Planctomycetota bacterium | reverse complement strand
CAGATCCTTCGAATACGGTCCAGCCATCCTGGCTCCTTGTCCGACTCGAACATGAGTCGCACACACCATAGATGACGCCGCCGCCTGGCGCAACCGAACAAGCGCCGAACCGCGCTACGCTTGGATTAGGAACGCTCTAGTCGGGCGAAGTGCCTTCACACCGCCATATTGTCAATCAACCGCACCGGCCCCACGCGGCCGGCGACCAGCGCCCGCGCCGGGAGCGCCAGGCTCTCGATCGGCATAAGTGTGTGCGCATCGCGCACCACGGCGTAGTCGATCTCCACCTGGTTGGCAAGCAGAATCGAGCGCATCGCACTCTCCGCCTCGGCAACGCTCGACGCGGATCGTGCCGCCTTGAGCGCCTTGCTCAAAGCCAGGGCCCGCTTGCGCTGCGGCGGGGCGAGATACACGTTGCGGCTGCTCATGGCCAGGCCATCTTCTTCGCGCACCGTCGGCTCCGAGAGAATCTCCACGGGCAGAGCCATCTCGCGCACCATCGCGCGGATGGTGAGCAGCTGCTGGTAGTCCTTTTCGCCGAACACCGCGGCGCGCGGCTTGACCATTTCAAACAGCCGGTGCACCACCCGGCACACGCCGATGAAGAACTGCGGCCGGCTCTTCTCCTCCAGCCCAGGTTGGCGCGCCACCTCGGGAATCACCACGCGCGGATCGATCGGCGCCTCGACCCCCTGCGGGTACACCTCCCCCACTTCGGGCGCAAACACCACGTCGGCCCCGCAACTTTCAGCCCTGGTGCAGTCGGCCTCGAACGTGCGCGGGTAGCGGGCGAAGTCTTCGCCGGGCGCGAACTGTGCCGGGTTCACGAAGATCGTCACGACCACGGGCAGTGGAGCCGCATGGGCGTCGGCCTCTTCGCGCGCCCGCCGGATGAGCGAGAGGTGCCCTTCGTGGAGCGCGCCCATCGTGGGCACGCAGACCCCGCCATGAAACTCTTCGAGATCGGCCGCCGTCCAGACGATCTGCATGCGAAATCGTAGCGACACAAGCCCGTTTAGCCGCGACCCGAAGGCTCCCTGAAGGGGAGCGTGACCGCGGGCAGTGAGGTTCAACCCCGGCCGCGCCACCCGCGCCAACCTACAATCCGCTTCATGTCCACGGCCCAGTCCCGCATCCGCAAGATCGCCTTCGTCAGCCTCGGCTGCCCGAAGAACCTTGTCGATTCCGAGAAGATGCTCGGACTGCTGGCGATGGACGGACTGGAGCCCACCAGCGACCACGACGCCGCCGATGCCATCGTCGTCAATACCTGCGGGTTTCTCGAAGCGTCCAAGGATGAATCGCTCGATGTCATCCGGGAGGCGGCCGAGCGCAAGAAGGCCGGCCAGCTGCAGCGTCTCGTCGTCGCCGGCTGCCTCGTGCAGCGGCACCGCGCCAAGATGCTCGAATGGTGTCCGGACATCGACGCGCTCATCGGCGTGTTCGATCGCGATCACATCGTCGAGGCGGTGCGCGGCAACGGAGCCGCGCGTGAGAGTCTGCCCGATGAAGCCGAACGGCCGAACTACTGGATCGCCGGCAACGCGCTCATCGCGGCTCAGCAGCGCGGCATGGCCGTCGCCGGCCTGACGGTCAACGGCGCGGATGGCAAGGGCGTGGGTTACTTCGAGAGCGATGCGGCCCGGCTGCGATTGACGCCGCGCCACTACGCTTACCTGCGGGTCTCTGAAGGCTGCAACCAGCGCTGCGCTTTCTGCACGATACCCAGCATTCGCGGCAAGATGCGATCCAAGCCGATCGAGGCGATTCTGACCGAAGCGCGCGAACTCTTTGCCGACGGCGCATTTGAACTCAATCTCATCGGCCAGGACACGACGAGCTTTGGTCACGACATCGGCTACGAACCGGGCCTGCCGGGAATGCTCACCGAACTCGATCGAACCGCGCGCGACCACGGCAGCGCCTGGCTGCGGCTCATGTACGCGTACCCATCGTGCTTCACGGATGAGATGATCGACACCATCGCCGATCTTCCCAACGTCGTCAAGTACATCGACATGCCGCTGCAGCACATCAGCGATCGCGTTCTCACCGCGATGCGCCGCCAGACCAGCCGCGCGCTGATTGAGGAACTGCTGGGCAAACTGCGCGACCGGATTCCCGGCATGGCGATCCGCACCACGATGATCACCGGCTATCCGGGCGAGACCGAAGAAGACCACCAGCAGCTGCTCGATTTCATCGAGGGCTTCGGCTTTGAAGCGCTGGGCGCATTTCAGTACTCGCCCGAGCCGGGGACGCCGGCGGAGATGGCCGAGCGCGACGCTTCGCTGGCCGTGCCCGCCGAAGTCAAGCAGCGGCGCTACGACGAGATCATGCAGGTGCAGCAGCGCGTGGCCTTCGAGCAGGCGGGCTACCTCGCGTCGTTCTACCAGCGATATTCCGAGAAGAACCCGGGCAGGGCCCGCGACAACGGCGTGCAGTTTGACGTGCTCATCGACCAGCCGACAACGACGACGGGCCTGGCGACGACGGGCGTGAGCGAAGCGGGTCATCTCGCCGTGGGACGCTGCTATTTCCAGGCGCCGCAGATCGACGCCGTGACGTTTGTGCAGAGCCGCCAGCCGCTGACGCCGGGTGAACTCGTGCGCTGCATGATCGTCGAGCACGACGGCTACGACCTCATCGCGCGGCCAACGGCCGAACTCGAATCGCGCGTGAGCCTGCCGATCATCTGAAAACGCAATTCACTCCGATCCGTCTGGGCCAACGAACCGCGGCAGCGGCGCGAGATCCGGCTCGAGGAACTTCGTTTTCGCCTCGGGCTCGATGCGGCGCTTCGGCGAGTAGAACAGCCGCAGCACGTGCTTGCTGTGCAGCTGCGGGTGCATGTCGTAAAACGCATCCGCATCCTGCACCGGGTGCGTGCCGGCGTAGGCACGGCGCACCGCCTCGATGAGATGGAGCAGTGCGTGCGTCGTCGTTTCGTTGTAGCCCATGAGCGTGCCGTCAGGGACTTTGTTGGCCGCGTTGTACGCCCTGATTCCCGCGCGCAGGCGCGCCAGCGCTTCGTCAAATCCGAAGCGCGAAAGATAGAGGTATGCCACCTTCACGTGCGCGCGATGCGTCCACTGATCGAACGGCAGCGTCTGCGACTCGAACTCCGAGATGAGCCGATCGTCGTTCAACGGTCTGGCTCCGGTTCCGGCTGTGCATCGGGCGCCTCCGCGCGCTCGGGTTGCTCGAGCGCCGGTTTCTCGAGGAGAAACTCGAATGCCGCTTTCATGCGCGGGTAAATGGCGCCGCGCCAGCCGTGGCCGCCGGAGAACGTCTCGAACTTCACGACCGCACCAGCCGCGGCGAGCGCATCGCGCGCCTGCTCGGCCAGGCGAAATGGACAGCGATCATCCTGCGGCGAGTGCTCGATGGCGATGCGGCGGCCGCTGGCGTTCTCGAGCGGCGGCATCGCGTCGGGGTGGAAGACCGACATCGAGACGTAGAAGCCGTCGAAGGGAGTCTGCTCCTGGCACGCCATCGTGTACACCACCGGCCCGCTCGACGACCAGCCCATGAGCAGCACGCGATCCTCATCCACCTGCCGCTGGGCGCGGACGTCATCGAGCACGGCCGAAATGAACTCCTCGGTCGTGAACTGCTGCGCCGCATCCGGCGCGAGTTTCGTCGGCCAGACAGTGGGTGGATTCTCGCGCCACACTGGCGCGACGAGTTGAACCACCAGGAATCCCTCGGGCGCCGCGAATTTTGCGATCCGCCGGACGAAGGCGTTGAAGTCGGCGCTGCCGGTGCTGCCGGGCAACACGAACAGAAGACCCCAGCCGGCGGACGGGGGCGTCGCCGCCGGCGCGGCGTTGATCACGAAATACGTCTTGTTCGGATCATCACCGACGGTGCGCTGTTCGGAAGCGACCGATTCGACATCGCTCTGCGCGCCGCTGCGGCCGGAGCAGATGACGATCGCAATCACCGCTGCGAAGCACAGATTGTGTCGTTTCATGGTCGATCGTAGGCCCAGCGGGGCCCGACGCAGTCAGCCCGCAGCGCGCGGCCGCTTAACGATCGCGGCCATGAAGATGCCGGCGATCGCCCAGCCCACGACCTGGTCAACCAACTGGGCCGATCCGAACTCGATCGGGAACTTGTACCAGATGACTTCAGAGGCGCCGTACGAAAGCGATGCAAACAGGCCCATGCCGGCAACGAGCGCCACGCGCAAGACGTAAGGCCCGCGGACCGCCAGCAGCATGACCGCCGCGACGAGCGCTGCAGCCGTGCTGGTTGCGGCTTCGGCGATCAACTGCTTGGTCATGTTGCCGTCGTAGCCTTCTTTCGTGACGACCATGAAGGCGGTCGGCCCGGTCTTCATTCGAGCGGCGGCTTCGTCCCACTGCTGCTGATCGTCGGTGATGGATCGATCCATGCCCGGCACAAAGTAGAGGCCGGACTCGGGAATGGATTCCGAGAGCGTGGCGACAATGGCCTCTTCCTGAGGGAGTTTGTCCATGTGCACGCCGTAGTCGCCGAGGCCCAGCAGCATGTGCGAGATGGCGCCCCAGATGAAGACGAGAATTCCACCGACGACTGCGGCGATCAGAACGCGGAGCATTGGCACGACTCGTTTCTGCCCGGACGGGACGGGGTTTTGAGCCGGCGGCCGAGCAGCGCCGGCGCGGAGACCGCCGTTCAACTCGGCACGATCTCCGCGCCGGCAACACATTTCAACCCATCCTGCGTCGTCGGCGCCGCCCCGGAGCCGTGGATCGCCCGCTCGCGATCCGCCCTCAGAACAGGCGCAGAACGCGATTGCTCACGCGACACGTGGCCGGATCGACCGCCTGGAAGTAGATGTAGCGGCCAGCCGCGACCTCAGGCACGCTCCGCGTGATCGACGCCTCGCCCTGCCCGTTCGCCGGTGCGCTGCCCACGATCACCGGCTGGCGGATGGCGACCGTCAGCCCGGGGCAGTGCGGCACGTTGGCGCTGCCGCTTTCGAAACCATAGACGAAGTACACGCGCCGGCCCGGCTGCACGCCGCCCGCGCGCCACGTATTGGGTGCATTGGCCCAGCCCGGCGTCGGCTGAACAAGAACGAAGCCGGTCGTGCGCCCCTGAAACTCGTAGCAGCCCAGATCCGCCACGTTTGCCCCGCCCACGCCGCGCGCGGGCATGCCCAGGTCGTTGACGAAGCGCAGCGCGCCATCCAGATCGACCTGCACGCCGGGTGCGAACAGCCCGTTGTCGGCGGCGTCGATGCACGGTGAGCCGGGCATCAGTCGCAGGTCATCATCGGCCGTGCCGGCGCGATTGTCCGCGCCATCGGCGTCTACGAACTTCGGACTGTCATCGATGCAGCCGGGGTAACTTCTCGGGTTGGGTGGATCTTCATTGGGGATCGTTTCAAAGACTCCCTCGATGCATGAAAACGAGAACGACACGGTGCCGCCGGCGTTGTGCACCTGCTGTTTGAAGCGCGTCTCGCCGATGCCCGTGTTGCCCCACAGGATCGAGTTCTGGAACTCGATGGCGCCGTTGGTGGAGTTGGAGACGGCCCCGCCGTCTTCCGCGTCGTTAAAACTGAAGGTGGATCCGACGACGAGCGTCGGCGCTGCGACGAAATTGACGATGGCGCCTCCGACCAGCGCGCGGTTGCCCGTAAACCGGCAGTTTTCAATTCGGGCCGGTCGGCCGATCCAGAGCGCGCCGCCCGTGTCGGCGCGGTTGGCGACGAAGTCGCACCGGATCATGTGCAGATCCGTGCCAAGGCTGCACAGCGCGCCGCCGTTGGAATAGAGCGGATAGTTGGGGTCGGCGATGTTGTTGACGAACGTGCAGCCGTCGAACGTGGATGGCGCATCGAATTCGACAAAGACCGCGGCGCCGTCCGCGACTGCGGCCCCGCCGCCATGCACCTGGTTGTTTGCGAAGAGGCAATCAACGAAGGTTGGCGTCGTGCCGGTGGCGATGTACGCACCGGCGCCGCGCGAGAGCCAAACGTAATTGCCGGTGAACTCGCACTGCTCAAAGAGCGGTGAGCCTCCGTTCACGAGGCAGCCAGCCGCCGGGGCGAAGTCGGCGATGCAGCCGGTGACCAGGCACTGCCGAATGATCGGCGAGGCGTTGAGGATGAGCAGCCCGGCCCCGGACGCCTGCGTGCAGCGACCTGCGTTGATGGTGAAGCCGTCGAGTACGGCGGTGGCGCTAACTCCGTTTGCCGTCACGAGATGGTCTGAGTTCTCCGTCATGTTCACCCAGCCGGGCTGATCGTCGCCGTTGAGATCGCCGCTGAGCGTGGTGATGTTGGCGATGGGATCGCGCTGCTGGCGCTGCGTCTCATGGCCGGCAAAGCCGCCGAAGATGCCAAGGCTGCTGCGCAGCGCGAAAGTCTCGGCGGCGCTGCCGCCCGGCGGGGCCGGCGTATACGTGCCCTCAGCGACCCAAACCTCGCTCCCCCAGCCCGCCTGCAGCGCCATTTGCAGCGACGTGTACGCGTTGGCCCAGTCGACGCCTGTGTTAGCGCCGACCGCGTCGCGATCGACGTACACAATCTGCGCGACGCTCGAAGCCGCGCCGCTACCCAGAGCCAGCGCTGCGACCAGCGCGCTCACCGACAGATGACTGCGTTCCATGGCGGGAACTCCCCATTGCCGCGGACTGGGTCGCGTCTCCAGCAGAACTCTCAACCGGCACCCGCATCGATCCAGGGCCGCGGCATGAAGAGGATAGGCACATCCTGTTTCCGAAGCCACAAAAAGTAGTCGCCGCGCCAGCCACCAGGCATTCGAAACGGCAGAGGTATTGCCCGTTTAATTCCGGATCGTGCGCTGGACCACGTTGCTGGCGTCGTGCATCTGCACGACCTGAAGCCACACGCGAGGATTGCCGTTGACCGCCGGAATGCGAACGACAAAGGTCGCTTCACCCTGCGCATTGGTTCGAACGGGCCCGGCTGCAAGAGTCGGCCTCCGCACGCCGCAGGTGATGCCAAGTTGAGGGATGTCCGTCTCTCCCAGGCCGGTGAGGCTGTAGATGAGGTACGTGGGCGCATTCGGCCGCGAGTTGGTGACGGTCAGGGTCGCATCCTGACCCTTGTGAAGATCGCTCGCGTCCAGCGCAATTCTCCGAGCCACCGTGATGGTCACCAAACTAGGCTCATAGCGGCAGCGCGAGGCACGCCGCAAGACACGATCCACATCCACGATACCGTTGGTCGACAGGTTTCACAGCGTTGCTCCTGTCATCAGCTCTACCGCGAGGACGGAAGTCTCCAATGCGGATGGCGCGACAGCGCACCCCCAGGAAGCCTAACGCAATTCTGAGCCCGGTTGGCTCAGGCGGTCGGGCGGTGCCGCCACCTCTGACCGCCGGCGGCGGGCCGGGCCGTCAATCGTGTCGGCCCTGGGCGTGGCGGATGGCGCGATAGATCATCAGCGCGATACCGCTGAGCAGCAGGCCGCCGATCAGCCCGGCGATGCCGCCGAAGATGGCGCCGGACAGGCGGTCGCGCGGCGAGACGAGCGCTCCGATACCGATGCCCAGAACCAGCGCCGCGACGATGGCGAGGAATTGGATGAGGTTGTCCCTGCCGCGCACATTGACGCCGATGATCGTGTCGCTGACGACGTTGTAGGATTGCATGCCCGACAGAGGCTTCTTCGCGCCCGGCTCAGCTGGCAACACAGGCGGCGCATCCGGCGGACCGGCTTGCGCATGCGCGGGCCTTCCCGAATTGCTGATCGCGTCGCTCATGCGTCGTCCACTCCTTCGTCGCCTGAACCGCCGGCGCCGGCCTGCGGCCTGCTGAGCGGGCAGCCGCACGAAGCGCGGTAGGATTCGTAGAGTTCCCACGCCGCGTCGTGCTCGACGTAGAACTGAATCTCGTAGGGCTCCGCTGCGCGAGCCACTTCAGCGAGCGCCGCGGGCACTTCGTCGGGCGCCTTGGTGTAGAACGTGTACTCCCGAAAGCCGCTCATGGTCATGACCATGATCATCAGCCCCTGCCGATCACGTTCGATCGCATCGAGCAGCAGATCTTCAATGCGGCTGAGCGATTCGTATGCCGCGTTGTCGGGAAGGTCGTTGAAGGCGGGATTGCTGATGGGCACGGCGACGCCCACGCGATAGGCGTAGAACGGATGGCCCGCCAGTTCCTCGGCGGCGAGGTTGAGGCGGATGAGGGCAAACTCTTCACCGTCGTGAGACTTGAAGAACTGCCACCGCTGCTCGGTGGGATAGGCGGCGTGGACTGGCTGGCCGGTGGGCTCCATCTGATCTGCCTCGGAGGTCTGCCGCGATCAACCGCAACGACACAGCATGATACCCCTGGGATTGGGGAAACGTGATTGCCTCTCAGAATGGTGCGGGTTGGTCAGCGCGCGGGATGAAGGGCGCGCAAAAACAACCCCGCAGCCTTTAGGGCTGCGGGGCTGAAGCGTCGGCAATGACCTACTTTCCCGCTGAGCAGTATCATCGGCGGCCTGGGCTTAACTGCTGTGTTCGGGATGGGAACAGGTGTTGCCCCAGACCTTTGGTCACCGACAAAGTACCGGCCGGGCTTTTCAGCCCGACCGGACGAGTGACAAGGCATGAGTTGAGAACGCGTTGATCGCGAATTGAAATCCAAAGTTGCCTGAGCACTTGGGTGGGCTGGATGTCGATGAGTCGCTCGGTCCTGCACGGGGCAGGGACGATACGGACTGTGGTCGACATGACCAGGCCTTCGACCGTTAGTACCGCTCAGCTGAAGGTATTTCGACCCTTACACTTGCGGCCTATCAACCCGGTGGTCTTCCGGGGGTCTCTCGCTTACGCCAGCAATATTCATCTCGAGGGGGGCTTCCTGCTTAGATGCTTTCAGCGGTTATCCCTGCGCCACTTAGCTACTCTGCGATGGCACGAGCGTGCCAACAGACGCACCAGGGGTGGCTCCTTCCAGGTCCTCTCGTACTGAAGAAGACTCCTCTCAATATTGCAACGCCCACGGCAGATAGGGACCGACCTGGCTCACGCCGGTCTGAACCCAGCTCGCGTACCACTTTAATTGGCGAACAGCCAAACCCTTGGGACCGCCTTCAGCCCCAGGATGTGATGAGCCGACATCGAGGTGCCAAACCGCTCCGCCGCTGTGGACGCTCGGGAGCGATCAGCCTGTTATCCCCGGGGTACCTTTTGTCCGTTGAGCAACGACCCTTCCACTCGGGATCGCTGGATCACTAGGACCTGCTTTCGCAACTGCTCGACGAGTATGTCTCGCAGTAAAGCTGGCTTATGCCCTTGCACTCGACGCACGGTTTCCAACCGTACTGAGCCAACCTTTGTGCTCCTCCGTTACGATTTGGGAGGAGACCGCCCCAGTCAAACTGCCCAGCAAACACTGTCCCTCGCCCGGCTTCACGGGAGTCGAGGTTAGGTCACAAACGAATTCAGGGTGGTATTTCAAGGGTGGCTCCATCCCGGCCAGAACCGGAACTTCAAAGCCTCCCACCTATCCTACGCAGAACAGGCTCGTGACCAATATTAGCCTACAGTAAAGGTCCACGGGGTCTTTCCGTCTTGCCGCGGGTAGGCGGCATCTTCACCGCCACTACTATTTCACCGAGTCGGTTGTGGAGACAGTGCTCCAATCGTTACGCTATTCATGCACGTCGGAACTTACCCGACAAGGAATTTCGCTACCTTAGGACCGTCATAGTTACGGCCGCCATTGACCGGTGCTTCAGTTGCAAGCTTCGCCTTGCGGCTAACCTACTTCTTTAACATTCCGGCATTGGGCAAGCGTCACACTGTATACGTCCTCTTGCGAGTTGGCACAGTGCTGTGTTTTTGATAAACAGTCGTCAGAGCCTTTTCTCTGCGCCCTCTCCTGGAACGGAGGAGGGCCCCCTTATCGCGAACTTACGGGGTCAATTTGCCTAGTTCCTTCACAACCGTTCTCTCGAGCCCCTGAGGTTATTCACCACGTCTACCTGTGTCAGTTTTAGTACGGAACCGGCGATTGTCCACGAACGGCTTTTCTTGGAACCTCCGCCCCCAGCGGGGCCCCGAAGGGCCCGGACATTTCTAACCGTCCTGCTGAGCTGAGAGATCCGTCGCGTCGCTTCAACCGCACGCCGGTGCGCAGGAATATTAACCTGCTGTCCATCGACTACGCCTTTCGGCCTCGCCTTAGGATCCGGCTGACCCTGGGCGGATTTACCTTCCCCAGGAAACCTTAGACTTTCGGGGAGCGGGATTTTCACCCGCTTTATCGTTACTCAAGCCGGCATATTCACTTCCTGACGCTCCACGAACCCTTCCGGGATCGCTTCAACGCCGACAGGAACGCTCTCCTACCACTCGCACGAGGCGAGTCCACGGCTTCGGTATCCGCCTTAATTCCCGATCATTATCGGCGCCGAATCCCTCGACCAGTGAGCTGTTACGCACTCTTTAAATGGTGGCTGCTTCTAAGCCAACATCCTGGCTGTCTGAGCGATTCGACTACCTTAATAACTTAGACGGATTCAGGGACCTTAGCCGGTGGTCTGGGTTGTTCCCCTTTTGACCACGGATATTATCACCCGCAGACTGACTCCCGCGACAGAGACCGATGGTATTCGGAGTTTGATTGGGACTGGTACTCTTGCGAGCCCAAGTCTCATTCAGTGCTCTACCCCCACCGGGTGTAACGCGAGGCTAGCCCAAAAACTATTTCGGAGAGAACGAGATATCTCCAGGTATGATTAGACTTTCACTCCTCCCCACAGCTCATCCCCCAGCTTTTCAACGCTGGTGAGTTCGGCCCTCCAGAAGGTCTTACCCTTCCTTCAGCCTGGCCATGGGTAGATCACCTGGTTTCGCGTCTATTCCCTGCGACTTCGCGCCCGTTTAAGACTCGCTTTCGCTGCGGCTCCGCCTCGGTGAGGCTTAGCCTTGCCACAAAGAATAACTCGCCGGCTCATTATGCAAAAGGCACGCCGTCACCCCGCTACTAAAATGCTCTACTCGGGAGCCTCCCGGCCGCTCAAGTACCGCCTCACGCGATCCATCAGGAATCGCCTGACGCGGCCATCGTGCTTCAGCCTGCGTTCGCGTTCACGCGCTGCGTCTGCAGTGCTGTACGCTTCGTAGTACACAAGCCTCCACGCTCGACCCCGTGTGGAAGCGTTTCTCCCAGCATTGTGCTGTTTGAACCGTTCCTTGAGGTCGCTTGAGTAGCCGAGATAGAAGTCGTTGTCGTTGTCTCTGTTTTGAAGCAGATAAACGTAGTACACGCTTCCAGTTCTCCGAGAGCATTTTAGTAGCGGGGCTCCGACCGCTGTGTAAGCACATGGTTTCAGCTACTATTGCACTCCCCTCGTCGGGGTTGTTTTCACCATTCAGTCGCCTTACTGGTTCACTATCGGTCGTCAAGGAGTATTTAGCCTTACGGGGTGGGCCCCGCATGTTCATGCCGAGTTTCACGGGCTCGACATTACTCTTTGCACCCTCGCCGCTTCACCGCTGCTACAGGACTATCACCTTCTTTGGTCGCGCTTTCCAACACGCTCGCAGCAGATCCACTTTGATTCCGGTGCCCCAGGCCGAAGCCTGGTCTGGGCTGGTCCGCGTTCGCTCGCCGCTACTGACGGAATCGCGTTTGCTTTCTTTTCCTCCGGCTACTGAGATGTTTCAGTTGGCCGGGTTTGCTTCATCAACCTATGCATTCAGTTGATGATGTCCCGCCACTAACGGACTCGGGACGCTCGACGAATTCGCTCGCCGGGCCAGAGTCAGTTAGTGGCGGGACGGGTTGCCCCATTCAGAGATCCCCGGATCGGTGCTTGTTTACCAGCTCCCCGGGGCTTATCGCAGGTTTCCACGTCTTTCATCGCCTCTTGACGCCAAGGCATTCACCATGTGCCCTTAGTGGCTTGGTCATGCCGACCTGAGCCCGTATCGATTCACACCGCTACGAACACAACTCGACATCTCCACGCGGAGGCTTTTGCGACGCCTCCGCAGCTTCGAACCATCTCGCCGGCCGCCGCTCTCGCGCCGGTCGCCGCCATGCCTCAAAGCCGCCCACCTGTCGTGCATTTGACAGGTCAACTCGAGATTTCTAACTCGATGATCTAAACCACGCCGCCCGGAAAAAGCGACGTGATTCACGCGTTCTCGAACTCACTTGTCAAAGAGCGTCTGGCGGGCCGCACCGGATGATCCGGCCGCCTGCCAACAAAAACCGCCCCCTACAGGGGCAAGAGAGATAGTAGCTTTGAGCAGGGCAGCGTCAAGCGTCTCGACTCATCCCCGCCACACATTTCTCACCCATCTTCTCACCAACTACGCGCCGGCCCAGCCGCAGGTTCAAAACGAAAGCCGGAGGGCCATGCGACCCTCCGGCAATACGGTAAGTCCCCGAGGCAGCCGGGTTTAGGCCCGACCCGCCAGAGCCCGCAGACGCTGACGCTCGGCCTCGATGCGCGGGTCGCTCGGGTCGATGATCTGGATGGAGCCATCCGGCATCGCCACGAGGATCTGCACCCGCTGGTTCAGGGCCGATCCGCCGTCCAGCTGCACGACATCCAGCAGAGTGGCTCCGGTGAAGAAGTCCACTTCCTGGGATTCGCCTCCCGTCTCGGCGGGCGGGAAGGTCCGCTTCTCGCCGATGGGCTCGCCAGGCCGGACCGTCACGGTCATTACCCGGTGCTGGCCTC
This sequence comes from Planctomycetota bacterium, assembly GCA_963205185.1. Lineage (GTDB taxonomy): Bacteria > Planctomycetota > Phycisphaerae > Phycisphaerales > UBA5793 > UBA5793. Next base: position 149,518 of record CAUJHZ010000053.1, on the reverse strand, counting down.
TCGTGAACGAATACACCTCGAAACTGGCGCTGCGGTCTTCGACCGATTCGTTGTAGATGCCCGTCACCGCGAAGAACTGCTGCGGCGGGTTTACGCGCACCGGCTCGGACCAATCCGTCCACGGCGAGAGCACGCGGGCACTGCTCGCCAGGTTCTGCTGAGATTCCGCCAGCCGCGACTCGCGGCCGAAGAATGGGTTGTACAGCCCCACGGCCAGCCGGTATCGGTACGTCGAACCCGGCTCAGCAGTGATGTCGTGCGACCACACCCGGATGGACGGGTTCTCGAAGAGGCTCTTGGCCGCGGCGCTTTGGCCCATGCCCTTGGCGGTCGGAGGAGGAGCGTTGAACTTGCTGCCGCCGCCTCCTTCGAAGCCCGATCCGCCGCCTTCGAAGCCCGAGCCGCCGCCTTCAAAGCCCGTGCCGCCAGCCTCGTCGGGCATGCCCTCAGGCGGCAGATACTCGCGTCCCTTGGCTCCACCGCCGGGCTGGGAGTAGTTGCGCCCGTCTTGTGGCGCGGCGGTCGCATCGGGGAATTCAGAGTACTCCGGATCGATTGCGAGAAGTGCCTTCTTCGCCTCGTCGTAGGCGGTGCGGGCCGCGGCGATCGCCTCGTTCAGGCGGCGCTCAGTGCGCTCCTCGAGGGTTTCCTTGGGCCTGCCGGCGTCTTTGGACTCGTCGGGGACTTCGTTTCCGCCGCCCTCGAAGCCGCCGGACTTGCCTCCCTTTCCGGTTCCGCCGCCTCCGCTTTCGCCGCCGATTGGCTGCTTCCGCTCAGCCTGCTGTTTGAGGAAGCGGTCCAGGGCGGCTTGTGTCCGCCCGACTTCGCGCCAGGCCAGCTGCAGGCGGCGCTCGGCGTCGAGCACTTCCGGCGACTTGGGCGCGGCGGCCTTGACGATGTCATATGACCACTCCGTGCCGTCCGCCAGTGTGAAGAACCCCGGCTGGTAAACGCCCGAGCCGTACGTCGCCACGTTGCGAAGGATCTCGTCCTTGTCGCGCGGCGCGGCTTTTTCCAACCGGTCACGAACGGACAGCTGGCCGGGGATGGTGCTCACGCTCTCGGGGCTCGACCACGAGCCGTCGGGAAGCATCTGCTGGCGCTCCACGACGACATCAACGATGGCCATGTCCTGATCGACCCATTGGCTCGGAATCGGCTTGCGATTCTCGACGAGGCTGGACAGCGCGCTGCGCAGGGCTTTGCCGTCAAACTCGGCAGAGACGTGCACGGCGTGAATGTCGTACGGCGGCTCGCCTTCGAATCGCGACGCGAGTTCGGGCAGTTCGGTCACTTCTGCAGGGTCGATCGTGTAGTCGAGCGACGTCACCTGGAGGTTCTTGGGTTGCGGCGCGGCGACCTCGGCGTACATCTCCGTCGCGGTGCTGGCGAAGCCGGCGTTTTCCGAGCCGATCTTGTACGTCACCGGCGCGACGAGCGCCACCGGCGGCGCTTCAGGCAGCGAGGGAGAATCGTGCTGCTGCTCGAGCCAGTCGGTCAGCCGGCCGACGGACTCGACTTCAAGCGAAGTCGGGCTGTTGACCTTGGCATCCAACTGACGCGCCTTGTTCGCCAGGACCTCGTCCACTTCTGATGGCGCGAGTTTCGTTCCATCGAGGTTCACGGCATTAGGTTCGGTGAGGAACGCCTTGGCGGCGAGGCCGAGCACAATGACGGCGGCCACGCCGATGACGATCTTCTCCACGTGCTGTTCAAAGAGGTTGATTCCCTTTGGTTTCATTTTGAGTTCCTGCCTTTCGTGGCATGCTCAGGTCTGTCTCGATCAGCCTTCCGGCGCCGGCTCGACGATTCCGTAGAACGTGCGAACCGGGGGCGGCATGAGATCGACGGTCCAGTCCCTGAGCCAGAGCGTTTCAATTTCGAGTTCGACTTCGATGACGGGGTCGGGGCCGTAGTAGAACCCCTGCGCGAGATCGCGCGTGACATCGAGCGGCGAGGTCTTGAAGCCCACCACACTCATGAAGTTGGTGCTGTGGAACGCCTTGAACACGTCCTGCAGCCGGCTGCTGTCCACGATGAGCGTGAGGTTCACCGTGCGCTTGTCGTACAGGCCGGTCTTGGCGGGACGCCCGCTGATCGACTTGGTGAAGTCGGGCGGGAACGGCTGATTGGCATCGGCGTACGCGCCAGGATCGGCCGCAGGCGCGGGGCTTGAGGACGCGCCGGGCGTGGGCGCTTCACCGCCTTCAAAACGGCCGAACTTGGAGACCATGGCTCCGCCTTCGGGCCCCATCGCAGTCCCTTCCGGTCCCATTCCCATGCCTTCGGGACCCATGCCCATCGGCTGGCCGGGATCGGCTCCGCCTGGCTGGTAACTCCCTTCCGTGGCGCCGCCGAAGAGCGACTGAGGATTAATGGTGACGACGCGCTTGATCACGCTCGAAGGCCGGCCGGCGATGGTCGTGGGCAGATCGTCCACGCGATTGGCCTTGGCGACGGCCTGCATCAGGTCCAGATTGACCCAGTAGGTGTGCTGCCATTCGTACCAGCGGAACTTGTCCGGCGGGTTCTGGCTCTGCCACTGCTCGAGGTTGAAGACGGAGATGTCGGCGAAGACAGAGTACTCCTGCGCCGCCTGCGCATAGATGGCCAGCCGCCGGGCCGTCATGGCCTCAGACAGCTTCTTCTGCTCAGAGTCGGAGAGCATCGTCTGCGAATCGACGTTGAACTGGCTGCGGCGGTAGTTGCGCTCGTACTCGACGAGCTGCTCCTGAACCGATTCCGGATCGGGCGGCATGCCGGCGCCGACCTGGCGGAGCAGCTCTTCGTGAGCACGTATGAACGCGCCGTGGATGCGGAACGGCAGTTCGTTGATCTCCGCCCGCGACGGCTCGGGCAGCAGGCCGGGCACGAGCTGCTGCTCCTTGCCCGCGCGGTTCACGGCGACGACCCACTGCTCGAGTTCGGTCGCGTCCTGCTTGATCTGCTCGCGCACGACGCGGTATTCCTCCAGCATCTTCTCGTTAACGGTCATGTTGTCCTCGATGGCCGGCGCACCGGGCACGAGAGGCTTGACCGTCACGGTCGTCGAAGACGCGTTTCGGATTTTGGTGTTCTGGGCGTTGACGCGGTCGGCGATCTGCTTGGCGATCCTGGCGTTCCAGGAACTGCTCGCGAAGATGACGACCGGCAGGACGATGACGCTGATCGCGCACATGATGACGATCAGCAGGTGAGACTTGATCCAGTTGAGTACGGGTGTCATGACTTATTTGCCCTCCTGCCCGGTGGCGCCGTCGGTGGTCGCGGGGGCGTTGGGGTCGACCAGCTGGATGATCCAGGAGACTTCGACCTGGTAGTAATCGGTGTCGGGCGGCAACGTCGCGGCCGGCGTCGGCAGCGGGGCGAGCGAATCGAGATTGAGCGATGAGTTGCCCATGTATCGATTGCTGCCGGGCGTAACTCCGCCGGAGACGGCCATGCCTTCGCCTCCAAATCCGCCGCGGCCCTTGGTAAACCCGCTGCCTTCGAACCCGCCGACTTCGAAGCCGCCGCCTTCAGAGCCGCGACCGGGTCCGCGGCCGCCAGTGCTCTGCCCCGGCGTACTGTCTGCCGGCGGCGTCTTCATTGCGTCGATGCGCACGGTCTTGGGCTGGTTTTCCGGCAGGTCGCGCAGGATGCGGTATGGCACGCCCGGGCGCTCGGCGTTCTGTCCCAGCCATTGAATGACGGACTTGTTCACGAGCGCGACGCTGTCCTTGTTCGAACTCTCGACGCGCATGCGCAGGCGCAACTGCGGCATGGTCTGCTCGCCGCGCGGCGCCACGAAGGTGTAATCGAGCGACTTGAGTTCCAGCAGCCGCCGCTCGGCGGGCGGGATGGACGCGATCTCATCCGGACTGCCGCTGAGCAGTTCCGGCTGAGGTCTGGCCGATGCGAGCATGTTGGACACGTCGGCGAGGATGTTCGGCCACACGTCGCGGTTGTCGATCATGCCGCGGATGTTCACGGGCTTGCCGGTGATCTCCGTGGCCCTGGTGATTTCGTCGAACTCGCTCTTGAGTTTCTGAGCATCCGCGATGGTCTTGTCGATTTCCCGATAATCCTGCGACTGGCTGGTGTACCCGTTGTCGATCATCGGGCGTGCAAAGGCGATCATCGAGCCGAACACGACCAGGGCGGCGGCGGCACCGAACCACTTGATCTTTTCACTCCAGAGCCGATCGCGCACCACGCTGACGGGGATGAGGTTGACGTCGATGGCGGCCAGGCCGAGGCCCTGCAGCGCCAGGCCGTACGCCGTCGCCGAGTTGAGAATGTGCTCGGCAAACACGGCGTTGCTGCCGCTGCTGAGCCTCTTGAACTCGTCGAGGCGCGAGATTTCCATCTGCACCTGCTGGCTGAGGAACTTGCGCAGCCCGGGCAGCTTGAACGTCGAGCCCACGCCGATGAGCCGGGTCAGGTTGGCATCGCGGTGGAGCGACTGGTAGTAGCCGATCGACCGCTGGACATCCTGCGCGAGATCGCCGAAGACCGGACGCATCGCCGAGAGAATCTGCCGGCGGTACTTGCTCGTCTGGGCCTCCGACTTGAGCTTCTCCGCCTTGCTGTAAGTCAGTTTGAAAGAATTGATGAGCGCTTCGGTGAAGTTGTGCCCGCCGATGGGGAAGGTGCGGATCCAGGTGCGGCCGCCCTCGGCGATGATCAGATCGGTGCTGGTCGTGCCGATGTCGAGGATGATCGTTCCCGGCGAATCGGCTTGGATGCTCATGTCGTACTGCAGCGCGTTGTACGCGGCCACGGGCGAGATGTTGATGCCGTCGGGAACCAGACCCAGTTCGTTGTAGAGGTTCAGCCGCGCCTGCACGGCGCCTTTGGTGATAGCGAAGATGCCAACTTCGACCTCAGGCGTCTCTTCGCTGGTGAAGGTCTCGTAGTCCCACTCGACCTCTTCGATCGGGAAGGGGATCTGCTGCACCGCTTCGAACTTGACGATGTCGGGCACTTTCTTGGGCTCGACGGGGGGCAACTTGGCGAATCGGGCAAACGCGCCGTTGCCGGGCACGGAGACGAGAATCGGCCCCTGCCGCATGTCGGGCTGCTGACTCATGAACTGCCCGATGGCGAGGCGGATCATCTCGTCGCCGTCCACGTCAGGCGTGGAAAGCACCTTTTTGTGAGGCACATATGCGAAATCTGCAAGACTCACGTCGTCGCCGTTGCGCTCAAGGCGCACGGCTTTCAGGGCATATGAGCCGATCTCAATGCCCCATGCACTCGAACTGGCCATAGCCAACTCCTTTGCAATTCAGGTGCGTATGAAGCCGGAACCTCGACCCAAGGGTCGGATGGACCTGCTTCGCATGGCCGGCACGACCACGACGCGGGTTCAGTTGTCTGTGAAAAGTCACACCGTCTTTCAGCCTCTGCCAGAGGTCTGACATTCGTCATCGGGGTGGCTGGGCGCCGAAACGGATCAACCGGCTGCTGATCACCTGGGAACCGACGCTCGATCGGCTGGCAGGGCTAAGGCAGGGGGCGGATCATTTGTTCGACGGGCAGCGTCCGAACGACTCCTGTCGGAGGTCTGGATGCCGGGAGGCCCGTACCGCGTGGGCAGGCCCGGACACAATCCGGGGGACCCACATACCAGGATCGCCACGTGTGGCGATCGGTCGCACATCCTTTCTGGCCCGCACGGTGCGATTGGTTGAATCGCCTCGGGCCGCTCGTCCGCCGACTGAGGTGCCCGCTACACACGGACAGGCCCGGCCGGCCACGAAACCCGCACACACCAGCGCCGAACGGCGCCAGCACGATTGGGGGCTGTCTCCTACCTATTAGAACGGCCTCACCCACCGGTTGCAAGCGATTCGGCAACAAAAACTTCAAAATCGTGAATTCCGTTGCGATGGGCGATGTGCCGCGATCGGTTTCGGTTCGCCATCGGCACGCGGCACGCACCGGAGGGCGAGGGGACAGCTCCTGCCCGTGCCGTGGCCGACTACACTGCACGGTCTCTGCCCGGGCTGCCACTCTTCGATGACTCTGCTTCTTTTCATCGCCATCTCGCTGCTGCTGTCCTTGTTCGCCGGCATGGCGGGCGCCATGCTCGGCCTGGGCGGCGGTGTCATCGTCGTGCCCGGCCTCACGCTGCTGCTGGGCATCGACATCCGCTACGCGATCGGCGCTTCGATCGTCGCCGTCATCGCGACTTCGAGCGGCGCCGGGGCGAGTTATGTGCGCCACCAGGTTTCGAACATCCGCGTGGGCATGCTCCTCGAACTTGCCACCGTTTCGGGCGCTCTCGCCGGCGCCTACACCGCCGGGCAGGTCGATGCCAAGTGGCTCCACCTCGTTTTCGGCGTGGTGCTGCTCGCAGCGGCGATTGCCATGTGGAAGCGGCGCGAAGAGGCGCCGCAGGCGGCGAAGGCGGATGCGCTCGCCGACCGCCTGCGCCTGCACGGCTCGTACTTCGACCGCTCATTGAACGAGGTGGTTGCATACCGCGTGCGGCGCACCGCATTCGGATTCGCCCTGAGCGCGCTGGCCGGCGTGGTGAGCGGGCTGCTTGGCATCGGCGGCGGCGTGCTCAAGGTGCCGGCGATGAACATGGCCATGGGCCTTCCTATCAAGGTCGCCACCGCGACGAGCAATTTCATGATCGGCGTCACTGCCGCCGCAGGCGCCGGCGTCTATTTCGCGCGCGGCGACATCGATCCGTTCATCGCGGCTCCCGTTACCGTCGGAGTCCTGGCCGGCGCCATGATCGGCGCCCGCCTCATGCCGCACGTGCGACGGCGCTATCTCAAGCTCGCGTTCACGGTGGTGATGCTCATCATCTCGGTTGAAATGCTTCGAAAGGGCGTGCGATGAGGCCCCCGGCTGAGAATTCATCCAAACTCGACCGGCCGTCGCGCGTCGAGACGACCGTCGCCGCGTGGCTGCGCGTGGGCGTGATCGCAAGCGTGGGCATCATCCTCGCCGGGCTGATCGTGAGCCTTGTGCGCAATCCCGAGTACCTCACGGATCCGGATGCATACGGACAACTCACGTCGCCGGGCGCGGCGTTTCCGCACACGGCCGAAGACCTGCTGGCCGAACTGATCGAGTTTCGCGGGCGCGCGCTGATCACCCTCGGCGTTCTGCTGCTCATTGCCACGCCAGTCGTTCGCGTCGGCCTCTCGCTGCGCGCCTATCTCCACGAGCGGGACTGGATTTACACAACCATCACCGCGCTGGTTCTTGCAGCGCTGGCCATTTCATTCGCCGTCGGCGCGATTCCGTAACGCTGGCTCGGGCCGTGATCAGCCCGTGGGCAGCACGGACGCCGCCTCGGGCCAGAGCCAGCCGAACGTCCCGGCCGTGAGCAGCGCGTAGATGAATCCATCGAACATGAACTTGGCCGAGATCGACCAGGGCTGGCCCTTCCAGATCGACTCGTGGAAGTAGCCCACCACGTAGCCGAGCACCGCGGCGGTACCGGTGATGCGGAAGACCGTGAGGTAGTCTGCTGTAGTGCCGAGCGAATGCCAGCCGGCGTAGGCCACGAGCACGCCGACGAGCAGGCAGTAGATGAACCACCAGACGAGGCTCTTGCCCATATTCAGGCCGCCGGGCTGGAGAACCGTGAGCCAGCCGACCGGCCCCCGTTCGACCTTGGCCTTCATCTCCGGCGTGCACATTTCCTTCATCGAGCCGGCGCACGGGAACATGTACATTCCCGGCGCTACGCCGCTGGCGCGAATGGAAGTCAGTACCGCATCCTCGCCCGCCATTTGCTTCACATCCGCCTTGTGGTAGGGCAGGGCCATGTGGATGATCGAACTGGCGATGAACACGAACACGGCGGAGAGCAGAATCGGAAGCCACAACTCGGTCAGGAACTCCATGAGCAGACTCCTTCGATCCACGAGGTTCTGCACCGGCTGCTGCCGCGCCACACACGCCCAGGCCGGTGCACTGCGACTCCCATCCAAAGCGCATTGTACCCGGCGGCAACCTGCTCACGCACCTCCGAGCCGCCACGAGATCTCCTCGATCCACGCCGGCCGGCTTGACAGCCGCTCGGCTTTCCAGTACATTGACTCGGTGATCTTCCGCCAGAGAGATGCCAACTCGGGCTGGACCGGCTCTGCCCCTCGCCGGGAAGGCGCGGCCGACGGCACGCTCGAGGAGCGTCGCTACTATTGCCAGAACTGGCGCGGCGATCTCAGCGCCATCCTCACCAGCGGTGGGGTCATGGTCGAATGGGCCAAGTTCACCTCGTACGGCATCCCCATCGGCCTGCCCGGAGGCGACACCGACTCCGACGGCGATTGCGATGCCAGTGATGAATCCGCCATCGATGTCTGGGCGGCGGGGTACGACGTCCGCTACGACTTCGATCTCGACGGGGACATCGATGACGTCGACGAGGCCTTGGCGGCCTCGAACGTTGCCGACGCCGGCTGGAACGTCCTCTCCGACCCCGACCTCAACGCCAACCGCGTCGGATACGCCGGCTATCAGCACGACTACAACCTCGGCCTCAACCACGTCCGCAACCGCGTCTACTCCGCCGAACTCGGACGCTGGACAAGACGAGACCCACTTGGGTATATTGATGGGCCGATTCTCAACCTGTACATTTATACTTCGGGAATGCCTTCGCTCGCTACAGACCCAGAGGGAACGGCATGGAACCGGGGGCAATTTGCAGTATTTGTGGATGACGCCAGCGACTCTTGGTGGGAGTGGTTCAAGGACTTCTATGAAAACTTCCCACTGTCAACTCCATACAATCTTCCTAATCCGGCAAATATCATTGGGCCCGCACCTGATGCCATCCGGGCTTGGATTTGTACTGTTTACAAGGACTATTACATAGAGCACTTACATACATGTGATAAGGATCCCAGATGTCAGTATCTCCGCGTCCTGTGCGATGCGGCAAATGGGACCTATCCGCTACGACATGTCTGCTGCTCGGATGTCCAATTCGTACCTGGACACGGCCCGGTAGTCCGCCCTGTGCACTACAGAACCATCTGCCCTCCCTACATGAGCGACAAACAGTGCTGTGGCAAAGTGCCATTCCCTGTCGGCCCAGGGCGCCCGCCAAGGCCCGGCTTTCCGACGGGGTGCAGCACTCTTGCACCTGGAACGATTATTTACGAACAACCTTGGACGCAATATTGATTATGGCAGAATTGTTCAAATCACATCGCGGACGCTGCGTGGGCGGCAAAGTGTACGCCACAGCCATTCATCTTATCGCTATATTTGGCATGATGTATGTAATGGTCAACGAGACAAATAGATACAGCAGAATCGCATCCGGTGAGCCATACGTCAAATGGGAGGACTCCTGGCCCTCCAAAACTCCATATATTCTTCCCGATGGAGTGGCTAAAGTCCCGGCGCAGCTCGAATGTCGCGGTATATACATAAAGAACTCTCTGCTCTGCAAAATCTGGTTTCGTCCTGAAGGGCTCTACAGACTCGAATTTGCCCCTCCAGCCCTTTCGACGGCATGGAGCTTTGAAAAGGCGCCGTCCGTCGCGGGGGCGCGACACGCCAATGGTTGGATGGTCACTATCGACACATACGATGATAGTGAGACCCCTTGGACCGCTTCCTTTCCCATCCTGACCGTTCGCGACACCATGGGAATCGGGATTCCAGATGCGGCGATAGTCTGGAAGGGAACGCAGGCGATTCAGGTGTACGATAACGAGAACGTGTGGTCGACATTGGAAATGCCGGAGGTGCTCGAAATCATAGCCAACCGGCAGAAGGGCATTGACTTGCGTGGTCCTAATCGGTAGCGATTCAACGTCCAATCAGGTAGAAGAACGGGGTAGGAAAACGGGACTGCTACGGGTAGGAAAGCGGGACTGGTATGTTTGACTCATTGGGCTCGTTGGGACTCTGACGTTGATGGTGTGCGGGCTCTTGGCCGACTGGGCAAGGCACTCAGCCGCTCCGCTGAGGTACTCGACCGGTCCTCGAAGACCCTTGCTCAGCCTCGAAGGACACCTGGCCGACCCGCAAAGGCCTTCCGCCGATCCGCAGGGCATCTCGGTTACCGCACAACGCCTCTCGCACAATGCGCCAAGCCTCTTGCTCAACCGGCCAAGCCCTTCTGCCAAAGCGCAAAGCCGCTCGGCTGATCCGCCGAGCCTCTTGAGCAACGCGCAAAACCGCTCCGCCAACGCGCAAAGACTCTCTCTCCATGCGCAAAGCCCCTCGGCTGATCCGCCGCGCCTCTCAAGCAACGCGCAAAGCCGCTCTGCCAATGCGCAAAGCCGCTCTCTCAACGCGCAACGCCTTTAAATGAACACGCAACGCCTCTAAATCAACGCGCAAAGCGGCGGAATCAACTCGGGAAGGTTCTCGGCGCACTTGTTTAGCGGCTCGGCGCATCGCGCAAGCGGTTAAACCTGTCGCGCAAGCGGCTAAACCCGTCGCGCAAGCGGCTAAACCTGTCGCGCAAGCGGCTTAAACGACTTGTTTTGCGCCATGTGTCGCAGCGGCGGTGTTTTTCTGCGCTTTTTTGCCATTCAAGGTGGATGGGCTCGGCTCATGCGCCGACACAGGTTTTTACAGTGGAACCCGGACTCTCGCGGAGAGTGCGCGGCTGACGCGATATCGCGTTTCGCCTCGTGATTCCGCTATGGCCATTGCACGAAGTGCAGAGAGGAAGTGTCATCATGCCGATTCCCATTTTTCCGCCGAGCAGGGAGGGCGACCTCGTCGCGTGGTCGACCAACTTCGATCAGCACATCATGACGTCGGCGCTGACGTTCGGCCTGACGGCTCCGCAGGCGTCGGCCTACAACGTGTTGCACAACGCGTTCGTCTCGGCCTATAACATCGCGATCAATCCGGCGACCAACTCGCGGACCAACACGATCATCAAGAACAACGCCAAGGAAGAACTGCTTGGCGCTGAAAACGGCGCGCGTGAACTGGTGCGCATCATCCAGGCCGATCCCGACACGACCGATGGGATGCGCGGCACGCTGGGGCTGCGCGTGCGCGATGACATCCCCACGCCAGTTCCCGTGCCCGATGTGGCGCCGAGTGTAATCATCACGGGCGCCATCGGGCGGACGATCAACGTTCGCTTGCGCGACCAGGAGAACCCCGATTCGCGCGGCAAGCCCGAGGGCGTGCAGGGCGCCACCGTCGTGTATCATGTCGGCGAGACGGCCCCGGCTGATCCGACCGAGTGGGTCTTTGCCATGAATACTTCGCGGACGATCATCGATGTCGAGATTCCCGCGACGGTCGACGCCGGGAGCAAGGTGTGGGTGACCGCGTTCTGGTTCAACCCGCGCAAGGAGTCCGGCCCGGCCGGCGCGCCCCAGAGTGTGCGCATCAGCGACGGCCTCGCGGCTGCGGCGTGATGGCCCTCGCGGCGGAGTCACGGAGGGCATGGAGAGAGGCGCCGGCTGTGCAGGCTCATGCCTGGCGCCTCCTCCGGGTCCTGGGCGGAGCAAAGCGCGACGAAAGAGACCGGACAGGAGCGGTCCCTTTGCGGCTCGGTTGCCGGCGTCTGGGCTCGGCGTGGTCGCCGGTTGAACCCGGACGGGTCAGGCGCGTGAAGTCTGGGGGCCCAATGTGGCGACGCCGCGGGCTTGCGGCTGCTGCGGCCGGGTCATCGGTTGCGGGCTGGGCGCGCCGCCGGCAAAGCTCGCGATGAACTGCCAGTGGAAGAGCGCGCCGGCGAGGACGGCGATGTGGAAGACCTCGTGGCTCTCGATGACGCCGGACACGACCGTGGGCCATTGCAGCACTTCAGCCACGCCGCCCACGGTGTAGGCGATCCCGCCCCACCACAGGGGCCGGAGCATGGTCCAGCCGCACTGGCGGGCGATGAGCCAACCCGAGAGGGCGCCGAACCAGCCCATGAGCAGGTAGAGCCCGGTGCCGAACCAGTCGGAAAATCCGCTGAAGAAGATGGCCTTGAAAGTGATGGCGACGATGGCCGCCGTCCAGATGAACGCCAACGGCGCCCACCGCCGCCAGCCGCGCAGCAGGATGATGTGCGTAGGGGTGAAGGTACCGGCAATGAGCACAAAGATGGCGCAGTGATCGAGTCGCGCCATGACCTGCCGCGCGGGGCCGCCGTCCTCCATCATGTGATAGACGCCGCTCATGGCCATCAGCAGCACGGCGGAGAAGGCGTAAACGCCCAGTGCAACGAGTCTGGCTCGGTCGCCCCGCCCGCGCAGCACGAGCACGATGCCGAGTACGAAGAACAGTGCCGCCCCGAGCAGATGGCTCATCGAGCTGAACGGTTCGTAAAAGCCGGGAAGGTGAAAGATCTGAGCGGCCGAGAGAAGTGCGCTGGTCATGTGGCAGAGGATAGAAGGCCTGCGGCGCGTGCGGCGGGCGGAATGTGGAAGACTTCGGCCGGGGCCGCTATCCTTGGGCGTCTCCGTGGACGATAAGAGTCACTGGAAGACCGATGCCGGTGGCTTAGCAAGGATGCGGTCCGCGTCCGAAGACATTCCGGTTTCAAGGGCGCCGGAAGCCCGAACACTCCGGAATCAGAGAATCACTCTACATGAAGTTTGCAGCATTGGGGCTCAGTGAGCCCATCGTCCGCGCCGTCGCCGCCGAAGGCTACGCCGCGCCTACCCCCATCCAATCCAAGGCCATTCCTGAGGTGATCGCCGGCCGCGATCTGCTTGGGTGCGCCCGCACGGGCACCGGCAAGACCGGCGCCTTTGCGCTGCCGATCCTGCATCGGCTGGCGTCGGCGCAACTCGAACAGTCCCAGGGTCCGCGAGCCCACAGCAACGGCCGCGGCCGCAACGGCGGCCGCCGCAGGAGCGAGCCAGTGGCCCGCCTGCCGCGCGCCCTGATCCTGGCGCCGACGCGCGAACTGGCCTCGCAGATCGTCGAAAGTTTCCGAACGTATGGCCGTCACCTGCCGCTTCGCAGTGCTGCGATCTTCGGCGGGGTGAGCCAGCACGGCCAGGTCCGCGCCCTGCGCGACGGCGTCGATGTCCTTGCCGCCACACCCGGCCGCCTGCTCGATCTCATGCAGCAGGGCCTGGTCGATCTGAGCCGCGTCGAGATCTTCGTGCTCGATGAAGCCGATCGCATGCTCGATATGGGTTTCATCAACGACATTCGCAAGATCATCGAGCGCCTGCCGCACGAGCGCCAGTCGCTGCTGTTCTCGGCGACGATGCCGGCCGAGATTCGCCGTCTGGCCGACACGATGCTCAACGAGCCGGTGTTCGTGCAGGTGGATCCCGCGGATTCGACGGCCGTCTCAATTACGCAGTCGGTCTACCACGTGAGCCGCGCCAACAAGCCGGAGCTGCTCGAACGCCTGCTGCGAAGCGGCGGGATGGATCGCACGCTGGTATTCACGCGCACCAAGCACGGCGCCGACAAGGTTGTCCGCCTGCTCGCGCGCGGCGGGATCAACGCCGCTGCGATCCACGGCAACAAGAGCCAGAACGCCCGCACCCACGCGCTCAACGGGTTCAAGAACGGCCGCTCGGCGGTGCTCGTCGCGACGGACATCGCTTCACGCGGCATCGACGTCGATGAAATCACGCACGTCGTCAACTACGACCTGCCCAACCTGCCTGAGTGTTACGTGCACCGCATCGGCCGCACGGCTCGCGCCGGCGCCTCCGGCACCGCCGTGTCGTTCTGCGATCAGGAAGAACTGGGCGATCTCAAGGCGATCGAGCGCCTCATCCGCCAGCAACTGGACGTCAGCGCCGACCACGCCGATCTGACGCAGGCGCCTCCGACTCATCAGCCGGCGGCCTCTGAAGAGCGCCGCAGCAGCCAGCCGCAGCGCGGCAGGCGGTTCGGATCCAAGTCGGGGCCCGCGCAGCATGGAGGCGGGTCAAAGGCCGCCCGCTCGCGCGGCCCGCGCCGCCGGCGCACTTCGCGCTCCGGCGCTTCGCGCTGATCGACACAGCAAACTTCAGCACCACGCGGCACGGGCTTCGGCTCGTGCCGTTTCATTTCGACCCGTGCGATTTATCGTCGACTTGCAGAGGCTCGCGGCCGCGCTTGCGGCGGAGCCAGTTGATGGGCCGGTGCACCCACCGCCGGCGCACCATCCACTTTTCGAATCGATACTTGCCCGGCCCGTCGATGAGCAGCACCCCGAGCACGAGCGTGAGCAGGCCCTGCCCGGGCAGCGCGAGCATCGCCAGGCCCGCAATGACGAACAAAACGCCGAGCACGTTCTTGGCAATGCGCGCCGTCCATCGCAGCGCCGGGGACAGGTTCTGCCATCGACCCGGCGGACGCTTGCTGTGCGTGAAGTAATCCGCGGGAATGCGCACGGCGATGGCCGGCACCGCCACAACAGTTCCCACGAAAGCCACAAGCGACGCAATCCCCAGAGCGATCAGCAGTCCGTGGTGGTCTTCGAACCAGTCAAACATGTGAATCGAAGCCGTCGGCGTTCAAGGGGCGCGCTGCGCACCGATCTTCGAGCGGATGAACCACGCGAGGTGCTCTGAATCGTCCGAGCCGATGCGGATCGTGCGGCCGTTGACGTTGAGCACGACACACTCCGTGCCCCAGAGGTTATACGTCCAGCCGCGCCCCGGGACGTAGTGAATCCCCCATCCGTCGATGAACGAACTCCGCGAAACCTCAACCGACTCGATCGCGTCGTACGCCACGCGCTTGCGCGCAAGCGGCAGCGGGCCGAAGCGCACCAGCAGCGAAGGGCCCTCGTCCGTTACCGTCAGCGAACCAAAGCACGACGCCAGAAGAAGCATGAAGGCTCCAAACAGCCCGGAGATCGAAGCGACCACCGGGTCGCTCAGGCTCGATAGCGCGACGGCGCAGCCGACGACGCCCAACAGCGCCAGAATCCACCAGAGCGGTCCGTGTTGCGTGTGCGCGTAATCCATGGCGCTCCCCAAAAAGCTGTTCGCCTCTCCTGATCTTATTGGGAGAACCGACAAGGCATTGCGCGGATTCTGCTCAGGGCGGTTCCCCTGGCGTGGCGTAGCATGAGTTGAGTCGAGTTTCCCGCTCACCAGCGAAAAGGAATCCACATGGTCGTTCTCGCCCTCTCTTCGCCGGGCTACAGCATCATCGGACTGGTCATTCTCATTCTGGACATCTTCGCGATTGTCAGCGTCCTCTCGAGCAGCGCCTCGGTCGGCGTGAAGATCCTCTGGATCCTGCTCATCCTGCTGCTGCCGGTGATCGGCATGATCCTGTACTTCCTCCTCGGCCGGTAGGTGTCTCCGACTCGCGGGTTTTCGCTCGCCGCAGTCTTCAGTTCAGGGTTGTACCTGCGTCGCGATGACGTTGGTTTTCTTCTCAAACTGGATCGCCTGCAGCCAGATGAATCTCCCCGCGGCGCCGGTCGGGATGATGACGGTCCAGCTCGCGCGGCCGCTGGCGTCGGTGGTTCTTATTGCGCCGATCTGAACGGCGTTTCCGATCTCGATGATGATGTTCAGCGGCGCGACGTAGCGCCGACGCAGGCCCTGCAGGTTGTACCCGAGTACAGCGCGCGTCAACGGCGCTGCATCCGAGATCGTGAACGTCGCCTGTGCGCCGGCCCGCGGAGGATCCGGACTCACTGTCAGCGTGCAGTGGACATCGTTGAACATGTACGCGGCGCCGGTGTTCTGGCCGTTGTCTCGCCGCGCGAACGCGCCGACAATGGCCCGTGCTCCATCGAGGTCCACCGCGCTGCCGAACTCATCCAGCGCGGCGCCATCAAAGGCGAAGTACATGGCGGACCGCGCGGTCCACGTTCCGCCTGATCTGGTGTAGACATATGCGGCGCCTCGGTCCGTACCGTTGGCGTCACTCCCCCACGCGCCCACCAGGAGCGAGTCTCCGACTACATCGACTCCGCCGCCGAAGCGATCCCAGTGATGCGCACGGGCGCTCGCATCGTAAATCTTCTGTTCGAGCGGCCAGGTCGCGTTGCTTCCGCGGTACACATAGACGGAGCCGCAGCGCACCGCGGCCGGCCAGTCATCGCTGGCGCCCACGGCAACCGTGTCGCCGTCGATCGCCACGTCGGAGCCAAACCTCGAGTCCGCGGCGCCATCGGCGGGGATGATCTTGATCTGCTCGATCCACGCCCCGCCGACTCGCTTGAAGACGTATGCCGAGCCGGAACTCGAGCCGTTGGGATCATCCCGCGGCAGACCGACCACGACGTAATCGCCGCTGAGCGCCAGCTCCTCCCCGAACCACTCGTTCGCGGACGGGTCGTGGGCGCGAAACTCCGTCAGATACACCCACTGCTGCAACGAGTCCTCGTACTCGTAGATGTACACCGATCCTGCGTCGTTGAGCACATCCGAGTCCATCCTGGCGCCGATGGCCATGTAACGCCCGTCGGCGTCGATCGAACATCCGAACGAATCGCCCTGCGATGTGTCCGGTGGAACGATCTTTTGCACCTGGCTCCATGCTTCGTTGAGCGGGCTCTGCCGGAAGACGTACACCGCACCGCCCGGCTCTTCGCTGATGGCGCCGACCATGGCCATGTCATCGTGCAGTTCGACGGCGTATCCGAAGTAGGCAAACGTCGTCGCATCGGCCGCCTCGATCTTCTGCTCGAATTGCCACTGCGCTCCGTCGCGCCGAAAGATGTAGGCGGATCCGGAGTCGGTGCCGCCGACGCCATCGTCGCCGTACGCTCCGGCAATGGCCACGTCGCCCTGCACCGCCACGGCGTAGCCGAAATCGTCGTAAGCGCCTCCGTCCGGCGCGAGCAGCTTGCTGTACTCATAATGCTGCGCCAGCGCTGCCGACGCCGTTGCGGCCGCGAGGACCGCGGACGCAATCCGAATCCGATAAGAGATGTGTCGTCGGGACTGCATGACTCTCCCCCTTGCCCGCATACGGCTTGCGAGCCGCGCAAGAGCGAGCGGGCCACCCCGGAACGGTTTCACATCGCCGGGGACCGCTGCCGCTCCGGGGGGTCTGCTCTGTTGGGCGCCGCGATCGATCTGCGGCGCACCTGGATGCGCGGTCCCACGCATGATTCTGCCGTCCAGGCTACCAGCCGCGCACGGGGAAGAAACCCCGCTTTCCTCGTGGCGCCTGAGCATTGAGAGCCGGGCTCGCTTCTGCGCTTCGGCGGTGCGCTCAAGCTGCGCCGGGGCCATGTAAGCGCCACAAAAAACTCCCCGGCGCGCGGCGCCGGGGAGTCTTGATTCTCATGGCGATCCAATCGCCGTGCGGTTACGGAATCTGCACCACGTTGCTCAGCGGCGGTGGGCCCGGATTCGCAGCATCATCCAACGCCGCCGACCACCCTACGCCGCATCGCCCGCCTTCGCAGGCGTCCAGAGCACCTCTGAACCGCCCGCCAGTCGCGGTCGCGCCGGCCGCACAACCCCCTTGCCCACTCGCGTGTCGCCCGCCCCCGCGCCCACCATCACGCGTGCCAGGTCGGTAAAGTTCGGTATGTCGAACGGCGCGACCGGCAGGTGCCGCGTCACACCCGCGATCACCACGCAGATGTGCTTCCCGCCGCCGTATCGAAACGCCCGCTGCTGCTCCGCGAGCGACAGCTGCTTTCCGCTACGCGCCCCGCGCTGCGCACTTCGCCCGCTGCGCGCTCCCGCGACCGGCTCGCCAGCCAGCGTGGGCAGCTCCACCTCCTGATATTCCTGCCCCGGCTCGAGTCCGAACACTTCGCGCTGCTCGCGCATGAGCCCGCCTTGCGTGCAGCGGGGATAGCGCAGCTGCTCGTGCCTGCCGCGCATCGTTCGGCCGACCCAGAAGATGTGCACGCGCCCCCGGCGCCGCGAGCCATGCCGCGCTGCGATGGCCTCAAAGCCGCACGCGTTCCAGAACTCGTTCGCCTCAATATCCTGCGCGCACCACAGCCCGATCAGCCGGATCGTCGGCTCCATCTGATCGATGAAGTGCTGCACCAGCGCGGTGCCCACCAGCCGCCGGCGGGCATCGTACGACACCGCCGCCTGGTAGATGATCCCGAAGTGCGCATCGCGCAGGTAATTTCCCTTGCCCAGCAGATACGCAGCCGGCTCATCGTTCTCCAGCGCGATCGACACCCGGCCGCGCTCAATGTTGCTCTCCAGCGCCTGCGTGGGAAGAAACCCCACCTGGCTGGAGAACTTCTTCTGAAGATGATCGAGGAACTTCAGATCGCCCGGCTGCGCCGACCGGATGGTGATGCACTTGTGCTCACCATCCGGCAGACGCGCCAGCTGCTCGGCTGTGCGAATCATGTCGTCACCACCGGAAAGCCCGTGAATGCCTCGGCCGCCAGCCCCGAGCCCGCTGCGACCACATCAAACGGCGGCGGGCTGAACGTCACCGCAGTCACAGACGCCGGCACAGCACTCAACGTGATCTGCACCACGCCTCCAACCACCGAAGCGCCCGTCACCGAAGCCGGGCCGCCCGTCGCCACCAGCCAGTTCGCCGTGTCCAGCACGCCGTCACTGAGCACCTGGTCGAAAACCATCTCCACCAGGTTCGTCCCGCTCTGCCACGTCGCACTGCTCGGCTCAGGCGGATCAGGGAAAGGTCGGGATGGCATACGTACCAGCCGGGATAAACCCGCCCGTGGGCGTACGCACACCAGCCACTCCTTCCGGCACCACCAGGTTCGTTCCCTGCACATCAGCTGCAAACTGCAACTGAATCACCGTTGCGCTCAACTGCGTTGCGCTCGCCACCGCCACGGCCCCGCCCGCGCCCGCCGTCACGTTCGGCGCACTGCGCAGCATGACCCGCGTGGCAAAGGTGATCTCGATCGTGTCCGCCGCAGTCGCCGCCACGCTCGCCACCACCGCCGAGGTGGTGTAGCCCGGAACCGATGGATCCAACGCAGAGCGGTTCCGCACGTTCGTTCTCTTGACCATTCGTACCGACATCACAGTGACTCCTGAAAGAGTTGGTTTCGATCAATGTTCATCCGAGCCGCGCCGGCCCGCAGCGGCAAACCAGCCGCGTTGAGCCTCCGCGCTCTCAGCGCTGCCTGCGGCGAATTGTCCTACGCCGCGATCTTGCCCTTGAATTCGGCTTCCGCAGGCGTGCCGCCCGTGGGCAGTTCCAGGCCCTGCTCGACCGGCCCGCCGAACGCAATCGTCATCGCCACCGGCAGGCTCCACGGCCCGAACAATCCCGTCCGCGTCACCCACCTGCCGAAGTACGTCGCAGTCTTACCCGAATCCACCGGGTCCGCCTCGACCGTCACCGGCTGCTTCGTGTACAGCCCCACCAGCGTCGAAACCGTCGGGTCCGGATTGGCCCCCACATCGACCGTGCGATTGATCTGCAGCTGAATCGCCCCATACGGCTTGCGCCTCGAGTTCGGCGTCGTCTCATCCGAGTAGCGGATCACGTGCTCGCCGCTGAACGCCGCCTGGATCATCAGCAGCGGAGCTGTGCTCGGCTGCGGGATCGGCGTGGGTGTCGGATCATTAATATGCAGCCCCAGCGCCGACTTGTCCTCATTGGTCACACCGCCGTTGGCCTTGATCTGCTGGGCGTACACCCGGCACGACGCGATCGCAGACGCCTTGATCGCATCCTTCTGCGTCACCAGCGAACTCGTGCGCGTCGCCGCCGACTGCACCGGCACATACGCGGCCGCATACGCGGCGTTGTGCCCGGCGATCACCGCCGCATCGCTCGCATCCAGGCCATACTTGCCCGGATCGGCGCTGATGAGCGTCGAGAAGTTGTTGAGCCAGTCCCGAAACCCCGCATCCGTGCTCGGGATGTAAGGCGATGTCTGCTCATATGCAGTACCCATGACAAAGACCTCCGGGCTCGCTGCGGGCAGCGCATACTCAGCGCAGCACAGAGCGGCCGTGCAATTGGACAATCTCCAGTTGTGCTCTCTCTCAATCCACCTGCGGCGCCATCATGACCGCCTCAGCAGTCACAACCACACCAGAAGCGGGTATCGGGGCGCACAAGCATCCGCTTGAGATCAAATCGGAGAAAACAGGCGGCGCGCCAAGAAATTATGGATGGAGGTGCACTTAGTCCACTTCGGAAACCTCTCCTTACGCACGATTCGTCGCTTCGTCTGGGTGCGCTGGGAGAGCTGAACCAGCCGCGACAGGCTGGTCCTTTCGCATGGCGCGCAATCGCATGAGGTATGCCTCGCCAAAAGGCGTCAACGACCAATAGGTGGCGGTATCACTAACGGCACGCTTCCGATCGGTCTTCCTGATTAATCCAAGTGCGACAAGTTGGACCTTTATCGCTTGGAAAGTGTCATCCGCCATCACGACATCCTCGCCTAACCGCAGGCGATAGTCTTCAACCCGTTCCTTGAAACACTTGACTGCTCGTGAGACGATCGATGATTTCAACTGCTTCTCGGTAGCCTCGTGAAACATCAGAGGACCTACGGTCGCAAACACTTCGTCCCAGGACATCGGGATTTGCGCTGGAAACCACGACGTGTCCGAGTACCCTTGAGCCCGAAGCTCATGGATCTGACGCTCGGTCCGGCCTTTGTACTCTACTGTCAATGGGACTGGATCCGCCCCTTGGAGGAGCCCTTCCGATCCTCTCGGGGCTTCAACTCGGCTCTGGCGCAACTCTTCACTAAGTTCGTCAATCTTCAATCGCAGTCGATTCATTTCGGCTAGCGCTTCCGGCCCAGCCGACTCATCCGCTCGGACCCAGCCGGTCCGAGGCGTCGATCGAACCGCCTGCATCATGGCGCGCGATACGCGGCTGCCAAGTTGCTCCGGATCGTTCCAATACTTGCAGTGGTGAGCGCCCTCCACGCGCTTTCGAAACGCGGCTAGGCGATCACGCGCAGCCTCATTCAGTTCAGTCTTGTCGGCCGGAATAGCGCCCGGCTTCTCGTGCAAGAATGGAAGTATCGGGACGCCTGACTTCGCGGCCAAATCATACTCGCGTTCCGTAAAACTGATTCCTTTCTCATCAGTTGAACCGTACTTGCCGCCAATGATGAGCACGTAGTAATCCGCTTCGGCAATGACGCGTCCGATCAGAGTCCACGCATCCTCATTCGCCGCCGGGAATAACTCCATCCCGGCGGGAATCGCATCCATCTCCAGCAGCGCCTCCATAACGGCGCGCCGTTCTTCGCTCAGGTCGCGAAACGTCGAGCTCACAAAGACGAGATATCGCTTGTCCATCGGGTCTGTCTCCGAAACGATCGAGGGGCCCGCGATGCAAGGTGCTAGGCGGACAGCCCGTAGTACTTCATCAGGGCCGCCGTCAGCAATGCCGAGCCGGTCCCAATCGCGATGTCCCAGGCACCGGTCGCAGCCTTGCCGAGCATTTCGCCAACCCATCCGGCCACCTTCGGCCCGAACTTTCCGCCTTCTTTCAACGTCGGTTCGGCTTTCACTGCCGCCGAAAGCGCCTTCAAGTCCGCTCCCGCGATGCCGGCTGCCTTCAGATGCGCGGCGAGCGAGTTCCAATCACCGGATTTCACTTCGACGTTGATCGTCGAGTCGCTCGCCGTGCCGATCACGCTCGCCGCGCCTCCATAAACGATGGTATTGAATATTTGTGTAACCCGCTCTCGCGGTGGGGCTTGTTCGCGACCGCCGCTCTCCTCCATGCCTGGATACTCCTTCTCAAGTGCCAGCACGAAGTCGAGGATACGATTCCTGACCGCGTTGAGCACAGACACAAACCGGTGCTCGGAAAACTCTCCCCAAACACCGATGCATCCCATGCCTTCAAACACTTCGTCATTCAGATACGGGGCGAGTTCTGTGCGTGGTACGGTCAGAAACCCCGCTTCGCTCTTGCCGACCATCTGCTCGATGACTGCAGCGCTGTAGCGACATGTGAAACGAGTCCAGCTTTCACGCAGCCGTTCAGGAATGCAGTTTCGCGGAATGGCGGCATTCCTAATTGCAGATCCGAACGGGCCGCTGAAATGCCCCTTGAGCACCAGTGTCCACACGCGGTACTCGGGTAACTCGCCATCTTTCGGGTATCCGTCCAACTCCCATAGCAACCAGTCCTCCAGGGGCTTGCTACCCAGCCGCGAGGCCAAAACCTTACACTTGCGCAAAAGCTGCCCCAGATCGCTCTTGCTATCCACCGCCTCATTCTGGATTTCTTCGAGCAGCCCCATCGCGCAGCCTCCACGGCACTACCGACAGTGATGCTGTTAGGGTATCGTCTGGCATAGCTGCCGACAAGTGAATCCAGCGGCGCTTTTCTCGGCCCCAATTGCCTGGCTGTCTGGTTCCCGGACGCCGACGGGGCGAAGACGTGCGCGTTTCCAGCGCAGAGACACCTGTTTGGATGCGCCAAACGCGCGGTGGAACGGCCCAAACGCGCCAGGGCGGCAGCCATTCGCGCCGGAGAGAGCCGGTCCGGCGCGGGTGATCCATCCTCACGCGCCATTGGCGCTCCCCCCAGCGCGACTCCCCCATCCAATCGCCTGTTTGAACCAACCAACCACGCGTCTCTGCGCCCCAAACGCGCGGGAACTGTCGATGGGGTGTGGAAAAGTGGCCCTGCGCGGAAGCCGTCCGGCCGGGGTTATTGCGCGCCTTTCCTCCGGTTGCAGTCGGCCCAGAGCATCTGACAGTTCTTCGCCTCGGTCTTGCCGCCCTTGCTCCACGGCTTGATCTGGTCGGCGTGCATTCCGCCAATGTCGAGCGTCACCTGCTTGCCCTTCGGGCACTTCGGGCACTTGCCCTTTTGGCGTTCGTAGGCCTCCCGCCTCATCGCATTCTAGAGGGCGCAGAGCCAGCGCGTCAGTGATGTAATCTGCTCGTCGTTGGTTAGGTTCGCTGCATTCTCTAGTTCACCGCTCTCAAGCATGGACCAAATCTCATTGGCCATCTTCGCTTCTATTGCCGCCCCGATGAAGAATGTGTGCGGAGTCAGTTTATGCTTGCCGAACGCTTCACGTATTCGGTTCAGTGCTGTCCGCGCGGTTTTCCAATGCTCATCCGCACCAGCAGGATCAATTCCACCCTTCAACTCGCCCAAGGCCACATAGGCACCAGGCGTACCATGAATCTGCTTGCATATCTCGGTGGATGAGCATTGGAATAAGCACAAGTCCACATTGTTTCCGAACAGCGGCACAGTAAGATTGTACACAAGTGTACGAGGCTGCTTCCCCTCGCCCCATGCCAAACCGCGTAGTTTGACTTCAATATCTGTATCGTCTTCCGGCATTGCTGCCCATGCCCTACTATCCGAGGAAAGCCAGTGGTAGGCTGTGCCACTGAGTTTCAGGTTCGCGATGATCGCACGGGTCAGTTTGCATTGCGCCATGAACCCACCGACGTTGCGCATAGAACCGCCCAAAGTATCCCCGCGTGTCAGCAGAAAGCGGAACACCAGTTCTTCAACAAAGTTTGTCCCGGCAGGTTCTAGATACTTGCCGATCAAACCCGCGATCGCCTCGTCCTTGTCCGCGCCCTGAAGATGACCAGCGGCTTTGTCGGAAACGCCTGCGGCGGTGAGAAGCCCGGCCCGGATCGCTGAAATCTTCACGAGGTCGATGGGCCTTTTCGCCTTTGATGCAGCGGACTTCAGCGCACGCGCTTCGGCAACGAACGGTGTCGCCCTCCGATTCTTCTCCAATGCGAGCGCTACAAAGCCGGCTCGTACCGCTTCGTAGGTCGTTTCGAGGTCTTTGCTGGATTTTAGATGTTCACGATACGGCTTTGCCATCATTTGACCTTACGCCAAACGTAAACACATTTGCGGATTTCTTGCCGTCCGTGCCTTCCCATTTGTTGACTACTGTTCCCTTTGCCTTTCGGAAGTACCCAAATCGATTCGACCTCGAATCCAGCTTGCTCTGCGAAATCTGAAAGGATGAGGTCTACCGGGATGTGTGCGCCTTCATAACGCACGTTGTCATTCACCATTACGAAACATGCTCCAGGCTTTAGAATTCTGGCGCTGGCGAAGATCAGAAGTGCCAACTCAAAGAAATAGTTCTTGACCATCCGAACGATCCCGGGATTGTTGATTGTACTATCCGCTTTGCAGACATTCAGGTATTCGATGATCAGAGAAAGGACTGATTGGTTGTCGTATGCGCTCGATGCAGCAGCAAAAGTCTCAGGCCCAAACTTCTGCGCAAGATCATTCTTGTCCTTGTTCTCAACTGTGCACGAAAGCATGGACTGACGCAGTTGACGGATTCCATCTTCTCCCACATTAAGCATCGCAAGTTCGAGTGCATATGTACGTGTGTAGTCGTAGCGATTGCAGTATGGTGGAGATGTGATAAGCCCGCTCATCGACTCCGGCTCCAAGCGCGGAACAATGTCTAAACACGAACCGACTTTGACATCAATTGCGCCCAGTGCGGGCCTCTCGACCGCGCCACCGAAGAGCGACGGTTCATTCTCGTGACCTTCGATGTCCAATGCGATCTGATTGAGTTTGCGGAGAACGGCTTCATCGAAGTCGTAGATGCGTCCCTTGTCGAATACCTTTTTACCCAAACAGCGCCCAGACCTTTGGTCCCATCTGAGGTATTGGCCATCTTTCCGCGTGAAGCTTATCTCTTCAAGGATTGATAAGGCAGCGAAGCGCAGCAGCCGCGAAAGTAGGCTGTCGTTGG
Source organism: Planctomycetota bacterium (assembly GCA_963205185.1). Taxonomy (GTDB): domain Bacteria; phylum Planctomycetota; class Phycisphaerae; order Phycisphaerales; family UBA5793; genus UBA5793. Next base: position 125,016 of record CAUJHZ010000053.1, on the reverse strand, counting down.
TGTGAGCCGCGTCGTAAAGATACCGCCCTAGCAGCCGTTCGTTCTCAGCTGGGAACGCGCCCGTGGTGATCTGCAAGTGTGAGAATGCGGATTCGACACCCGGATTTAACCAAGTGCGTTTTTCTGTCGCGTCACGAATGGATTGTGCAAGCTTGCACTTGTCAGCATGGAGGACTTCATGCCGAACCCGAATGATTTCGGCACTGCAAGGAAGCAGTTCGATGCCTACTGCATCAAGCCCCAACTCTGCCGCCACGAATAGCGTTGTTCCGCTACCGGCGAACGGGTCCAGGACCGGCCCAGTCAAACCGGTTTGCTCGATGATGTACCGAATCAGCTCTGCGGAGAAGCCTTCTCGGTACTTGCACCATCGGTGTCCGACCTCTGCTTTGTTTGCCTGAAAACTGACCAACGACCGATCAAGGTCGGCATTCACCCGCATCTTCTCGCGGAAACGCTCGGTGAGTGCATCATCCGCCGCTTTGATGCTGTTCAGCATCTCGATGTGTCGGAGTGGTAGAGCAGGTGTCACAATCATGAGGTTCTCCCGATCAGCGAGAACGGCGGATTGGTGACGACGATATCCGCCTGCTTGAGGAGTTCGATGCACTCATCGCTGCAGAAGTCGCCATCTTCTTCCAGCGGCCCGCCTTCTTGGCTCGGGTTGCCGGCGTTTTCTTGCCCATTCGCCAGCATCATACCTCACGGATACCGAATGGACAACCCCCTGGCCGCCCACAAGGGCGGCACGTCGGCTCCCAACCCGCCCCGGGCTCCGCCGTCAGCTCGCCGTCGCCTGTGTGGCTGGGCGGCGTTGCCGGACATGGCGGGGTGGGAGGATGCGTTGGGCCAGGCCGAGCAGGCCCAGGGCTTTGATCTCGTAGTAGGAGATGTCCAGTTCCCACCAGCGGTGCTGGTTGGAAGCGCTCGCCGGGTCGTGGTGGTGGTTGTTGTGCCAGCCTTCGCCCACCGTCAGCAGGGCCACGAGCCAGTTGTTGCGGCTCTCTTCTCCCGTATCGTAATTGCGATAGCCGAACATGTGCGAGAGCGAGTTGACAGACCAGGTGATGTGCCAGACCACGACGGTGCGCACGAACACGCCCCACACGAGCAGGCTCAGGCCCATCTGAAGCGCCGCCGCGAGCCGATCGGCGTCCGGCCCGGCGAGCAGTGCGCCCGCGATCATCCCGGCGAAGAAGAAGAGCACGGCATGAGCGAGATACACCCAGAACACGAGCGTCGGGTTCTTCTCGAGTCTGAGGTAGAAGGGGTCCGCAATGAGATCGGGCACGCTCGCCTGGTAGCCCGAAAGCGTGTGGATGCCGGTGTTGCGCAGCAGCAGCCAGCCGACGTGCGACCAGAAGAAGTGCACGAGCGGGCTGTGCGGATCGGGCTCGGTGTCGGAGTGCTTGTGATGATGCCGATGGTTCGCCACCCAGCGCGCGGGCGTATCCTGCAGGCAGCACAGCGCCAGCACCACGAACGCATATTCCACCCAGCGCGGCGACTCGAAGCTGCGGTGCGTGAGCAGGCGGTGGTAGCCGATGTTGATGCCCTGGCCGAAGACGTGCACGCCGAGGATCATCACGACTAGACCGGTCCAGCTGAAGAGCTGCGGCAGCAGCGCGGCCAGCGCGAGGCAGTGGATGAGCACGATGGGAATGGCGTAGATCCAGAGGATCTCACCGGCCACCGTGGCAGGTCGGGACAGGTGACCGGAGGTTTGGTTCACCGGCGATTGTAGAGCATCGCGCGCTGCACTGCGATGCGCAGCGCCTGATTTCGGCTGGAAATTCCCGCGTTTTCACTTCCACCGGCTTGCTGCGCGGGCCGCTCATGTCTGCTGCTCAAACGCGCCGCTGCCGTGCAGTCGGAGATCCGCGCACGGGCAAAGACGTTTCAATTCACCAAGGGGTCCAACGCGCCACAGCACGCGCGACTGGATACCTGCGTTCGCAGGCATGACGGCGCCGGCGGACATTGGGCAACGGGCGGTTTCAGTCGCGGTACTTCGCGTGGCACTCTTTGCAGGATGCATTCAGGCGCTGAAATTGCTCGGAGAGTTGCGCGGCGTCGGGGCGGGGGGCGGCGAGGATATCTTCGATCTTCTGGGCGACGACCTGGTCGGCGGTCAGGTGGCCGGCGAAGTCTGAGCCTTCGCGCCTCGCGCGGTCGCCGGCGGCCAGAAAGCGCAGCAGGTCCGCCAGGCGCCCGGCCTCGGCGACGGGCACGAGATCCGGGTGATCGGCCGGGGTGGTCCAGCCGGCTTTCTCGATCGCCTTGAGGCGCTCGTTGATCTCATCGATCTCAACCATGCCCTTGACGAAACCCTGGGGCCGCTGCACCTCGGGGAAATCCGCAGACACCGCGTCGATGCGGGCCGGCTCGATGACGGCGGCCCCGGCGGCGCAGGCATAGAGGCCCTTGTACTCCGGCGAAGTGCCCGAGATGTGCATGCGCTGCACCGCGGCGTCGGCAGGCAGCCAGCCGAGGCTGACGGCGATGGCTGCGGCAGCGCCGGCGCTGCGGTGCTGGCCGTGGTGGCAGTGGATGTAGACCGGGCCGTCGGCGATGGCATCGCGCGTGGCGCGAACGAGTTCGAGTTGGCGCTGCTCGTCGAAACCGTTGTAGCCGATGGGCAGATGGATGTAGCGCAAGCCGCAGCGGCGGGCGAGTTCGACGTCGGGCGCTGCGCCATCGACGCTGATGACCGTGGCCACGCCCATGGCCGCGAGCGAGGCGAACCCTTGCTCGCCTTCGGGCGCGCTGCCGGAGATGAAGTCATCGTGGTAGGCGACCATGTTGTGCAGGCCGGGGTGCTCGCGAACGGCGGTGTCGGCGAGCGTGGGCTCGGCAAGGCGCGGCAGGGCGCCGATCTTCTCTGCTTCCTTCACCTTGGCGAGCTGGGCCTCGATGTCTTCGACGAGCATCTCGGGCGTGGTCTTGCTGCGGTAATGCTTGACGACCTGGCCATCAGGGCCGAGGAGAAACTTCTCGAAGTTCCAGTTGATCTCGCCGAGGCTCGCGGGCGTCTGCTCTTGATCGGTGAGGCGCTTGTAGAGCGGGCAGATGTCTTCGCCTTTGACGGAGACCTTCGAGAACAACTGGAAGTGCACATCATACTTGTCGGTGCAGAACTGCTTGATCTCCTCGTCGCTGCCGGGCTCCTGGTTGCGGAAGTTGTTGGCTGGGAAGCCGAGGATGACCAGGCCCTTCTTGTGGAAGCGCTGGTGGAGTTGCTCGAGGCCTTCGTACTGGGGCGTGTAGCCGCACTTGCTGGCGACGTTGACCATGAGCACGACCTTGCCTTCGTACCTGGCGAGGTCGATCTCCTTGCCGTCGATGTCGGCCATTTTGAAATCGAGCGCTGCGGGAACATCCGGCCGGCGCGGCGGCTGAACCTCATTGGGGTCCTGACGGGCAAAAGACGGTGTGGCGGCGGCCGCAAGCAGCAGAGCGGCGGATACGACGATTCGATTCCTCATGATTTACTCCGCAACGAGGGAAAGTCAGGCCCAGGGCGCCGCCGGATCATAGCGGCGCCCAGATACACGAACGCGCACAAGGACACGCACGTTCTTGCCAAACGTCCGGTCTATACTCCGTGCGCCCATGGCGGAGCGCAGAATGAAGCGGGGACTACCGTCTTGTTTTGCAGTTGTCCTGAGCGCGGTCTGCAGCCTCCGGGCTGCCGGACCGGGTGAGGCGGGCTCCATCTCCCGCGAGGCACTCGAAGCGCGGCTGTCCCGCGCGGTAACGATGGAGGGAATGCTCCATGGCCACGGCGATCTCGACGACCAGGTCCGCTATCTCCGCGATATCGGAGCGCGCTTCGCAGGTCGCACGCTCTACCTCTGGGGCAATGAACACAATCTCGACGCGCTCCTCACCTTGGCGCGCCCGGCGGCGGCCAGGGTCCACGCCGCACTGCCGGACCTGATTCTCCAAGCAGCCGAATTCGAGATCGTGACCACGCGCGTTGACGAAGTCGCGGTCCCGGCCCGCGCGTTTGTCGCGTTTGGTCTTCCATTCGAGGATCGGCGGTTCTCCTACACCTCCATGCTCTATGAAGATGGATACTTGAAGAACCATTGGGGCAAGGATGCGTCCGTGCCCGACATGAGTCGCGTCGAGACGCAACTCTGGTTCTACACGCTGGGGATGAACTACGTCGACGTGGGGGTTGAGGCGATACACTTCGGCCAGGTGAGCGTGATGGATCGCCGCGATCCAGGTCATGTCCACTGGCGCGCCGTGCTCGATCGCCTGCGAACATATGCCCGGCTGCATGCGCGGCGAGGCTTCGTGATCGTCGACGCCCACGTGCCCACCGGCGGCATCGTTGACGATGGCCGGTTGCTCTTCGACTTTCACTCATTCCCCATGCGAATCGACGAAGTGGCGGATCGCCCGCACGAGGGCGTCCTGAAGGTCGGCTACCGCGACAGTCTGTATGGCCGCAGCAAGGGGGGCATCACCCCCAGCGGCTGGGAGTGCGCGCACCTGCCCTACCTCGTCGAACTGGACAATTTCGGCCCTAGCGGTCGTGGAGGACAAAATATCGGCGGCTCCTGGATCTGGGGCTATGACGAGATCACCTGGTTCGCCCACCAGAGTGAGACCAGCCGCGCGGACTGGCTGCGCTACGCGTGGAATTGGGTGCGCGAGCATGATTCCGCCGGCTTTGTGCAGATGCCCGGCAGTCGAACGATCGCCGTGCCTGTCGGCGAGAAGACGTGGTACTGGGCGATGAATCCCAGCCCGGCCTGCCCGGATGGTTTCGGCGACGAGGACGTCATCAAGTCGATCTGGGCGGGCAAGTCCGATCAGCCATAGCGCAAGACCGGCTCGCAGAGGATCGAACAACTGCAACTTCTCGGCGTCCGGTTCCTCGACCTCCTCCGGCACGGCTCCTTCTTCGACCGCCGCCGAGCACCAGTAGCGGTCGATTAGAGAGCGAGATCGCCCCCACCGCTTCGAGGCGGTCACGTCGGCCTCGGGGCGACTTTTTACATTTCACTCTGCGCGTCAAGCACCTCCCGGACTTTGATGAGCAGCGCGTCGGTCATGAACGGTTTCGAGAGAAACGCTGAAGAACTCACCTCGACCCCGTGGTATGTGATCGTCTCGTCGGTATAGCCCGACATGAAGATGACGCGGAGCCCTGGCCGGTCCATCGCGAGCTTCTCGGCCAGGGTGACGCCGCTCATCTCGGGCATGACCACGTCGGTGACGAGCAGATCGATCGGCTGGGGATGCGCCGCGGCCAGGCGCAGGGCTTCGAGGCCGTTTTCGGCAAGCAGGACGTGATAGCCCGCGTCGCGCAAGGCTTCGACGGTGAGGTCGCGCACCATGGCGTTGTCTTCGACGAGCATGATGGTTTCGATGCCGCCGCGCGGCGCTTCGGAATGCACCTCTGCCGGCGCGGGCTCGGCTGATGGATCCACCTGCCGCTTTAGGAAGACCTTGACGCTCGTGCCCCGGCCGGGTTCGCTGTAGACGGCGATGTGTCCGCCGCACTGCTCCACGATGCCGTGGCACGTCGCCAGGCCCAGCCCCGTTCCCTTGCCCGGCGGCTTGGTGGTGAAAAACGGCTCGAACAGGCGGCTGAGCACTTCGGGCGTCATGCCCGTGCCGGTGTCCGTGACCGCCAGCATGACGTGCGGGCCCGGCGTGGCGCCGACGCGGTTGCGGCAGTACGCCTCGTCGAGCCGGATGTTGGCGATCTCGATCGTTAGCGATCCACCCTGCGGCATGGCGTCGCGTGCGTTGAGCGCCAGGTTCATCACGACCTGTTCGAGTTGCGACGCATCGGCGAGCACCTTGCCCGCGCCGGGCGCGACGACGGTTCTCAAGTTCACATCTTCGCCGATGAGCCGCTGGAGCATGGGCTCGATCCCGAGCACCACATCGCCCGGCGCCAGCAGCATCGGTTTGACGACCTGCTTACGCGCGAAGATGAGCAGTTGGCGGGTGAGCGAGGCGGCGCGTTCGGCGGCCTGCTTGACGTGTTCGAGCGGAGCCCGGGCGGGGTGGCCCTCTTCGAGTTTGCGCGTCGCCAGCGTCAGGTAGTTGAAGATGCCCATGAGCAGGTTGTTGAAGTCGTGCGCCACGCCGCCGGCGAGCCGGCCGATGCCTTCCATCTTCTGCGACTGGAGCAACTGGCCCTCGAGGCGGCGCTTCTCCGAAATGTCGCGGAGAATGACGGTGTAGAAGCGGCGGCCATCCGAGACGGCATGGGAGATCGACGCCTCGATCGGGAACTCCTCGCCGTTGGCGTGCAGGCCGCTGAGCGTGCCCAGCCGGCCCATCTCGCGGTTCGTGGCGCCCGTGCGGCCAAAGGCGCGCACGTGCTCGGCGTGCGCGCTGCGGAAGCGCTGTGGAATGAAGCGATCGAGCGGCGAGCCCATCGCGTCTGCCGCCGAAACGCCAAAGACCTTCGCCGCCGCCTGGTTGAACATGACGACGCGCTGCTCATCATCGACGGTGATGATCGCGTCCATGGCCGATTCGATGATCGAGAGCAGACGCTGGTAGTCGGTGCGCACCGCGGGGTGCGCTGCCGCGTGGCCGGTGAGGTCGCGCGTGCGGAGAAGGAATCCCTTGAGCAGACCATCGCCATCGCGCAGCCCCGAGAGCAGCGTGTGCGCCTCGAAGCGCGTGCCGTCGGAGCGGGCCCGCCAGCCGGTATGCTCAAACGTTCCGTCGGCCGTGGCGCGCTCGAGCGCCCGCCGCGGCAGATTCGCGGCCCGGTCCTGCTCGCTGAAGAGGACCGCACACGGCCGGCCGATGATCTCGCTCGCGTGAAAGCCGGTGATGCGCTCTGCGTCGGCGTTCCAGGTGGTGATGCGGCCCGAAAGATCGAGCGTGCACAGCGCCGAATTCTGCATGGCCTGCGCGATTTCGCGGTAGCGCGATTCACTCTCCCTGAGCTGCGCTTCCACGCGGCGGCGATCGGTAATGTCGAGCACGACGACCGAGGCGCCGCCCTGCTCATCGCGCCGCCCTGAAGCAATCAGCCGAAACCAGCGGCTGCCCGACGTGCCGCCGCACGCGATGTCGATGGTGAATTCGTTCGCCTCTCCCTGGAGCACGCCCGCCAGCCCACCGGACGCCCGGCCGCTCGATGACACCTGGTCGAGCACGGCGGGAAACGAGGTTCCGACATCCGTCAGAAGCTCGTGCCGCCCCACGGCCTCGGACCAGGCCTCATTTGCGGCCAGAATACACCCCTGCCTGTCCAGCAGGGCGCAGGGAGTGGGGAATGGTTCGTGGTGATCGTCGTGCGCTTCACTCATGCCTTCGCGTGCTCCGTCATCGTGCCCGTAGGCTGCATCCACCCGCCCGCCGCGGGCGTTGGAAGGATAGTCGGACCCACGCGGCCGTAGAAGCGATGACCAGCCCCACCGAGGCGTGTAACATTTTTTGACGGGGTGAGTCATGGCCCACTCGCAGCCCTTCTTCGCCGAAGTTCAGGCTCATTACGACCTGTGCAACGACTTCTTCGCCCTGTTCCTCGACCGCTCCATGACGTATTCGTGCGCCTACTTTGTGCGCCCGGAAATGAACCTCGAGCAGGCACAAATGGCGAAGATCGATCTGGCCCTGCACAAGTGCGATCTCCATCCGGGCATGCGCCTGCTGGACGTCGGGTGCGGGTGGGGTTCGTGCGCCCGGCGCGCGGCACATTGTCTTGACGTCGAAGTGATCGGGCTGACGCTCAGCCGCAACCAACTCGCCTATGCCAGGCAGCTGCAAGGCGCCGACGGCGGGCGATTGCCCGGGCGCATCGACTTTCGTCTGCAGGGCTGGGAGGAGTTTGAGGAGCCGGTCGACCGCATCATCTCCATCGGCGCCTTCGAGCATTTCCGACGCGAGCGGCATGCCGCGTTCTTCGAGCGATGCCGGGCCATTCTGCCCGACGACGGCCGCATGCTGCTGCACTGCATCGTCGACGTGGAGCGTAAGCGCTGGCGCGAACCGCGCCGTCCCACGCGCAACGATACCGAGTTCGCTCGCTTCATTCGACGCGAGATCTTCCCTGGTGCGCAGTTATGCACTGCCGCTTCGATCGTGGACTGTGCCGAGCATTGCGGCTTCCACGTCACGCGGTTGCAGTCGCTTCAGTTGCACTATGCAACGACGCTCGATCGCTGGTCGGCAAACCTGCGCGCAGCACGTGAACAGGCCGCGAACTTCACTTCCGACCAGCTCTACAACACGTTTGACCGCTATCTCTCCGGTTGCGGCAGATACTTCCGTGGCGGCCGCATGGATGTCGTGCAGTTCACCTGCGAGTGTGCCTGATCAGGGCTGGGCGTTGACCAGCGCCGTGACGACGTCGAACGCATCGCGGAATGCAGCCGGCCCGCCCTCCCGTGCGCTCTGCCAGCTCCAGCCCAGGTCGTGGTTCTCGCCTTCGTAGATGTGCACGGAGAGATTGCTGCGGCCCGCATCGCGCAGGGCCTGCTCGGCCTCATGCACACCCTCGACCCGGCACGTACCGTCCAGCATGCCGTGGAAGATGTGCAGAGGAATGTCCAGCGGCTGGAGATTCTTCCAGTTCGGCTCCGCGTCCCACCACTCGAGCAGATAGCCCGAGGAAAGGTTCATAAGTTGAGTCCACAACACGTCATCATTGCGATCTTCGACGGCTTTCAGCAGCATCTCCAGGCGGGGCCGGTTGATGCGCTCCAGGTCTTCGGCCGTCAATTGCCCGTTCTGATCTGCATCGAGCGGGGCGAAGGGCAGGACGCCCGCCAGCGACTCGCTGACCGCGACCGCCTCGTCGTACTCCTCTCGCGACAGCGTGCCGTCGCGGGCGGCGGGGATGAGGTTCTGCACGTTGCGCCATGGACCGACGCTCGACTGCCAGATGACCGTATCGCGCGCGTTGTCGGCGGCGTAACCGAGCATCAGTACTCCGACCACTCCGTGCGGCTCGCGCTGCGCCAGAAGCGGCGCCAAACGCGTCCCCTCGCTCGATCCGATCAGCACAATGCGCGACGCATCGATCTCATCGCGTTCTCTGAGCTGTCGCAGCGCTGCGGCATAGTCATCGAGCAGCACCGGCATCGTCGCCTTGGAGAACACATCGCGCTCGATCTGCATCCACCGCGGCGGTCCCACGGCTTTGCAGCCTCGCTTGCTCATGCGAAACAGCGCTACGCCGCGCTGAGCCAGTTGCTCGGCGAAGAAGTCGAGGTAGCAGCCCACCTGCACCTGCCCGCTCTCGTCCCGGTAGCCGAAGGGGTTGTCGTAAGTGCGCGGCCCGGCGCCGTGCAGGTAGAGGACCACGGGCACGCGGCCTTCGCGGTCAGCCGGGAGTGAGAGTTTCGCTTCGAGGTCGGCCCCGTCGGCGGCCTTGAAGGTGATGACCTGGTCCGTCCAGATCGCGCCGGCAGGCGCCTGGGGCTGCTGAGCGGGAGCCGGCCGCGCTGCTGAAAGGCACAAGCCAACGACACCGCCGATCCCCGTCAGAAAGGCGCATCGCATTAGTCGGTTCCTCTTCGGGTTCTGTTCCTGCAGGGCGGTTCACCTAATCTGACAGAGCGCTTCACGATTTCGGATATTCTATTCTAATTACCTGGGTAAAGTCGTTCGTGAGTGTGCTGGAGTGATCCGAGCCAGCGACGCCGCTGATGAAAGGCCAGTTCCGTGACTCTTGAAACTGCTCCAGTTCCGAACCTTGAAGATGCCCGCCAGCTTTACACCTTCGATGCCGTGCTGCGTGACGGCTCGGTCGTTCGACTCCGACCCATCGAGGCCGACGATCGACCGGCTCTGGATGAGTTCATCGAGTCGCTGCCCGGCGAGAGCGTCGAGCCGCGCTTCTTACAACTGCACGTCGTGGACGAGGCGCTGCTCGACAGCCTGATGGACGTCGATTACGCCGATCGCTTCACGCTCGTGGCCGAGTCGCAGGGGCGGCTGATCGGCGTGGGCCACTATCGGCGCGATTCCCGCGAGCGCGATGAAGCGCAGATGGCCTTTGTCGTCAATGAATCCGCGCAGGGCAAGGGGCTGGGAACCGCCCTGCTGGATCGCCTCGCTGAGGTCGCCCGCGCGCAGAGTATCCGCTCGATTGTCGGCGATGTCCTCATTCAGAACCAGCGCATGCTCAAGATGCTCGCCGCCTCGGGCTTTGAAGTCGTGAGCCGGCTGGCGGGCGGGACGATGCGGGTGCGCCTCGACCTGCAGCCCACGCCGGTCTACGAGCGGCGGCTGCACGAGCGGCAGGCGCAGTCGGCCGTCGCGTCGGTGCGCATCTTCATCGAGCCGCGCAGCGTGGCGGTCATCGGCGCCAGCCGCGATCCAAACAAGATCGGCTCGGTGGTCCTGCACAACCTGCTGCGCATCGGCTACACGGGACGGCTGTATCCGATCAATCCGCAGGCGACGGAGATCGAGTCGGTGCCCGCCTACGCCCGACTGGTTGACGTGCCTGAACCGATCGACCTGGCCGTGATCGCCGTGCCCATTGCGCACGTGGACGCCGTGGTGGATGATTGCATCGCCAAGGGCGTGCGCGGCATTCTGCTGCTCACCGCCGGCTATTCGGAGACCGGAGCCGAAGGACGGCTGCGCGAGCGCGAGCTGCTGCGCAAACTGCGCGCGGCGGGCATCCGACTCATCGGGCCCAACTGCTTTGGCGTCATCAACACCGATCCGAAGGTTCGGCTCAACACTTCCTTCTCGCCGATCCAGCCTCAACCCGGCCACGTCGGGCTGCTCACCCAGAGCGGCGCGCTCGGCCAGGCGATCCTCGACTACGCGCGCGAACTCAACCTCGGCCTGTCCAACTTCGTGTCGGTCGGGAACAAGGCCGACGTCTCGGGCAACGACCTTCTGCAGTACTGGCTGCACGACGAACGCACGAGCGTGATTCTGCTTTATCTCGAAAGCTTCGGCAACCCGCGCAAATTCAGTCGCATTGCCCGCCAGGTCGCGCGCGTCAAGCCGATCGTGTGCGTCAAGTCCGGCCGCTCTTCCGCCGGTGCGCGGGCGGCCAGTTCGCACACGGGCTCGCTCGCCGGCAGCGACCGCGCCGCGGATGCGCTTTTCCGCCAGTGCGGCGTCATTCGCACCAACACGCTTGAAGAACTCTTTGACATCGCCACGCTTCTCGCGCACCAACCGCTTCCGACCGGGCCGCGCGTCGCGATCCTGACCAACGCCGGCGGGCCGGCCATCATGGCCGCCGACGCCTGCGAAGCCGCCGGGCTCGAACTGCCGACGCTCGACGACCACACGGTTCAGACGCTGCGCTCGTTCCTGGCGCCTGCCGCAAGCGTGGCCAATCCCGTGGACATGATTGCCAGCGCAGACGCCGAGCAATACAGCCGGGCGATGAAGGCGCTGCTCGACGATCCGAACGTGGACAGCGTCATCGTTCTGTTCGTTCCGCTGCACGTGGGCTCGCCCGAGCGGGTCGCTCGCGCCATTCGCGATGCGGTGCCGCCGTCATGCGCCAAGCCGGTGCTCGCCACGTTCCTCAGCGCCCAAGGCATGCCGCCCTCGCTCTCGGGCATCCCAAGCTACCGGTTCCCCGAGGGCGCCGTCACGGCCCTCTCGCGAGCGCTCAAGTTCGCGCGCTGGCGCGACCGGCCGGCCGGCGATGCGATCGATGTTCCCGACCTGAATCAGCCGGCGCTCCGCGCCGTGATTCAGGCTGCGCAGGAGCGCGGGGGAGGCTGGCTCACCGCCGGCGAGATTACCACACTTCTGGAGGCGGCGAAGATCCCGATTGCACGCTCCGTCGCTGCTTCGAACCTCGACGCCGCGCTCTCCGCCGCTCAGGCGATCGGCTACCCCGTCGTGCTCAAGGCCATCGGACCCAGAATCCTGCACAAGACCGAAGTCGGCGGCGTCAAACTCAACCTCACGGACTCCGAGGCGCTGCGGCAGGCGCACGCCGATCTGTCCGGACGACTCGGCTCACAAATGACCGCCGTGCTCGTGCAGCAGAGCATCCCCAAAGGAATCGAGATTCTCATCGGCGCCACGCTCGACGAAACGTTTGGACACACCATTGCCTACGGCCTCGGCGGCACGCTTGTCGATCTCATTCAGGATGTGGCGCTGCGACTCACGCCTTTGACCGACAACGACATCACCGACATGCTCGAAGAGGTGCGCGGCACGAAGTTGCTCCGCGGCTGGCGCGGCGCCCCGCCTTCCGATGAGCACGCCGTGCGCGACATCCTCGCGCGCCTCTCCACACTGCTCGAGTGCTGCCCCGAGATCGAAGAGGTGGATTTCAACCCGACGATCGTCAGCGAGCGCGGCGCGGTGGTGGTCGATGCCCGCGTCCGCATCGGCTCCGGCGAACTCCGCAGGGGCGCGCGGCCCGTTTACTGAGCGCCGCCACTCATTCGACGCGAGCCACGTTGCTCGTGGCGCAGCTAGCGAGATCGAGCAGTTGCATGTAGCCGCCGCAGGCGGCTCTCGGCGCCGTCGCGTTGAGAACGCGGTGGCCATCGGCGCCGGCGCTGCCGCGATACGCGATCTGTATCTGGTTCGCCCTGAGCCCTAGCGCGGTGCCTGCACACGGCTGCTGCGGCGGAATCACGAACGAGCCTCGACTCCGCGCGAAGATCAGCGCCACCTGCCCGCCGGGCGCAGCGCCGGACCATTCCACGCGGATCGCTCCGCCCTGCGGACATGACGCATCAACACTCAGCGCCGGCCCTTCGCATTCGTCCGGCACGCCGTTCTCGTTGCGATCGAGCGATCGGCCTTCGGCGATGTCGCATCCATCCGGCAGCTGGTTCCCGTTGCAGTCCGCGAACAGCCGGTTCAGGTACATGAAGTTGCCAAGGCTCGGGTCCCAGTTCGTGATCGCCATGTCGATTTCCGGCGACCAGGTGAAGTCCACTTCAAGCGAAGTGCCGGGCAGATTCAGATCCACGCTGATCCAGCCGCGCACGCGATTCCAGGTGTACGCTGACGGCGGCAGCGGGTTGCCGTCGAGGCGCACTTCGTGCACGGCGTTGATCTGGCCGTGCGACAGATGAAACTGGCGCGGCTGGGCCCGCGGCGCAACAAAGGCGTCCGTCACGCGCCGCTCGATGCCGCACGGCGGATTCAAGTCACCCAGCACGATCTTCTCGACCACACTCGTGCGCCGGCTTGACCACGACGGCCCGGCAGGGAGTCCGACGCCGTTGTTGTAAAACAGCCGGGTGTGGTCCCACCAGGCGCCGGTGGCGAGGTCGAGCCGCCCGTCGAGATTCACATCGCCCAGCGCGACGGCCGAGCCATATCCGTCGTAGTACGACCACGAGCACGAGGTGGCAAAGAAGCCGCTCTCTCGGCCGTCGTACTGGCGGAAATAGCCCGCCCCGCTGAGTTGGATGTTGTCGGTGGTGAACAGCTCCGCGATTCCGTCGCCGGTCACGTCTCCCGTCGCAGCCATGATCGAATCCTGACCCGGGTTGTCGAGCGTGGTCCATGCGGGCGCGGCGTCGAGCATGCCGCCGGCATTGCGGAACACTGCGGTGTTGCTGAAACTGCCGATCTCGATGAGATCGAACCAACCGTCGCGGTCGGCGTCGTCCCACACGCAGCCGTTGTAAATGTACGTTTGCTGCGACTCCCAGTCGGGCATGCTGGAAAGCTCGCCGTCGCGATTCAGATACACACGCGCTGGAAAGGCGTTGCCGCCGTACATCCATCCCGAGGCGAGCGCCAGGTCGGGCCGGCCGTCGCCGTTCATATCGCCAAAGGCGCAGCCGAACGAAGCATCGCTTTGCTCGCTGTACCAGTCGGGCAAACTCGACAGCGTGCCTTGGTTGTTGAGATACACCTTCGCGCTGGCGACATCCGGCAGCAGCACGGCCACCGCGACGTCGATCCAACCGTCGCCGTTCACGTCGGCCACGTCGAGATGTCCGTTGTACTCGGCGTCGCTTGACTCCCAGTCTGGCGCACTCGGAAAGACGCCGCCGCCCTGGTTGTAGTAGACGGCGACGCGCTCGCGCCGCATGTCGTTACCGTTGGCGACGACAAGGTCGAGCCGGCCATCCCCGTTGATGTCCGCAAGCGCAGCGCCGGTCGAATAGCGGAGATCGGACGAGACCCAGTCCGGGTCATCCGGGAACGGATGCTGTGCCGGGACGGCGGAGGTGGTGAGGAGAATGCAAGTAAGAGCGGCGGTGGTGAGTTTCATGTCGGCTCCCTGCCCGATCGGCGTGCCTCGGCGCCGCGCTACGGTTCGCGCTGCCGCCGCCTGCCGTAAGTCGCGGCATGAGATGTGTATTCCGCTTCAGGCGCGGCGCTGAGCGCGCATGACACAATCAGGGCGGAATCCCCGAGGCGGATTCCCCGCTCCAAGTCGCCAGTTCGTGCGGAGGGCCCGCCAGGCGCGGCTACCGGGCCTCGATCTCCGGCCAGCACCGCTGCAGTTCCTGCGGCAGGTTGCTCACCACGCCGCAGATTTCTCCCGCGCTCACGTGACGATTGAGCAATTTGAACACGGCCTCGATCACCTGCTCGACCGGAATGTCGAACACGCGGCCGGCGCGGGCGCACACCTGCTCACACAACTCGCTTTGCCGGTGGATGCGCGTGGGCGTGGCGGCCGGCTTCCAGCCTTCGTAGAACAGGCCGCGAACCAGCATCGGCAACTGCGCCGCCAGTTGCACGGCCTGGTCGGCGGGCAACCGGTCGCGCAGCGCGTGCAGCGTGCCGCGCAGCGCCGCGTACGCCTGCTGCGGATCGCAGTCGAGTTCGCGCTGGAGTTCGTGAATCCATTCTTCGCTTTTGTGTACGGTGGCGGAGAATACGTCATGGGCAGTAGTTGCGGTCATCGGTTCACCTCTTCCTCGTGCTGGATCTCTTCGACCGGTCGGGCGCGGGCCGTCAGCGCTGTTTTGCCGCCGCCGGGGCGGCGAATACGCCGAGCAGATCGAGCGTCGTGATGATTCCCTCAGGAAAGCCCTCTTCATCGACCACGATGACTCGATGCACTCCGGCATTGCACATGAGCAGCGCAATCTCCTTCGCCGTCGCATCCGGACTGGCCGTGATCGGGTCTTCTGCCATGCAATCCTCGACGCGAATCTCAGTCTCTGGCACGGCTTCTCCGACATCTTCGCCCGAGTCCTCGAGCGACTCGAAAAAGAACGCTGGAGCGACGGCCATCCCACCCTCAGCCAGACGCCGGATCAGATCGGTTTTCGAAATCACCCCCACCAGCCGACCCGATTCGTCCACGACCGGCGCACCCGAGATGTCGTTTTCGACCAGCAGGCGCGACACCTGCCGAAGCGTCATTGAGGGCTCGGCGCAAACCGGATCTGTTGACATGATCTCGCGAGCGGATGTCCCCGTTCGAAATCTGGTCATGGCAATGCTCCTTGCGAGCGGATCAAATCGCTGACTGCTCACTTCGATGCTACTCGACCGGGCGTCTCGCGCTGGCAGGGAAATCGCCCATACTTGGCCTCGCCGGCGGCGCAAAAGCCGCGCCAACCCGCCATCGGGAAACTCGCCCTGATTGGAAATGGCGCTCGACTTGCTCTTCGGCTCACTGCGCGCCCGCCACTATCATTCCACAAGGGACCGCGAGCCTGGCGCTCATGGACACTCGCATTCGACAGGCTGAGCAGTTGATGCGCGGCTTTCGCGCCCGCACCGGAATCGACGGCGGCGCGCCGCCGGAGCGCTATCTCTGGACGGACGCCTATGCCGTGTGCAACCTGCTGCTGCTGCACCGCCTCACCGGCAACGCCGACCATTTGCAATCAGCAATGCGCCTTGCCGAACAGGTCCACCGCGTGCTCGGCCAATACCGGCCCGATGATGAATCGCGGCGCGGCTGGCTCAGCGGCCTGAGTGATGATCAGGCGGCGCTTCACCCGACCGCGGGCGGACTGCGTATCGGAAAGCCGCTGCCGGAGCGGCCCGCGGGCGAATCGATGGATCCGCACCTCGAATGGGAGCGGGACGGGCAGTACTTCCATTACCTCACGCGTTGGATGGAGGCGCTGCTCAGCGCATCGGCGGCGACCGGAGAGCAGCGCTACGCGCTCTGGGCCGGCGAACTCGCGCTCGCCTCACATCGCGCTTTCGTGTATGAGCCTCAGCCGGGCCTGAAGCGAATGTACTGGAAGATGAGCATCGATCTGTCGCGCCCGCTCGTGATGGCCATGGGCGCGACCGATGCACTCGACGGCCTGGTCGTCTTCTCCCGGATCGCGTCGGCGCTGGGCGCCGAGGCGCCGCAGGGCGGCCCCCTCCGCGCCGCCATCGCCGACATGCGCCGGATGTGCGCCGACACCGAGTGGAAAACCGCGGACCCGCTCGGCATCGGCGGGCTGCTCTCCGCCGCCGCGTCGCTCATGCGGCTCGCGGCGGCGCATGATTCGCCGGATGCCGGCCTTCTTGACGGCCTGCTCTCCGATGCGCTCGCCAGCCTGCATCACTTCGCGCTCCAGGATCCGCTGAGTCACTCTCCGCGCCGTCGCCTTGCCTTCCGCGAGCTTGGTCTGGCGATCGGATTGCGCACGCTCGACGATGCCCGCAGCGCGGTTGATGATTCGAGGCGGGATTTCAGTCACGTGCACAGCGCCGGTGTCGTGCAGCGCATAGTCGAATTCAAGCCGCTTGCAGATCGAATCGATTCGTTCTGGAGTGCCGCCGAGAATCAGCGCAGCCCGTCGTGGATCGATCACGAGAACATCAACGCCGTGATGCTCGCCACGAGCCTTCTCGCTTCTGCCGCGAGCCGGACTGGTCCCACCGGTCGCGGCGTGCAGCACGCCTGCTGATTTCTGGCGGACCCGATCCCCGCCGCTCTACTACACTTCTTCAGAGGTTGCATGCCCCCGCACGAGCCGCTCAGTTCCGGCCCGGGTGTTCGCGACGCCGGCCCGCGGCGCCGCAGCGGGTGGCGCACGTGGCCCAATCTGCTCACCTGCTCGCGCATTGTCGGCTCGGTCGTGCTCTTCGTTCTTGCCGGACTGGGGCATGAAACGGCCTTCTTCTGGCTG
Organism: Planctomycetota bacterium; assembly: GCA_963205185.1. Taxonomy (GTDB): domain Bacteria; phylum Planctomycetota; class Phycisphaerae; order Phycisphaerales; family UBA5793; genus UBA5793. The sequence goes on along the minus strand of CAUJHZ010000053.1, from coordinate 108,022 downwards.
CTGGGCGCGATGCTCCTCACCGACTGGCTGGATGGCCGGCTGGCGATCCTGCTCGACCAGCGCTCGGTGATCGGCGCCCGCCTCGACAGCATCGCCGATGCGCTCATGTATTCATCGCTGCTCTTTGCCGTTGCGATGCTTCGTCCGGAGTTTGCCGAGCGGAACTCGATCCTGATTGGGGCAATGATGATCAGTTACGCTGTCTCCCTGCTTGCGGCGCTGATCCGGTTCGGACGTCTGCCGGCTTATCACACATGGCTCGCCAAGATCTGCTGGCTGTTCATCATCGCGGCGGCGATCGCCATCTTCGCGCGCGGCCCGGACTGGCCCGCGTGGCTGGCGATGGGCGTGGTCATTGTCACCAACATTGAAGAGATGCTCATCACGCTGGCGCTGCCGGCCTGGCGCTCCGACGTGCGATCGATCTTCGCCACCCGGCGTGGATCGGCTCGCGGGCGGACTTCACCGGCGGCGGGTGCCGGTCGCGCCGGGTAGCCAAACCTCAAGCATGGTTCAGGCATGTTCTCCTATGCAAAACTAGTCAATTCGCAACCAGCGCTGCTGATCTCACTACAATGCACCCGCCATGAGCATTCATCCAGTCGCAATCGATCGGATCCTGTCTGCCACAGCGTTGGCGTCGCTGCTCACGCTCGCGTCGTGCGTCACGAATCAACCCACCGACCATCCAGCCGACATCGCCGCCACAGAGATCCCCGCCGAGGTTTATCGTCAGTTCGACTTCTGGATTGGCGAGTGGGCCGTTACTGATGCCGCCGGCCGCGCCGTGGGCGCCAGTCGCGTCGAACTGGCTGAGAACGGCTTTGCCATCATCGAGTACTGGACTTCGGCTCGCGGCGGAACGGGGCGCAGCATCAACTACGTCGATCCGGCTGACGGCCAGTGGAAGCAGAACTGGGTGAGCAGTCGCGGCAATGTCGTAAATTACAGCGGCAGATTCGAAAGCGGAGCGATGCGATTCGAGGGTCGTTCAACGGTCGCAGATGGCACCACCGAACTGGCGCGGGCGGTCTTCACCCCCAGACCCGATGGCGCGGTACACCAGTTCATCGAACACTCGCGCGACGCAGGCGCCACCTGGTACGCGTACTTCGACGGCACATACCGAAAGCGACCCCTACCTGAACAGGCAGTGGGCGAAGAGCCGCAACGCTGAGCCGCGGATGACCGTACGTACGTTAACGTGTCTCCGTTTCGGTACCGGTACGGCGGCAAAGTGCGATGCAATGGCGGCTCGAATCTGCTCGGCAGCTCATGCCGGCGTTCGCAGCGCGAACGGGCATTGATCCCCCGCTCGAATCCGACGCACGCTACCTCTGGACCGACGCGTTCGCCGTGTGCCACTTCCCCGCCCTCGCGCGGGCGACGTTATATCCAATCGACCTGACGCATGCGAACCGGCTCATTGAGCTGGTGCATCATGTCCTGGGCACGCGGCAGTGAGTGCAACACCCGCCAGCATGGTGTAGCATGTACACCATGCAAGCCGTGGCAGTCCTGACTCAACCCAATGCTCCACTGTTGACGATGACGGGCATCTGCAAATCGTTCGGCTCGCAGGAAGTGCTGCGCGCCGTCGACTTCGATCTGTGCGCCGGTGAAGTTCACGTGCTGGCTGGCGAGAACGGCGCCGGCAAGAGCACGCTGATGCGCATTCTCGGCGGTGCGCTGCGGGCGGATGCGGGCCGCACGACCATCGGCGGACGGCAGGCCGTGCTGCGCCATCCGCGCGACGCCGCAGCGCACGGCATCGCCGTCATCCACCAGGAACTCTCACTCGTCGGCTCGATGTCCATCGCCGACAACCTCTTCCTGGGGCGCGAACCATCCACCGCCGGCTGGCTGCATCGCGCCGGTTCGCTGGAGCGGGCTCGCGAGCTGCTCGCCCGGGTGGGGCTGCGCCTCGACCCTCGCCGCACGGTGGACAGCCTGACCATCTCCTCACAGCAGCTCGTGGAGATCGCCAAGGCTCTGGCGCTCGACGCGCGGATCATCGTCATGGATGAGCCCACCAGCGCGCTGAGTGCACCAGAGGTTCAGCATCTCTTCGCCCGCATCGCCGATCTCAAGAGCGCCGGCTGCGGCATCATCTACATCACCCACCGGCTCGAAGAAATCTACACCATTGCCGATCGCATCTCGGTTCTGCGCGACGGCAATCTCGTTGCGACGCGCCGCGCCGAAGATCTGCCGGCCGGCGAACTGGTGCGCCTCATGGTGGGCCGCTCGATGAGCGAGCAGGCGCCGCGGCACGCCACCGCCCAGACCAAGGTGCGCTTGCGCGTGGAGCACTGCACGGTCCGCGCCGCGCGGCCCGGCTTGCCGCCCATCGTCGCAGACGTCTCATTGCAGGTTCATCGCGGCGAGATTCTCGGCCTGGTCGGCCTCGAAGGTTCGGGTGTGAGCGAGTTGCTCTGGACCGTCTTTGGAGCGCTTGGGAAGCGCGGAAGCGCGCGTGTCGAGATCGACGGCCGTCCGACATCCATCCATTCTCCGCGCGCAGCTATTGACGCCGGAGTCGCGCTCGTCACCAACGACCGCAAGCGAACAGGGCTGATTCCGGGGATGGACATCATCGCCAACACGACGCTTGCATCGCTGCCCCGGCTGAGCCCGGCCGGCTGGATCAACCGCGCCGCCGAGGCGAGACAGGCGAGCGATTCGGCCCGGCGGCTCAATCTCTTGGCGGCCTCGCTGCGCCAATCCGTCTCGTCGCTTTCGGGCGGCAACCAGCAGAAAGTGGTTCTGGCCCGCTGGATGGGGACTCAGCCGCGGATCGTGCTCCTCGACGATCCGACGCGCGGGGTGGACGTCGGCGCCAAACACGAGATCTATCTGCTCATGAACCAATGGAGCGAGCAGGGTCGGAGCATCGTCTTCAGTTCATCGGAGTGGCCGGAATTGCTCCACGTGAGCCACCGCATTATGGTGATGCATCGCGGCCGCATCGCCGCGTCGTTTGAAGGCGGGCGGGCCGGGCCAGCCGACTTGCTCCGCGCCGCCATGGGTGCAACTGCCGATGCCTGAAACGCCAGATAAACCGGCTCAACCGCTCGCGCTCGATCGTGCTGAACGACCCGGCTGGCGCACGTGGCTCTCCAGTTCCTCGGCAACTGCCCTGGCGGCACTGTGCTTTGTCCTGCTCATCGGCACTCTCTTCTCGGGCGACGGCGCGTTCTACAAGTGGAACACGCACCGCGATGCGCTGCGCCAGGCGTCGGTCTACGGCATGCTTGCGTGCGGCATGACATTTGTCATCATCACCGCCGGGATTGATCTCTCGGTCGGCAGCGTGCTGGCGCTGGTCGCCGTGGCGTTCTCGATTCTGAGCATCCACCTGTCGTGGTCGCCGTGGCTCGCCATTCCCGCCTGCCTCGCTCTTGGGGCGACATGTGGCGCCGCCTCAGGCGCCGTGATCGCCCGCCTGCGCATTCAGCCGTTCATCGTGACCCTGGCGATGATGGTCTTCGCGCGAGGGCTGGCCAAGACGATCAGCGGCGGTAGGAAGGTTTCGACCGCGATGCAACTGCCCGACGGCTCGTGGACCGCAGCCGATGTGCCGCACGTCTTTCGCGCCATCGACTCGCGCCTGCTGGGCGACAACATCTCAGTCGTCAGCCTGATCTTCATTTTGTGCGTGGTGATCTCGTGGATCATCCTGGCGCGCCTGCGCTGGGGTCGCTATCTCTACGCGATCGGCGGAAACGAAGAGGCAGCGCGCCTATCGGGCGTGCCCGTCACCATCATGAAAGTCCTGGCCTATTCGCTTGCGGGAATCTTCTCGGCCATTGCTGGCCTGTGCCAGGCGGCACAGGAGCAGCAGGGCGACCCGGAGGCTGGCATCGGTTACGAACTCACCGCCATCGCCATCGTCGTCATCGGGGGCACGAATCTCATGGGCGGTCGCGGGGGGATCGGGCTGACTCTGCTGGGCACGCTCACGATCGGCTATCTCGATAAGATCCTCAGCATCAACGCCGTCCCCGAGGCCAGCCGGCTTATGCTCACCGGTGTCATCATCATCGTCGCCGTGCTGCTCCAGCGACGCAAAGACTAATCCAGACAGGTGGTTCACATGAGACGCGCCATCACCCGAACGATTCTCGTTTCGCTGGCCCTCGCTGCGCTGAGCGTGAGTGGATGCAAGAAATCCACGCCGACGTCAAACGCTGGCCCAGCAGACGCTTCGCCCGGCGCCAAGGCTTCCTACACCATCGGCATGAGCCAGTGCAACCTCGGCGAACCCTGGCGCGTGCAGATGAACGACGACGTGCGCAAAGCAGCCGAAGCGCACCCGGAGATCAAGATGATCTTCAAGGATGCCCAGAACGACACGCTCAAGCAGCGCGCTCACGTCGAAGAGTTCATCAGCGCCGGCGTCGATCTGATCATCATCAGTCCCAAGGAAGCCCAGCCGCTGACCGAGCCCGTCGCCAGGGCTGTGCAGGCGGGCATTCCGGTCATCGTGCTCGATCGGCGCGTCATCGGCGATGAATACACCTGTTTCATCGGCGCTGACAACAGACTCATCGGCCGCAAAGCCGGCGAGTGGATCGTCCAGACGCTCGGCGGCAAAGGCAACGTCGTGGAACTCGAGGGTCTCATGACCTCCACGCCGGGCCAGGATCGGCATTCGGGCTTCCGCGAAGCGATCGAGGGCACCGATATCAACATCATCTTTGAAGCGGATATGAAGTGGCTCGAACCCGATGCGCGCAAGGAGATGGAGTCGGCCCTGTCGCGCTTTGACCACATCGACCTCGTGTACGCCCACAACGATCCCGGCGCTCATGGCGCCTATCTCGCCGCACAGGCCGCCGGGCGTGCGGACCAGATCAAATTCGTGGGCATCGACGCTCTGCCTCAGGAAGGCGTGGTGTACGTCAAGCAGGGCATCCTCGACGCCACGTTCCAGTATCCAACCGGAGGCGCCGAGGCGATTGATGCGGCACTGAAGATCCTGCGGGGCGAATCAGTTCCCAAGGAGATCACGCTGGGCTCGCGCGTCTTCACCGAAGACAACCTCGACGCCGGCGGCGAACCGATCGGCTGAGACTGCCCGGATGGGAAGAGGTTGCACATGCAAACGAATGGCGCGCAGCGCGATACAACGCCGGTTGAGGCTTCCTGTGGCTGCGGCGACTCCTGCGGCGATCACTTCTCCCGCCGCCAGTTCCTTCAAGCCACCGGCGCCGGTCTGACTGCGCTGACCTTGCCGAATCTGTCGCGCGCTGTGATGGCCGGACCATTCGAGCAGCCGGATGGCCTCTCCCACTTCGTCCCCGCCGACAAGAACCTCTCGCCGGAATGGCTCGCTTCACTGACGCAGCGCGGCGAGCTGCGCATCTGTCGTGGCGACGATCTCAAGTACATCGGCATGCCGGTCGGAGGAGTCGCCGCCGGGCAACTCTACCTCCTCGGCGACGGCACGCTGGGCTGCTGGCAGATCTTCAACCAGCAGTATTTCAGCGGCTACGGGCGCGACAACTACGACCTGCCGCCCGCCACGTCGCCCGTCGAGCAGGGCTTTGCGGTCGTCATCGACGACGCCGGCACGAACACCGTTCGCCGCCTGTCGCAAGCGGGCTTCAGCGGCATCGAGTTTACCGGGCGCTATCCGATCGCCCATGTGCACTACGCCGCGACGGACTGCCCGGTGAAGGCGCACATGGAGGCCTTCTCGCCGTTCATTCCGCTCAATGCGGCGGACAGTACGCTTCCCGCAACCATATTCAACATCACGGTCCGCAACACGTCGAATCGTACTGTTGCAGTCGGCGTACTCGCGTGGCTGGAGAACGCGATCTGCTTTCACAATGCCAAGTACCTGCGGGCTCAGCGCGTGGGTCGAGTCGAGTCGCGCAAGGAGCGCGGGGCGATTGTCCATTCCATTCGCCCGCTGCCAAAGCCTGCTGCACCGATCCGCGAGCCAATCGTGCTCGCGGACTTCGAAGGGCCGGATTACGGTGATTGGAAAGCCGCAGGTGAAGCCTTCGGCGCCGGCCCCGCACACGGCACGCTGGCCAATCAACAGCGCGTCAGCGGCTTCGAGGGCAAGGGGCTCGTGAACACCTTCCTCGGCGGCGACGGGCCGCACGGCCGGTTGACCAGCCCTGAATTCGAAATCAATCGGCACTACCTCAACTTCATGATCAGCGGCGGCGACCACAAGGGCGAAACCTGCATCAACCTGCTGATTGGCGAAACGGTTGTCCGCTCTTCGACAGGAAAGAACCAGGAACTGCTCCGTTGGGATTCCTGGGATGTGCGCGAATTCGCCGGAAGCAAGGCGACCATTGAGATCGTCGATACCAACTCGGGCGGCTGGGGCCACATCAACATCGACCAAATCGAACTCGCCGATGAATCAAGGTTCGGCCCGAGCGGACCGCTCGAGGAACTCGACGACTATGGCACGATGACGCTGATGTACGATGGACCCTTCGTCGGCGGCGCGGACGTTGCCCGATCCGCGGCGCAGATTGGAGGAGTTCCGGCGCCCATCGCCGATCGCAACTTCACCTGCGACACCACCGAGCGACACTCGATCGGCCTGCAGGCGGATTCGATCGAACTCAAGCCCGGCGTCGAGCACACCTTTACCTTCGTGCTCGCCGGGCACTTTCCGAATCGTCCCACGGTCGGCCAGCAGTATGCGACGCGATTCGCCGACGCCTCGCACGTCGCCACGTACGTCTTGGACAATCACAAGCGACTCACCGACGACACGCGCCTCTGGGTCAAGACGTTTTATGAGGACAGCACCCTCCCACACTGGCTGCTCGATCGATTGCATTCCACCGTGTGCAATCTCGCAACCGGCACGACGCAGTGGTGGAACTCCGGCCGCTTCTGGGCGTGGGAAGGTGTCGGTTGCTGCTCGGGCACCTGCACGCACGTCTGGAACTACGCTCACGCCCTGGCGCGCCTGCTGCCAGAACTCGAACGCAGTGTGCGCGAACACCAGGATCTCGGCGCGGCGCTGCACGATGATGGTCTCGTCGGTTTCCGCGGCGAGCGCAACAACGCCTATGCCGCAGACGGCCAGGCCGGCACGGTGCTCAAGTGCTACCGCGAACACCTCATGTCGCCTGATGATGCGTTCCTCAAACGCAACTGGCCCAACATCAGGAAGATCCTTCTCTACTCGATCACGCAGGATGGCAACGACGACGGCTTCATCGAGAACAGTCAGCACAACACGTACGACATCAACTTCTTCGGACCCAACACGTTCGTCGGCTCGCTCTATCTCGCCGCGCTCCGCGCCGGAGAGGAGATGGCGCGCCTCATGGGCGAGCAGGACTTCGCCGACCGCCTGCAGCGCATCTTCGAGAGCGGCCGCGATCTCTCAGTGAGGCAATTGTTCAATGGCGAGTACTTCATCCAGCAGGTCGATCTCGCAGCCCATCCGCGCGATCAGTACGCCCAGGGGTGTCTGTCCGATCAACTCTTCGGCCAGGGTTGGGCGCATCAACTTGGCCTGGGCAACGTCTATCCGCCCGATCTCGTACTCAAGGCGCTGCAATCGGTCTGGAAGTACAACTGGGCGCCCGATGTTCGGCCACAGAACGAAGCCCATCATCCCGAGCGCTGGTTCGCGCGGCCCGGCGACGCCGGCCTGTTCACTTGCACCTGGCCGAAGTCGGCGTATCTTGCTCAAGGCGTACGCTACCGCGAAGAAGTCTGGACCGGGATCGAGTACCAGGTCGCCGGCAACATGATTTTCGATGGGCTCGTCACCGAGGGCCTGGCGATCTGCCGCGCCATCCACGACCGCTATCACCCGAGCAGGCGCAACCCCTACAACGAAGTCGAATGCGGCGACCACTATGCCCGCGCCCTGGCCAGTTGGGGCGTCTACATCGCGCTGTGCGGTTTCGAATACGACGGCCCGCGCGGCCACATGAGTTTCGAGCCGCGACTCACTCCCGAGAACTTCGCCGCGGCATTCACGGGTGCGGAAGGCTGGGGACTCTACCGCCAGCAGCATGGCAAGGGCACACTGACCTACTCGATCGACCTGCGCTACGGGCAGCTCCACGTCAGTTCGATGAACATAACGCTCCCGCCCGGGAAAATGGGATCGCCATTCGAGCCGCATGTCACGCTGGCAGGCGAGCGTGTGAAGGGTATGGCCGAGCGCGTTGCGGGCTCGCGCTTTGCGGTCACGTTTAAGCCGAAGATCACGATCCTGGCTGGCCAGACCCTTGAGATCCGCATTTGAGGCGACGAGCTCAATTGGAGCGACCATGCGATACTTGCTTTACAGTCTTACGTCGCTTACCGCACTGATTCTCTCGTTCGGCTGCGCCGCGGATGCCGATGCCTGCAAGACCGATGCGATCCGGTCTGCCGGCTCCCTCGCCGATCTCCTTACGATGAGCAGCGATCGATCGATGCGCGTTTCGTCCGCCGCGCCGCAGCGGTCGAGCAACCGGGACAATCGCCGCATTGAACCGGGCGGCACGCTCACGCTCGCCGACATCGACGGCCCGGGTGTGATCAGCCACATCTGGATTACCTTTCCCGATCCCGCGCCCGGCTGGCTCGGCCGCGACGGCAACGCGAATCACTCGCAATTGGTGCTGCGAATGTACTGGGATGGAGCAGCGGAGCCCGCGGTCGAGGCCCCGCTGGGCGACTTTTTCGCAGCGGGCTTTGGCCAGCGCGCCGAGGTGCTTTCGCTCCCCGTGCTCGTGCAGGGCGGCGATGCGTACAACTGCTTCTGGCCGATGCCCTTCCACAACTCGGCCCGCATCGAGATCGAGAACCAGTCCACGCTGCCGCTCAATGCGCTCTACTTCCAGATCGACTATGTGAAGAAAACATCCCTGCCGCCCGACACGCCGTACTTCTGTGCGCAGTATCGGCAGGAGTTTCCCACTCAGTCCGGCCGTGACTATCTCATCCTCGACGCAACCGGGCGCGGCCACTACGTCGGCACGGTGCTGAGCGTCCGCTCGCGCAGTCCGGAGTGGTTCGGCGAGGGCGATGAGAAGTTCTACATCGACGGCGAGACAACCCCAAGCATTCAGGGCACCGGCACCGAAGACTACGCGCTCAACGCATGGGGCATGGCCATTGGCACGTATCCCTGCTTCGGCGTGTCACTGCTGCAAGGCGAATGGGGCGCTGTCGGATACACCACGACGATCTACCGATGGCATGTTCCCGATCCCGTCCACTTCAACAAATCGCTGCGCGTCGAGATCGAGGATGCCGGCTGGATCTCGACGGACGAACTGGCCGAAGGCGTGAACCGCGGCTTTGTCGAACGCAACGACGACTTCGCGAGCGTGGCGTTCTGGTACCAGGTCGGCAAGCCGAAACTTTTCGCCCAATTCCCGTCCGCCGAAGATCGCGTACTGCCGAATATCGATCGCGTCATCGAAGGGCGCGCATTGCTGTCCACAGCTCGCAGTGAGAATGTCAACCCACTGCACCTCCAGAGTGGATTCCCGTGGACGGGCGATGGACAGCTGTTTATCGACAACATGCACGGCGAAGGCGCTTGGGTGGAAATCGACTTCGACATCACGAGCGAAGAGCTGCGGCAACTCACCATCCGATTCACGAAATCCTACGACTTCGGCCGCTATCGAATCCTGCTCGACGGTAAGGAAGTGCGCTCCAGCGTCGATTTCTACAGCCCCAATGTGACGCTCGACGAAATCAACCTCGGAAGCGACAACTGGACAGCCGGCAAGCACACCATCCGTCTCGAATGCCTCGGCTCAAGCGTCGAATCGACCGGCGCCAAACTCGGCGTCGACTCCGTGCGACTTCGCCAGCGCTGGAACGTGAAGCGAACGACGCCCAAGGACTTCTGATTCAGCGTCGGTCACTTCATCATCTCGCGATAATCGAGTTGGTCCAAGTACATCCGATGAAACACGCGATGCTTGGCGTCGTGAAATGCTTGAACGGCGCCGCCGGCCGGCTCGATGATCTTCTCGGCGTGATTCATCACGCCCATCGCTTCGAGCACGGTGCCGAATCGGCCCGAAGCGACCGCCCCGAGAATGGCTGAACCCAGCAGAATCGCCTCCGGCTCTTTCGGCAGGACGATGCGCAGGCCCGTGATGTCGGCGTGCTCGCGGAGGAAGACCGCATTCTTCGTGCCGCCGCCGCAGGCGAAGATTGTGTTGATCCGGTAGCCGCTGGCATTGAGCGTATCGACGATGTGCCGCGTGCCGTGCGCGACCGCCTGGACGGTCGCCAGGTAGAGCAGTGCGAGTTCATCAATGGAGTCAGACAATCGAAGGCCCGAGACCATGCCGCGCAGTGTGGCATCCGCACGGGGCGAGCGATTACCATGAAAGTCGGGCATCACGTGCAGATCGCGCGTGAGTTGAGCCGGGAACGCGGCGTCTGCGGCGAGTCGGTCGAGATGGCTGTTGAGTATCGCATAAACACTCGCGCCCGAGGCTTTCGCTTCCCGCTCGAGGTCCGCCGCCCGCGCGTGCGAGAAGATGACGTGGTCGATGAGCGCGCCCGTCGCCGACTGTCCGCCTTCGGTCAGCCACATGTCGGGAATCATCGCGCCGAAATACGGCCCCCACACGCCGTCGATGAACTGCGGTTGACGTGAGACGGCCATGTGGCACGTGGATGTGCCGCCGATCAGCGCCAGCCGATGCTCCATGTCGGCCGGCGTCGGGCGCCTTCCGTTCAGTGGCGCACCGAGCAGGCCCAGCCCGCCCGCGTGCGCATCGATGATCGAAACGCCGACCGCCGTCCCGGGCTTGAGGCCGAGTGCCTGCGCGGCTCGGCCCGTCAGACCGGCGCCCATCGCCTCGCCCGGCGGGCGGATGCGCGTGCCGATGCGTTTGAAGCCATCGGCCGCGAGGTCGTGCAACCCGATCGCTTTCCAGTACGTCGCGTCCCAGCGCCCGATCGATTCAGCCGCTTCGGCCGCCTCGTGGCCGAGGTACGTCCATTTGCAGACGGTCGAACAGAGCGACCGGCCTTCGCTGCCGGTGGCGCGATAAGTAAGAAAGTCGGGCAGATCGAAGTAGCGCACCGTGCGCAGCCATGTCTGCCGCAGATTCTCCTTGAGCCAGAGCAGTTTGGGAGACTCCATCTCGGGTGAGATGCGGTTGCCGACGTAGCGAAGCACGTTGTGGCCCATGGCGTTGATGCGCTCGGCCTGCTCGATGGCGCGGTGGTCCATCCACACGATGACGTTCTGCTCGTCGTTGCCGCTCGGGCTCACGGTGACCGGCCGGTCGTGCTCGTCGAGCGCGACAAGAGAGCACGTCGCATCGAAGCCGATCCCGGCGATCTGATCGGCGGCGACCGCGGCACGGCGCATCGCCTCGCACACCGCGGCGCAGCATGCGTTCCAGATGTCCTCGGAGGATTGCTCGACGAAGTCCGTCTGCGGTCGCCAGATCCGGATCGGATGCGCGGCGCTGCCCAGCATCCGACCTTCCGCGTCGAACACGCCAGCCCGTGCGCTGCCCGTGCCGACGTCAACGCCGATGAAAATCGCAGGTTCGGCGCTCATCGCAGATCGGTCCCCTGCATGAGTCGCACCTTGAAGCCGAGCGACGCGCTCAGTGCGATCATCTCGTCGAGGATGTCGCCATAGGCGACTGCGATGTGGTTCGACATGTAGTGGGCCATGACGGTGTCCTGCCGCACGCCGAGATCGGCGGCCATGAACGGCCACTGCCGCGTCGTGCCGCTCCACCAGGCGTCGCGTTTCTCGGCCGGCAGCTTGATCACCTCACCGGCGCCGACGTCCATCCAGAGATTCCCGCCGCGAATGTACGCCCGCGCCCAGGTCATCTTGCCCGGCAGGCTCTCGCCGGCGAACGTGCCGCCGGGCACCGGGAAGTACCCGGACGGCTGGCGGTACGAGTGTACGCCCCTGAGCGTGTCCGGTTCATGATTGAAGGCATACGCGCCGCACGAACCGGAGTTGAGCAGCACCCAGACAAAGCGGCCGTCGTGCTCGCCGCCCCAGCGCACGTCATGAAACATCACCGCCTGGTGCAGCCCCTTGGCCTTGAGCAGCCGCTTCATCATCTCCATCGGCACGAGGTTACCCTGATCAGCTTCGGTGGCGCAGGCAATGGTGTCGCCGCTGCCTTCGGGCCGGCACGTCGAGTTGAACAGGCCCTCGGCAAAGTCGCTCGGCGGGCGCAGGTTGATCAGGCCGAGTTGATACTGCCAGCCGAGGCAGTCGCACTTGAACTCGTCGAGCAGATCGAGCACGGCGAGGTAGTCGCGCAACTGCTCGCGCGTGGCGTGCTTGTCAAAGTCCCTTGCGTCCGCTTCGCCGTAGTGGAATTGGACGCCCTTGGAATTGACAAAGGCCAGCGCCTCGTCGATGCGCGAATCCTGGATGGATCGGCCGCGATCGATAATCCACGCCTGGTCCACCTTGTGTTCGGTGAAACCGACGGGATTGAGAAGGCGCGGCCCGAAATAGCCGTTGATCATGCCCATCGACGTGTCGCCGAGCATGAGCGCCAGGACGCGGCGCTTGCGGATCCCTGCGACGATCTCGTCGGACAGGCGCTTGGCTTCGAGCGTCGGCGTGTGCGGCGTCTTGAGTTCATCCTCGCGATACTCGACGCGGCCGGTGGTCACCCACTCTTCAAGTCGGGCCATGAAGTCAGTGTCGGTCGTCCAGTCGGCAGCGCTGGTCCAGACGCGCGAGAGCGCGCGGTTCACGCTTTCGAGGCAGGCGCCGGTGTTGAGCAGGCCGACGAGGCCGGGCCACGTGCCCGAGAAGTTGCTGGCCAGCAGCAGCGGGTTGTCCTTACCGACGACGCCGTCGGTCGTGTGCGGCCCGTAGAACCAGTGGGCGCAGACGCCGATCATCGGGTCATCGACGGGGCCGAGTTTCTCGATTGCTTCGTGCGGCCGGGTGAGGAAACCGGGCACGCGATAGCTCGAGCGGCCGAGCCGCTCGAGGGCGGCTTCGAGCTGAGTGGTCGCCTGCTCGACGTTGGGCAGGGCCAGTTCGTTGGGCTTGGCGCGATAGTCGCCGGGCCAGAAGATGGCAATGCGGTCGGTCATGGCGGGCTCCACTTCTCGACGCGGTTTCGAGGGCAATCATATCCGATCGCGTCCGCTGCATGTGCATCCCCATCAGCCGCGCTGCAGCGCGTGTCACGCCAGGTCGAGCGGCTCGGCACAGCGGGTTGCGCGGTCGTGCCGATCGATACGCGATTGCATGGACGAGTCGGGGGTTGCGTGACCGAGGGTTTCGAGATACCGGCAGGTGGCATGGCGCGCGGATGCAGTTTCATAACCGCGCAGCCACTCGGCGAAGCGATCCTGCATTTCGCCATCCTGGCGCGGATGGCGACCCGGCGGAAGCGGGCAGCCGCAGCGCCAGGGTTTGGGAGTCAGGCGGGCGCGAAAGGAGTTCTGCGCAACGCACATGCGGGCGAAGGCTGGATCGGCGCCGGTGCGTTTCATCAGGTCCTGCACGTCGCCGCTCTTGGGATCGAAAGTGCGATCGATGGCCATGGCGCGCAGGCCCGAAGCCGTGCGGTAGATGCGGAAGGTCGCGGATTCGCGATCCAGGGCCTCGCGCAGTTTGTCCAGTGCGATGTCTTCCGGCGACTTGCGTTTGCCGAAGAGACGCTTGAAGACACCCTGGGGCTCGAAGTCGATATCGAGAAAGAGCAGATCGGGCACGTTGAGGATCTGCGCGCCGTAGGCGTTGCGGGTGATGATTGCGGCCGGTTCACTTGGCGAGGAGCCGGGGATGGTGTCGAGGATCTCCTCGCGCAGGGGGCGCTGGCTGTATTCGTAGAAGTCGGGCAGCGGCTCGCCGCCGCGCACGCGACCGACCAAGCGCTCGAGCCGCTCGACGGCGCTCTTCCACGCCGAGTCGGGATCATCGCCCCAGCCCCAGGCAACGAGTTTGACGGATTGTCCGTCGGGTCGGCGCTCGTCAATCGTGGATTTCATCCAGATGCGCGGGATGTGCATAAGTGGGCGTCCCGATCGGTCAATTGTGCGGTTGATCCGCGCCGGATTTGAGGAACTCCGTCGTTTCCCTGACGCCGAGGTAGCCGACGTTGCGGGCGATCTCTTTGCCGCTGGGGTCGACGAGGATCATTGTCGGATACGCGGCGACTTCAAACAGTTTGACCAGGTCGCGACGGGCGTCGCCATCCACTTTGACCGCGATCAGGTCCCTTGAGACAGCAACGACATCGTCGGCCGTGTAAACCCATTGATCCATCTGCTTGCACGGGCCGCACCAGTCGGTCTCGAAGTCGATGAAGAGGCGCTTGCCCTTCTCCTTTGCCTCGGCCTGGGCGGCGGCGAAGTCGTGGGAGAAGGCCACCACCGCACCGGAACGGGTAGCGCGGCGATCGACTGCGAGCCGGTCGCGCGCTTCCGCTTCGGCGGCACGCGTGATGCCGGGATCGGTCGGGACGATGACGGCCAGGAGTCCGGAAGCATCGAGCGCGGCGATGCGATAGGCCTGCTCGCCGAGCCAGGCGTGGTCGGTGATGCTGCGCATGCCGCTGATGGCCAGTGCTTCCTTCGGATCTGATGCAGGAGCCAATCCCCAGGCGTCGTCGCGATTGAGCACGCCGTCCATGTCGCTCTCGCAGATCATGATGAACGCATCGGCGCCGCCGAGGCGGCAGGTGCCGGTGAAGAAGCCGCCGCGACTCCAGCGCAGAGTCGGAGCGGCATCGGGTTCGAGGGGATCGCGCACGTACCAGAGGTTGATGGGATAGGGCGTCTCATCCACCTCGCCCCACGGATCGAGGACCGGAACGGGAACGTTGGTGGAGAAGCTCGACCACCACTTGCCGCGATTCTCGTTGGGCTGACACGTGAGCATTTCGGATTCTTCAAATGAGCCGTTGCGATTCAGATCGATGGCAAGCGCATCGACTTCGCCAGCCGGATCGGACTTGCGAAGCTCGATTCCGATTTCGGGCAGTCCCGGCGCGCCAAGGGGGAAGTGTCCCTGAAGTGCGGCGTCGATCCGTGCGAGCGGCACGGTTGCGCCCTTTGGCGACCATCCGAGGCGGAGGGAACGGTCTGCGTTCGGCGCCAGGCGAATCACGACGGCGCCATCGAGCGTCGGGGCGGTGGCCACACTCTGGCCGTACGCGACGGGAGCGAGGATGAGGGGGAGCAGCACGGCTTGCAGTTTCATGGCGCATCCTAGTCTGACCTTGCCGCCGAATCGCACACGGCGCCCGAACCGCTCAGATACAATGACGATCCCCGGAGGCGAAAGAACGGCCGGGGGTCGGAGCATTCGGCTGACTCGGAGATCGCAATGAATCATCTCGCGATATTGATCGTACTGGCGTGCCTGGTCGCGCTCGGGGGTTGTGCCATGGACGGTGATGTGACGATGGTCGAGCGGCCACCAGTCGATTCGACGAACGCGTACTACATATCAAATCGCCCGCCGCTCGAGCCCAGCGCGCTGATCAAACTGCCCGTCGGCTCCGTCACCGCCGAAGGCTGGCTGCGCCGCTGCCTCGAGCTGCAGGCCGATGGCGTCACCGGACACCTGGAAGAACTCAGCCCGTGGCTGGAGAAGGACGGCAACGCATGGCTGTCGCCCGACGGCCAGGGGAAATGGGGCTGGGAGGAAGTCCCCTACTGGCTCAAAGGCTATGGCGACATCGGCTATCTCCTCGGCGACCAGCGCATGATCGCCGAGTCGCGCATCTGGCTCGAAGGCGCGATCAACAGCCAGCGGGCAGACGGCAACTTCGGGCCCGTACGGATCTTTGAAGACGACGGCTCGCAGGACTTCTGGGCGAACATGCCCATGCTCTTCTGCCTGCAGTCCTACTACGAGTACACCGGCGATCAGCGGGTGATCGACCTCATGACGCGGTACTTCAAGTACCAGATGACCGTGCCGGATGACAAGCTCCTCACGCACTACTGGCAGCACATGCGCGGCGGGGACAACCTCTTCAGCATCTATTGGCTCTACAACCGCACCGGCGATGCGTTCCTGCTCGACCTCGCGCGGCGGATCCACGATAACACCGCAGACTGGACGAAGAAGAACACGCTGCCGAACTGGCACAATGTGAACATCGCCCAGGCGTTCGGCGAACCGGCGACATACTGGCTGCAATCGAAGAACGCAGGCGATCTCCAGGCGGCCTACGACAATTTCGACACCATCCGGAGACTGTACGGCCAGGTGCCCGGCGGCATGTTCGGCGGTGATGAGAACTGCCGCGTCGGCTTCGATGATCCGCGCCAGGCGATCGAGACTTGCGGCATGGTCGAGCAGATGCTCTCGAATGAGACGCTGCTCACCATCACCGGCGATCCGTTCTGGGCCGCGCACACCGAAGAGGTCGCATTCAACTCTCTGCCCGCCGCGTTCACGCCTGACTTCCGCGGCCTGCGCTACCTCACCAGCCCCAACCTGGTCGTGAGCGATTCAATCAGCCACTCGCCGGGCTTTGACAACGGCGGTCCGATGCTCACGATGAACCCGCTGAGCCACCGCTGCTGCCAGCACAATCACTCACACGGCTGGGCGTACATGGCCGAGCACCTGTGGACGGCCACGCCCGACAACGGCGCCTGCGCCGCGATCTACAGCGCCAGCAGAGCGAAGATCAAAGTCGGCGACGGCGCCGAAGTGGAGATCATCGAAGACACGCGCTATCCGTTCGAAGAGACGATCCGCTTCGCCCTGCGCACGAGCCGCGAGGTGGCGTTTCCCCTCTACCTGCGCATCCCGGACTGGACCAGCAGGGCAACCGTCAAAGTCAATGGAAGAGCGAGCAGCGCCGCATTGAAGGCGGGTTATGCGCGGATCGATCGAACCTGGCGCGACGGCGACACCGTCACGCTGCACCTGCCCATGCACCTCAGCGTCAAGCGCTGGGACAAGAATCACAACGCCGCCAGTGTCTCGTACGGCCCGATGACGTTCTCACTGGAGATCGGCGAAGCGTACCGCAAAGTGGATGGACGCACCGCGGCGCTGCGCGACGCCAGGTGGCGCGAGGATGTGGATACCGAAAAATGGCCCGCGTTCGAAATACATCCCACTACGCCCTGGAACTACGGCCTCGTCCTCACCGGCGATGTGAACCAGGACTTCCGCATTGAACGACGCGAGTGGCCGACCGACGATTTCCCCTTCACGCTCGAAGCCAGCCCGATTCGACTCCTTGCCAAGGGGCGGCGCATTGAGCACTGGACACTTGACCAGTACGGCTTGTGCGCCACGCTCCAGGACAGCCCTGTGCGGACGAACGAACCGGTCGAAGAAATCACGCTGGTACCTATGGGCGCAGCGCGGCTGCGCATCTCAGCGTTCCCCGTCATTGGTGACGGACCCGGCGCCCACGCTTGGAAGCCGCCGGTCATGCCAAAGAAGATGTACGAGGCGAGCGCATCGCACTGTTACCAGGGCGATGCGACAAGCGCGATCGGCGACAGCCTCGAGCCGAGCAATTCAGAAGACCAGACCGTGCCGCGCCACACGTTCTGGCCGCACAAGGGAACGGCCGAGTGGTACGAGGCACGATTTGACCAGCCGCGGCAGATCGACCACGTGCGCGTCTACTGGTTCGACGATCGCGGCATCGGCGGCCTGTGCCGCGCGCCGGCGTCCTGGAAACTGCTCTATCGCGACGGCCAGCAGTGGCGGCCCGTCGAAGGCGCTGGTGAATTCGGCGTGCAGCGCGATGCGTGGAACGACGTCTACTTCAAGCCCGTCACGACCAGCGCCATGCGCATCGAAGTGCAGTTGCAGGAGAACTACTCCGCAGGGCTGCTTGAGTGGAGCATCTTCAATGTCGGACAGAGCGTGATGAAAACGCGCTGGACCGATGAGGTCGATGCGGCCAACGTGCTGCCCGAATACCCGCGGCCGCAGATGCGGCGCGAACAGTGGGTGAATCTCAACGGTCCGTGGCAGTACGCCATTCGGTCAGGCGAGGAAGGCGAGCCTGCTCACTGGCAGGGCGACATATTCGTGCCCTTTCCGATCGAATCGCTGCTCAGCGGCGTTGGCAAGGCGGTGCTGCCCGAGCAGGCGCTCTGGTACCGCCGCTCATTCGAGCGACCGGCGCTGAACAAGGGCGAGCGCGTGCTGCTGCACTTCGGCGCCGTCGACTGGCACGCCACCGTCTGGTGCAACGGCGCGCTGCTGGGCGAGCACAAGGGCGGCTACGACCCATTCTCATTCGACATCACCGATGCGCTCCGAGAGGGCGGGCCGCAATGGATCACCGTGCGTGTCTGGGATCCGACGGACACGGGCGCCCAGCCGCGCGGCAAGCAGGTGCTCAATCCGCAGGGCATCTATTACACCGCGGTGACGGGCATATGGCAGACGGTGTGGATGGAAATGGTGCCGCGCGCCTACATCGGGCGCCTCACCATCGAGCCCAATGTGGATGAGTCGAGTGTCGAGCTCATTGTCGATTCCAGCCTGCCTGTGGCCTACGAGGCGACGGTCATGGACGGCCAGCGAACCGTGGCCACGTCGCGCGGCCAGGCCGGCGAGCCGCTCACGATCAGGATCAAGAATCCCAAACTCTGGTGGCCCGAGGCGCCGTTCCTGTACGACCTGACGATCCGGACCGGTGACGATGAGGTGCACAGTTACTTCGGCATGCGCTCTGTTGAGATCGGCCTCGACAGTGACAACATCAATCGCATCTTGCTCAACGGCCGGCCCGTGTTCATATTCGGCCCGCTCGACCAGGGCTGGTGGCCCGATGGCCTCTACACCGCTCCCACGGACGAGGCGCTGCGCTACGACGTGGAGATGACGCGCGCCATGGGTTACAACATGGCGCGCAAGCACGTCAAGGTTGAGCCCGCCCGGTGGTACTACTGGGCCGACCGGCTGGGCTTGATGGTCTGGCAGGACATGCCCTCGCTCGCGGCGCGCGGCCAGAAGCACTACGTCGCCCCCGGCTCGCCCAGCGACGTCGAGTTGAGCGACGATGTGCGGCAGCAGTACCGCGCCGAGTTCACCGCCATGTACGAACTGCTGCGCAACCATCCCAGCGTGGTTGCGTGGGTTCCGTTCAATGAAGGCTGGGGACAGCACAACACCAACGACGTGCTCGCGTGGGTCAAACGCCTCGACCCGACGCGCCTGGTGGACGGACCGAGCGGCTGGGAAGATCGTGGTTACGGCCACTTCAAAGACCAGCATAACTACCCGGGGCCGGGCATGTTTCCCCTCATGCCCGATCGCGTGTCCGTTCTCGGTGAGTTCGGCGGCCTGGGCCTGCCGATGATCGGCCACCTCTGGCAGAGCGATCGCAACTGGGGCTATCGCAACATGGCCGACGCCGAACAACTTGCCCGCGACTACGAATCGCTCGTGCGCGATTTGCGCCTGCTCATCGGCAAGGGACTGTCGGCCGCGGTGTACACGCAAACGACCGACGTCGAAGGTGAAGTGAACGGGCTGATGACCTACGACCGCGAAGTCGTCAAGATCGGCGCCGACCGGCTCGCGTTGATCAATCGCGCGGTCTACGACCCGCCGCCGGTCGTGCATGAGGTCGTGGCGACCTCGGAGAAGCAGGGTCAGCCGTGGCGCTACACGTTCGCGGAACCGGACAGCCGGTGGATCACTGCCGACTTCGACGCATCCGGCTGGAACCAGGGGCGCGGCGGCTTTGGCACGAGCGGCACGCCCGGCGCGATCGTCAACACGACGTGGTCGGGCAGCGACATCTGGATTCGCGCCGAGTTCGGCCTCACCGCTCGCGATGCGCAGGCTCGTGATTTAATGCTGTCGATTCACCACGACGAAGACGCCGAGGTGTACATCAACGGCGTGCTGGCCGCGAAACTGGGGGGCTACACGACCGGTTATCGCCTCGTGCCGCTGACTCCCGCGAGTCGATCGGCGCTCAGGGCCGGAGGCAATGTCATCGCCATTCACTGTCACCAGACCACGGGCGGCCAGTACATCGACGCCGGCCTCGTATCGTTGGAAGAGGGTCGGTAAAGTCGCTTTGGACAGCGCGCTTTGCCGGCGTCCCGACATTCGATACGATGGCTTCTGATTCGCATCGCTGCTCGGACGATCCGTTCTACCAGAGGTGTTCGCCATGATGCGCTCTTTCCGACAGTCCCGTGCTCGCTCCTTCGTCCTCGGTGTCACGTTCGCCGTTTGCGCCATTGCGCTCCCAGCGTGCAAGAAGTCAACGCAATCCGCCGCCGACCAGAATGGTCCCGGCAAATCGCGGCTCGTCGTCGGCTTCTCGCAGATCGGCGCCGAGTCCAGTTGGCGCACTGCCGAGACGAACTCGATCCGCAGCGAAGCGGACAGCCGGGGCATCGAACTGAAGTTTTCGGATGCGCAGGGCAAGCAGGAGAATCAGGTCAAAGCGATTACCGCATTCATCGCGCAAAAGGTGGATGCCATCATCCTCGCGCCCAAAGTGGAAACGGGCTGGGAGCCGTCGCTCAAGGCGGCTCGGGCGGCGGGCATCCCGGTCATCCTCGTCGATCGCGGCGTGCAGGTGGCCGACGACACGCTCTATGCGACGCTGATCGCATCGGACTTCGTCGCCGAGGGCCGCATGGCCGCAGAATGGCTTGCGAAAAAGCTCGAAGGCAAAGGCAACATCGTCGAACTGCAGGGCACGCCCGGCTCGGCCCCGGCCATCGATCGCAAGAAGGGGTTCGAGCAGGGCATTGCTGCGTATGAAGGGCTGAAGATCACGCGCTCGCAGACCGGCGAGTTTGCGCGCCAGACCGGCAAGGAAGTGATGGAGGCGTTTCTCAAGTCGGCGCCCGGGGAAATCGATGCCGTCTACGCCCACAACGACGACATGGCCCTCGGCGCCATCCAGGCCATCGAAGAAGCCGGACTCAGACCCGGCACGGACATCATCGTCGTCTCCATCGACGGCGTGCGCGATGCATTCGATGCCATGGTCGCCGGCAAACTGAACTGCACCGTTGAATGCAATCCGCTGCTCGGCCCGCTCGCATTCGACGCCGTCGAGAAAGCGGTGGCCGGCGAAACACTGCCCAAGTGGACGGTCGTGGAAGACCGCGTTTACGACCAGTCGGTTGCGGCGGAAGTGATCGACAGCCGCAAGTACTGATCGACCCCGGGAGCGGCCGTGTCTGACCCGTTGATCGAGATGCGCGGGATCGTCAAAACGTATCCCGGCGTTCGCGCGCTCGACGGCGTGGACTTCACGCTTCATCACGGCGAGGTGCATGCGCTCGTCGGCGAGAACGGCGCCGGCAAGAGCACCCTCATTCGGATCCTCACCGGCGCCGAACGGCGCGATGCGGGCCGGGTGCTGCTCGAGGGTTCGCCCATCGAGCCCCACACCCCCGTGCAGGCCCAGCGCCTGGGAATCGCCACCGTCTACCAGGAGGTCAACCTGGTTCCGGACCTTTCCGTCGCCGAGAACATCATGCTCGGGCGCGAGCCGCGCAAGGCGTGGGGCGCCATCGACCGTCGCGCGATGGATCGCCGCGCGGAGCAAGTGGCCAGCGGCCTGGGCCTGCATGTGGATGTCACGCAGCCCTTGCGGAGCTGCTCGATCGCCGTCCAGCAGATGGTCGCCGTGGCCCGGGCCGTTGATCAGAAGGCCAGGGCGCTGGTCCTTGATGAGCCGACGTCATCGCTCGACGCCGGTGAGACGGAGCAACTCTTTGCGCTGGTGCGGCGGCTGCGTGGGCAGGGGCTCGGCATCGTCTTCATCACCCACTTTCTCGAGCAAGTCTATGAGATCAGCGACCGGATCACCATCCTGCGCGGCGGGCGTTGCGTGGGCACGCATGTGGCCGACGATCTGCCGCGCCTCGCTCTCGTCTCGCTGATGCTCGGCAAGGCCGCGGAGGCGGCGGCGACGCGAGAGCGCGGGGCAGGCGAAGTCGCGCCAACGGCTCCGAGGCGACTGGAAGCGCGCGGCCTGTGGCGGCGCGGCGCCGTCGGACCGCTCGATCTCACGCTGCGCGCCGGCGAGGTGCTCGGTTTCGCAGGGCTGCTCGGCTCGGGCCGCAGTGAGACCGTCCGCCTGCTCTTTGGCGTCGATGTGCGCAGTGGAGGTTCGCTGGTAATCAATAACCGACCGATCGCCAGGCACTCGCCGCGCCGCGCCATCGCGGCCGGCATGGCTCTGGCCCCGGAGGATCGACGCGCCGCCGGACTGGTGCCCGAACTGAGCGTGCGCGAGAACATCATGCTCGCCTTCCAGGGCGCGCGCGGCTGGGCGCGGCGGCTGGGCGGGCGCGAGCAGAACGCCCTCGCCGCGAAGTTCGTCCAGGCGCTGTCCATCTCCACTCCTGATCTCGAAAAGCCCGTCGGACAACTCTCGGGTGGAAACCAACAGAAGGTGATTCTCGCGCGCTGGCTGCTCATGGAGCCGGGCATCCTCTTGCTGGACGAGCCGACGCGCGGCATCGACATCGGCGCCAAGCAGCAGATCGAGTCGCTCGTCGACGACCTCCGCGCCAAAGGCATGGCGATCATCTTCATCTCCGGCGAACTCGAAGAAGTGGTCCGGGTGAGTCAGCGCATCGTAGTGCTGCGCGACCGCCGCGCGGTGGCCGAATTGACCGGCGCCGATCGCCACGTGCACACGGTGATGCAGCACATCGCCGGCGAGACGGGCGGCAAGCATGTCTAGCACGCTGCGCCAACTCATCTGGCCTCTCGCCGCCCTCGCTCTGCTGCTCGGATTCAATGCAGCGTTTCATCCGTCCTTCTTTCATTTTCAGATTCACGATGGCAGGCTCAGCGGCTCGATCATCGACGTGCTCAACCAAGGCGCGCCGGTGCTGCTGCTGGCACTGGGCATGACGCTAGTGATCGGCACGGGTGGCATCGATCTCTCCGTCGGCGCCATCATGGCCGTGGCCGGCGCCGTGGCCGCTGCAGCGCTGCGCGAGCATGCCCCGGTCGCGCTGGCCATTGCAGCGGCGCTGGGCGCCGGCGCTGCCGCGGGCGTGTGGAACGGCTCGCTCGTCACCCTCGCCGGCATCCCCCCCATCATCGCCACGCTGATTCTCATGGTCGCAGGTCGCGGCGTGGCGCAACTTATCACCCATGGAGAAACGCTGCTCATCAAGTCCGACAGTGCGTTCAACGTGATCGGGCGCGGCGTAATACTCGGCGTGCCGGTCCCCATCCTCATCTTCCTCGCGGCGGCGCTCGGCCTCTCGATACTGGTTCGACTCACAGCCTTGGGCCTGTTCATTGAAGCGATCGGCGGCAATGAGCAGGCCAGCCGCTATGCGGGGGTCCGCGTCGGCCCGATCCGCCTGGCCGTGTACCTGCTCATGGGCGTGCTGGCCGCCGCAGCCGGACTCATCGATGCCGCCGACATCGCCGCGGCCGATGCGAACAACTCGGGGCTTTATCTCGAACTCGACGCCATCCTCGCCGTGGTGATCGGCGGCACGGCGCTGACCGGCGGCCGCTTCACCCTGCTTGGCTCGATCATCGGCGCCATCATCATTCAGACGCTTTCGACGACGATTCTCAGTTTCGGCCGCAACATGCCCGTCGAGCTCAACCTCGTCATCAAAGCGGCAGTCGTGCTCGTCGTTTGCCTGCTCCAGTCCAGCGAACTTCGGCGGCTCCTGACTCGAACCTGGAGAAGATCGCAATGACGGCTGCGCTGCGACGAAACTGGCCGCTGCTGGGAACGGCCCTCGTGCTCGTCGTGCTCTATGCCGCAGCGTCGCTTGCGTTTCCCGGCTTTGCTTCGCTCTATCAGTTCGCGCATCTCTTCGATGACAACGCCACACTCGGACTCGCGGCCGTCGGCATGACGTTCGTCATCCTCTCGGGCGGGATCGATCTCTCGGTCGGCGCGGTAATCGCGCTGGCGAGCATGGTGCTGGCTCTTCTCATGAAGGACGGCGGCTGGTCGATATGGGCAGCCGTCCCGGCGGTACTTGCCATGGGTGCGGCGCTGGGCGCGTGCATGGGGGCGATCATCCACGTCTTCCGCCTCCCGCCGTTTCTGGTCACGCTGGCGGGAATGTTCCTGGCCCGCGGCGCGGCGCTGCTGCTCACGCCCGACAAGCGCATCGAAATGAGCAGCAAGGCCGAGATTGAGTCACTCTCCTCGGTGCTGATTCAGAACTTCAATCTGCCGGCGATGGTCTTTCTCGCGGCAGTCGCTCTCGCATGGGCTGCGCTGCGCTTTACGCGCTTCGGCCGTACGGTCTACGCCATCGGCAGCGACGAATCGGCGGCGCGACTCATGGGCCTGCCCACGGCGTCCACGCGCATCGGCATCTACGCCATCAGCGCGCTGTGCGCAACTGCCGGCGGCATCGTGCAGGTCATCGGCACCGGGGCCGGCGACGCCTCGGCCGCCCTGCTGCTCGAACTCGACGCCATCGCCGCGGTCGTCATCGGCGGCACCGTGCTCGCCGGCGGGCGCGGCTCGGTCATCGGCACTCTGCTGGGCGTGCTTATCCTGGCCATCATTACGGCCATCCCCAGTTACCACGGCACGCTCAACAGCTGGTGGACCAAGATCGCCATCGGGCTGCTCCTGCTCGTCTTCGTGCTGCTTCAGCGCCTGAGCCAGCGCTGGGCCGCCGGAAAGACGTGACGGTTCAAACGCCGGATCTGCCGATATGATGAGCGACCCGGCTTTTCCTGCAGGATGTCGCAGTGCACCCCGTGTCGATTCGTGCCAAGTTCGTTCGCGATCTGGCGCTCATGCTCGTGGTGACGGGCGCGGTCAACATCGTCATTCTCTGGTTCGCTAATCGCCGCGCCGTGCACACACTTTCGGCGTCGATCATCCGCCAGACGCTGCTGACGATCGAGCGCGAGCTCGATTCGTTTTTTGATCCCGTGACCTTTTCGCTGGAGGTGGCGGCGTCCTGGAGCCAGGAAGGGGCGCTGAACCTGGACACACGCTCCGGACCGTTCGGCGACGAGGCCGGATTCGTCGTGCTGCGCCGCCGGATGACCGAGCGGTTCATCCCGGTCATGGAGCAGTTGCCGCGCCTCTCGTCGCTGCTCGTGGCTGACGAAACCGGGCGCGAGTTCATGCTGCTGCGCTCTGATGCCGGCTTCGAAGCGTGGCAGACGTTCGTGCAGGATGATGGCTCGCTCCTTCGTCGCCGCACATGGAGCGATTACGGCGGCGACCTGACCGTCTCGCGCGTGGATTATGATCCGCGCATTCGGCCGTGGTTTACCGGCGCCGTCGAGGCGGGCGCCGGTGAGGTCTACTGGACCGAGCCCTACACGTTCTTCACGACCGGCCAGCCGGGCATCACCGCCTCCGTCGCGGCCCGAACGCCCGACGGCCTCACTCAGGTGATCGGCTTCGACGTACTGCTGCGCGACATTTCGCAGTTCACCCGGTCGCTGCGCGTCAGCCAGCGCGGCAAGGTCGTGGTCATGACCACCGACGACCTCGTCGTCGGCCTGCCGAATGACCCGCGCTTCGATGACCCGCAGACGCGCGAGGCGGCGCTGCTCAAGGGGCCGGATGAACTCGGCCTCGAACTCGCCCGCGACGCGACGCAGGCTTTCGGCGACGCCATCGTCCATGCCATCGAGGAGCGTCGCGATCCCCAGGAAATGACGGTGCGATTTCGCAGCCTCGGCGAAGCCTGGTGGGGCGAGTCGCGCCTGTTCAGCCTCTCCCCGACGCGACACCTGCGCATGGCCGTCGTCGTGCCTGAGTCTGAACTGCTGGGAAACCTCATCTACCAGCGGCTCGTGATCGCCGCGGCGCTGCTGGCGGTGCTGCTCGTAGGCCTGTGGCGCACCATCCTGCTCGGCCGCACGTTGAGCCGGCCCGTCGAGCAACTCGTGGCGCAGACCGACCGCATCGGCCAGGGTGATCTCAGTCCGGCGCCTGCGATTCGCACCGACATTTCCGAAGTGCGCCGAATTGCGGCAGCCCATGACCGGATGCGCCGCAGTCTTCAGGAACTGATGAAACTCGAACGCGACATTCAGATCGCGCGGCAGATCCAGCAGAGCACGCTGCCGCACGCGCTGCCCATTCTTGATGGCTTTGAAATCGCTGCCTGGAACGAACCCGCCGACGAAACAGGCGGCGACACGTTCGACGTGATCGGCCTGACCGATCGCGGCGCCGCCAGTGCTTCCCGGCAGGGAAGCGGGCCGATGTCCATCGAACCGGGCGACCGTAAAGCGGATCGCGCCGTGCTGCTGCTGGGTGATGCAACGGGCCACGGCATCGGGCCGGCGCTGGCCGCCACGCAGATTCGCGCCATGCTCCGGATGGCCGTGAGACTGGGCAGCGATCTCCAGCAGATCGCCCGGCATCTCAACGAACAGCTCGTTGCCGATCTGCCTGACAATCGTTTCATCACGGCGTGGATGGGCGAAGTGGATGCGAGAGCCGGCACGCTCACCTCGTTTTCCGCAGGGCAAGGTCCGCTGCTGCTCTATCGCGCTGCAGAGCGGTCGGTGAGCGAAGTGCCCACCGATGCACCGCCGTTTGGCGTCACTCCTGATCTCGTCGCCAGCCCGAGGCCGGCGCTGAAAATGCAGCGAGGCGATTTGTTTGTGGTTCTCTCAGACGGCCTATTCGAGGCCCGGAATGCAGCAGGCGAGCAGTTTGGGCTCAACCGCGTCAAGGCGGTGCTGATCGACGCGGCGGCAAATCATGCTGACGCAATCATCGCTGCACTTCGCGCTGCCGTCGAGACATTTACCGCCCACGCCGCAGCAGATGATGATCGCACAATCATCGTCATCCGGCGGTCCGGCTGAAGAATCCCGCGGCGACTGGATCGCGCTCACCCCGCCCCCGGTAACGCTCGACCATCGCACGTCCACAGGACCGCCAGCGAATATCGCATGCGAGGCGGCAGGAGCATGCGGATCATGAGGCGCACAACCGGGCGACCCGTGACCAGGCCGATCGCCAGAGCAGCGAATTCGATGACCATTGAGACGCCCAGGAATCGCGGCACCATCTGGTTGCGACCGGCGATCCATCCCCAACTCGGCTCGTTGGTGATGCATTCGACGATCGGCACGGCCGCGAAGGCTGCGGCGAGCAAGAACACCGCTCCACCCCAGACGAGCAGGCCGCGGCGCGAAAGTTGAACCAGCATCGCCGCCCAGAACCAACCGACCGCGAGCATCGCCAGCACACTGAAGCACCAGATCGCGATAGTCGGCGCCGTCAGGCCGCTTCGCCATCCGCCGGCCTGCCGCAACAGCGACGCATGGTCCTGCGTTGCCCACCATTTCTGGAAGCCGGCGCCACCGAGCAGTCCGCCGACCGTCGTGATCTGTTGCGCCCCACTCGGGCCCTGGATGATGATTGTGCCCTGCGGGAGATTGGAGTTCGAGCCGGCACCGGCGGCCTGCCGTCCCGCCTGTCTCTCCACTTCCGAGAACACGTTCTGGATGAAGTACGAGTATGGCTCGGCCGCTACCTCGGATGCGCCCAGTCCGAGACCCATCAGCATCCCACTCGTGCCGACGAACGCGCTCACGATGAAGAGCATCCACAATGCGGCCAGTGCCATCGCCCATCGATGCGCCCACCGGCCGAGCAGCGGATACTCCTGCACCGCGGCGCACGTTCCGCACTCCGGACAACGCGCGATAAGCAGCTCGTAATGCGGCTCACGGATGATCGCCTGACCGATGAGGTTGTAGCCGCAACTTGTACAGAGGCGATCGCCGGTGATGAACGCGGAAGGCGCTTCAGTTCGCCCGTCCCGCGTCGAGGCGCTCATGCTGTTCACATCGGTGTTCATCTGCTGCTCCTGTGCCGAAATCTCCGGCGACGAGCCCGCCAGCGCTGCCGACGGAACGCCTGCCACAGCCGCCCGAGCGCGTTCCCGGCGGGAATTCCTGCAACTGCCACCAGCATCAGTGCGGCGAGCACTCCGAGGCGCAGGATCCATTCGTGCGGATAGAACGGGATCCGAGTGTCCTCTGTGACGATGCGGTCAAGGATCCAGGCCAGGCAGGGGCCGATGAACACATCCCCGCCGAGTACAACGGTCATCCACGCCGCAAAACTCGACCACGCCACCCATCGCCGCCAGTGCGCCAAACCGATGGTGAGCCAGGCGCCGACTGCCACGCTGAGCACTGCAATCAGACCGACGACAATTGACTGAGCGAGCGGGTCGCGTGGGCCGGGCAGGCGACCGGCGCTGAGTTCGGCGGCAGACACGATGCAGACCAGTGTCATCCCAACCGTCAGGCCGGCGAACGTCGCCAGCTGGAGCACGATGGCCATTGCCGTGCGCTCGATGCGCCAGAACCGCCGCCACTGAATCACAGAGGGGTGTCGCCGCCGGGCCGCCGCGGCCCCACAACGCGGACAGAGCACGAGCGGCAATTCATAGTGCGGATCACGAAACGGCCGTACTCGCGCCAGATCGATGCCGCACTTGAGACAGATGTGACTGATCGCCATGAGCACCGCGATTCGTCGATGGATGCTGGGCCCGATCTTCCGGCGGCGCGCCGATACGAGCCGGTTCGGAATCAGTGATCCATTATTTCAGTCCGCGGCCTCACTTCCCATCGAGAGCCACCGTGAATGGGACCCCGGTGCTTCGAGGTGCGATATGCTTGAAGGTCCGTCGTGGAGCGCCCGCATGCCTTTCGTGATCGCACTGGACCAGGGGACCACCAGTTGCCGGGCCATCATCTTCGATGAGGCAGGGCGGGTCGTGTCGATTGCGCAGAAGGAGTTCCGCCAGATCTTCCCGCAAAGCGGCTGGGTTGAGCACGACCCGAACGAGATCTGGTCCACGCAGGCGGGCGTAATCACCGAAGCGATGGAGCGCGCCGGCCTTCGCGCCCCCGATATTGCCGCGGCGGGCATCACCAACCAGCGCGAGACCGCCATTGTCTGGGACCGTGCGACCGGGCGGCCGATCGGCAATGCCATCGTGTGGCAGGATCGACGCACCGCGGGGCTGTGTGATGACCTTCGCCGCCGCGGCCTGGCCGGCATGATCCGCGGCAAGACCGGCCTCGAAATCGACGCGTACTTCTCCGCCACCAAGATCGCCTGGATGCTCGAACACATTGATGGGGCGCGCAGCCTGGCCGAGCGCGGCCGGCTCGCTTTCGGCACGGTCGATTCATGGCTGGCGTATCGGCTCTCCGGCGCGGCGCTGCACATCACCGACATCAGCAACGCAGCGCGGACCATGCTCTTCGACATCCACACCGCAGACTGGGATGGTGAACTCCTCGCGCTCTTCAACATCCCGCATTCACTACTGCCGGAAGTGCGCTCGTGCAGCGAGGTCTACGGCGAGATCGCGGCGCCTTCCGCGCTGGCCGGCGTGCCGCTGGCGGGAATGATCGGCGATCAGCAGGCGGCCACGATGGGTCAGATCTGCACTGAACCGGGACTCGCCAAGAACACCTACGGCACCGGCTGCTTTCTACTGCTCAACACCGGCGACGCTCCGCGTGAATCTGCGAATCGACTCCTCACCACCGTCGCCTGGAAGCGCGGCGCCGAAACGACCTATGCGCTCGAAGGCAGCGTCTTCGTCGGCGGCGCCATCGTGCAATGGCTGCGCGACGGCCTGGGAATCATTGACCGATCCGAGGACATCGAGCTGCTCGCCGCCCGCGCGGCCGACAGCGGCGGCGTGGTGCTGGTGCCCGCGCTCACCGGCCTGGGCGCGCCCCACTGGGACCCGCACGCGCGCGGATTAATCATCGGCCTGACGCGCGGCACGACCGCCGCGCACCTTGCCCGCGCCGCGCTCGAAGGCATCGCCTTTCAGGTTGCCGACGTGGCCGAGGCAATGCAGTCGGATGCGGGCTCGCCACTGAGCGAGCTGCGCGTCGATGGCGGCGCGGCGAGCAATGACCTGCTCGTGCAGTTTCAGGCAGACATTCTGCAGGTTCCCGTCGTGCGGCCGAGACTTCTCGAAACCACAGCACTCGGCGCCGCTTACATGGCCGGACTCGCCACGGGATACTGGCCGTCGATCGACGCCATCAGGCAGAACTGGCAGGTCGATCGCACTTTCGACCCGCGCATGAATGGAGCGGAGGCACAAGACCTTCGGACGCGGTGGCGCGAGGCAGTCCAGCGCGCCGGCGGCTGGACGCTCACGGCATCCCATCCAGGTACTCGGCGCTGAAGTTGCTGCGCAGTTCGATCCACATTGGCAGGTGATCCGACATCTTGTATGTCCGCCATGTGTTGTACGACACGCTACTCGTGATCTGCGGGCTGTAGATCGGCTCATCGGCTGTCGTAAAGACATGCTCGAAATAGTCGAAGATGTCGGCCCCGATGATGTCAAGCCGGGCATAGCCGCGATCGCGCTCCGGCTTCCAGAATGCGATCTGGTCGTAATGCTGATCGCGCGAGACGTTCGAGCCGGGGATGCTCTTGAGCGACTCGGGCACCACAAACCCACTCGATTCGAGGGCCTCCATCGTCGGGTGGCCGGCGCCGATGATGTTGAAATCGCCCAGCACGCCGAGAAAGGCGCTGCGGTCGTACTTGAGTTCGCTTTCCGCCTTCTTTGCCAGCGCTGCCGTGAGCAGTTCGATCTCCCGCCGGCGCTGTTCCATTTTGGCCGGATCATCATCTTCGCCGTAGTAGATATGCACGGTGCAGAGATTGACTTTCAGCCATCCGGCCTGGAAGGAAATGAGAAACGGCGTCCGAGCAAACTGGCGCAGCGAGTCGTCGAACGAATCGTTGGGGAAGCGCAGCCGCAGCCGTTCTTCGCCGGCGATGGGCGTTGGCAGATCGATGTCCGCCTGGCCCGCGCCGGGGCTGTGCACCGGCGTGTTCTTCACCACGACCACGGAGCAGCCATCAGGCAGCTTGAGCGTGCACCCGGCGGGGAGATCGATCTCGACGTCGCGATCGAGCACCTTGCCTCCGCCTTTGCTGCGCAGCCGGGCGGGATAGGTGCCACTGAGATCAGTACCGCCGGGTAATGTGACCTCGACCGTGGGCGCGAGCCGGATGCGCTCGCCGAACGCGGCGCGGATCTTGCCGTCCTCGGCAAGCGTCAGTTCGCCGGCGATGTTGCGGAATCGTGCACGCGACCGGTTGTAGGCGAAGACCATGCGTTCGCCATTGCCCGGCCCGCCATCGGTCACGTCCGTGGCAAGGTACTCCCACTCGGGGCCGAGCAGCCGCATCAGCTTGCTGAATTCGTTCAGGTCAGCACGAATCTCCTGCAGCGCGACGATGTCGAAGTTGGAGATGATCTCGGCGATGTAGTAGAGGCATTCTTCATCATCGCGGCCGCCGTATTTGCCGTTGCCGAATTCGCGCAGGTTCCACGTGCCAATCCGTACCGTTTGGAGTCGGTCGACGGGGGGAGGCGCCGCCCCGGCCGGCGCGAAGTGGTTGGTCAGCGCCGCCCGCAGCGCGATCAGTCGGCTCACCACCCGCTGCTTGCGGGCAGTGGTCGCGGCATCATCCGTCGCTTTGAGTTTCAGTCCGGCATAGAACGGCATCAGGACCTCCGATCTTCAGACGCACCGCCGTATTCGCTTGTCATAACGAAGACAGAATCTGCTACGTGAACAGCCCCGTCGGTTCGTCTTCGACGGGTTTGATCAGCGAGGGGTCGGAGTGCTTCGGGCTGTTCACGCGCGTGCTGACGCGATAAGCATCGAGCATCGCCGGCGGCGCGGGATCGAGCAATTCGTTCAGTTGCTCGGGTTCAGCCTTTGGATTCAGCCACGCGTCGAACTCCTCCGGCGAGAGAATCACCGGCATGCGATCGTGAAGGTCTTTGATGTTGTCGCTCGCGCTGGTGGTGATGATCGCAAAGGTGTCGATCGGCTCGCCGCCCTTGTCCCACCGCTCCCAGAGGCCGGCAAGGCACATGATCGAGCCTCTGCTGGGGTGGATGTACCAGGGCTGCTTGCGGCCGGCGAGCTTCTGCCACTCGTAGAAGCCCGAAATCGGCACGAGGCAGCGCCGCCGGGCATAGGCGCTGCGAAACGCCGGCTTGCTCGAGAGCGACTCGGCCCGTGCGTTGATGAGTCGATTACCGATCGCCGGGTCGTCGGCCCAGTGCGGAATCAGGCCCCAGCGGGCGAGGGTGATCTCGCGCTGGCCCTTGTCATCCAGCCGGGCAATGACCGAATCCTGCGTCGGCGCGACGTTGTACGAAAGCGGCAGTTGCTCACCGGGGCTGGACTGCAACACGCTCAGAAACGTGTGCACCTCTTTCCAGGTGTATTCACGGGTGAAGCGGCCGCACATGGCAACATCTTACCAATCGAGCGAGTGAAAATAATCCTGAAGCAACCTCGGAACGCGCTGGCGGAAAGCGTCACTGCCATGGTCCAGACGGCGACCAGGATCCGTTGAACCCTTCGCCCCTGCTCAAAGACCAGACGACCGGATGCAGGAACTCAGCGATGCGCTCCGCGACGTCGGAAAAGTCAGCCGACAGTTCGCGCGGCTCGTGGCGCGCCCAGAATGCGCGCCAGTGCGCCGACCTGTTTCCATCTTGTCGAAACTGCGGCGTAAAGATCACGGCTTCGGAATCCGGCTTGAGTCCCCTTCCCGTGCAGGTGGAAATGATCGAGCGTGCAAGCGTGCTCCCGTCGAACTCACGGTGAGCCGCAAGCCACGCGACATCGTAGAAGTCCTTCATTCGCGTATTGGCTTGACCGCGCACGAGCATCGTGTGGAGTTTCTCGGCCACAACGGCTTCAGGCGGGTACATCAGCAGTCGGGGGGCCGGAAATGGAAGGAATGTGGGAAAGTCGACCGGTTGCGGCGAGGGGTAAACCCGATCTCCAAATCCGATGTCCACGCGCATCACGAGGCGCATCCCACCGAGCGCCCCGACGAAGTTCACGCGCACGCCCTCATACTGCGCATGCTCGGTAATCGACTCGACTCGAACGCTTGATGGATCGAAGGCGAGTCCATCAGGTTCAGCGGGACACCGGCAGATCTCTTCAATGGCCTTCGTGACCGACTCGCGATCATTGGGAATGCGTCCCAACAGATCGATGTCACGGGTCGTGCGGCAGGCGTCAGGGTTCCAGACGCGCATCAGCAGCGCGCCTTTGAGTACGAACCTCCTGGCATAGGGCGATTGAGATGTCCGGTAGAGAAACCGCTCCATCGCATACAGTTGTGCGAGATCATTGAACGTGCGCTGTGCAGTCCGTGCGCGGTTCAGGAGCCGCGCATGTACCGAAGCCGCGAGGTTTACGCGCTCCGCCTTCTTCACAGCACGGCCTCGATATAGGGTATGATGATCCTCTGAACTCGGTCGACTCCGGCGTAATGCATGATCTCTTCGGTGGTGGCGCCGCGCCGATTCAGGTAGGCTCGCAATGATTCAATGGCAACATCGATTCCGACTCTGTTGCGGAACTTGAAGCAGTCCGCGATGCTCTTTGCCGCACTGAAGACTGGAATCGTGGCCTGTCCCAGCCGCTTATGTTCGACGCCTTCAGTCAGTGCGCTTCCGCCGAAGCGATAGAACCGCGTCGGCGGGTAGTCGAATCGAAGCGCCCGTGCACCGGGCGCAATGGCCAGATCCACTCGATGCGGGATCTGGGTCGTCAGGTCATGCAGCGCGAGTGCTGAAATCAGACAGACGATGGCATGCGGCGCCTTTCGCGTTGCGATGACCAGGTCGGGATGAGGGACGTGCGAGCCCCGCAGTTGGTAAAGCCCGCGGCCGATGCGATCGATCACGGCGGCCTGCGTCATGGCCGCGAGCGTGCGAGGATGAATTCCCGCGGCCAGTGCTTCCTTGGCGCGGAGCAGACCCCCGGCCTTTTTGAATGACCGGATGGCAATTTGGAATTCAGAGGTTGGGGCGGGTCGAGGGGTCATGGATTAGATTGTTTGTACTTATCGACAAGTGTAGACATTTCATCCCACGCTCTCCCGACATCATTGCCCCCGAATATACCTAACAAATACTTGACAAATGTGACGCCGCGGCTACCCTTGGCGCATGGAGGCGCTCGCGCGAATACCCCGGAATGCGGCCCTGGAGCGGCGAAAACGCGCCTTGGCCATCATTCAGGCCGTGTCGGAGCGGCATCCAGTCTCGGCGGCCCCACGACAGGCCGCCGTATCTACCGACTTCCTCGACAGCGCCCTGCCACACGGCGGGCTTGCGCGCGGCGCCATCCACGAATGGATCGGCGTCGATGAGCCTGAACCCGCATCATCCGACGGGCCGGGCGCCGCCAGGCAACCCCGGGCGCAGAGGCCCGTCGGTCGATCCGCCCACCGATCCTACGGCTGGTCGCCCCCGCTCACGCTGCTCGTGCAGATCGCCCGGCAGTCGCTGACCGGACTGGACCATTCCGCAGCCCACGTCATCTGGGTCGGCCAGTCCATCTGGCCCTATGCGCCGAATCTGGCGCACCATCCGCAGCAGTCGCGGGGTCGATCCCTGCTTGCCGCATCACTCTTCGTCCAGACAGAAACGGCGCGCGAGCGCGTGTGGGCGGCGGACCTGGCGCTGCGCAGCCGGTGCGCTGCTTCGGTCGTTGTCGATGGGTCGGGTTTCGATCTGTCCGCCACGCGGCGGCTGCAACTTGCGGCCGAGGCGGGCGGCGCGCTGTGCCTGCTGGCCCGACCGCCATGGGAGCAGCACGTGCTCTCAGCGGCGAACACGAGATGGGCGGTGCGGTGCTGCCCGTCATTCACGATGACAAGGCGATGGACCGTCGAACTGCTGCGCTGCAAGGGAGTGCAGCCCACTTCGCAGGCCGCACGCCTGTGGACCCTGGAGCGCCACCATGCGACGCGCCATGTCGCTGTGGTTCCCGACGTTCTCAGCCGACCTCGTCAGGCGGAGGCTCAGCAGGCGCCCGCCCGGCGCACCGGCTGAGCACCAGAGCCGGCGAAAGGTCATTCTCCTCACCACGCAGGTGCACGGCCGCGAGATCATCGCCCGGCACTGCGATCGCGCTGCGGCGCTGGGCATTGCAGCAGGCATGGACCTAGCCCACGCGCGCTCGCTGATCCCCGTGGGAACCGCCCTGCACCTCGAGCCGCATCGCACCGATCGCGAACTGCAGGCTTTGCACGCGCTGGCCTGCTGGGCTTTGCGCTACTCCCCTCTTGCAGCGCCTGATCCGCCGGACGGATTGTGGCTGGACATCACCGGCACCCAGCGCGTGCACCGTAGCGAATCGCGACTCATTCGTGCGGCCGCGGCGGCACTGGCGCGCCTCGGCTTTGCCAGTCGCGCAGCCACGGCTTCGACCTTCGGTTGCGCCTGGGCCGCAGCACGGTTCGGCTCGCGCGATCTGGCCCGCATCCCCGACGGCCGCCAGCGCCAGGCGCTGGCGGACCTCCCCACCGCCGCGCTGCGGCTCGAGAATGAAACCGTCTACGGCCTCGAAGAAATCGGCATCACCTGCATCGGCCATCTGTTCGAACTGCCCCGCGCTTCGCTCGCCTCCCGATTCGGATCCGAAGTGATCGACCGGCTCGATCAGGCGCTGGGGCTGATGTTCGAGCAGATCGATCCCGTGCGCCCCCAGCCTCCGCCGCGCGCGGAACTCATCTTCGATGGCCCGACCGATCAATGGGAATCGATCGAAGCCGCAGCGCGGCAGACGCTCAAACAACTCACCGGCCAACTGGCCCGGCGCGAGCGCGGCGTGCGGCGGCTCGACGTGGAACTGCTGCGCCCGCTGGCCGAATCAGAGCAGTTCACCATCAATCTGAGTCGTGCGAGTCGAAGTATCAAACACCTCTGGTCGCTGCTGCACTCGCGGCTCGAGCGCATCGATCTTACCGCCGGGGTCGAAGGCGTTGTCCTCTCCGCTTCGCGCACCGCTCGATTGCGCCACGAACAGGCATGCAGCGAGGCGCTCGGCGGCCGCAGCGAAATTGAATCGAGCCGGGCGTGGGGCGAACTGGTGGACACGCTCGTGCAGCGGCTGGGCGTCGATCGCGTGCTGCGCGTCGAGCCGGTCGAATCGCACCTGCCCGAGTCGTGCTTTCGCCGGCGCTCGGTCATGGAGCCGCAAGTCAGATCGGACGCACAGGTGACCAGCGCCGATCGGCCGACGCGGCTGTTCGATCAGCCTGAGCCGGTGGAAGTGACCGCGCTGACACCCGACGGGCCGGTGATGACCATCCGCTGGCGCGGCCAGTGGCGACAGGTCATCTCGTGCGTCGGACCCGAGCGCCTTGGACCCGAATGGTGGCGCTGGCGCACGGCGCAGGCGGAACCAACCACCAATGCGCAGCGCCGCCGCCTGGCGCAGTTGCGAAACCAGTGTCGCGAAGCGCCGCCCGATCGCGATTACTTTGCCCTCCAGACGGAAACGGGCCGGTGGATGTGGGTCTGCCGTCAGTCGGGCACGGGGCGCTGGTTCGTGCACGGACAGTGGAGTTGAGCGATGCCTGAGAGACCGGCGCCCAAGTTCAAGCCGCATCCCTTTCTGGAAGCCGATGCAAAAACGCAAGCGGGTCCGGATGCATCTGCGACATCGCGCGACGCAGAGAGCGCGCCGCCTTATGCGGAACTTTGCGTCACAAGCAACTTCACCTTCCTCACGGGCGCCAGCCACCCCGAAGAGTTTGTCGAGCAGGCGGCAGTGCTGGGATATCGCGCTGTTGCGCTGACCGATCTGCACACGCTCGCCGGCGTCGTGCGGGCCCACGTTGCCGCGAAAGAGTCGTGCATCCACTTCGTGCTCGGCACACGCCTGCCGCTTACCGACATGGATGGCCTGACGGTATGCGTCTATCCGACCGACCTGTCCTCCTATCGCCGCCTGTGCCGCCTGCTCACCACCGGCAAACGGCGCACGACCAAGGGCAAGTGCGAACTGGGCTTTGATGATCTCGCTGCGCATGCGCAGGATCTGCTGGCGGTCGTGATTCCCAACGGCATGCCCGATGACGCCTCTGCCGAAGCGCTGCAGCGCCTGCGGGTCTGTTTTGACGACGATCGCCTCTCGCTGGCGGCGAACTGGCTCTACGGCCCCGATGACGCCGAGCGGTTTGAGCGACTGAGTGATCTTGCGCGCCGCTGCCGCGTGCCGCTCGTGGCGACCAATGATGTGCATCACCACATCCCCGAGCGGCGCATGCTGCAGGATGTGCTCACCTGCATCCGCCATGGCTGCACGCTTGCCGAAGCCGGCTTTCGCCTGCACGCCAATGCCGAGCGGCATCTCAAAAGCCCCGAAGAGATGCACCGCCTCTTTGCCGGCTGTCCCGAGGCGATCGAGCGAGCGATCGAGATTGCTCAGCGCACGCGCGGCTTCAGTCTCGACCAGATCCGTTACGAGTATCCGGATGAGATCGTCCCGCCCGGCTGCACGCCGATGAGTTACCTGCGCGATCTCGTGTGGGAGGGCGCCAGGCGCACGCACGGCGGATGCATCCCCGACAAAGTGAAAGTTCAGATCGAGCACGAGTTTGATCTCATCGATGAACTCAATTACGCCCCCTACTTCCTCACCGTCTATGACCTCGTGAAATACGCCCGCAGCCTCGACCCGCCCATTCTCTGCCAGGGGCGCGGGGCGGCGGCGAACTCGGCGGTGTGCTACTACCTCGGTGTTACGGCCGTCGATCCGGTGCGCATCAATCTCCTCTTTGAACGCTTCGTCAGCCGGGAGCGCAACGAGCCGCCCGACATCGACATCGACTTCGAGCACGAGCGGCGCGAGGAAGTCATCCAGTACATTTACCGCAAGTACGGCCGCGACCGGGCGGCGCTCACGGCCGAGGTGATCTCGTATCGCCGTCGCAGCGCCGTGCGCGATGTGGGCAAAGCGCTGGGGCTCTCGCTCGATTGCGTCGATCGCCTCGCCAAGACCATCGACTGGTGGGACGGCGGCGTGGTCGAGCCGCAGCGCCTGCGCGAGATGGGCCTCAATGCGGACGATCCGATCCTGCAGTGGCTCGCGCGACTCGTGGGCGAACTGCTCGGTTTTCCGCGCCACCTCTCGCAGCACGTCGGCGGATTCATCATCACCCGCTCGCCGCTGTGCGAACTCGTGCCCGTTGAGAACGCGGCCATGCCCGACCGCACCGTCGTCGAATGGGACAAGGATGACATCGACGCCATGGGCATGCTCAAGGTGGATGTGCTCGGGCTGGGCATGCTCAGCGCGATCCGCCGCTGCCTCGAACTCATCAACCGGCATCACGGCACGGACCTGACGCTGGGCACGATCCCGCCTGAAGATCCGGCGACGTACGAGATGATTCAGCACGCCGACACCGTCGGCGTGTTCCAGATCGAAAGCCGCGCGCAGATGTCGATGTTGCCGCGGCTCAAACCCAGGAACTTCTACGACCTGGTTATCGAAGTGGCGATCGTGCGTCCAGGGCCGATCCAGGGCGACATGGTACATCCCTACCTGCGGCGGCGCGCCGGCGAGGAAAAGATCGAATACGTGCACCCCGCAATCGAAGAAGTGCTCAGCCGTACGCTCGGCGTGCCGCTATTTCAGGAGCAGTGCATGGCCCTGGCGGTGAAGGCGGCGGGATTCACGCCGGGCGAGGCGGACCAGTTGCGCCGCGCCATGGCGGCATGGAAGCGCAAGGGCGATCAGATCTACCGCTTCGGGCAGAAGTTGATCGACGGCATGGTGCGCAACGGCATTCCGCTCGATTTTGCCCAGCGATGCTTCGAACAGGTCAAGGGCTTCAGCGAGTATGGCTTTCCCGAGAGCCACGCCGCGTCGTTCGCCCTGCTCGTGTATGCCTCGGCGTGGATGAAGCGGCACTACCCGGCGGAGTTCACCGCGGCCGTCATTAACAGCCAGCCCATGGGCTTCTACGCCCCCGCCCAACTCGTGCGCGACGCCAGGGAACACCGCGTGCAGGTGCGCGGCGTCGATGTGAATTGCAGCGCATGGGACTGCACTATCGAAGATGGCGCCCTGCGCCTGGGCATGCGACTGGTCAAGGGCATGAAGGAAAGCGATGCACAGCAGGTGCGCGAGGCGGTCGAACGGCACGGGCCGTTCAGCACGATGGTCGATCTCTGGCGCGCCAGCGGCGCGCCGGCAGCGGCGCTGCGCCGCCTCGCGTCCGCCGATGCGTTCAGCTCAATGGGGCTGACGCGGCAGCAGGCGCTCTGGCACGCCCGCCTGCTGCGCGATGATGATCTGCCTCTCTTCGATTCGGTGAACGAGTCAGGCGAGCCGCCCGCGAAACTGCCCGGCATCCGCCCGCAGCGCCAGGTCGTGCTCGACTACCACGCAACCGGCCTGTCGCTCAAGGCGCATCCCGTGTCATTCGCCCGGCCGCGGCTCGATGGACTGGGCGCCATGCGCTGCGCGGAGTTGGCCGATCCGCAGCGGGCGCCCGATGGAGCGCGCGTCAAGGTGGCGGGCATCGTGCTCGTGCGTCAGCGACCGGGCACGGCCAGCGGCGTCACGTTCATCACGCTCGAAGATGAAACGGGCATCAGCAATCTCGTCGTCTGGAAGCGCACCTACGACCGGTATCGGCGCGAGGCCGGCGCGAGGCTGCTCATCGCCCACGGCCAGGTGCAGCGCGAAGGTGAGGTCGTGCACGTTGTTGTCAAGCGCCTCAAGGGGTTCGACGAAGCCCTCGACGGCCTGAGCGCCGCCTCGCGCGATTTCCGTTAGCCTGCGGCGTCATACGCCTGCTTGAGCCAGCCGGTCAGTTGCTTATCCACTTCCTTCGGGTCGCTCAGCCGCACGCGATGCGAAACCATCGCGTTGAAACTGCCGGAGGCTTCGAGCCGGTCCGTCGGCGCGCTGCCCTTCAGATTGATGCCGACGTCCAGACGATTCGCCGTGGAGGGCTGCAGAATGGCGAACTGCTTGGCGCGCCGCACGCTGACGTAAGCCTTCTTGGGTGCGAACTCGACGTCCTTGCCGAACTTGACGATGGCGGCGACGAGTGCGTCGTAAATGGGCTTGAGCCCTGCCTTCGCGCCGCCGTACTGCGCGGCGACAAGATCATCAGGTTCGGCGTCCGATGCGGCAGACTTGAGCGTGGAGTGCGCCACGAGGTTCGCGTAGCCGTGCGTCAGGCCGTGGTCCTTCTTGAGCATCGCCACGATCTCGCCGTGCTTTGGGAGTTTCGAGGCGGCGGCGATCTTGACCCACTGCTCCAGGCTCTTGCCGGTCTTCTCCTTGAGATTGGCGATCATCGTCGCGGTGGCGTCGTCGGGCGATTTGGCCATGATCGGATCCTCCAGTAGTGGCGGCTCAGGGCGCCGCTCCGGGCGGAGCGAAGCGCGCCTTGCGCTTGCGCGCCGTCGCGCGGTCCTGCGAAGCGGCGGCAGCGCCCTTTGTCAGGCCGCGCTCCGCCGGCAAGTGGCGCTCGAGAATGCATTCAACGAGGCGGCGCGCGATGGCGATTGTCCCGGGGTCGCCCGTCACGCTTCGCGTCACGTACAAACCCTCGATCACCAGGCAGAACTCCTCAGCGAATCCCTCCGGATCGATTACTCCGGCGCGCTCCGCCAATTCGTAGACGAAGTCTTCAAGCGCCCGCTTGTGGCGCAGAGCCGCCTCGTGGGCCGGGTCATGCGGCACCGGAAACTCCATGGCGGCGTTCACGAAGATGCAGCCGTGAAAGTCCTCCTGCTCGATCACCCGCTGCACGACGTCGAGCAGCGAGCGGATCTGCCCGACGGCGGACCGGCCGCCGACTTCGCGCACCATCGCGCGGAACGCGCCTTGCAGGAACGCATCCACGCTGTCGAGCACGCCGACCATCAGGTCGTCCTTGCTCTGAAAGTGCTTGTAGAACGCCGTCTTGCTGATGCCCACGTCGGTGAGGATCGCGTCGATGCCCACGTTGCGGAACCCGTCGCGGTAAAAGCGCGTGCGGGCGGCATCGATCAATCGCTGGCGGGTATCGGTGGGCACGGGGGATCCTCGGCGGACGCGGCGGGTTGACCACGAGTCAACCGGAAGTGTACCCCAAGTGGATTGGCCACGAAAGCAGCGGAGTCGATACTTGGCTCAACCTCAACGAAAGGAGCCTCGCATGCAACGCACTGTTTTCTTCGTCTACGGCCTGGCCTGCCACCTGCTCTTCCTGATCGTGTACGCCTGGATGGCCGCGTTCGTGGGCAACTTCGGCTTCGGATGGATTCGCACCATCGACGGCCCCCCACAGGGCTCGATCGTCGCGGCCGCCCTGGTCAATCTCGGCCTGATCGCGGCTTTCGGACTGCAGCACTCGATCATGGCCCGGCCGGGCTTCAAGCAATGGTGGACGCGCTTCGTGCCCCAGCCCATCGAGCGCAGCACCTACGTGCTCTTCTCCTGCATCGCCATGGCGGCGCTGCTGTGGTACTGGCGACCCCTGGGCGGCGTGGTGTGGAACGTCAGCGATCCGGCCGGCCGCTGGCTGCTTCACGGGCTGTTTGCCTTCGGCTGGCTCATGGTGCCGGCGGTGAGCCTGCTCATCAACCACTTCGATCTCTTCGGAACGCGCCAGGTGTGGCTGCATCTGCGCGGCAAGAACTACACGCATCTGCCCTTCCGCACGCCCTCGGTCTACCGGCACGTCCGCCACCCGCTCTACGTGGGCTGGATGATCGCGTTCTGGGCCACGCCGACCATGACGATCGCGCACCTGCTCTTCGCCGCCGCCATGACCGCCTACATCCTTCTCGCCATTCCGCTGGAAGAGCGCGACCTCATCGCCCACTACGGCAAGACGTACGTCGATTACAGGCGCCGCGTCGGCGGCCTGAT
Organism: Planctomycetota bacterium; assembly: GCA_963205185.1. Classification (GTDB taxonomy): domain Bacteria; phylum Planctomycetota; class Phycisphaerae; order Phycisphaerales; family UBA5793; genus UBA5793. Next base: position 66,381 of record CAUJHZ010000053.1, on the reverse strand, counting down.
CCCGCGCCTGCCGCGAGGGGACGATCGTGATGATGACCCGCAGGGAGTGGTCGAACCATGTGCCTGAGATTCCTCGACACCGTGAAGCCAACAACCATCAGCCACATTTCTCGATTTCCAAGGAAAACCGCCATGAAAAACCTCGCCATTGTCATTCGCGACGACGGCTACGACCGCCTGCTCGCGCCACTCACCTTCGCTTATGTGCAGGCAAAGCGCGGCGTCAACGTGGACATCCTCTTTGTGCTCTGGGCCGTCAAGGCGCTGACGAATGACGGCGTGCAGTCGTTGCGGATCGAGGGCCGCCACGCCGACGATGAACAGTGGCTGCGCGAGCGGCTCGCGGCGGACGGCGACCCCGTCGAGATCCACGACTTCCTGCGGGCCCTCAAGGACACCGGCAACGTCGGGCTGTACGCCTGCCGCCTCGCCGCCGCGACCTTCGACGTGAGCGATTCAAACCTGCTGCCGGAGGCCGATGGGATCGTCGACCCGGCGTGGTTTCTGAATGAGAAGGCCGTCGCCGCGGATCACTGCCAGTACTTCTGAATCGACGTCCCGTTCCAGCCGCCCTCGCCCTGCCGGGCCGAGCCGATTACACTCGTCGGCCCCGGGCGAGGGCTTTCAATTCCATCAGGAGATCATCATGCAGAAGGCAGGACTTGTGGCAAGCGGCTTCGTTCTCGGCGCGGCGGCGACGATTGTGGGTGGTGCGGCGATGCTTCGCGGCTTGGAGAGCGCGACGCAGCCTGAACCGCCCGACATGCAGGCGATGATGCAGAAGTGGATCGAGACGATCAAGCCCGGCCCGGGCCACGTCGCGCTCGAAACCACCGTCGGCAACTGGGAAACCACCACGAAAATCTGGATGGGCGGCCCCGACGCGCCGCCGACGAGCCTCGCCGGAACATCAAAGCGCTCGTGGGTGCTGGGCAAGCGTTTCGTGCTCGAAGAGAGCAAGGGCCAGTTCCCCATGCCCGACAGCACCGGCCAGATGAGCATGGTGCCTCACGACGGCATTGGCCTGACCGGCTACGACAACTTCCGCAACGTCTACGTGGGCTGCTGGGCGGACACGCTGGGCACACAACTGCTGACGATGACCGGAACGCCAGGCGCCGACGGCACGTCGTTCACCTCTTACGGCTCGATGGATGAACCGATGCTCAACGTCATTGGCCGAACGGTGAAGTACAAGCTGTCTGTCGTGGATCCGGACACGATGGTGTTCGAAATCTTCGACCTGCACGCCGGCGACGACTACCGCGTCGTGGAAGTGACGTACAAACGGGCGAAGTAGCGACGGCGCGATGAACGCTCTCGCAATGAGTATAAAAAGACCGCCGGCGGATCGCCGGCGGTCTTTCGCATGACTGCTGATTGCCGGGTAACTCAGTTCGACCCGACCTCTTCGCCTTGGAGGCTGTCAACGACTTCGACCGTCGACCCGTTCGCCGCCGCCGCGGCGGGCGCGCGACCATCGGATTCGGTCTCGACGAACTGGCCGCGGTCCGGCTCGACGGCGACGGCGCCGTCCACCGGCACCACTCGAATTCCCTGGTGCGACTTAAAACCCGTGCCCGCGGGGATGAGGTGCCCGAGCAGGACGTTTTCCTTGAGCCCCGAGAGCGGATCCATGGCCCCGCGAAGCGCCGCTTCGGTGAGCACCTTGGTCGTCTCCTGGAACGAGGCGCCGCTGAGCCACGACTCGCTCTGCAGCGATGCCTTGGTGATTCCAAGTAGCAGCGTCTTGGCGGAAGCGGGTCGAGCCCGCTTGGCCTTGGCGCCGCTCTTGCCCGCGGCTTCGGCCTGGGCGTTGGCTTCGCGGATGTCGTCCTTGGTGACCAGCGCGCCGACCGGCAGGGCCGTGTCGCCGGCGTCGGAGATGCGCCCGTAGCGCGCGATCTCTTCGTTCTTGCGGCGGAACACAAACTTGTCGACCACTTCGTTGGGCAGCAGGTCGGTATCGCCGGAGTTCTCGACGCGCACCTTGCCGAGCATCTGGCGCAGGATGATCTCGACATGCTTGTCGTTGATCGGCACGCCCTGGGCCCGGTAGACGTTCTGCACTTCTTCGAGCATGTACGTGTACAGCGCATCGTCGCCCTTGATGCGCAGGATGTCGTGCGGCACCAGTGGGCCCTGCGTGAGCGGGTCGCCCGCATTCACAAAGTCGCCTGCGTGCACGAGCAGCAGCTTGTCCTGCGGCACGTGGTGGTCCTTTTCAATGCCCGCTTCGGACACCACGCGGATCGTCATCTTGCCCTTGCGCTTATCCGAATAGAGCTCGACGGTGCCCGAGATTTCGGCGATGATGGCCGGATCCTTGGGCTTGCGGGCTTCGAAGATCTCGGTCACGCGAGGCAGACCGCCGACGATGTCGGCCGAGCCGGCGACGGCCTTGGGCTGGCGGGCGAGCATGTGCCCGACCTTGATCGCCTGGCCTTGCTTCACTTCGATGCGCGCCTTGGCGGGCAGGTAGTGGAAGTCGAGGATGTTTCCGGCAGAATCGGCGATCAGGATCTGTGGGTGCTTCTCACCCTTGTGCTCGATGACCACGAGGGCCGCCTTGCCGCCGCCCGAGGATTCCTCGCGCACCGTCTCGCCGATCTCGATGTCCTTGAACTGCACCAGGCCCGATTTCTCGGCGAGAATCGGGGCGCGGTGGGGATCCCACTCGACCATGACCTGGCCCTTGCGGACCTTCTCGCCGTTGCGCACGCGGATCCACGAGCCGTAGTCGATCTTGTAGCGATCGAGTTCGCGGTCGCGCGCGTCGCGGATGATGAGTTCGCCGTTGCGCTTGAGCGCGGTGAGCACGAGGTTGCCCTGATCGTCCTCCACTTCGACCTCGTTGCAGTCAACGAGTTCGACGGTGCCGGCGGCCGAGGCCTTGTGCGAAGTCTCCACGAGCGTGCGCTGCGCCACGCCGCCGGTATGGAACGTCCGCATGGTGAGCTGCGTTCCGGGCTCACCGATGGACTGGGCGGCGATGATACCCACGGCCAGGCCGTTCTCGACCAGGTCGCCAGTGGACAGGTCCATGCCGTAGCACTTCGAGCAGATGCCCATCGCGGTGTCGCAGGTGAGCGGGCTGCGCACTTCGAGCGTGTCGATGCCGAGTTCCTCGATGCGGGCGGCGCGGTCGGCGTCGATGATCTGTCCCGCCTCGACGATGTTCTCGTCGGTCATCGGATTGATGATCGCCTGGCAGCTCGTGCGACCGAGGATCACTTCGCGGAGCGGCACGTCCACCTCTTCGCCCTTGTACACGGCCCGCTTGGCGATGCCCTTCTTCGTGCCGCAGTCGTTTTCGATCACGATCACGGACTGGGCCACGTCGCACAACTTGCGGGTGAGGTAGCCCGAGTCGGCCGTCTTGAGCGCCGTATCGGCCAGACCCTTGCGGGCGCCGTGGGTGGACGAGAAGTACTCGAGCACGCTCAGGCCTTCGCGGAAGTTGGCCTTGATGGGCGTTTCGATGATCTCGCCGCTGGGCTTACTCATGAGGCCGCGCATGCCTGCGAGCTGCTGCATCTGGCTGATGTTGCCGCGAGCGCCCGAGTCGCTCATGAGGTACACGGGGTTGAGGTAGAGCCGGCCTTCCTTTGAGTCGAGCGGCACCGGGTTGCCGTTCTCATCGCGCCGGTCGTGCTTGAGCGTCTCGACGAGGTGCTTGGTGACTTCTTCGCGGCAGTGGGCCCAGAGGTCGAGCAGCTGGTTGTAACGCTCGCGCTCGGTGATGGCGCCGGCTTCGTAAGCGCGCTCCACCTGATCCACGCGCTTCTGCGTGGCGTCGATGAGTTCGTACTTGGCCTTGGGAATGCGAAGGTCGGTGATGCCGAACGACAGCCCGGCCAGTGTGGACTGCTTGAAGCCCAGCTCTTTCAGGCCGTCGAGCAGGTCAAGCGTTGCCGAGCGACCGAGGCGGGCAAACGTGTCGTCGATCACACGGCTGCCGCCCTTCTTGGCCAGCGTGCAGTTGTAGAACGGCACGCCATTGGGCAGGATGTCGTTGAGAATGCACCGGCCCACCGTCGTGCGGATGCGCGAGCCCGGTTTGACGATCTCGACCGGCCCGTTCTGCGCGTTGACGACTTCCGTCACGTGCGGCAGGCGAACCCAGATCGGCTCGTGCGTTTGAATCTGGCCGTGGTCGAGCGCCAGCATCGCGTCCATCGGGTCCTTGAAGAAGCGCAGTTGCGAGTCTTCCTTCTCCGTCGGCTGGATCGCCGTGATGTAGTACACACCCAGCACGATGTCCTGGCTGGGCGGCATCACGAGTCGCCCGCTTGCCGGCGAGAAGATGTTGTTCGTCGAGAGCATCAGCACGTGCGCTTCCGCCTGCGCTTCGATCGAGAGCGGCAGGTGGACGGCCATCTGGTCGCCGTCGAAGTCGGCGTTGAAGCCGTGGCACACGAGCGGGTGAATACGGATGGCGTTGCCCTCCACGAGAACCGGCTCGAACGCCTGGATGCCCATGCGGTGCAGCGTCGGAGCGCGGTTGAGCAGCACGGGGTGCTGGTAGATCACCTCTTCGAGGATGTCCCACACCTCGGGATCGCGCCGTTCGAGCATCCTCTTGGCGCTCTTGATCGTGTCCGCGAAGCCATGCTCCTTGAGCTTGCGGATGATGAAGGGCTGGTAGAGTTCGAGCGCGATCTTCTTGGGAAGGCCGCACTGGTTCAGCTTCAGTTCCGGACCGACGACGATGACCGAGCGAGCGGAGTAGTCCACGCGCTTGCCCAGCAGGTTCTCGCGGAAGCGGCCCTGCTTGCCCTTGATCATGTCGGTGAGGCTCTTGAGCGGTCGGCCGCTCGATCCGAGCACGGGCCGCCGGCACCGGCCATTGTCGAACAGCGCATCGACCGCCTGCTGCAGCATGCGCTTCTCATTGCGGATGATGACCTCGGGTGCGTTGAGATCCATCAGCTTCTTGAGGCGGTTGTTGCGGTTGATGATGCGCCGGTACAGGTCGTTCAGATCGCTGGTCGCAAAGTTGCCGCTCTCGAGCAGCACCAGCGGGCGGAGTTCCGGGGGAATCACGGGGATGACGTCCATGACCATCCAGGTCGGATCGTTCTCGCTGCCGCGAATCTGCTCGATGAGTTTGAGGCGCTTGGAGAAGTCCTTGATCTTCTGCTTGCTGCGGGTCTTGCTCAAGTCTTCGCGGATCGCCGCAGCCTCGGTATGCAGATTCAGCCGCTCGATGAGTTCGCGCACCGCTTCGGCGCCCATCTTGGCTTTGAACGCCGAGCCGTACTGCTCCGACGCGACGCGAAACTCGTCTTCCGTGAGCATCTGGCGGTACTCGAGCGGGGTGTCGCCCGGATCGAGCACGACGTAATCCTGGAAGTAGATGATCTTCTCGAGATCGCTCGTCTTCATCCCCAGCAGGTTGCCCAGGCGGCTGGGCAGAGCCTTGAAAAACCAGATGTGCACGATCGGTGAGGCGAGGTTGATGTGCCCCATGCGCTTGCGGCGGACGCGCGAGTGCGTCACCTTCACGCCGCAGCGATCGCAGATGATGCCCTTGTACTTCGTGCCCTTGTACTTGCCGCAGGCGCACTCGTAGTCGCGCTCGGGGCCGAAGATGCGCTCGCAGAACAGGCCGTCCTTCTCAGGTCGGTAGGTGCGATAGTTGATCGTCTCGGGCTTCTTCACCTCGCCGAACGACCACGACCGGATGTCGGTCGGGCTGGCGAGCATGACCTTCACACTGGCGTAGTCGTTGACGCGATCGTAGAAAGATTCGGACATGGCACTTCCTGTCGCAGGTCGTTGTTCTTGGTCGCGGCGAGGGCCGCGTGGCGTTCATCACTCGTCTGTCGCAGCCGGTCAGTTAGCGGCTGCGTTCTCAAATCCCGTCCAGAGGCTCAGGTCGATCTCATCAGGAAACATCGCTTTCAGTCGCCGCACGTCGTCCAGGTAGACTTCGCGAAGCAGTTCTCTTGTTTCATCACCCAGCGAATCCGTCACCTGGCGCTGCACATTCACCGGCTTTTCCATCCCCTCGGGCACGAACGACTCATCCAGACCGAGGAACCGATATGTGCGGGCGATCATCTCCGTCGGCTTCGCCCGGCACTGCTCGTACTGGAGCACCAGCAGCCGCTCTCTGCGAATGACTCGCAGCAGCGTGTCGCACTGGGCGGCATACATGCCGTTCCAGATGGACTCTTTTCGCAGGGCGTACCTCTTCATCACTTCGCGCCGAACGCCGGGAGCCAGCATCGCACCGAAGCGCTGCTTGTACTCGTGATTGAACCCCGACTCGTATCGCGAGACGGGTTCGCGGAACATCACGAGCACTCTGGCGTTGGGAGCAGCCTGCTGGAGACGGCGAATCGTGTAAGGACTGCCGAGGTAATTCGGAGTCCATTCGCCGCACAGCCTGCCCGGCGGCCGGGCAAATGCGGCGTGATACGTTTCGATGTCGCCGGCCGTCATCGGCCGCTCGAAGAAATGCGTGAGGTAATGCATCTCCTTTCGCTTGAAGAGGTTTGGCGCCACCTTCGGATGGGCTTCAATGAGCCCGGCCCACCATGAGGTGCCGCTTTTCTGCGTTCCGACTCCAACGTAGTCCGGCGGTGCGATCTGCAGATCTCCGGCCGGCGGCAACTCACTGCGTGTCCACGGCCGAGCCAGCCTTCGAATCGGGAACGGGGCAATCCTGCTGCCCAGCCCGGCGTATTCGAGTGCGTATCGAACTGCGTTGACAACCGGGTGATCCGCCACCGTTGACCGCCGCACGTCCTTTCTCTGAACTTCCGTACGATCTGAGACTCAAAACCAACTTCGCACGCCCGGCGTCCGCCCGTTACAGGATCGCTGCGCTCTCGATGGGCTTCTTCTCCAGCGTTACGTTCATGCCCAGGCCGCGAATCTCATTGCACAAAACGTCGAACGCCACGGGCATACCCGCTTCGAGCGAATTGGTGCCCTTGACCATCGACTCGTAAATCTTGGTGCGGCCTTCGACGTCGTCGCTCTTGACAGTGAGCAGTTCCTGCAGGACGTACGCAGCGCCGTAGGCCTCGAGGCCCCACACCTCCATTTCGCCGAAACGCTGGCCGCCAGTGCGCGCCTTGCCGCCCAGCGGCTGCTGGGTGATGAGGCTGTACGGCCCCGTCGCCCGAGCGTGGATCTTGTCATCCACGAGGTGGTGCAGCTTGAGCAGGTACATGTATCCGACCGTCGTTTTCTGGCGGAACGGCTCGCCCGTGCGCCCGTCGTACAGCTGCGCCTTGCCGCCGCGCGGCATGTGCGCCAGCAGTTCGCGCTCGCCCGGCGGAATGTGCGTGTCTTCACATTCCTTGAGCCGGCTCTTGACGTGCGCGTTCGCCTCGTCGATGGATTTGTGCACTTCCTCTTCCGTCGCGCCGTCGAACACCGGAGTCACCGCCTGGAACCCGAGCACGCGCGCCGCCCAGCCGAGGTGCGTCTCGAGAATCTGCCCGACGTTCATGCGGCTGGGCACGCCCAGCGGGTTGAGCAGAATGTCCACCGGGGTGCCGTCTTCGAGGAAAGGCATTTCCTCTTCCGGGACGATGCGGGCGATCACGCCCTTGTTGCCGTGGCGGCCGGCCATCTTGTCGCCGACCGACAGTTGCCGCTTGGTGGCGAGGTAGACCTTGACCATTTCGAGCACGCCCGACGGCAGTTCGTCGCCGCGCTTCATGTGCGCGAGTTTGCGCTGCTTCTCCTGCTCGATGGCGTTGATGCGCTGGCGGAACTGGTTGTGAATGACCGCGCACTCTTCGCGGATCTCCTTGCCGCCCTTGACCCACTTGATGTCGAAGTCGCGGATCTGTTCGAGGATGACCGCCGCGATGTTCGACGCGCCCACCGTCTGCCGCGTGTTCGGGTCCACGATCGGCGAACCGGTGATCTCGTTCATCTGCGCGATCATCTGGCGGAAGAGGTCGATGGCCTTCTCGTCCATCGCCTCGCTGTACGCGTTCATCTCGCGCTGCAACTGCTTCTTCTGCTCGTCGGTCATGTGCATCCGACGGCTGAATCGCTTGGCGCCGATGACGATGCCCTCGGTGCCGGCCGGCACTTCGAGCGAGTCGTTCTTCACGTCTTCGCCCGCGCGGCCGAAGATGGCGTGCAGCAGTTTTTCCTCGGGGCTGAGTTCGCTCTTGCTCTTGGGCGAGACCTTGCCCACGAGAATGTCGCCGGGTCGGACGCGGGCGCCGATGCGAATGACGCCATTCTCGTCGAGGTTGCGCAGCATCTTCTCGCTGACGTTGGGAATGTCGCGCGTGAACTCCTCGCGGCCGAGTTTCGTCTCGCGGATTTCCACGTCGAAGGCATCGATGTGGATCGATGTGAACACGTCATCCTTGAGCAGGCGCTCGTTGATCACGATCGCATCTTCGAAGTTGTAGCCGTCGAAGGTCATGAATCCGACCAGCGCGTTCTTGCCCAGCGACAGTTCGCCGAACTTCGTCGAAGCGCCGTCGGCGATGATCTGGCCCTTCTTGACCCGCTGGTCGAGCATGACCACCGGCTTCTGGTTCTGGCACGTGCGCTCGTTGAGGCCCGCGAACTTGCGCAGCGGGTACTCATCGGTGTTGTCGATGACGATCATCTCGGAATCGACGTAGGTCACGGCGCCGCCGTTGCGGGCCCGAATCACCATGCCGCTGTACTGGCCGACTTCCTTTTCGAGGCCGGTCGCCACCACGGGGGGATCCGTCTTGATGAGCGGCACCGCCTGGCGCTGCATGTTCGAACCCATCAGCGCGCGGTTGGCGTCGTCGTGCTCAAGGAAGGGAATGAGCGCCGCCGACACACCCACGATCTGCTTGGGCGTGATGTCGATGAAATTCAGATCGCCCGAGTCGACCTGCGCCAGATCGCCGTTCACGCGGGCCAGCACGAGACCCTTCTTGATCTTGCCGTCGAGTTCGATCACGTCGGCCGGGGCGAGAATGGATCGCATCTCTTCGTCGGCGCGGAGGTACTCGATTTCGCCCGTCGCCTTGCCTTTGGTCACCTTGCGATAGGGCGTGAGCACGAAGCCGTACTCGTCGATCATCGCGTAGATGCCCAGCGAGGCGATGAGGCCGATGTTGGTGCCTTCAGGCGTTTCGATCGGGCAGATGCGGCCGTAGTGGCTGATGTGCACGTCGCGCACTTCAAAGCCGGCCCGCTTGCGGTTCAGACCGCCCGGGCCCAGCGCCGACAATCGCCGCTCGTGCGCGAGCATGCTCAGCGGGTTGGTCTGGTCCACGACCTGAGACAGTTCGCTGCGCCCGAAGAAGAACTCGATGCTGCTGCTGATGCTCTTGGTGTTCACGAGGTCGGCGATCTTCGACAGTTCGTCCGGGTCCTTGACGCTCATGCGCTCCTGCACCGTGCGCCGCAGCTTGAGGAAGCCCTTGCGGACTTCTTCGACGGCCAATTCATCCAGCGTGCGCAGACGGCGGTTGCCGAGGTGGTCGATGTCATCCACGTAGGCGTTGTTGCGCGCGCTGCGCAGATCGAGGATGTACTGAATCACCAGCCGGAAGTCTTCGCCGCGCAGACGCAGAATGTCCTCGGAAACGTCGAGGTCAAACTTGCGATTGATGCGGAACCGGCCCACGCGACCGAGCCTATAGCGATTGTCGTCGAAGAACTTCTCTTCGAAGAGCGTCTTGGCCTTGTTCACCTGCGGCGGGTTGCCCGGGCGCAGTCGGGTGTAGATCTTGAGCAGAGCCTGCTCATATTCGTTGCTGGTCAGTTCGCCGAAGATGTCGAGCCGCTCTTCGGCGATCGTGTTGAGAATGAGCGGATCGACGCTGCCGGTGATGACGCGCACCTTCTTGAGGTTTGACGCCTGGATCGCGCTGAGCGCCTCGCCGATCTGCCGGCCGACGCCGACGAGTTCCTCGCCGCTCTCGGTATCGACGATCGTCTCGGCGGCGTAGTGTTCTTCGCGCAGGTTCGCGACCGTCACTTCGCTCACGTCATAGAAGAGGTCGATGAGTTTGTCGGTAGTCGCGAAGTCCGGATCGAGCGAGCGGAGGAAGGTCGTCGCAGCGATCTTGGTGCTCTGGTCGATGCGCATCGCCAGAACGTCCTTCTTGGTCACCTCGAGTTCAATCCACGAGCCGCGCTCAGGGATGATCCGGGCGCTGTGCAGCGGCCGGTCGGCCTCAGCCGACACCACGCCGAAGTCCACGCCCGGGCTGCGGTGCAACTGGCTGACAATGACGCGCTCGGCACCGTTGACGATGAACTCGCCGCCACCCATCATGATGGGCAGTTCGCCGAGGTAGATCTCTTCCTGAGCGATGTCGGGGTGGTTTTCGCGCACGAGGCGCACCGCGACCCGGAACGGCCGCGCGTACGTCAGGCGCAGTTCACGGCACTCGTCGGGCGTGTACCGCGGATTGTCCAGCGTGTAGTAGAGGTATTCAAGCCGCATCGTGCCGTCGTACGACTCAATAGGAAAGACTTCGCGCAGCATCGCCTCGAGGCCCAGCGCGGGGTCGCGGCTGTCGGCATCCTTGTCCATCTGCAGAAATCGCTCGTAAGCGGCTTCCTGCACGGCGACAAGATTGGGCACGGGCATCGCATCGCCACGCTTGGAAAAATTGCGCACGTTCATCGTGGGCATGTACTACCCCTGATCAATGAAACTTGGCCGAACCGGGAACGGTCGGCCTTGACATATGGGCTCTGAAAATTAAAACTCACCTCGGCTCGCGCACAGCCAAAAAGGATAGACCGCCCGAAACTGCAAAACCAATCGCTGTCAAGTAAAAAGTGAAGAAAAATTCGCCCGACGTAAATGTCTGCTTTCCAAATACTTGCGCCCAACCGGGCCCCTGCCGACCCCCGCTGCACGCCCGAATTCGCCCAGCCACTGCCCCGAATCTGGCCCGCCGATTGCAGGTCCGCCCGCCATGAACCGCTTCCAGACCACGCCGCGCGGCCTGACCATTCGCCTTAAGGTTGTCCCCGGCGCCAGCCGTGACGCCATTGCCGGCTGGCTGGGAGATCGCCTCAAGATTCGCGTGAGTGCCGCACCCGAGCATGGCAAGGCGAACGAGGCCGTGCGCCGTCTGCTCGCCAAGACGCTGCACATCGACCGGCGCCGCATCCGCCTCACGGCAGGCGCGACGTCTCCCGAGAAGACGGTCGAGATCGACGGTCTGTCCGAAACTGACTTGGCCGCCCGCCTGCCCCAGTGACGCAAGATAAACGGGCTCGGCTTCTTCGTCGCCGCTTTTCTGCTCGCAGGGTCTCCAATACCTCACCGCTATAATCCCCTTTACGCTCGAAGTGCCGCCAAAGGGCAGGAGTGGTGATGGACACATCTGAACGCATTGCGCAGTTTCGCAACATGGCCGAGGCCGATCCGACCAATGAGATGGCCCATTTCAGCCTCGGCAACGCCTTGCTCCAGGCGGGACAGGCGAAGGAAGCCGCGCAGTCGTTTCAGCGCTGCATTGAACTCCAGCCGGAGATGAGCAAGGCCTATCAACTCGCTGGGCAGGCGCTCATCGCCGCCGGCGACAACTCGGCTGCGGCGGGCATCCTCACCAGCGGCTACAAGGTCGCGGCCCGGCGCGGCGATCTCATGCCCCGCAATGCCATTGCCGACCTGCTCCGCAAGATCGGCGCGCCTGTGCCCGAGGTCAAGGACGCGGCTCCTGAGCCGGAGATCCCCGAAGGCGCCTTCATCTGCCAGCGCACCGGCCGGCCGGGCACGCAGATGGACAAGCCCCCCTTCCGCGGCCCGCTCGGCCAGCACATCTACGAGACCATCTCAAAGGAGACCTGGCAGCAGTGGGTCGGCCAGGGGACCAAGGTCATTAACGAACTGCGCCTCGATCTCTCGCGCGATGAGCACGCCAAGGTCTACGACCAGCACATGATCGAGTTCCTCGGTCTCGAGGAGTTCGTCGCGTCGCAGCGCAAGTAGCGAGCCATCGCCGTATCCAATTCCCAGCAATCGACCGGCCGGATTCGCGGCGGGCGGGTTCGAGCGGTACGATACCGCTCATCGCACCCGGCCCGATGTGCCGATGTGCGATCATGGAGGCTGCTGCATGAGGCTGCGATGGGTGGTGATGGGTCTGGCCGGCCCGGCGGCTGCGATCGGCCTGCAATCCACGGCCAGGGCCCAGGACACAGAGACGTTCGAGCGGCTCGAGCGCACGCTGCGCGAAATCGAGATGTCGCGCCAGGTCGGCGCGGCGGATCTCGAGTTCGCCGAGTCCGGCCGCCTGCTGCTGGGCGGCTACACGACATTCGGGTTCGTCGCCAGCGATGACGCGAGCAGCAACACGCGGATCCTCCGCCAGAGCGACACCAAACTCTGGGCCGACTTCTCCATGGCCGGGCACGAGGCCTACGGCCGGCTGCGATTCAACTACCTTGACTTCAACTCCGGCGACAGTTTCGACGGGCGTGGCGACAACCTTGAAGAGCCCATCGCCGACCGCTACTGGTATCGCTTTGACTACCGCACCGCGCGCCTGGCCGACGCCGGCAAGCGGCCGGATGACAACTTCTGGTTTCAGGGCGGGCGGCAGTTCGTCAACTGGGGCTCGGGCCTGGCGCTGAGCGAAGTGCTCTACTCGGCGCAGGCGGGGCTCGAACTGCACAACCTCGAAGTCATGGGCATGGTCGGCCTGACGCCCTCCACCGGTCCGATCGATTTCGACAGCTCGCGTCCCGGCTACGACACCGACGTGGATCGCAAGTTCATGGGTGTGATGTTCACCTACACCGGCTTCGATCGCCACCGGCCCTATCTCTTCTTTCTCGACCAGCAGGATCAGAACGATCGCGACAGCCGGACCATCCTGCTGCTAGGTACGCCCTTTCCGACGCGGTATCACTATGACTCGCGCTACCTTGGCGTCGGCAGCAGCGGCGAGATCACGACCGAACTGTTCTACCAGGCAGAGTTCGTGTACGAATACGGCCAGTCGCTGAGCAGCAGCATTTCGCCCTTTGCGGCGCCCGTGGCGCAAACGGAAGAATCGATCCGCGCCTGGGCGGGCAATGCCAGGCTCATCTACGCGCCGCGCTGGGGTCGGCCCAACGGCCTGCGGCTTGACTGGGAAATCGTCGCGGCTTCGGGCGATGAGGACCGGCAGCACACCTCCAACACCTTCGGCGGCAACCTGAGCGGCACCGATGATCGCGCGTTCAATTCGCTGGGCTACGCCAATACCGGGCTCGTGCTCGGGCCCAACATGTCCAACCTGATGTCAATGCGCATGGGCGCCAGCGCCACGCCGTGGCGCGGCCAGGGTATCTTCGACAAGATGCGCATCGGCGTCGACGGTTACCTGCTGCACAAACTCGACTCTGATGCGCCCGTCAGTTTCACCACGACCGGCGGCGAGCGATTCCTTGGCGCTGAACTCGACTTGTTCATCGACTGGCAGATCTACAGCGATCTGTCGCTCGATGTGCGCTACGGCCTGTTCATTCCCGGAGACGCCATGCCCGCCGGCAGCGATGACGAGCGCCACTTCTTCTACGCGGGGTTGAACTATGCGTTCTGAGATGCTCCACGCCTTGTCTGCCGGCGCCTTGGCGTCCGCGCTGCTGCTTGGCGGCTGCGCTCGCACCTTGCTTGACGCCTCGGTCGCGGATACGCATGGCGGCACGGATGCGACCGCCGAACTCGACTTTTGGGATGGCCTGGCGACGCAGAACGCCATAAGCAATCGCGACGCCCTGCACGCCCTGCTGCTGACGTTCGATCTCCTGCCCGAAGCCGCGGCGGAATCCGAGGATAACGAGGGTGACGCGGCCGGCGCCGTTTCGGCTGCAGGATTCGAAGCCGAACTGCAGATGGCGCGTCAGCGCGGCTGGTTCACTGAAGATGAACAGCCGATGGCAAACGAAACGGCCCAGGCGGGCTGGATCGCGCGGGCGATCTGCGTCGAGGCCGACATCAAGGGCGGCGTGAACATGCGGCTGTTCGGTCCGATACCCCGGTACGCTCTGCGCGAACTTGAGTGGGAGGGCCTGATGGACCGGAAATCTGAGAACCAGGCGCTCTCGGGGATCGAACTGATGGCGACGATCGGGCGCGTGCAGGACCGGCGGACGGGTCTGGTTTCCGTGCCGCGGCAGGACTTCTGACTGGCGATTCGCCGAAACGGATCACGATGATGCGCACTCAACTTCGACTCGCTCTGCTGTGCCTGCTGGTGTTCGCTCTTGCCGGCGCTCGCGCGCGGGCCCAGGAACAGCCGACGCCGGCTCCGGCGCCCGTCGAGGAGCCCGAAGTGCTCGACGACCAGCCGATTACCTACACCATTCGCGAAGGCGACACTTTCGAATCGATCGCGGACAAGTGGTACGGCAACAGCGAGTTCGCCTCCGCCATCGCCGACGCCAACCCGGACGTCGACGCGAAGAACCTCGTCGTCGGCACGGTGATCACCCTGCCGCGCATCGACCTCGGCGACCAGTTGGCCAGGATCGAGCCGCTGCCCGAGGGTGAAGTGAAGATTCTCCAGGCGGTCGTCATGAAGGTGGAAGGCAGTCGTGCCCAGTGGCGGCCCGACGTACAGTCACCGTGGAAAGACGCGGCGATCAACGACGTGCTCGCCACCGGCTGCGAAGTCCGCACCGGCCCCGATTCGATCATCACCCTGCGCATCGGCATGAACGCGTCGATGCTCATCGACCGCATCTCGCGCATCACGCTGCCCGAGATGATCCAGGCCGGCGACACGCTTCGTACGCGCGTCACCATGCAATACGGCCTGGCGGATGTCAAGGTCGATCACGTCGGCCTCTCCAACGACTTCGAGATCAAGACGCCGAGCGCGACGCTGGCTGTCAAGGGGACCGGCTGGCGCATCGTTTGGGACGGCATCGACGGCTTCCGCGCCTTTGGGGTACCGACCAACCGCATCCGCGCCATCGAGATCGAGTACATCAACTCGATCAAGGTGGCGCTGACCGCCGACGACGCCTCGAGCGGCGAACACAAATTGCCCTCGCTCAACGCGTTCGCGCACACGTATTTCCTGCCGCTCGCCGGCGCCGTCTCGCCCGAGGAAGTGCCCTTCCTCACCATGGTCGTCTCGCACGGGCAGCACCTCATCCGCGATCTCGGTCTCGATGAATCATTCGGCCGCGAGGGGTTCGAGGGAACCATCGAGGAGTTCATCGAGCACGGCCGCGGCGGCGGCTCCGGCTGCGGCTGTCTCGAAGGCAACTGACCGGCCCTGCCGCTGTCGGAGGACCGCTTGGCGTTCATGGCTCGACTGTTCGGTTCCGGTTCCGGACGCGGCTCGCTCATGCCGTGGCTGGTCGGATCGCTGTTGGCCGCCGTCGCCGCATACATGCTCACCATTCCGATGTGGAGCGACCGCGCCGAGGGTCTGGCCAGCGATTTTCTCTTCCGCTTCGGCCGCCTCAATCCGCCGCGCGCCAGCGACCGCATCGTGCACGTCGATATTGATGACAGTTCACTTGAGTCCTTCGGCCGCTGGCCCTGGAAGCGCTCGCTCATCGGCAAAGCGATCTCGACGATCGACTCCTATGGCCCGAGCGTCATCGCCCTTGATATTCTGTTTGACGAGCGCACGCTCGACGAGCCCGAACAGGATCGCGCCCTGGTCAAGGCCATCCGCGAGGCCCGGGCGCAGACGATCGTGGCGATCAAGTTCCCATCGGTCGGCGAACAGATCGGGCCTCTCTGGCGCGGGGCCGAGGGCGCAGCGGCCTTGCGCGGCGTCATCGACGGCCTCAAGCAGAACATCTACATTGACCCTCCTTCGCTCATGGAGCAGGCGCATCTCGATGAGATGCGCTCGCAACGCGTGAACGACCGTTTCCAGTCCTTCCGCGAACTCGCCGTGGAAGAGGCAGCACTCGAACTCACCGGCAGCGGACCTCTGACGGTCGAGGCGGTTCTCGATCACATGGCTCCGCGCAACGCTCCCGGGGTGCGCGACCGCGGTCTGGAACGGCTCATCCGCAAGGTCGTGGATCGCATCAACGTCACGCGCACGCTTGCGCCGCAGATGCCCGAACTGGGAATCTCGGGGGTCGTGCGCCTTGCCGACGCGATCGAAGTACCCGTCATGGAGATCGCTACCGCGGCGAGTCATCCGGGCTTTGTGACGACCGAAACAGATCGCGACGGAGCCGTGCGCCGCGTGCCTCCTGTGATCGGCTTCGGCGGCCGGCTGTATCCTCAACTCGGCGTGGCGGCGGCCATGGCGCACCAGCGGATTGCCGCCAACGACATTCGCGTCGATGAGACCTCCGTGCGCATCGGGCAGGCGACGCTGCCGCTGAACAATGGCCGCGCGCTCATCGCCTGGCCGCGCACCGAAGACGGCTCGCCACCGCTCAACCTGCTTTCGGGCCACATGGTGCACGCATCGCAGAACGCGGCGCTGGGTCTGCTGCGCCAGTCCGACAACGATCCTCCGACGTTCGGCCACGTCGCCATCGGCGTGCTCATTGACCTCGACGAGAAACTCGCCGCGATCACGGCCAAGCGCGAGGAATACGAATCGATCGCGCGCGAACTGGTTGAGGCCTTTCTCGGCGCCGACCGCTTCGCTCCCGAAGACTGGACGGACTCGAGCAGGCGCGCAGCCATCGACGCCGAGTTGCTCGACCAAGTGATGTTCGTGCTCGGCCAGACGCCCGACGGCCAGCCGCAGCCGCCCGGCGGCAACGCCACTTCCGAAGAAATCGCGCTCTGGCGCTGGTTTCAGATGCACGACAACATCGATCGCGAGCAGCGCGAGTTGTTCGCGGCCCGCGATCGACTCACGCAGATGCTCCGCGGCAAGATCGTCTTTGTCGGCTGGGTCACCACCGGCTCGCTCAGCGACGTCTACCCCACCGCGGCCGGCCCGCTCACCCCGGGCGTGGTCGTCAACGCCATGATGGCCAACATGGTCCTGACGGGTGAGGCGTTCGCTGAATCGCCGCCGTGGGTCGGCGCCCTGCTCACGTTCGCCCTCGGCTCGTTCGCCGCGTTCGTGGCGGGCATGCGTTCGATCCGGCCGCTGCTGGGACTGCTGCTGGCGGTGGTGATCGCGCTGGGATATCTCATGGTCAACGCATTTCTCTTCTTCGACGCGTGGCATCATTTCGTGCCGCTGGCCACGCCGATGACCGGCATTGTCGTCGGACTGTTCGGCTCGACGTTCTCGCGCGGCCTGCACGAGCGGCGCGAGCGATCGCGGCTGACGCGCCAGTTCGGCAATCGCATTCACCGCCGCCTCTTCGAATACCTGCTCGAACATCCCGATGTCATCGACATGAGCGGGTCGCAGCGCGAAGTGACCTGTCTCTTTGGCGACCTCGCCGGCTTCACCAGCGTCTCGGAAACCATGGATTCGCGCGCCACCGTCGCGATCCTCAACAAGTACATGGGCGGCATGAACGCACTGCTCACCGACCACGAGGCGTACGTGAACAAGTTCCTCGGCGACGGCCTCATGGCTTTCTGGGGCGCGTTCGAAGAGGACACCTCGCACGCCGACCGCGCCGTCCGCGCCGCCATTGCCTGCGTGCAGCGCGTCGAAGAGTTGAATCTCGAAGCCATGCGCAGCGGCGAACCCCGCCTGACGATGCGCTTCGGCCTCTCGTCCGGCTCCGTCACGGTCGGCGACTGCGGCGCGCCGCCCGAATTCAGCGACTTCACCGTCATCGGCGATTCCGTCAACCTTGCCGCCCGGCTCGAGTCGGCCAACAAGCAGTTCGGCACGTCGATTCTCATCAATGGCCGCACCAACGAGATGATCGGCCCGGACATCCTCCGCCGGCCCATCGGGCTCGTCACCGTCGTCGGCCAGTCCAAGCCCGTCGAACTCTTCGAAGTCCTGCCCGTCGAGCCCGGCACCGACGACGAGGAGCTCATCTCGCTCATCGAAGCGACCGCCCGGGCTGTGCGGCTCTACCGCGACCGCCGGCTCGAAGTGGCGAAGTCAGCCTGGGAGCAGCTCGTCGCCGAGCACGGTCAGTCGCGTCTGAGTGCGCTCTATCTCCGCGAAATTGCACGGTTCATGTCCAATGCGGAAGAACTCTTCGACGGCGTGATTCATCTCGAAAGCAAGTGATGGCCGATCTGGCAACGGGAGGTCCGCATGAACCCGACAGCCAGAGGCTCGATCGCAGAATTCGTCGGTACGTTCGCACTCACCTTTATCGGCGCGGGCGCGATCATCGTCAACCAGATCATTTCCGGCGGCGGGCTGCTCCCCATCGCCATCGCGCACGGCCTGACCCTGGCCGTCATGGTCTCGGCCACGATGCACATTTCAGGCGGCCAGATCAACCCCGCCGTCTCGATCGCCCTGGCGGTCATCGGCAAGCAGGATCCGAAGCGGGCGGCCGCGTTCGTCTTCAGCCAGCTGCTCGGCGCAACGGTTGCAGCGCTGCTCCTCAAGGCCGTGTTCACTCCGACGCACGCCGACGCGGTCAACGCGGCCCGTCTCGGCGCCACGCTGGGCGGCCTGGGCATGAGTTCCGGCGCCATCCTCGTGCTCGAGATCGTCGCTTCGTTCTTTCTCATGTTCGTCATCATCGGCACCGCCGTGGACAGCCGCGGCGTGGGCAAGGGCGCCATGATCGGCGGCTTCGGCATCGGCCTGACCATCGCGGCCGACATCCTCGCCTTCGGCCCCGCGACCGGCGCCTCGATGAACCCCGCGCGGAGTTTCGGCCCGGCGCTCATTGGCGGCTACTGGGACATCCACTGGGTCTACTGGCTCGGCCCCATCGCCGGCGCCATCCTCGCAGCGCTCGTCTGGCAAGTCTGCATCGGATTGAGCGACGAGAAGTAGCCACCGACCAGACCTCACGCCCGGCAGCGCAGCACACATGCCGTCAACCGGCTTGGGCGCCGTTCTCCACGTGCCGCGCGATCAGCGCCCGGGCGATCAAACCGTACTTGGGCGAGCCCACCATGGCGGCAACAAAGATCAGCGCCTGCACCAGCACGATGCATGCGCCCGTCTCTCCGTTGAGGAAGTAACTGACGTACGTGCCCACAACCGAACTGGCCACGGCGCTGCCGCCCGCGATGAGCAGCATTCGATCGAATCGGTCGCTGAGCAGATGCGCGATGCAGCCGGGCGTCACGAGCATGGCGACGGTGAGGATGATCCCCACCGCCTGCAGCGCGGCGACCACCGTCCCGCTCAACAGAGCGAGCAGCAGATAGTGAACGAAGGTCGTGTTCAGCCCGACCGCCCGCGCCTGGTTCGGGTCGAACAGGTAGAGCACGAGATCGCGCCGCTTGACGACGACGATGGCAAACGTGAGACCGGCCGAGACGATTGCCTGGATGAGGTCGTTGCGCTCGATTCCCAACAGGCTGCCGAAGAGAATGTGGTTGAGATGCACGTCGGTGTGGATCTTGGTGAACAGCACGATCCCCAGCGCAAACAGGCCGGTGAACACCACACCCATGATGGTGTCTTCCTTGATGCGGCTGTGGTTCTTGATCCAACCCGTCGAAGCCGCGCAGACCATGCCGGCTGCGAAGGCACCCAGCCCCAGCGGCAGCCCGACGATGTACGCCAGCACGACGCCCGGCAGCACGGCGTGCGAGACCGCGTCGCCCATGAGCGACCAGCCTTTGAGCACGAGGTAACACGACAGCACCGCGCACGCGGCGCCGATCAGCGCCGCCACGAGCATGGCCTGCACCATGAAGCCGTACTGAAACGGTTCGAGCAGGTGGCTGAGGCTCATAGCGCTTCTGCCCCCGCCGACAGTTCATCTCCCGGCTGGCTCGAGGTGCCCGATTGGCCCGATGTGCGAGCCTTCCACCGCCCCGCGAGCACTCCGTGCACCGGCGCGAAAAACAGCGCCGCGAGAAACAGCGCCGTCTGCAAGACGACGATGCAGCCGCCCGTCGAACCGTCGAGAAAGTAACTGGCGTAGGCGCCCAACACCGAGGTCGTCACGCCCATCGCGGCGGCCAGCCCCATCATGCGGCCGAACCGGTCGGTGAGCAGGTAAGCCGTGGCGCCTGGCGTCACGAGCATCGCCACGACCAGGCACGCGCCCACCGCCTGCAGCGCCGCCACCGCCGTGGCCGCAAGCAGCGTCAGGAGCATCAGGTGCAGCAGGCTCGTGTTCAGTCCCACCGCCCGGGCCTGCGCCGGATCGAACACGAACAGCAGCAGGTCCTTCCATTTGACCGCGAGCACCACAAGCGTGACTCCGGAGATGACCAGTGACTGGATGATGTCCCGGTTCGCGATGCCGAGGATGTTGCCCAGCACGATCGTCTTGAGGCTGATGTTGCTGGGATACAGGGAGATGAGCAGCAGTCCCGCCGCAAAAAAGGTGGTGAACACGATGCCGATGACCGCATCCTCTCGGATGCGCGTGCGCGACTTGATGAACCCCATCGTCCCCGCGGCGAGCAGCCCGCTGAAAAACGCTCCGGCCGCGAACGGCAGGCCCGCGAAATATGCCAGCACCACGCCGGGCACGATCGCGTGCGACAGCGCATCTCCCATGAGCGACCAGCCCTTGAGCGTGACGTAACACGACAGCAGCGCGCACACCCCGCCGATGAATCCGCTCACCAGGATCGCCTTGACCATGTACTCGTAGTGCAGCGGCGTGAGCAGCGTCTCGATCATGGCTGCGACTCCGCCGCATCCGCCGGCTCAGCCGCGCCCGTCGCATCAGCGTCGGGCGACATCATCTGGCGCGCCGGCCGGCCGCTTTCGTCAAAGACCAGCGCCGCTTCGTCGTCGGTCAGCACGCGCAGTTCGTTGGACAGCACGCCGGGCACGTCGGTGTGATCGAATCGGAGATTGCGCAGCGCCCCACCAAAGGCGCGCGCGAGGTTCTGCTCGGTAAAAGTCGTCTCCATCGGCCCCGCCGCCAGCACCGTGCGGTTGATGATCACGACCTGATCACAGAATTCGGGAACCGATCCCAGATCGTGAGTTGAGACGAAGACGATGTGGCCCTGGGCCCGCAGCTCGCGCAGCAGATCCACGATCGCCGCCTCAGTGCGGACATCGACGCCCGTAAACGGCTCGTCGAGCAGGACGATGCGCCCCTGCTGCGCCAGGGCCCGCGCGAGGAAGACGCGCTTCTTCTGCCCGCCCGAGAGTTCGCCGATCTGCCGGCTCCGGAACTCCGCCATGCCGACGCGCTCGAGGCTCGCCATGGCGATCTCGCGATCGGCCCGCCGCGCGATCCGCATCATGTTCATGTAGCCGTAGCGGCCCATGAGCACGACGTCCCACACGCTCACCGGAAAGGCCCAGTCCACTTCCTCGGACTGCGGCACATAGGCAACGAGATTGCGCCGATGTGCTTCGCGCACGCTCAATCCGCCGATGCTCACGCTGCCGCGCACCGGCCGCACAAATCCCATGATCGCCTTGAAGAGCGTGGACTTGCCGCTGCCGTTGACGCCCACCAGCCCGCAGATCGTGCCGGGGGCAAGAGAGAACGTTGCGTCGCGCAGCGCCACGTGCCCATTGTTGTACGCAACGGTAACGCCCTCGACCCTCAGGTCGATCTTGATGTCGTGATGGCCGTTGTTCGTTCCCACTTCTGGATCGGATCAGTTACCGAAGCCTGCGACGATGGTCTCGGCGTTGTAGGTGAGCATCTGGAGATAGGTCGGCGCCACGCCGTCTTCTCCCGTCAGCGAATCGACGTAGAGCAACCCGCCGTATGCCGCGCCGGTTTCGCGACACACCTGCCGCATCGGCTTGTCGCTGATGGTGCTCTCCGAGAACGCCACGGGGATCTGGTAGTTGCGCATCGTATCTACGACTTTCTGAATCTGCTGCGGCGTGCCCTCTTCATCCGCATTGACCGGCCAGAGAAACAATTCGCGCATGTCGTAGTCGCGGATCAGATACGAAAACGCGCCCTCCGAAGTCACCAGCCAGCGCTGCTCGGCCGGAATGCTCGAGAGCCGTTCGCGCAGGGGCTCGTCGATGGCGCGGATCCGCTCGCTGTACGCGGCGGCGTTGGCCGTGTACGTGGCTTCATTGGCCGGATCGATCTCGATCAGCGCCTTGCGGATGTTCTCGACGTACACCAGCGCGTTGCGCGGCGACATCCAGGAGTGCGGATTCGGCTTGCCGTCGTATGGTCCCTCCGCGATGCCGATCGGCTCGATGCCCTCGCTCAGATCGACGCTGGGCACATCGCGAACGCTGCCCATGAATTTCTCGAACCACCGTTCGAGGCCCAGGCCGTTGCGCAGCACCAGGTCAGCCGACTGCGCCTTGACGATGTCCAGAGGCGTCGGCTGGTACTCATGAATCTCCGCGCCGGGCTTGGTGATGGACTCGACGATCGCCTTGTCGCCCGCGACGTTCTGGGCCATGTCCTGCAGGATCGTGAACGTCGTAACGACGCGCGGCACATCGGGCCGGGGCGAGCCGCTCGACGCCTCGCGATCGCACCCCACCGCGAGCAGGAGCGTGCCGGCCACCGCGGCCGCCAGCCCGAGCCGGGCGCCGCAGCGGCGCAGCCAGGACGCGCGCCCGGACGATGCATTGAGTTTCATGGAATCTCCGCCGTTTTTCAACCAGGGATTTTTGACTAATCAAAATATATTAGTGGCCCACCTGCAGTTGTCAACCTGATGCATTGGGAAATACAATTTGGCCATCCGACGCGGAGCCTCCATGCCCAGCAGCACCGTCGAGAATTACCTCAAGCGAATCTATCTCGAGCAGCAGGCGGAGCCTGCGGGCGAGATTGTCTCCATGAAGTCGCTCGCCGGCGCCATGGGCGTCACGCCCGGCACCGCGACATCCATGGCCAGGAGCCTCGCCGACTCACGCCTCGTCGCCTATGAGCCATACGGCGGGGTCAAACTCACCGCCCGCGGCCGCACGCTCGCCCTGCGCGTCCTCCGCCGGCACCGGCTCATCGAGAGCTTTCTCGTGGACGCACTCGGCCTCGACTGGTCCGAGGTGCATGACGAAGCCGAGAGCCTCGAGCACGCGATCTCAGACAAACTGCTCGACCGCATCGATGAGTTCCTCGGCTTTCCCAGCGTCGATCCGCATGGCGATCCCATACCAACCGCCGCCGGCGAAGTGCGGCAGGCGGCGCTCACCGCGCTGACCGAAGTCGAGGAAGGGGCGGAAGTGCGCATCGCTCGCGTGCTCGATCAAGACGAGAAGTTCCTTCGCTTTGTCGATCGCCACATGCTCCGCCCCGGCACACGGGCCCGCGTGCTGGCGCACGATCACGCTGCCGAGGCGGTTACCTTGCAGTCCGGCAAACTCCCCGCCGTGACGATGGGCCGCACCGCCGCTGCGAAGATTATGGTGGAACTCATCAGGGGATGAAGCGCAAAGCGTCGCGATAGAGTTCGCCGGGGCCGCCATCGGCTCCCGCCGCCGGCTATCGCTCAAGAGGCCTTGATATCTCCATCGATTCCTGCTCCGCCAATGCCGGAGGAGGGACTTGAACCCTCACGCCTTTAAGGGGCGACGGATTTTGAATCCGTTGCGTCTGCCAATTCCGCCACTCCGGCTGAGTGCGCAGTCGTGCGCAGAATAGCGCGGTTGTGCCTTGTTTTCAACGATTCTCGCGCCTGCTGCGGCTCGCGCGACCCCTGCGTTACTGCTCGGGGCTGACCCTCCACGGCACAACGGTGATGCCGCCGCTCTGCTCGAGCACGGCGTGCTTGACCTGGTCAAGCCGCTCGATGCCGTGCGCCGCGCGGGCCGCCTGGAGGATGTCAAAGCGATCGATCCGCGCTTTTCGCATTCGCTCTTCGAGTGGCTGGCCATCGCGCATGATCAGCAGCGGCGCCCCGTCGATGATCCGTTCGATGCGGGGAAACCGGGACTTGAGCAGCGACAGGAGGATGTCCAGCCCGATGAGCGTCGAGATCAGCAGCGCCGAGTTCGTAATCGAGAAGTCCTCGCCGAGCAGCGCTTGCTGGGTGGTCTCGGCCACGATCAACAGCATGACAAAGTCAAACGTCGTTGCCTCCGACAGCGTGCGCTTGCCCGCCAGTCGAAACAGCGCCCACACGATGGCATATACGGTCGCGCCTCTCAGGACAGCATCCATTCCGTTCGCTCCTTCCGTAGCGCGGGCGCTCGCCCGCTTACGGCCACAGCCACTGCTCAAAGGTCACTCGGTCACCGCCAGGCGTGCCGACCTCGCCCTGCACGCGGCCGAAAGACGCTTCGCCGGCGGACACGCGGTATCGGATTTCGACGGGCGACTCAGGTCGAGCCAGAAACGTGTAGACCATCCGATCGCCGTCAACCTCGACGGAAGCCGGTTGCGGCTCAATGTCTTTAGCGCTGAATCGGCCGAGCCATGATTGCGAGATCCAGAGGCGCAACTGGCCGTCCTTGACTGCCTCGGGTCGGACCAACAGGCGCAGTTCCATGGGTGATGCCACGCGGGCAAAGCGGGGCAAGTGCAATGTGAGCGCGCCGCTGCTCTGCTCCACCGTTCCGAACACGCCGGGGCCGAACACACCCAGCAGCGCCGCCGCGAGTAACCCTCCCAGCGCCACCCAGCCGACGCGCTGAAAAAACGCGAAGCGGCGGTAGAAATCCCAGTGCCGGTCGAGTTGCAGCGTGCCTTCCGGCACTTCACCCTCGCTGCCGCGCTGCCACTCGGAAGATTTACTCGCCGCACTCATCAGCGGTTGCGACCTCCTGCCGTCGCCTACGAGGCGTGGAGCCGCCCGATTTGATCCGAGGTGTCCGGCAGCCCGAACGCACGTGGGTGGAGCCGTGAGTCAGCCTTGGACTGGCCGGCTGCGTCAGGTTCAAGGCATTTGGAACTCACGCCGTCTACGCACATCGGCGCCAGCGGCTGTGCCCGGAGCGATTCGGCGAAACCGATCAACTCCGATGTCTCCCCCTGCACTTCAATGTGGATGCGCCTTCCCCGGCTCAGGATGCAGCCTGCGAGCCCGTGCTGGCGCAGAAGCCGGAAGACGAAGGAACGACACTCGATCCCCCGCGCCATTCCTTCGACCGTCAACGCACGCTGTTTCATGCCCTCTGGCCCACTTCCTTCCGAGTCGCATCCATCGGCGGTCGCTCCCCGCGCGAAGCATCACGGCTGCTCCAGGCAGAAGATAGTCGGGCGCGCAGCAGTTCCCGGCCAGCCGCTTGCCGCTGGAGACGTAGGCGAACATCTGCTTTTTCCGCCCCGCGGCGGTACGAGCCGGAGGCTCCGGTCGGTTGCGCGCAAGCCGAGCAATCAGTCGAGCGTGCGGAACCAGATGTTGCGGAATCGCATGGTGTTGCCGTGGTCCTGCAGCATGAGCGGCCCGGGTTCGGGACTCTCCTCGCTGAGATTGCCGCCCGTCACGCCCTGCAGTTCGACGTGGTCCTGCGTCAGTACGCCGTTATGAAAGACGGTGATCGTTCCGGGAGCGGTCTTCTTGCCGTTCTCATCAAACTTCGGCGCATGGAAGATTACGTCATATGTCTGCCACTGGCCGGGTCCGCGCGACGCGTTCACGAGCGGCGGATACTGGCCGTAGATCGCGCTGCACTGACCGTCGGGGTAGGTTTCGTTCTCGAACGAATCGAGGATCTGCACTTCGTAGCGGCCCTGGATGTACATGCCGCTGTTGCCGCGCTCCTGACCCTCGCCGTGCGCCGGAGGCGTGGCGAACTCGAGGTGCACCTGCGCGCTGTTGAACTTCGGCTTGGACATGATTGAACCTGAGCCGGGCTTGACGACCATCGCGTCGCCATCGATCGTCCACTGGGCCGCGCGCCCATCGGTATAGGTCCAGGCGTCGAGATTCGAGCCGTCAAAGAGCACGATGGCGTCGGAGGGAGCCGAGGAATGGGTTCCGGGCGTAATGACCGGCGGCGCAGCGAAGCGCCGCTCGACTGCCGCACGCAGCGGCAACGCCGCGACCGTGGCAATGATCGTGGTGCTGAACACAACAGCGCTGAGTGTCTGCCGGCGGCCAATCAGTCTCGTTCGTCCTGAGTTCATGATTCGTCTCCTTCATGTGCAACCGTGAGGCGGTCTTGTTCTTGAAAAGCGATGTCGCATACTCGCCCCTGAAGAGAATCCTACCCCACGCTGCGACCGGGAGCAGCGCCTGCAGCCGCCCCGCCAGCGGCGGGAAACCGGCTACTCGCCGCGAAAGCCCACCGAACGCCCGTGTGGCGTGAATCGCGGTCTTTTTCTCTACCGGAGCCGCTTCCAAGGCCAGTAAACTCTGGTATGGTCAACCTGACCGCGAGACAGCGCGAGCAAATGGTGGCGCGGCAGATCGCCTCGCGCGGTGTCCGGGATCGGCACGTGCTCGATGCCATGCGCACCGTGCCGCGCGAAGTGTTCGTCGCCGGCTGGCTGCACGAATTCGCCTACGAAGACTCGCCCCTTCCCATCGAAGAAGGCCAGACGATCTCGCAGCCCTACATCGTCGCGCTGATGATCGAGGCGGCTGAGATCCTGCCGTCTCACCGCGTGCTCGAAGTCGGCTGCGGCTCCGGCTATGCCTCGGCGATCATCAGCCGAATCGCGCGCAAGGTTTATGCCATCGAGTGGCATGATGCGCTGGCGCGTCTCGCCACGCAGCGCCTTGGCGATCTCGGATACGACAACGTCGTTGTGAAGCAGGGTGACGGCTCGCTCGGCTGGTCCGAGCACGCTCCGTTTGACGCGATCATCGTCTCGGCGGGCGGACCGGTCGTGCCGCAGAGCCTGCTCGAGCAGTTGGTCATCGGTGGGCGGCTGGTGATTCCCGTGGGCGAGGAGCCGCGCACCCAGACGCTCCTGCGCATTCGCCGCACCGGCAAAGACGAGTTCGATCGCGAGTCGCTCGGGCAGGTGCAGTTTGTGCCGCTCGTCGGCAGCGAGGGCTGGTCCGCCGATGGTCTGCCCATTGCGCCGCACCGTGCGCCGCGGCCCCTGCGCATCCCGCGGCCGCAGCGCGACCGGCTCAGTTCGCTCATTGCCGAATCATGCGAAATCATCACGGACCTGGAAACGGCGCCGCTCGACGCCTTGCTCGAGCGCATCGGCGAGGCGCGCATCGTGCTTCTCGGCGAAGCGACGCATGGCACGAGCGAATTCTATCGAATGCGGGCCCGCATCACGCGCGAACTCATCGATCGGATGGGCTTCAACGTCGTCGCCATCGAAGGCGATTGGCCCGATGTCAGCGCCCTGGACCGCCGCGTCCGGCCGCGCGAAGCGCCGCCGCTGCGCACCGCGCCGTTCTCGCGATTTCCCACATGGATGTGGCGCAACCACGAGATGCGAGATTTCGTCGGATGGCTCACAGAGCACAACGAAGCTGCTCTGGCGCCGGAAAGCAAAGTCGGGCTCTACGGCCTCGATCTCTACAGCCTGAACAATTCCATCGGCGCGGTGCTCGAGTTCCTCGACAAAGTCGATCCCGCAGCCGCGGAGACGGCGCGCGTGCGCTACGGGTGCTTCTCGCCCTGGGAGTCCGACCCGGCAACGTACGGCCGGGCGGCGGTCAGCGGCCGCCTGCCGGGGTGCGAGCGGGAAGCGGTGGCAACGCTGATGAGCCTGCTCGTCCATCGCATCGAGTATCTCAAGAACGACGGCGATCTCTTCTTCGATGCCGAGCGCAACGCCACAGTCGTGCGCGAGGCCGAGAAGTATTACCGGGCGATGTACTACGGTTCGCGCGAGTCGTGGAACCTGCGCGACGAGCACATGTTCGACACGCTCCAGGCGGTGCTCGCGCATCGCGGCCCCGACAGCCGCGCCGTCGTCTGGGCCCACAACTCGCACGTCGGCAACGCCGCTGCGACCGAGATGGGCGCGCGCGGCGAACTCAACCTCGGCCAGTTGGCGCGCGACACGTACGGTCCCGCCGCCTGCCTCATCGGATTCGGCACCGACCATGGCACGGTGGCGGCCGCATCCAACTGGGATGAGCCGATGCAGATCATGAACGTCCGCCCCGCTCACGAAGACAGTTACGAGCGGCTCTGCCACGACTCGGGCATCGCTACCTTCCTGCTTCCGCTGCGGCATCCGATAAACAAGGATCTGCGCGAAGCACTCCTCACGCCCCATCTCGAGCGCGCGATCGGGGTAATCTATCGGCCGCAGACCGAACTGCCCAGCCACTATTTTC
The DNA here is from genome assembly GCA_963205185.1 of Planctomycetota bacterium. GTDB lineage: Bacteria > Planctomycetota > Phycisphaerae > Phycisphaerales > UBA5793 > UBA5793. The sequence goes on along the minus strand of CAUJHZ010000053.1, from coordinate 38,315 downwards.
AGGCGGCTCTGCCGGCTCAGTTTGACGAGTACATCTGGTTCGACGAAACCCGCGCCGTAGAGGCGATCAAAACGCGCCAGTCCGACCTCGCGCCGGACACTTATCCGTTCGGAGTGTGAGGGTGGACCGCGGGGCGCAAGGCGGCGATGACGCCTCGCGCCCCTTCGGCGGATGTCAGACGGCCGCCTCGACCGCAGCCAGGTTCAGATCTTCCGCAATGCGAGTCAGCTCCGCATCGGCGTTGCGCTCGTCGGCGAGCGAACGTTGCAGTTCGTCGGCCGCGTCGTGCATCCCCAGCAGACTCGCCCACGTCTTGGCGCAGCCGTAGCCGGCGATGACATCGTGCTTGACATGCTGCGCTACGGCGATGATCGCCGCATCGCGCACGTGCGCTTCAGCATTGTCCAGCGCGGCCAGCCGGAGGCAGTCTTCGAGCAGGCCCTTCATTCCCCGCGCTTCGGCCTTGCGCGGCTTGAGATCCATCTCCCTGAAGATCGGGTCCAGTCGGCCGACGTGCTCCTTTGATTGCCGCTGGTAGCTCTCGATGGCGTCGCGAAGCCGATTGGAGTTTGCGGCGCGGGCGAGTTTGGGCATGACCTGAGTGATGTGGCGTTCGCCGGCGAGCAGTTCGTCGAGTTGCTGCACCAGCAGGTCCTTCATTGTTTTGAGTGGCATACGGGTTTCCTTTCTCGATCGGGCGCCTCCGCGCGCAGCGGCCCAGTGGCCGCTGCGCGCCGTGGCGGACGGCTCAGGCGCCGACCGGCACTTTCTTGCCCGACGGCTTGATGTCCACGTGCCGGGGCTTCATGCCCGGCTTCTTGGGCACGTGCACGGTCACCACGCCGTTTTCGGCGTCCGCCGTGATCTTGTCCGCGTCAATCGTCTCGGGCAGATCCACGCTGCGCCGGAACGAGCCGAAGCGGCGCTCGCACTGGTAGTAGTTCTCGCCCTTCTGTTCCTTCCTTTCTTCTTTCTTCCCTGCGATGCTGAGCGTGTTGCCGAGGATGTTGATGTCCAGGTCCTTGGTCTCCACGCCCGGCATCTCCGCGCGCACCGTTACTTCTGCATCATTCTCGCTCACGTCGACGGCCGGAAGCCATCCTTCAGAGCGGAACTTCGGCTCAATCACGGCACCCCAGGGGTCGTTGAAGAATCGATTGAACATGTTGTCCATCTCGTGGCGGAATCGCACGAGGTCTCCATCGGCGGGGTTCCGCCGATTCCAGGGGATGAGATTCATCGCTGCGTCCTTTCTCCAGACAGTGCTGGTCTGTTCGCGCGACGATCGCGCGATCGCCGCGCGAGTAGTGTTGTCCATCAGATATGTATACCGCGCGCGATCAGAGGCGTGGAGCGGGAAATCACCCTCATCTGGCCCTCGCTCAGCCGCAAAGACGCGGCAGCGCAGCGACAATTCGAGCCGCGCGGCATCCGCAGCCCTGCAACCTGTTCGCAATCCGTCAGCAGATCAGCGGTCGTAAAAGCGCCAGTTGGTGGTGTAATCGCGCGTGAGCGGCAGATCTTCGAGGCGGGCGCGAATCATTTCCACCGGAATGCGGTTCATTTTCAGAATCGCGTCGTGGAAGTCGCGATCCGACATCTCGCCGGTGTCGACGAGTTCGCGGTGCAGCGCGCGAAACTGCAGGCCGCCGAGCATGTAGGCGCACTGGTACAGCGGGCTGTACAGGCCGCCCACGCTGCGCCGCACTTCCGCCGCCGCGTTGTCGCGCTCGTGCCCGACGCGATCCACCAGAAAATCAACGCACTCCTGCGGCGTCATCGTCTCCAGGTGAAAGCTCAACGAGAAGATGATCCGCGCGCAGCGGTGGCTGCGCCAGAACAGCATGCCGATGCGGTCTTCAGGCGTCTGAGGAAACCCTTTGTCCCACAGGAGCATCTCCCAGTACAGCGCCCAGCCCTCGGTCCAGAACGGCGTGCCGAGCATCTCGCGGTACGTCGCGTGCCGGTCCGTCATGTACCCCTGCAGGTGGTGGCCCGGGATGAGTTCGTGGTGCACCGTGGCGCGCGAGAAGTACCGGTTGTTGCCGCGCATGCTCATCATCTTCTGTTCGTGCGTCATGCCCGCCGTGGGAAACGCCACGCTGATCACCTCACCGCCGGTAAAGAACGGCGTGATCAGCTGCCTCTGCGGCGACATCATGTCGATGCGCCACAGATCCTTGCAGAACTCCGGCACCGTCACCAGATTCCGGCTCTCCACAAACTCTGTCGCCTCCAGCGCCAGTTCGCGGATCAACTCCGGCTGTGCGCCCGGCTCGACGTGCCGGGTTTTTACAAACTCCAACGCCGCCCGCCAGTCGTCGCCGTAGCCCAGGTCGCGGCTGGCCTTGAGCATCTCCGCTTCGCACCACGCAAACTCCTGGTTGGCGATGTCGACGAGTTCTTCGGGCGTGTACGGGATCATCTCCATCCGCAGATCGCTCAGGAGGGCCTCGCGGCCGATCGGATCGCCGATGATCGACGAATCATCATCGGGATTCACTCCCACGACCTGTCGGCGCAGGAAGTTCGCATAGTCGTCGAGCGCCTTATCGGCCGCCTTGTACGGCTCCTCCATCCACCAGTTGAAAATCGGGTCATACCCGCTGTAGAAGCCGTTCCACTCGCGCAGCGTCCGACGCAGGCCGTCCACTTCGCCCGCGGCCCGGTTCGCCACCGTCTTCTTGATCGCGATCGGCGCCGACTCATCATCGCCGTCGGCGCCGCTGCTCTCCTCGCCGCTATCGCGACTGCCTCGCAATCCCTGCTCGACGCGTCGGCGCACGTCGCTCGCCTGCTTGACGAGGTCATTGAGCGCTGCCGCCGCGCCGGGCGAATCGACGGGCTTCATGTCCAGCCGCGCATCATCGAGGCCCGTGACGATCGACGCGAAGGGGAGGAGCGCTGCCATGTCGCCTCGATAGCCGGCGTCGATTTCGATCTGCCGCCGCTGGTAGTCGAGATGATTGCGAAACAGGATGTAATCGATCCTGCCATCCTGGCTGAGCGAATCGAAGTCCACCTCTTGGAGCCGCTGCTTCCAGTCGTCGTAGAACGCCGTAAACCGAGCCACGCTCACCGGCGACATATCCGAGCCGTTGAGCCGCTGCATCGCCCGCCGATCCGTGTTGTAGCGATCGAGCATCCCCACCAGCGCGCTGGTCTGAGGCGCGATGAGTTCGCCCATCGGCGGCGGCTCGTAGTTGACCCGGTCTGACTCCTGCGCTTGCGCAGGCAACGGGGCGAGCACCAGCAGGCAGCCACACACGATCACGCCGCGGCACACGATTCGATCCAGCATGACAGTCCCTCGAAGGCTCGATTTACAGGTCCGGGCAATACGCGGACATGGTAGCGAGTACCCTGTGGCGGGTAGGAGCCGACGCCTCCGCGCGCTGAGCGGCTTGCGAGGCCTTGCCTCGGCGCACGCCTGGCAGGTTTATCGGGCGCGTGGATGCTTTCCTCGATTCTCCAGACCGCGAATCGCACGCCTGAACGCGGAGCCGCGGGGGGCTGTCGATGCAGCGCCCGCGTCAGAACGCCGATGTGACCGCAGGCCTTTCTGCCCTCGGAGCCAACCATGCTGTTGTGCGGAACGAGAGATCTCAGAGCCGGGATGACCGTCGGAATACCGGTGTTCCGATCCGGTTCCTTTCCCGGCGAATTTCTGGCGGCCGGCACCGTCCTCGACGACGGTCTCATCGCCGAAGCCCAGCGAACGGGCGTGCGCGAGGCGTGGATCATGCATCCCGCCACCAGCGACCTCGACGAAGCGCCCCTCGCGGGCCTCAACGCCACACTGCAGGCCATGGCCCGCCGCCTGCACCAGCAGTTCGCCGAGTCGTCCGGGCAGCGGATGACGGCGACCGAAGCGCTCGAGACGCGCTCGGAGATCGTCTCGCTCGTCTGCGACATGATGCCCCAGCGGCGCTTCATCCGCCCCATCGCGCGGTCGATGGACCCGAAGTATCGCATCTTCGAGCACAGCCTCAACGTCGCCATGCTCAGCCTGTTCATCGGCGTTGAACTCGAAGCCTACATCGTGCGCGAACGGCCGCGTCTCTCCGCCGCTGAAGCGCGCGACATGGTTTCTCTCGTTTTCGGTGCCGTGTTCCACGACGCGGGAAAGCTCGCCCTTTCTGAACAGGTGCAGGCGCACCACAGCGTCTACGAGGTCATCCGCGCCTCGATCGCGCCGCCGGACTATCAGCGGCACACGTCGCTTGGCTACGACCTGCTGCGCGATACCGGCATCGCCGCCTCGGCACGTCAGGTGACGCTCAATCACCACCAGCACTTCGATGGCTCTGGCTGGCCCAACATGGCCCCGCTGACCAACGGCCGCCATCGCGGCCCGCAGCGCGGCCGCGACATCCACGTCTTCAATCGCATCGTCGCCGTCGCCGACGCCCTCGACGCCCTGATGATCGACGAAGCGGGCAATCCGCGCCCGGCCATCGCCGCCATGCGCGATCTCTCCGATGAGCGGCTCGAACCGTGGTTCGATCCCATCGTGCGCGAAGTGGCCCTGCGCCGCCTGCCGGTGTTTCCCATCGGCTCGCTCGTGCGCACTTCAGATGGCCGCTACGGCGCGGTGGTGCGGCGTAACTCGCTCCAGCCCTGCCGCCCCACGGTGCGCATGCTCGACATGGACTGCCGCCACTGGGACATCCACCCGACCATCGACCAGTGCGAAGTCGTCGACCTCGCCTACCGGCACGACCTGCACGTAGTCCGCTGCGCCGGCGAGCACGTCGAGCACTACCTGTTCGAACTTGCCCAACCCAAGCCGCACAGCGGCGCCATCGAGGCCGACGGCCCCGCCTCCACCCTCACCCTTGCCGAAGCAGGTTGAGCGCGTGGCATGGCCTTGCGCTTCGCATGGCCGGGCATAGTGAAACGAAGCGCGACGCCATGCCACGCGCCGGCGAAGTCGTTCGCGCCTCACACGTTGATCCGCATCCAGCCGCCGTGCAGGAACCGGGCGGTGAACATGAGACAGCGGATCGTCAATTCGCACACCATCACCAGCCACAGCGGATAGAGGCCCTTTTCGGGAAAGAGCAGCGCCGCGACGAGGCAGCCCGGCACGCGGATGGCGTAGATGCCGATGCTTGTCAGGATCATGGCCATACGCGTATCGCCGGCGCCGCGCAGTCCGCCGCGCAGCACGAGAAGGATCGCAAACGGAATCTGGATGTAGCCCGCCAGGCGCAGCAGATCCGGCACCATCTCCTTGTGCATCTCCTGGTCTGACATGAGCGACACCATCGCCACCGGATGGAAGATGAAGAAGTAGCCGAAGATCGACATGACCAGCGCGGCCACGCCGGCGCAGACCAGCGCCGCCCGTGCCGCCATGCGCGGGTTGCCGGCGCCGAGGTACTGGCCCATCAGCGTCGCCGCCGCCGTGCCCATCGCAAAGCCCGGCAGGAAACTGAACGACTCGAGCCGAATGGTGATCTGGTGCGCGCCGATGAGCCCGGGCGCTCCCGCCGCCGCCGCGAGCACCTGCCCGATGACGAGGATGATGAAGAAGTTGCCCATCCACATGCCCAGCGATTCCCACAGATTGGGCAGGCCGACGTTCATCAGCCGCTTCATCGACGACAGGCGCGGCTTCATGCGGTGCCAGTGCAGGCGCATCACATCCTCGCCGCGCCAGAGCAGCCACAGCACAATGACCGCGCCCACGCACCGAGCGACGCACGTCGCCACGCCCACGCCCGCGATGCCGATGGCGATCGACGGAATGCCGGGCCAGTCGATGGTGCGGCCCATGACGGTGAAGTGCAGCGCCACGCCAGAGAGCAGCACGTTGAGCGGCAGGTTGATGATGTTCTCGATCATCATGATCCACAGCGGGCTGCGGGATTCGCCCGCGCCGCGCAGGCACGCCACGCCCACGTTGGTCACCACCATCGCCGGCATCGACGCCGCAATCGGCCAGAGGTACTGCGCCATCAGCTTTGCCGCAACCGGATCGAGCCCGCAGGGCCGGCCGATGAAGGGCGCCGCAATCGCCATCACGATCCCCGCGGCTACGCCGATGATGACCGACAGCGTCATCGACTGGCCGAGCACGTCGTTGGCCCGGCTGCGGTGACCGCTGCCGACCGCGCGGCTGATCAGCGCCGTCGCGCCGATCGCCACTGACATCGTAATCACGCCCGTGAACCACATGATGTACGTCGAGAGTCCGACCGCGTCGGTCTCTTCGACGCCGAGCCGCGCTGCGATCGCGGTGTCCACGGTGCCGAGCAGCGCATCGAGAAACGACTGAGCCATGATCGGCCACGAGAGCACCCAGATCGCCATGCCCAGCGACAGGCCCGCGAGTTTACCCGTGCGGATCCGCCCGTCGCCGCGCGGCTCAGATCGCGGCGTGACCGGGGACTCGAGCCGATCCGAGGCGTGCGCCACCCCCGCCCGGCGCCGGTGCGTATCGCTGCGGTGCGACTCGACCTCGGCGGGCGGTTCTTGCGCCACCGCCTCGCCTGATTGGTCCGCCGCCAGCCTGTTCAAGACATGCTCCTCGCGCCCCGGCCGCTGCGGGCCGGTGAGAAAAACGATCCTCAAGAATACGCTGACGCCCCGGAGGAGCCAGCACCGCGGTTTCCACCAGTTTCGAGTCGGCCGCTAAAACGGACATGGCGATACGAGAACCAGCCGCTTCCCGCTCGCCGGGTGATCGACGCACAGCGAGGTCGCATGCAGCAGCAGCCGGGCACTCATCGCGCACACTTCGGTCGGCGCGTAAAGATCGTCACCGAGTATGGCGTGCCCGACCGATGCCAGGTGCACCCGCAACTGGTGCGAGCGGCCGGTCTCCGGCGCGAGTGCGATTCGCGTCGTCTGGTCGTCGCGATGAAGGACTTCGTATCGCGTCAGCGAGGCCTTGCCATGCTCGTGATCGACGATCTGCCGGGGCCGGTTCTCGATGTCAGCGCGGAGAGGCAGGTCGATCTCGCCGCGCTCACCCTCGACCCGGCCGTGCACGACTGCTTCGTACCGCTTGCCCACCGTTCGGTCGCGGAACTGCCGGCTCAGCGCCCGATGACTCTCGGCGTTCAGAGCCACGACCATCAGACCGCTCGTGTCCATGTCGAGCCGGTGCACCTCGCGGGCCCAGCCGAACTTCGCCGCCAGCCGGTTCACGACGCAATCGCCGCCCAGCGGCCCCTTGCCGGGCACGCTGAGCATCCCGGAAGGCTTGTCCACGCAGACCAGATCGTCGTCGCGATGTATAAGTACGAGCGTGTCCATGAGTTGCCTTCGTGGGTCGTCCCTCTCCCTGCACGCCCGGGACTTTCAGGGTGGTTTCCCTGATCAGCGCCACGGGCCTTTGAGCAGATCAAAGCAATGATTGTCCGAGACTATACTGGTGCTGATACGCCCTCTTTCAGGAAGGTGCAACATGGCTGCGAATGGATTGGTAGTGGCTGCCTCGCGCAAGGCAAACCTCCGCGCGATTTCACGACTGGCCGGAGCCGCTTTGGCTCTCGCCGCTGCGGCCGCGCTGGGTCAGAACGTCGGCGGCCCCCCGCCATCGGCCGGCAGCGAAGCCGCTCCGAACTGGCGCGTGGCCGAAAGGGGCATCCTCGCCGACCACGTCCAACTGACGTTCGATGAGGACTTCTTCAAGGCCGGCGAAGCGTACTTCAGCCACGACAATCAGTGGGTCATCTACCAGGCGGTCGCCAAGCCCGCCGAGGGACAGGAGCCCGCGCCGTTCTATGCCATGTACGTCGCCAAACTCAACTGGGAAGCCGACCGCCTCACCGGTGCCGGGCGGCCCATCCTCGTCAGCCCGCCCGGCTCGGCCAACACCTGCGGCTGGTTCGACCCGACAGACCCGTCGCGCATCTACTTCGGCTCGACGATCACCGCCCCCACGGCGAGCGAAGCGCCCGGTTTCCAGCGCGACGGCTCGAAGTACAAGTGGATGTTTCCGACCGAGACCGAGATCATCACGATGATCGTGCCCGAGATCTGGCATGTCCAGCATCCCGGCACACCCCTGCCGCCGCCTTCTGAAAGCGGCATGCGCAAACTCACGCACAACAGTACCTATGACGCCGAGGCCTCGCTCGAAAGCACCGGCCGCTTCATGGTTTACTGCTCCCTCGACGGCGCTCCGCGCCTCGGCGATCTCCACATCATGGATCTCACGACCGGTCTGTCGAATCTCATCGTCGGCGGCGACGGCTACGACGGCGGGCCGTTCTTCAGCCCCGAGGGAAAGCGCATCACGTACCGCTCCGACCGGCACGGCAATAACCTCCTGCAACTCTTCGTCGCCGATCTCAAGTTCAACGACGAGGGCGTACCCGTCGGCATCGAGCGCGAGCATCAACTCACCGACAACGCCGACGTGAACTGGTGCCCGTTCTGGCACCCCGGCGGGCGGCACCTCGTCTACGCCACCAGCGCCATCGGCCATTTCAACTACGAGGTCTTCATCACCACCGCTGATCCCGGCAATCTGCCCGGTTCGACCGGACCCGAGCGATACGGCCTGCAGACGCGCCGCGTAACCAGCGCCGGCGGCTTTGACGGCCTGCCCGTGTTCAACTCCGACGGCTCATACATGATGTGGACCAGCCAGCGGACCTTGGATCCGCGGCAGAAAGGCTCGAGCCAGTTGTGGGCCGCCCGCTTCACCATGGAACTCGACCCCGTCGCCGAGACGCCGGCCGATCCCACCGCGGGTCATTGAGGCGCAGAGGCCTCCAGGCATCGCGCAGAAGCCAATAGCCGTCGGCGGCAGCCGACGGCTTTTTGTCGCGCCCTTCGCGTCGGCCGCGGGGGCGTAAGATGCACGCAATGGCGACGCCTCGCGTGATCAGACTCGCGCTGGTGATGCTGGTCGCGCTCGTGGTCGGCGCGATCATCAACGTCGGCGTAGCGTGGAGTCTATCGCTTCTCATCGATCCCTTCTCGACGACGTTTGATGATCCGGGCACGCGCTGGGGACAGCGCCTCAGCGAGCAGGGCCGGCAATGGAACGCCACGTCCTTCAGCCGCCGCGGCGCTCTGCGACTCAGCGCGCACACGGGGCCGGTGCGCGAAGGCGACAAGGACCAGTCGGAGGATCCAGCTGAACTGCTCCCTCGCTGGTGGCGTGCAGGCCGATTCATTGATGCGCCGTCTGAAGAGATTTGGGCGAAACTTGCTGAGAATGCCGTCTGGCAACTCTCACTTGATGAGATGATCCAGTTCCAGTCGCACGCCGAGGCTCGCGGCTGGCCGCTGGTGTCGATGTGGTACGAGCCGCATCATACTGACCGCCCCTCATCGCCGGGCCTGATGGATGTGGCCGGGGGGATCGAAGTGCCGCTGGACCCCTGGATCGATCCGATACCCTTCGGCGGCGTGGATCAGCCGCGTACCTTGCCGCTCCGCGTGATTTGGTCGCGCTTTGCGATCAACACGATCTTGTACGCGGCATTGGTGTGGGCAGCAGTCGTGATGCCCTCCGCCCTGCGACGACGACTCCGCCGCCGACGCGGCTTGTGCCCCGCCTGCGGCTACAACCTGCGCGGCCACACCGAGACCTCCGAGATGGTGTGTCCGGAGTGCGGCGTAAACTGCGGTCGAACCGGCCGCAGGTGAGCCGCAAGCCTCAACTTGACGATTGAAGACAGGGAACGCGGCGCGGGACTGCGGACCGTACCATTGACAGCGGCTGATGCCGCCTCCAGCACCGGATTTGCGATTGCCTCGCCGTACAGGGAGATTGCCTACCGATGATTGATCTGAGACCCGGTCGACTTGGTCTGCTCGTCTGCGCCTGCAGCGCCGCCCTTGCCGCCTGCGGCTGTTCGAGTTCGCGCGGCGATGCGGATGTGGGCCCGCAGACGACCACAGCGGACGGCAACGAATCGAGGGCCACCGAGAACAAAGCCGCCCGGACCGCCGGCGCTCTGGCCATCCCCATCCCGCCAGGCATCGACCCACAGCGCCTGGCAGCGCACCAAGCGGGAGATACGAAGGCCTCGCTGGCGCTCGATGAGGCGCTGGCGCAACTGACTGCGGACGACTTCATGCCCCAGCCGCGCTCGGCGGCGCCGCCGTCTGAAGATGTCCTGCGCGAGACGACGCGGCTGTACCTCGCGGCGCGCGAGATGACGCTCGACGGCCGCTACTTTGACTCGATCCGCTCCCTCGAGCAGGCGCTCAAACTCGACCCCGGAGCTGTGTCGTGCATGCGCCTGATGGCGGAGAACTACCTCTCGACCATCGGCCCGGCGCGGGCGCTGCGGCTCTACGAGGACATTCTCTCGCTCGAACCTGACGATCTCGAAGCGCTGTTGCGGCTAGGCTCGGCGGCGTGGCAGCGGCGCGATGTGAACAAAGCCGCGGGCCTGCTGGGCCGCGCCTACGCCCTGCTGAGCGACGAGCAGGCGGCGGCGAGCCACGCGGACATCTGGTTTCTTGCCGCACACGATCTCGGGCAGGTGTTGCTCGCCGAGGGATACGATCGGGCGGGCGTTTCGGTGTGGCAGGCGTTGATGCAGCACCTGCCGCAGTACCCGCCGGAGTCGGCGCACTTTCAGGCGGAAATTGATCGGCTCTACCGCGTGGCGCCGGAAATGTGGCGCGACCTCGGCGATGCGTACTGCCGGCTGCAGCGCTACGACGAGGCGGTCGAAGTCTACCGCCAGGCGCTGGGCGCCGCGCGCGTGAGCAATCAGGACATGCTGCCTCGCCTCATCTGGGCCCTGAGCCAGGCGGGGCGCGGGAGCGAAGCGATCGATACGCTGCTGGATGCGATCGACAACCCCGAAACGGCCGAGGCGCTGGAACTGGTCGCGATGTTCCGCGATACGCCGCAGGCTGAAGCGCTGGCGGCGGCCCTTCGCGGGCGGCTGGCCGAGCAGCCGGGCGAGTTGCGCTATGTGCAGGCGATCGCGGGGCTCCTGCCGCCGGAGCGCAGCGACGAAGTGATTCTCGAATTCCTCGGCGAGCACGGCGGCGACGCGGCGGTGCTGCGCGACCTGCTGCCGTGGGCCGTGCAGCGACTGGCGCCGTCGCAGCCCGTGCGGCTGATCATCACCCTGGCTCAGGAGAGCGGCGACGTCCCGGATTCGCTGCTGGATGAACTGGTGGCGCTGACCGATGAACCTCGCCGCTTCCTGGAAGGCTGGGAGCAACTGCCAAAGGCGATGCGCGACTCGCTCGAAGGCCAACTCGTCCGAGTTGGGCTGCTGCTGCGCGATTATCAGTATGACACGGCACGCACGGCGCTCGACGCGCTGCTGGCCAGGCACCCGACATCGACCGCCGCCCTGCTGAGCAAGGCGACGGTGCTGCTGGTGCTCAACCTGAGCGACGAGGCGATCGGTGTGCTCAAGGCGACGCCCGGGCAAGCGACCGACTCGACTGAACTCGTCTACGACCGCGCGATGCTGCTGGCGCAGGTGGGCGAGGCCGACGCCGGCCTGGCGCTGCTGGACGAACTGCAGGAGAAGCGTGGCGAGTCGATCGACCTCGCCGAGCATCTTCGACGCAAGGCGCGGCTGCTGACGAGCGCAGGTCGGGTCCGGCAGGCGGCCGAGGCGCTGCGCGCGGCCCTGGAGATAGAGCCGGGCGACGCCGCCACGTACGGCGCGCTCGTTCGGCTCTACGGCTACGGCGGGCCGCTGCAGGACAGCACGGAGTACGGTAACCTCGTGCGCGCCCTGTATGCCGCGGCGCCGCGCAGCCGCGAGCTGCGCATGCTGCGCGCCGAGCAGGACGCGGGACGCGGTCGCTTTGACGACGCCATCGGCGTCTACCAGACGCTGCTCGCCGAGGACGTGACGGATTCGGTGGCGCTGGAAGGACTGGTGAAGACCTGGCTCGCGGCCGGGCGCGCTTCGGAGGCATCGCAGTGGATCGCGACGCAACGAATCAACCGGCCCGGCGATCGACGCTTGCGCGACGCCTGGCTGCGAACGCTCATCGCCGACCAGCGCGGAGGCGAGGCGGTGGAGGTACTGCGCGCGGCGGTGGCGAAGCGGCCGCAGGACTTTGCGTCTTACATCCAACTCGAATCGGCGCTCAAGAACGTCGGCCGCGAGGACGAAGCGCGGCAGGCAATCGCCCAGCGCTGGAGCCATCAGCCCGAATCGGTCACGCGCAGCCTGGCGCTGGCCCAACTCGATATCGAACAGAACCTCGGCGAGAGCGCGCTGGCGAACCTGCGCCACGCGCTCGAACTGGCCTCCGGACACCTCGACCGGCACGTGGAGAACATCACGGCGCTGGCGTCGCGCATCACCAGCGAGGAGCTGCGGACGCAGGCGCTGGAACTGATCGAATCCATCGGTCGACAGGCGATCGCCCGGAAGGTCTCCGCACCGCCTGCGGTATACATCGCCTCGGCGACGGCGATGGTGGAACTCGACCGGCCCCTGCCGGGAATTGTTGATTTCATCGAGGCCGTGAGTCAGCTCGAGCCGGACATTGAATTTGATCTGACCGCCGTCAGCGCCGTCGGCCTCGGCCAGCACGACCGTCTCGACGACGGCTGCGCGCTGAGCGACCGGTGGTTTGGCGAGCAGGGGCCGATCCGCAATCGCGAGGCCGGGCTGGCTCAGTGGCGCCTGGTGCAATGCGCCATCCGTGACGAGCCGCAGCGTGCGATCAACCTGGTGCGCCGGGCGCACGAAGAAGACGGCGATGGAGCAAAGGCGTACGAGTCGATGCAGATCCTCGACTCTCGGCCAATGGCGGGCCAGACGGCCGAGCAGACGCAGGAGCAGCTGCTGGCTCAGTCGCTCTATCTCATGGCCGGGGCGTTCTCATCGGAAGGGTACGATCAGTCGCAGGAGACGCTGCTCGAGGAAGCGCTGGCCGTCGATCCCGATCACGCCATGGCCAACAACGACCTGGGCTACTCGCTGGCGGACCGCAACGTGCGGCTGGAAGAGGCTGAGCAGATGCTCGTCAAGGCGACAAAGGCGGAGGGTAACAATTCGGCCGTGCTCGATTCGCTCGGCTGGGTGCGGTACAAACTCGGCAAACTCGAGAACCCCGATGAGGAGCCGCGCGAAGTATTCGAGAACGCCGCCATTCCTCTGCTCGAAGAAGCGGTGCGGCTGCGCCTTGAAGACCGGAGCGAGATTGACACGACGGTGATCCTCGATCATCTCGGCGACGCGTACTGGAGGGCCGGCCACGAGCAGCGCGCGATGGAGACGTGGGAGCGCTCGGTGCGCAAGTACGACGAGGTCATGCAGACGAACGCGGCAACCGTGCCGGAAGACGACGCCAACGCGACCATCGAGTTCTATCGCAAATACTTTGGCGAAACGATCGAAATGACGCGATCGAAGATCGAAGCGGCCAAAGCAGGGAAAAAGCCCCCGGTTGCGGCCTCGCCCGGACTGGACAACAATTGACGCCGTCGATCGAGTGTGGGCAATCAGTCAGGGAGCAGTCGCGTCATGGCCGGGCACAGCAAATGGGCCAACATCAAACATCGCAAGGCGCGGCAGGATAAAGCTCGCGGGAAGATGTGGTCCAAGTGCAGCCGGGCCATCATCGTCGCGGCGCGCCAGGGCGGCGGCGACCCGGACATGAATCTCACGCTCCGCTACGCCATCGACGACGCCAAAGCCGTCAACATGCCCAAGGACACGATCGAGAAAGCGATCAAAAAAGGCGCGGGCGGCGCCGATGACGGCGTGCAGTACACCCCCATGCGCTTCGAGGGCTACGGCCCGGGCGGCGCGGCGATCATCATCGACTGCCTGACCGACAACGTGAACCGCACCGCCCCGGAAGTCCGCATGATCTTCGACAAGTTCCACGGCAAACTGGGCGTGAGCGGCTCGGTCGCCTTCGGTTTTACGCAGCGCGGCTATCTCACCGTCGCCGCTGAGGGCGTGCCTGAAGAGACCATCTTCGAGAAGGCGATCGACGCGGGCGCCGAGGATGTCCAGAGTGCCGACGAGTTCTGGGAAGTCTTCACCGCGCCAAACGACCTGCACGCGGTGAAGGAAGCGCTCGAGGCGGCCGGCATGGCGGTCGAAACGTCGGAAGTGACGATGCTGCCCAACACGACGGTGCAGTGCGCCGGCGAGAACGCCGAAAAGGTGATGCGGATCATCGAGGCGTTTGAAGATCTCGACGACGTGCAGAAGGTCTACACCAACGCCCAGATCGCCGATGAGGATCTGGCTCGCCTCAGTTGACCACGAGCGTCGTCGTCCAGCGCAGCGGGCCAATGTCGGTGTACGAGCCGGGCTCGAGATCGACGCGGTAGATGACTTCGATCTCGCAGCGCGGCGATGAATCCGGCGGCGCGTGCAGGCCCAGCACGTGAAACTCGACGCGCGTCGCATACCAGCCGATCTCGGACTGCGAATCGGCGGCCTCCTCCAGCGTGAACTCCTGCGCAGCCCCGTTCACGCGGATCTCGGTGATCTCCAGCCGATGCACTCGATAGGGCACGCTGTCGATCCGCTGCCATTCGCGGCCGAAAATCGCGGCGATGGAAATCGACGAGGGCGACTGGCGCGTGTCGGCATTGGCGAGGAACATCGGTGGCGGCACGAGGTTGAGCCAGCGAGCGAGCTGCTCATCGCTGAGCCTCCCCTGCTCCATCAGAATCGTGAGCCAGCGCTCGCTCTGGCGTGAATCATCGAAGAGTCGGTGATGGGTTTCGTCGAGCCACCACTCGGCGTCCAGCAGCGCGTTGGTGATGCTCGACGCCGTGTCCATCGGAAGCGTGTGCTGCTCAGCCCGGTCGGCGAGCGTGCGCAGCGCGATGCGGCCGTACCACGGTCTGGCCACATCGAGGCGCAGCAGGGCTGCGGGCATCTGGCGGGGAAAGCCCTCGGCCCGGGTCATGCCGAAATGGATGGCGGCGGCGCAGGCGCTGCAGGCGACGGTCATGACCACCGGTCGGCGGATCGAGCCGGTGATCCCCCCCGAAGCGCGGCCGCGGGCGCGGCGGGCGATGTGCACAGCGACGGCGAGCACCAGCCATAGCGCGCTGAGCGCGGCGGCGGACGCGAGGATGACCACCAGCAGCCACATCAGATGAGATTAGGCCGCCCCGCGCGGCTCGGCGTGCGCCGCCGGCGCGATGGGCGCCCGCTCGGATGCCGCCGTCAACGCACTGCCGCCGAACATGGCAAGCACGAGAGCGACCGACGGCACGAGCGCGAGCCACTCAAGGCCGCCCACCAGAAAGCTGAGTGCCGCGAAGGGTGTCAGCACCGCCACGACCAGCGCCAAGACGGCCTGGTGCACCGCCGGCTGCCCGAGACGGCGCCGAACCATGATCAACGCGACATACGCGGGGAAAACGAGCCCGGTGAACAGGAACCACCAGCGGTAATCGACGACCGGCACCAGGGCCAGCAGCCACGAGAGGGCCAGCACGGGCCAGAGCCATCGCCCCAATGCCTCGCCGGCGGCAGTCGTCGCCCGCACGTCGATCTCCTTGAAGTGCAACGTCATGGTGAACCACGACTGCACAAGAATGTGCACGATGACCGGCCAGCGAAAACCCGACAGGCTGTAGTAGAAGGTGAACAGCAGCATCATGCTGAACGCAAGGCCAAAGAGAGCAAACGTGGTCTTGCCGGGACCGCGCCCTCCCACTGCCTTGAAGGCGCGGTGAAAGGTGAGATCGAGATACGGGCACAGCAGGAACCCGATGATCAGCGCCGGCGCGAGGAAGACCACGCCCGATTCGGGGCGCGTGGCCCAGACGGGTTCGCGAAGATGCTCCCCATCGCCCAGACGCGCCAGTAGGAACACGAGCGCCCACGAGAAGGCGTAAACGCCTGCGGCGACGCGCACCATCGACCGGTCCGACAGCCGGCGCGCCATCCACGCCGCCGCTACCACCGGCAGCGGCACGAAAAAGGTGAGCAGGGCCGGCACGTGCTGCAACTCGTAGCCCCACACGGCGGCGAGAAAGTAAACATGAAACGCGATCGTGATGAGCGAAAACCAGAGCATCGCGCCGCGGTTGCCTGAGATCATCGACCGGCTGTGGGCGACGACGCCGACTCCGAAACCGAAGAGCACCACGCCGGCGACGTTGGGAATGGCGAAGGCGACGATGCCCGGCCAGCCATAGTGGTCGAGCAGCACCACCGGCAGGTACATGCCGATGCACCACGTCCACGAACACGCGAGGTAGACGGCCCAGCCGACCACGCGCAGGAAGTATTGCGGTTCAGACTCGGGGCTGGCGCTCATCTCGACTTGCGGCGCCGGCGGCGGCGGCTCAGGCCGCGATTACCTTCCGGCCCCTTGGGCGCGCAGTGGAAGGTGACCTCGCAGCGGCCGACGCGCGGGTGCTTCTTGCGGCCGCTGACCTGCTGAAGAATCTCAAGCGTGAGATCGATGTTGAACTCGACTCCGGCGTTGAGCAAGGCCTTGACGTCATCGCGCGGATCCACCTTGTAGATGGCCGGGCCGAGGCACGGGCGCAGGAAGCGGTAGCTGATGTTCTTGCACACGACCGTCCACTTGCCGCCGAGTTCGCCAAAGAGATACATGCCCGCGGCAATCTCGGAATTGGCCACCAGCGCCGCCCCGGCCATCGCGTCGTAGAAGTTGCGATTGAAGCGGCGGAACGGCAGCACGTAGGTGAACGTGTGCGGGTCCAGCTTCTTCATCGTCAGGCCGCTGTGAAACGCGATGGGCAGGTACAGCCGCGAGGTGATCTTGCGGATGAACTTGTACTTGTGCGCGAGGCGCTCAACCCACGCTTCGAAGCGAGGCCAGCCGCGCAGGTCGGACTCGCGCTTTGACGCGACTTCGATGTCAGCCGAACCTTCGCGCTGGTCGCTCCCACGATCGGCCTGCCCGTTCGTCGCCGGCGCCGAGGGCGCCACCTCGACGTCACGCAGCTCCGACTCGCACAAGTCATACGCTCCGAGATCATCGGCGGCGGACGCGACGCGGAATTCCGGATCGGGCCCATCATCGATCGGCGCCGATTCGGCAGTCACGGCGCCGCCGCGCCGTGGCGGCTCTGCGGCGAGTCGGGTTTCGAGGTCAGGTCGGTTCACGCGGGTCGCATCCACCGCCAGCGGCTGTCAGAGAACGGCGTCGCGGTTTACGTGCACGCCTCGGCGCTGCACGTGCGGCACCGCAATCCCACCGACCACACCGCGGGCCGGAGGACGCACTGGATTGTGCACCGCTCGATGGCAAAGGTTATTCGACTCGGACCGGGGCGGCCACAGCCCGGCGTGCAAGCGGGCATGCCGGAGACAGGCGGCCGGTATTCCGGGGCGGAGAGGCCGAAGCGTGCCGGCGGACAGAGCAAATCCCCGTCAACGGTCGTCATTTCCCCGCGGGAGCCGCTCCCGGCGGCTGCGCTGGGTCGGCCGGGCTCGAACGCTCGCGCTGCTCGCGGCGTTGGCGGCGCTGAGTGCCGCAGACCGGGCGGGATGGCTGCTGGCCGATCGGCCCGACGGCGAGTCGTATCACCTCATCTCCGCCCACGTGGTCCGCGTCATCGACGGCGACACGATCGAAGTGGAGATCGCCGATCACATCCACAAGACGGCCACTACACGCGTGCGGCTCATCGGCGTGGATTGCCCGGAGACGGCACATCCATCGTTCTCGAATCAACCCCCTCAGCCCTTCGCCGATGAGGCCGCGGCGCTCACGCGCGAACTGGTCGATGGCCGGGTTGTTCGACTCCGACTCGAACCGCAGGGCACGCGCGACGCGTACGGCCGCCTGCTGGCGCACGTCGATCTTGAAGACGGCACAAGCCTGGCCGAACAGCTGCTCATGCAGGGACTGGCGCGGCGGGAAGACCGGTGGAACCACTCGATGCTCATGCGCTACCGCCAGCTGGAGCTTGCCGCCCGGAGGGCCCATCGCGGCCTGTGGCCATGAATGTCTGCCAGCGCGCCGCGTTGCCGATACCATGCCCGCTATGAAAGTGGACATGCTCGGCAGCCATCTCTCCGTCGCCGGCGGCTACGTGAATGCCCTTCTTGAGGCGGAGCGCCTTGAGATGCAGACGGTGCAGATCTTCACCAAGAACCAGAGGCAATGGAAGGCCAAACCGATCGATCCCGCCGCGGTGAGCGACTGGCTCACGGAGCTGCACCGGCTCAAGTGGACGCAGACGGTGAGCCACGCGAGTTATCTGATCAACCTCGCCACGCCGGCCGACGAGCACTTCCGCCAGTCCGTCGATTCGATGACGGATGAGATGGAGCGGGCCGAGGCGCTGGAGGTGGCATACGTCGTGGTGCACCCGGGCTCATCGCTGCACTCATCGCTCGACGACGGCCTGGCGCGGGTGGTCAAAGCGCTCGATGAGATCACGCGGCGAACGAAGGGCTTCAAGGCGATCATCTGCCTGGAGACGACCGTCGGCGGCGGCAACCAGATCGGCGGAAAATTCGAACACCTCGCCGCCATCCGCCAGGCCGCCGCCCAACCCGAGCGCATCGGCACGTGCTTTGACACCTGCCATGTGACGTCGGCGGGCTACGACATGTCCTCCGCCAAGGCGGTGAGGGCCGTATTCAGCGAGTACGATCGTGTCGTCGGTCTCGAGCACCTGCAGTGCTTTCACCTGAACGACTCAAAGTTCGGCTGCGGCAGCCACCGCGACCGGCACGAGCACATCGGGCTGGGTCAGGTGGGAGAGGCGTGTTTTGAGTACATCATGCGGTCCCGGACTTTTGCCCGGCGGCCAAAGATCCTCGAAACCGAAAAGGTGCTGACGGCCGACGGGACGCCGTGGGATACCATAAACCTCAGACGTTTGAGGGCTCTTGCCGAAAAGGGAACGAGTGCTGCTCGCCGGCCCCGGCGAGGCGCCGCCCGGTCGGGTACGAGCCCGGCACGATCAACTCGCACACCGTCGCACCCTCGGCGATCACCGAAAGCCACATGATGCCCCACGCCAACGCCCCTCTCCGCCCATCGAACCGCCGGACGAGGCTCGGTCGCAACGCGGCCGCCCTGAGCCTGTGCGCGGCGGGCTGCCTGCTCATGTCGTGCGAACTCTTCGTGCAGCGCTCGCCTTCGTCGATACCCAAGACTCCAGTCACGCCGGTGGACATGGCCGCCGCGGACGACTACGTCGCCGAGGCGGAGGCGGCGCTGAACTCCGGCGACAAGGACGCGGCCCTGGCGGCCTTTGCCGCCGCGATCGAGGAAAATCCCCGCATCGTCCGCGCCCACATGGGAATGGCGGAGATCTACAAAGAGCGCCAGCAATGGCCCGAGGCGGAGGTGGCCTCGCGCAAATGGGTCGAACTCGAGCCGCGCAGTTACGACGCCCGCTACCTGCACGGCTTTGTGCTGCACCAGTTGAACCGGCTGCTCGAAGCCATCCGCGAGTATCGCCAGGCTCTGATCATCGAACCCAACAGCCATGAGGCGAATCTGAACATCGCCACCGCGTACCTGCAGCTGAGCCAGGCCGTCGAGGCCCTGCCCTTCGCCGAGCGGGCGGTGCAGGTGCAGCCGAATCATGGCCCGAGCCGCGCCAACCTCGGCGTGATCTACGCGGCCGTAGGCAACCACGCCAAGGCGGTCGAGAATTACCAGGCGGCGCTGGAACTCATGGAGCCATCGCCTGAACTCATGCTCAATCTCGTCGAGAGCCTGCGCAAACTCCAGCGCTACCCCGAAATGGTCAATACCCTCGAAGCGCTCATCCGCGTGCAGCCCTCGGCCGACGCATACGAGCGGCTTGGCTATGCGACCTTCAAATTGCGCGAGTACGAGCGGAGCGAGTCGTCATACCGATCGGCGCTGCAGCTCGACCGGAACTACTACCCGGCGATGAACGGTCTGGCCGTGAATCTGCTCAACGACTACATCCGCTCGAACCGGACCGACAACGAAGCGCGACAGGAAGCGCTGGACCTGCTTCGCCGCAGCCTGCAACTCAACCCGGATCAGACCAAGATCGTGGAACTGCTCAGCCGCTACGGACGGTAAGAGCATCGACCGTCGGCCGGGTCGTGGGCCCTGCTTACACCGTTCGCCAGCACTCCGGCACGTCGCCGTGCTCGGCACGGATGCGCGAGCGGATGCCCCCGCGACCCTTCCAGTCGGTGATGATCTGCAGCCAGGCCGGCTTCATCAGTTCGGCAAGATCATCGCGGATGCGGTTCGTGACCGCCTCGTAATAGATGCCTTCATTGCGAAACGACTGGTAGTAAAGTTTGAGGCTCTTGAGTTCGACGCACCCGCCGCGCGGCGCCGGCTCGTAGCGCAGCGTGATCACGCCAAAGTCCGGATGCCCCGTCTTCGGGCACACGCTCGTGAACTCCTCACTCACGTGCTCGACGACGAAGGGCGACTCAGCCGGCGCGGGAAATGTCTCAAGAAGCGAGCGATCAGGCATGGGGAATGGTACCAAGCAGGCTTCGGCCCGCCAGCCAGCCGCAGTGCCGGCTCGCCGACCGCGGCACCGGCGGCCAGGTCTGAGGGTCGTTGACGTCTGCCTGCGCGGCGCATCACTCCCCCGCCGCCGCTTCGTCGCCGAGGACGCCGAAGCGCTGGCGGAGGTAGCGGTACATCAGCGCGGCCCATCTGGAATAGAGCGCGAACGCCGGGTCGTCGCGGTTGAGCGTCATCTGCGGGATGCGGATGCGCTTGATCTCAATGGGCGGCTTCCAGAGCGTGAAGTAGGGATCGACCGTCACGCCGGGGGCGAGATGAATGAGCAGTTCACACAGCCGCTGCGCGTTGACCATGTCCGACAGGCCGCGCTGGTCGCCGAGCACCTGAAAGCCGAACTTGTCGGCGTCGATCTGCAGGACGCGGCCGTCGCGCAGGTGCAGATCGATCTTGTGCGCAGTGCGAGTCTCCACTTCGGCCGCCGGCGCTGATGCTTCCTGGCTGCGCATCCATGAATAGATGCCCGCCGCAAGCCCGTACGATCCAAGCACGCCGTAGCCGTACAGCCCCAGCGTCGGCGTGCCGAAGAACGACGGCTTCGCTTCCGCCTCGCGCACCGTAGTTTCGCTCGTGCGGCCGCGAATGATGACTTCGATATCGCCCGGAGCGATCGACGTCGGTTCATGCCGCCAGAGATCGAGCAGCAGGCGGCCATCGACGACGCGCATGTCGCGGATCTTGATGGTCGGACCGAGCCACTCGATCTCCGCCAGGGTCGGCGCGAAAGCGATGCCGCCGGCTTTCTCGACGGCGCGGGCCGCGCGCTGGGCATGGTGATCCTCGAACATCGCCACGATCATCGGCGGGCGCGTTCCCAGGCGCACTTTCGCCGTCACAAATTCCATACCGGTCGCGTCGGCGACGAGGCGGGCGTTGTCATCGCGACCCGCGCCGTCCGGCCAGGCGATAATCGACAGCAGCGCACCTCCGGCGGACCCGGCAGCGCCGCCGGCGCCCGTGCCACGACCGGATGACGCGCCCGCCGGGCTCATGGACGGGCTTTGGCGCGCCAGCGGCGAATGAGATCGCCGGGCGTGTGCTTCTTGAAATCGCGGAATTCACCGGCGTCAAAGTACGCGCCGCCGCACGTGCTGCACTGCTCGTACCAGATGTGCGGCTGCTCGTGATCGACCATGCGGACCATTCTCGCATGGCAGCGCGGGCAGGTGATGTCGCCCTTGGCATTGCCGGCGCGGCCGACGGCGTGGTCGCCGGTGTCAATCGCCTCGCTGCCGCGCCGCTGTTTGAGTTCTTCGTGCTCGCGCAGGTCAAACCACAGCCCGCCGCAGGACGTGCAGCGATCCACCTCGATCTCTTCGAACGAGACGCTCTCCATCGTGGCGTTGCATTTCGGGCAGTTCATGGCCACCTCCATTCAGGCAAACTCGCCGTCATCCCTTGTCCGGCTCGGGAATGATCTCACTTCGACCGGCATAAAACGGCCGCGCCGTATCGCCGTTCTCGCGCACTTTGCCCAGCACACTGGGTAGTTCGACGCCCGCCTGCCTGGCCAGTTCGTGCATGGCCGGCAGCGAACCGATCAGGCTCGACAGGAAGTCCGCCGTCGAGCCGTTCTGCCCGTGGCCGTTGCGGCCGCTGTCCCAGACAGTGATCTTGTCGATCTTGAGATTCTGAATGGCCTTGACCTGCTCGGCGACGATCGTGGGCAACTGCTCGATCATGAGCAGCGTCGGCGCGACCTGCGGGTTCTCGGCGCACGCGGCGACGAGTTTGCGGTAGCCTTCGGCCTTGGCTTCGAGCACCTTCTGAATACCTTCTGCCTCGGCCATGTACTTGGCGAGGATCGCGTCGGCGTTGCCGCGGGCTTCGCGGCGCAGCTTCTCGGCTTCGGCCTCGGCCGCGATCTCGATGCGCTTCTTCTCGATTTCCTGAGGAGCGAGTTCGACCTTTGCCAGACGCGCCAGTTCCTGCTCGCGCTCGGCGATGAGCACGGCTTCGAGCGCCTTGGCCGCCGCGACTTCGGCGCGCCGCTTGGCTTCGGCGCGAATCTCGGCCAGTCTCGCGTTCGACTCGGCGATCTTTGCGTTCGCCGTGTTCTCGCCATCCACCGCCAGCGACTCGGCGTCGGCGACGCGGATGCGCTGCTCCTGCTCGGCGGTCTTGGTGGCGGCGACCGTTTCGGCCATGCGCTGAGCCGTGGCGATTTCCTGGTCTCGCTTCGACTCCACTTCGCCCGTCACCGACGCGGCTTCGAGTTTGGCCAGCGTCACGCGCTGACGCCGCTCGGCTTCCTTCTTGCCTTCCGCGGCCGAGGCGCTTTCGCGCGCGACGTTCACCATCTTCTCGCGCACCGCGATCGCCTCGCCCGTGGCGCCTTCGCGCTCCTGCTGGGCCACTTCGACTTTGGCGCGGTTCACCGCTTCCGCCGCGGCGCGCTTGCCGATGGCCTCGATATAGCCGCTCTCGTCGGTGATGTCGCGGATGTTCACGTTGATCAGTTCAAGGCCGATCTTGTTGATTTCCTGTTCAACGTTCTCATTGATCAGGGCCATGAACTTCTCGCGGTCCTTGTTGATCTCCTCGATCGACAGCGTGGCGATGACCAGGCGCAACTGGCCGAGGATGATGTCCTGGGCCTGCTCGCGGATCTTGCGATCGTCGAGCATGAGCAGGCGCTCAGCGGCATTGTTCATGAGCACCGGATCAGTCGAGATGCCGACGGTGAACGTCGCGGGCACGTTCACGCGGATGTTGTTGTACGACAGCGCGCCTTCGAGCGGGATTTCGATGACCAGCGGCTCAAGGGAGAGATACGCGTAGTCCTGGGCAAGCGGCCAGACAAACGTGCCGCCACCGTGCAGACACTTGGCGGCCCGGCTGCCTCCGACCTTGCCGTAGACGACGAGAATGCGGTTGCTCGGACAGCGGCGGTACCTCGACGCGACAAACCACACCATGCCCAGAAAGACCACCGTTGCGGCGGCAGGAAAGCCGATGAGGAAGATCGGGTTGACCTGAGCAAGCGTCTCAAGTACGTCGTGTGCCATGGCGGCCCCCTTCTGATGACGGGCGCGTTGCCGTCAGTTTCTACTCCCGCGATGCGTCATGAATCGTCGCGCGCGATCGTTACGGTGTTGTCGCGGTTGACCATCACCACTTTAACGCGCGTGTTGCGCGGAAGTTCTTCGCCACTGCTCACGGCGTTGAAGATGCGGGCGCGGCTGTTGACGACGAGGCGCACCTTGCCCCGGCCCTCGTTCCGCGCCGGCACGCCGACGTAGACCGAGCCCGTGCAGCCGACGGCATCCTGAATCGCGATGTTCCCGCTGGCGTGCAGCAGGCCGATGGACTTGAAGATCATCGCGAGGATCCAGACGATGAGCCCGCCGCCGGCGATCGCCGCGAGCAGGCTCATCTCGATGTCCCACCCCAGGCCGCGATACGCGCCCAGACCGCCCCAGCCAAAGCCCATGATGAAGCCGGCGATGGACTGGATCGAGAGGACTTTGAAAGAATCGGTCGAGTCATCGTGGTGGTGGCTGGCGCCATCCCCGGCATCGCCCCCGGCGTCGAAGTCGTGCGCGCCGAGATCGTGTCCGCCCATGTCGTGCCCGCCGGCATCGCCATCAAAGCCCGCGCCGGCGATCATCATGATGAAGCGGAGCAGAAAGAAGAACGATCCCGCGATTGCTGGAATCGCAAAGAGCGGAGCGAAATCGGAAGTCATCTGTTCAAGCACCACGCACCTCCTTCGCAGGCCGCCGTAGGCCCACCGGTGGACACTGTCATTATGACCTGTTAATGGGAGGCGGACCTGTCCCCGTGCCCGAGATTCGGGACGGGTGACGGGGCGGCACCCGTGCACCGACCGCAGCCAAGCTTCTGCGCAATCGGCGAGTGAACCGAATGGCAACTGATTTGCGCGGGTTTCTTGCTCCGAAAGCCCACCACTGCCCGGATCCGTGGTATATTGGTGTCTGTTGCCGGATCGAGGTGAGGAGCCGAAACACCGACGACGGGAGGCATCGAGGATGGTCAATTCACTGCAATTCGGAGCGCGCATGCGCCGGTCGTTACCGGGCAGGCTGCGGGTGGCGCTGCCGGCTGCCGTCGCGGCTATCGCCGCCGCGCTCCTTGCACCGAGCGTTCGCGCGCAATCCTGCATGGAGTGGGTTCTGCGCTCCATGGAGGGGCCGCCGCCGCGGTGGAGTTGCAGCATGGCATTCGACGAGCAACGTGGCGTCACCGTGCTGTTTGGCGGCGGCGCGCATGAGCATTACGGCGATACATGGACTTGGAGCGGAAATGTGTGGAGGCTCGTGGCTGAGAGCGGCCCCGCTCCGCGATGGTCGCAGGCGATGGTGTATGACTCGCGCTTGCGGCGGACGATTCTCTTCGGTGGAATCGGAAGACTCGGCACTTACTACGGAGATACCTGGGCCTGGGATGGCGTGGAGTGGACTCAGATTGCCACTGAGGGTCCGTACCGCCGCTATGGGCACGCGATGGCCTACGACAGTGTCCGCGATGTATCAGTGGTGTTTGGCGGACTCGGACCGGGCAGCTTTCCGGAGACGTGGGAACTGAGCGGCTCCACTTGGACACGAGTCGCTGAGAGCGGCCCTCCCGCCCGATGGGATCACGCAATGGCATTTGACTCCGCCCGCGGCGTTACTGTTCTTTTCGGAGGCTGGACGTACAACGGAGTGCGATTCAGCGACACGTGGACGTGGAATGGCGCTGTCTGGACTCAAGTGGCCACCGAAGGGCCGTCGCCGCGAGCCGAACCAAAGATGACGTATGACTCGACGCGCGGCATGATCGTCCTTTACGGCGGCCTTGATGAACAAATCGGTTTGCGCGATGACACTTGGGAATGGGATGGAACGCGATGGACGCAGATCGGCGTCGGATCACCTCCCTTGCGTATATCGCCCGAAATGGCCTACGACAGCCGACGCCGGGCCGTGATTCTCTTCGGTGGCTCACCAGACGGTAACACCTTTCTCGGCGACACTTGGGAATTCCGCCGCCAACCACAGTTGACAATCGACTTCCCAAACTGCTCTGTGGGCGGTCTTGCGACGGCGTCTTGGTCATGTTCCAGTCCGGAGGGGCTCGTCGCGTTGCTCTACGCCCGTTCAACCGGCAACGTCGTGATCCCCGGTGGGCGGCCCTGCGCCGGCACTCGGTTGGGCCTCTCAACGGATTCGCTGCAACTCGTCTACACCACTCGCTCCGATGCGAACGGCTCTGGGTCCGTCCGGTCGATCGTCTCGCATGCGGTCTGCGGCGGGAGGGCGCAACTGCTGGATGTGGAAACCTGCGCCACGAGCGATGCCGTACTGATCCAGTAGCGAGTGCTGCGACTGGCTCCGCCAATGCCGAGGTGCCCGAGAAGCAGTCGGGGTTTCGCGGTACGGCGGCTGAATTGTGCGGGACCAGCGTGCAGAGCGCATCTTTGTGTTGACCGGGGGGCATGCGCCGCCGATAATCCCCGACGAAGTCTGTTGCCGGAGAGGTGGCCGAGCGGCTGAAGGCAACGGTTTGCTAAACCGTCGTACGGGTTATTACCTGTACCGCGGGTTCGAATCCCGCCCTCTCCGCTTTTTTTCTGCGCTGGGATTCCCAGCCATTGCCGGGCGGGCGGAAGGCCGCGAGTCTGCGGCCGAAGGCGCGGCATTTACAAGAAAACATGGACCTGCCTGGGTGTGCGCGGATGCCTGCCTACGCTCGGCATGACCATGTGCGTGAGCCCCGATTCAGCCGCGCCACTTTTCGATGACCGTGCCGTCGCGCATGCGAACGAAAGTGAGGACCTGGGGCAGCGTCGGGGTGTCCTCGTCCTCAAGTACGCTGACGACGGAGGTGTTGAAGCCCTTCTCGCGGTAGACCCACCTTCACACTTCGGTGCCGTCGTCGAGTTCGGAGATGGTCGTCGGCTCGCCGAGCAGGGCAATGACCCAATCCTCGGTTGTCTCGCCGACCTTGATCCGCTCAAAGAGCGCATCGCTGATGTACATGCCCTCGAAGACCATCATCGGGCCTTCGACGCGAATGGGCTCGGACAGGTGCATGCGCATGGTGAGGTCGTGCTGGTTCGAGCAGGCGCTCAGCGCCAGCAGCGCCAAGCCCGAAGCGGCGGCGATGGAACGACGACCGCTCGTCATTTCGCGCGCTCGCGGACGCGCGGCGTCGCCTGGCGCGGCCGATCCGCGCGGCCGTTGCCGCGATGCTCATCGGTGCGCTGATCGTCCGCATGTTTGAGCGAGCTGGCCACGGCGCCGGCGCTGACAATCGCCGCCGCAGTCCGCAGCACCGAGATGGTCCGGCGGATGCCCACGACACTGGCGGTGGCGAACAGGCCGCTGGCGACCAGTTTCGGATGCGCTGTGAGGATCGAAACCGCCTGCTCGCCCAGGCCGGGTTTGTCCCTGGCTGCCCCGGGCTTCGCCTCCTCGGACCTGAACGCTTCGCGGAATTGCCAGCGCGCCTCGGCGGCCTGCTTCTCGGCCCGTTCGACGGCGCGCTGCGCCTTGACGTACACCACGGCGCCGACCGCCGCAGCGGCCAGCACCACGACGCCCGAGACGAGCATCAGCGCCCACGTCATCCCCATCGCCAGCGCCAGCGCCCAGACGAAGCTGAGCAGCAGAGCGCAGACCGCCGCGCCCGCCACGCAACCGGCCATGACGAGCGCGGCGATGAGCAGTCCGGTCTGGACTGCCCTGCTGCGGATGAACGCGAACTGAGCCTCCAGGGCGACCCAGCCGCTCTCGCTGATTTGGCGCAAGCGCTCAATCATCGAATGCTTCACTTACCTGTGGGGCAGCAGGCGAGAGATGACAGCGCCCACTCCCAGTGCGATGAGGATCGAAGTCGTCGGATTCTCCGACACGTAGTCGCAGAATCGCTCGTACGAATCGCGCCCCGTCTCGCTGATGCGATGTCCCGCCTCCATGGCCCGCTCGCGGCCGGCCCGGATGTACTCGCGGCCGGTTTCGGCGACGCCGGAAGCGGCGCGCGAGGCGTCTTCCTTCAGACGGCTCAGGTCGTTCTTGATGTCACGGGCCGCGGAGTGGCTCTGTTCGCGCGACTGTTCGGCTCTCGTTGATGCAGATGTCATAGCTGATGCTCCTCTGTGGCTGAGGTTGAAGTTGGTCAAGAAGGGGGCGGGCTCACGGTCCAGGTCAATGCGAGCAAGTCGCCTCTATTGAGCTGACATGGTCGTGTGGCTTCGTCCCCCTGTTCGTCTCGCGGCGCGGCTCACACCTCGCCGCATCCGCTGATATTCGATCGTCGCCGACAACGCGGCGGCTCTTTTCTCTGACTGCACTTCACTTTACCGATCGATGATGAATCGCGGCTGAGATCGGCATGAAATCCCGCTTAAGCGGCAGCGGCCGCGGTCTCGCCCGAAGAACGAACGCAGAATCAGCCGGCGTCCGGGGGCGTCTCGCCTGCGGCCGCGTCGTCCTTCGCCACATCTTCCGGGGCCCGCGGCAGGTCCACCACAAAAGCGCAGCCGTGTGGACGGCAGTTGTGCACCTCGATCCCGCCGCCGTGCATCCTGGCCACGCTCATCGCGATCGCCAGCCCGAGGCCCGTACCACCCACGGAGCCGTCATTGCCGGGCACCCGCACGAACCGCTCAAAGATGCGCCGGCGGAACTCTTCGGGTACGCCAGGGCCGGCGTCCTGCACGCTGATCCGGGCCCGCGCATCCACGTGGCTTGTGGCGATATGGACCGACTCACCCGGCGGGGAATGGCGCACGGCATTGCGCATCAGGTTGACAAGCATGGTGCGCAGCAGATCCGGATCGCCGTGCAGCACGGCGTCGCCGCGGCTCTCGTCCTCTTCAAGGTGGGCCAGCAGGTGCACGTGCTGCTGCGCCGCTTCGACACTGCACTCGGCCACCGCCTCGACGATCAGGTCATTGAGAGCGACCTCGGTCATGCGCGCCAGCGCCTCGCCCTGGTCGGCGCGGGCCAGGGTGAGAAAACCCTCGACCAGGCCCCCGAGGCGCTGCATCTCTTTGATCATGCTCTCTCGATAATCGCCGACTTCGTCGCGCGTTGCGGTCTCGGGCCGCCAGACCTGCGATTCGGCGAGCATGACGGAGATGGGCGTCTTGAGATCGTGCGCGACGTTGCTGATGAACCGCTCCTGCGCGCGGTAGCCTTCTTCGATGCGCGAGAGCGCTTCGTTGAGTTCGGTCTGAAGGCGCTCGACCTCCGGATCGGGAGACTCGACAACGATGCGGTCCTGCACGTGATCGGGATCGAGGCGTCTGGCCGCTTCGCCGATCTGCTTGAGCGGGGTGACCGCCCGGCCGGCGATCACCCACGACGCGACGGCCGAGGCGAGCAGCGCGCCCAGCGCGCCAACGAGTAACACGTCGTAGAGGAACGCACTCTCGGCCGCGCCCAGGTCCGTGAGATTCGCCAGATCAAGGTAACGCGTCTCGCCGTCTGGCGTGCGGTACCGGTAGGTGACCATGACCGTTTCGAGCGAACGGCCGGGCAGGCGGCTGGCGCGCTCACCGCTGAGGCGGTGAAACGCGATGCGCGGGGTATTCGCCGGCGGATCCAGCGCGGGCAGGGCTTCGGTGTCCACTCGCCAGCGCGAGGCGATGACCCCGCCCGAGCCGTCGCGCACGCCGAGAATCGCGAAGGTGCGATCGACGGGCTGAAACGGCAGCAACCCGACCGCGCTCAGCCGCGCATCGGCGCCGCGCAGATCGCTCGCGACGCCTTCGGCCAGACCTTCGAGATGGGTTTCGATCGTTTCGCGACCGGTGCGGCGGTGCATCTGCCAGACGCCGGCGAGCAGCGCCAGGAACACGACTGCGAAGATCACCAGGAACCACAGTGTGAGTTTGAGTCGAAGTGTGGCCTTGTAGGCGGGCATGGCGGCGGCCGCGCGGGGCTGCTACTTCCCCGCGACGGGTTCATCATCCATGATCCCGAACCGGTATCCCGCTCCGATCACCGTGTGAATCAGCGGGCGGTCGAAATCACGGTCCATCTTGCGCCGCAAGGCGGAGATGAACACGTCAATCACGTTGCTGGACGGCTCGTAATTCATGTCCCAGACCTTTTCTGAGATCGACTGGCGCGTCAGCACGCGATCGGGATTGCGCATCAGGTACTCAAGCAGCGCGAACTCCTTGGCTGAGAGCTTGATCTTCTCCCCGGCACGCGTGGCGGACCGCTGATCAAGATCGAGTTCGATATCGTGGAACTTGAGGATGCGCGACTCGGACGCCTGACCGCGGCGGAGCAGAGCCCGAATGCGCGCAATGAGTTCATCGAACTCGAACGGCTTGGCGAGGTAGTCGTCGGCGCCGGCGTCGAGCCCCGACACCTTCTGGTTGGTGCCCGAAAGTGCGGTCAGAAGAAGGATCGGCGTCGCAATGTGCCGCTTGCGCAGGTTGCGGCAGACGTCGATCCCATCTCGATCGGGCAGCATGCGGTCGAGAACGATGACGTCGTACTCGTTGGCCACGGCTTCGTCTTCGCCCTCGTAGCCGCGGTGGCGCACCTCGACCACGTAGTTGTGCTCGACGAGACCTTTACGAATGGCCTCCGCCATCTTCGGGTTGTCTTCGATGACCAGGACCCGCATCGCCGCGCTTTCTCCATTCTCAGTGCCCGCTGGCGGGCTGGGTTGTCGGAGCCGGACACTGGCAGCACGATCTGCAAGTGAACGGATTTTCACTGGCTTTTCAGTATTGGCTCATTTCGTCCCTGTAGAACTTTACTGTCAACCGAACGCATGGTCCTGAAGGTCATGTGGGCGGCTCTGAGAAACACCGGCGGAGGAAACGAGGACGGGACGTATGCGGAAATCCTAGCCATCGCTTGTGTGATCCGGTTAAGTGATTTCCCGATGGCGTCGGGGACAACAATCTTCGCCTCGCGCACGCGTCGGCCCCTCGACGGCGCCGTTTGCCGGCGAAGCCAATGCAGTCTCCGGACCGAAGGGTTCGGGACTGCCTTTTCAAGGGATGGCGGCATCGCGCCGCCCGAATCAAAGGTCTACTAAGGAGCCCGTCAATGAACTGGCAGCAGGTCGAAGGCAAGTGGCAGCAGTATCGCGGAAGGATCAAGGAGCGCTGGGGACGTCTGACCGACGACGAT
This sequence comes from Planctomycetota bacterium, assembly GCA_963205185.1. GTDB lineage: Bacteria > Planctomycetota > Phycisphaerae > Phycisphaerales > UBA5793 > UBA5793. Next base: position 7,806 of record CAUJHZ010000053.1, on the reverse strand, counting down.
CTCGACGTGATCGACGGCAATCGGGACCAACTCGAAGGCCGGCTGCGCGAGCGCTACGGGAAGACCCGGGAGCAACTCCACGAGGAAGTTGACGAGTTCTGCGACCGGCTGGAATGACAGCCGCTCCATGTGGAGCGGGGGCGACCGGCCGCGGCCGCCGGATGAGATCCGGCGCCGCCACGCGAAAGGAAAGTCACGATGCTTGGCTGGGTTATTCTGATCGTTCTCGTTCTGCTTCTGCTGGGATCGCTGCCGGTGTACCCCTACAGCCGACGCTGGGGGTACTACCCCACCGGCGCCATCACTCTTCTGGTGATCGTTCTGCTGGTGCTGATCCTGGCGGACTACATCTGATCGGCGGACCACATCTGAACCACTTCGGGTCGCGTGCAGCGCGGCCGCAAGGGGCCGCATGGACATCCTGCGCATCATTCTCGCCGTTCTGATCCCGCCGCTGGGAGTATTTCTCCAGGTGGGGCTGGGCATGCATTTCTGGCTCAACATCCTGCTCACGATTCTCGGCTACATCCCGGGCATCGTGCACGCGATCTGGATCATCGCCACGCGCTGAGAGAATCACTTCTCCCAGTGTTGCGGGTGCTTTCGCGCGGGGTGCAGCCCTCCGGAACAACCCAGGTTGTGGCGCCGATCGATACCATGCTGCCTCGCGATTGCGCTGAGTGCCCTGCCACCCGGATGGAAGGGTCTCACGAACAAGCCGTTCGCAGCAAGAGATCGGCAGCGCCGGCTCATGCCATCGCAAGCCAGATCGCCGCGGAGATGAGCAGCACCAGCGCCGCCGCTGCGGCCGTCGCCATTGCCGGGTGTCTGCTCAGCGGCGTCCAGAATGAGCGAGGTCGCTCACGATCTCCGAAGCGGCCGTGCGCGGCAAAATCACCCTCGACCGGCGAGCAGAGGTTGTCAGCGCGCTCGGGATCTTCCGGCTCGCCCGTCTGCTGCGAGGAATACCCGCTGCGCGCGAGAATGCGATCGGCCAGCCCCGGCGCCAAGCGATTTCCCCACACCGTCTTGAATGTTGGAAAGCCGACGAGCAGTTGGCGGCGTCGGTGCTGGCTGGACCACACAATGGCGCGAGCCGCCACCTCGGGCGCGAAGATCGGTGGAACCGGCTGGGCCTTGTGATCGAGGCGCGAGCGCACCCATTCGAACTGGGGCGTGTTCATCGCCGGCAGATGGACCATCGTGACGTGAATGTGCCGACCGTCGTGCAGGAGTTCGGTGCGCAGCGATTCGGTGAAGCCGACGATGGCATGCTTGGAAGCGCAGTAGGCCGCCTGGAGCGGAATCCCCCGGTACGCCAGCGCCGAACCGACCTGGATGATCATTCCGCGATCGCGCGGCAGCATGTGCCGCAGCGCCGCCTTGGTCCCGTGCACGATTCCGAGATAGGTCACTTCAGTCACGCGCCGGAACTCATCGGCCGTCACTTCCGAGACGGGCGCAAAGACCGACGCCATGGCGTTGTTGACCCAACAGTCGATCGGGCCGAGATCCTGCTCAATGCGATCGGCCGCATCATCCACGGCGCGGGCATCGGCGACGTCGGCGGAACAGGTCATGCAGCGGCGGCCGATCTGCTCAATCTCGCGGCGAGCTTCCTCAAGCCGGCCCTGGCCGCGCGCGATGAGCGCAACATCAGCGCCCGCCCGAGCGAAGGCGCGCGCCGCCGCACGCCCCACACCGGCCGATCCGCCGGTGATGACGACCGTGCGCGGCATTTCAAACGTGTTCATGGCGAGAGAGACTCTTCCTGCTGCTCTGCAGTGCCGCGGCTGGAAACCTCGCAGGCGATCTCAGCGGCCATCGGGTCGCGCGGCAAGCAGATTCTCTTCGGGATGCTGCCGGGCGGCCGCGGCGGCGAGTTGATCGGTTGTGTCATCGCGCGCGACGTCGTGCGCGGGGCCGACCTGCCCATTTCCCGGAGCTTTCGCAATCGGTGGTTCATGGTGAGTGCCTTGCTCACGAGTCGCGCGGCCCGGTTGGTAGGTCCCGTGCGGAGAAGTCCAGATGCCCCGCTGTTCGTAGGCTGTTTTGAGGCGCTGCATGGCCGAACTCATCACTTTGCCCAGGTCGGTGACGCTTTGATCCACCCAGCCGAAAAGTTGAACCGTGATGCGCAGCTCGCCGAGTTGGGACACGAGCGCCTGCGGCGGCGGTTCGTTGAGCACCCCATCGGTGCTCCGCAGTGTCTGCACGGCGAGGTTGATCGCCTCTTCGATCCTCGTCTCGCGGCCGATCCCGATCTCGAACGAAAAGCGGCGGCGCGGCTCTGCGGAGTAGTTGATGATCGGCGTCTTGAAGACGGTCGAGTTGGGTATCTCAACCGTGTTGCCGTCCGACGTCGTCAGGATCGTGGTGCGCGTGTTCATCGCCGTCACCAGCCCCTCGAAGCCGCCCACAGCGACGCGATGATGAGGCCGAAACGGCTGGCGGAACGACAGAAGTATGCCCGAGATGTAGTTCTCGATGATGTCGCGAAAGCCGAATCCGACGGTGATGCCGACCACGCCGGCGGCGCCGAGGATGCCCCCCACCATCGCGGTAGCGCCAAGAACTTCGAGCGCGATCAGGATGCCGACGAAGATGATGCCGGCCTGAACGAGGCGACGGACGATGTCGCCGATGAATGGGTTCCCCGTCGACGCCCGATAGAAGCGTTTCCACCGGCCCACAGCCCAGGCGATGCCGATGCACGCAAGCAGAATGAGAAGCGCCAGCGGAATGAGAGGCAGGAACGCGAGCCACCGCTCCAGTCGATCGCCCAGCCGCGTTGCCGCACCGTGCAGGCGGACGGCAAAGTCGCTGCTCAGCCGCATCTCGTTGCGCACCGGCGCCCCGATGGTTGATTCGGCGATCGAGCCGGCAAGGTCGATCAGTTCGGGGTCGTCCGCGACACCAGTGAGGATGACTTCGTCGCCTGTGAGCGCGACTTCCACCTCCTCGACACCCGCAATGCGCGAGAGCAGTTGCTCGGTCTCCTGCTCGAGCGCCGCGTCGTGCAGGGTTGGAGCAGAGCCGTCCGACGGCGTCTGGGCCGTTGCGCCAGAACCCGGCGCCGTAGCGATGACGAACACAAGCACAGCGACGATCCACAACCCGGGCAACGCGTTCACCTCGCACTCCTGCTGGCACACCGGCCATGCATGCTAACAGCCGCTCGCCCGGCGCCCGCTCAGCAGCAGCCTGACGCCGCGCGTGGAAGATTGCTCAGTGGCGCTGGGGGTTCAGACCGGTCCGCCCGTGATTGGCAGAACGATGCCATTGACGTAACTCGAGTCTGCATTGGAGGCGAGGTAGACGTAGGCCGGGGCAATCTCCTCGGGCTGGGCCGGCCGGTTCATCTTCGATGATCCGGTCTCCTTGCCGAAGTTCGACACGTCCTCGGCTGACAGGGCGGTGTCGGCGGGGTTGAGCGGCGTCCAGACCGGGCCGGGCGCAACGCAGTTGACGCGAATCTGCTTGTCAACCAGTTCTTCGGCGAGCGACTTGGTGATGGCGTGGATCGCGCCCTTGGAGGCGCCGTAGTCGCTGAGCCGCGCTGAACCGCTCAGACCGACGATCGATCCGGTTGCAATGATGCTCGCACCGGGCTTGAGATGCGGAACGGCGATGCGCGCCAGGCGAAGATACGCATACACGTTCACCTTGAGCGTGCGGTCGAGTTCCTTCTCGCTGAGTTCGGTTATCTCCTTGCGGTTCTGCCAGGCGGCGTTGTGCACGAGAATGTCGAGCCGGCCGAAGCGAGCCAGCGTGGCTTCGACCACCTGCTCGCAGAACGCCTCCGCGGCGAGATTGCCGATGCAGACTTCGCAGTGGCGGCCGAGGCGCTCGATGGCCTCCTGCACCTCGGCGGCATCGTCCTTCTCGTCGGGCATCGCGGTGATCGTCACATCGGCGCCTTCGCGCGCGAAGAGATAGGCGACGGCGCGGCCGATGCCGGAATCGCCGCCCGTGACGATTGCCACCTGGCCGCGCAGTTTGTCCGCGGCGCGGTATCTTTCAGCGCGCCAGCGCGGCGCTGGATCGAGGCGAGACTCGTCACCGGGCGGAGACTGGTGCTGGGCGGGAAACGGCGGCGCGGGTTCGCTCATCGGGCGCGCAGTGTCGGGGGTCTTGATCAATGGAGGTTCCTCCAGCCGCCTGCCGGCGCGGGCGGCTGCTGAAAAGGTTCATCTTCAATGGAAAGCAGAGACCGGCGCAATGCCGGTCTCTGCCTGGTGCGGGGCTGGCTTACCGGTTCCGCTCGCCAGTCTTCTGGCGATTCGTCTGGCGCGAGGTGGTTTCCTCGGCGCGCTCGCGGTTCTTGTTCTCCGGCTGCTGCTCCTGACGTTCGCGATCGCGATTGCGATTGCCTTCACGGTTTTCGTCCTGCTGGCGATCACGCGGAGTGTTATCTTCACGAGTCACGGCAAATCCTCCTATTAAGGGAAACTGAAAACAACTGAATCATCAAAGACGCCTAACGCGCGGAATCTCTGTCGCTGCTGAGGCGCGTCGCGATTTGACACAGAGCCTCTTCCGTACCCTCCTCCTCCTCGAGGTTTTCTTCGAGCAGGTCGGCGACGTCATCGCGGCGCAGCTCGCGAGCCCACTCGATGGCTTCCGAATACGCGACGATCTGGTAGTGCACGCAGTGGCGCCCGGCGGTGGCGAGCACCACATCGCGCGCCTCCGGCTGGCCGTCCTGGCGAATGAGGTCTTCGGCCTCGCGCACGATGCCGACGGCGGCCTTCGACACCCCGCGCGGGCGCTCCTGGCACATCAGCCGGAAGCACTCTTCCAGGCGCTGGATCTGCACGCTTGTCGCATCGCGGTGCTGCCTGAAAGTGTCGGCGAGCGCTTCGTCGTGCGCCGCATCCGCCAGCCTCCCAAGGCTGCCGCGAAACTCGTCTTCCGCGCTGAGCAGATCGGTCATGACGCGACACAACGCATCCTCCAGACTCCGGATAACCATCACCGTTCCTCCCACCACCCACCGCCGAGACTTCTGGCAACCTTCTACCGCTGCTGCAGTCCGGCCCCCGGCCCGCCGCGCCCGACCTCCATCCGTTTCCGGACGCGCAAGCGGTTCTCGACGTGATCGACCGTCAGTGCGTCCTGGGCAAGCTCTTCGATGCAGCGTTTCATCCAATGGTCCGGCACGGAACCCTCGAGCGTCACCTCCTGGCCGTGCACGTCGATCTCCACATCGCTGGCGTCGATGGAGGGCTCGCGCATGATGTGTTCGGAGATGTCTTCGCAGATGCGCGCCTCGGAACGCCGGTAATTCCTGGGGCACTTGCCAAAGGTGCGGTGCTGGGGCGCGCGCTTGGCCCACTGCATCCATCGCCCGGCGCCGCTCTCGGCTGATCGGGACTGCTGTCGATAGGGCGCTTCTCCCAGGGAGCGCGGCGGCGAACCGTAGCCGGCTGATCCGCGCAACTGGCCGCCTTCGATGGAGCTGGCGGACTCACCCCCGCCCATCGGCCGGAATTCATCGCGATGGGAGTCGTACTGGCCGACGCTCGGCGATGTGCGCCGGCCTTGCGGCTCGTAGCCCTCGGCGACCTCGTACGGGTAGAAGCCCTCCGGCTCTTGCGGCGCCTGGCTGCCCTGACGCCATCGCCTCTCGTCGTGACTCCGCCGGGCGTCGTGGAGCCGGTCGGGGTGCTCCTCGCGGTAGGTGGGCGAGAATCCCCCACCGGCCCCGAAGTCATTACGTCCTGCATCACGATCGCTTCGCCCGTAATACACATCGCGCAGATCGCTTACCGTGCCGTGGTGCTGCCGTTCGTCTTCCACGTACGGCCGCGACCCCGCGCGCATCTCACGCGGGTAGGGATTGACATCGTCGTGAGCATACTGTGGCGGCCGCCCGGCGAACGGGTGTTGAGTGAAGTCGCTCATCCGTTACCTTCTTTCCTCACTTGGCTTATCTACATTGGACTATACAGACTGGAAGTGAACGCAGGCTGAAGCGCGGGTGAAAAGCGCATCATGAACGCGCCTATGGAACTCGGCCATTGCACCCTGCGCCAAAAAGACGATCGCTGCCCCACCGCGTTTTTTGCGGCGGCGGGACAGCGATGCGTGGGGGCTTGTCGCCCGCGAATCGGCCAATGGCTTCGAAGGCGGCTTACGGCTTCTTGTATTCCTGATTGTTCAGGTGGTTGTCCGTGCCCTTGTCTTCATCGGCCTTGCGGAGCAGGTCGCGGAACTCGCTCACTTCCTGCTCATTGGAGCGGGTGTAGGTGGCCTGGTAGACCACGTTCGCGGGAAGCGGCTCGTTGGCGCCAAACTCACGGCCCGGCGTCTGGGTCGGGTTGGTCCGCGGGTTGTCCTGGCCCGGGGTGGTCGTGGGACGGATCGTCGGATTCTCAGTGCCGAGGATGTCGCCCTTGTACATCGTCACGCGGTGCTGATCGTCGGAAAGGATCTCCACCACCACGCGGATGTCATCACCGAACGGATTGGCATTGCCGCGCAACTCGCGATTGGGAGTCGTGGCCGGCTGGCGTTCGAATCCGCCCGAGTTGTCTTCGTCGATGCCGCGGTCCTTGTCGATGCCGGGCGTCCTGTCTTTGTCGAGGTCGCGATCGCGATTGCCCGGGGTGATGCGGTTGGGCGTGCGGTCGAGAATGGACCGCTGATCTTCGAAGACGATCTTACGGCCGCTCACGTCGTACTGCCCGGAGCGGTAGTGGATCTCGCCGTCACGATCGCTCATGAACACCGCGGTGTAGGTGTCGCGCTGCGGATCGAACGCAAAGAACGAGAGCGCCTGCATCGAGCGATTGTTGCCGATGATGCGGCTCGGATTGGTGTCCGGGTTGGTGTCCGGGTTGGTGCTCTTGTCGCCGGGCGCCGTCCCGGGCCGGCTGGTGTCCGTCACATTGGCGTTGTCGGCGATGAGATAGGTTTGCTCGCCGAGGATCTGATCGTTGAGGATCATTCGTGCCTCAGCCATTCCGCGGAACGAATGAGGAGTATCGATCATCATGCCGTTGTCATCGCGACGATTCGGATCCTGCCGGTTGGGATCCTGCCGGTTGGGATCCTGGGTGTTGGGTCCGCCTGGGTTGTTGCGACGATGGAGGTCGTCAATGCCGTTTCTGTCCAGGACGTTCTTCATTCTGTCCCAGTAGAGGGGATTCACCCGGGCCTCGACCTTCCAGACCCCCTCCATGCGATGAAGAATGGACGGGGCGACGCCGTCGCGATTCATCGGCTGGCGATTCACCGTCGTCGGTTGCCGGTTCGCTGGCTCCTGAGCCACATTGGCTCCACCGAGCGGTGCGAGCGACGCGAGCATCGCGGCGCTGCACAAAATACAAGCATGAGATTTCATGGAAACACACCTTTCGTGTATCGACTGCAATGGTCAAAGCAACATCCACATGCTACCGCAGCACGATGAGACTGCTCTGAATCCTGCCTGAAGTCGTGTTAATAGAACCTGGGGTTACAAGTCGCACCGATGAGTGGGCGCCACAAGGTTCACATCGGCCTGGTGCGCCACAATTTCGCCGGTCGGAGACCGGATCACCAAGGATTGACCTCCGCGCGCATCGGTGGTCTCAGCATTGAGGCGAGCGGGCCACGAGGAATATCCTGCGCGGCGTTAAGAGCCCCTAACACAATAGCGGTTTGAGTTTGTTGAAGCAGATGAGGCTGCAGCCGATGGAGAGGAAGGCCTGATGGATTTCGCCGGTGCGTTCATAGCGAATGCGAAGTCGGCGGTACTGGTGCAGCCAGGCGATGGTTCGCTCGACCACCCAGCGCGTCACGCCCAATCCGCTGCCGTGC